>JAEWHK010000077.1 GCA_023387815.1 Pseudomonadota bacterium
TATCAAGTCCGTGCACAACGCCATCGGAATTCAGATACTCGATCAGTTTCTTTTTAAGAATGGGATTGTTATGGCCGTAGTTCAGCGTACCCGCACCACTGAAAAAATCGATGTATTCGGTACCTGATTCATCAGTCAGAACAGACCCTTTGGCCTGAGTGAAAATGACGGGGAATGAACGTACGTAACCACGCACTTCAGACTCCATGCGGTCGAAAATTTCTAAATCCATGATTTTTTCCTATTTGTTGAAACATTAAAAGGACAATGCCTGGAACAGGCATCCGGGTGCGCAGGCACCCTGTGTGGGGTGAAAATCAGCCCGGCATTCGCCTGAGTGGACCAATCTTCAGGAGACGTTCGTCGTCATGTGCCTCGGAGCCGAATAATTCTGGTTCAAATAATGGGCTCTCGTCGATACTGGTACCCTGGGTGCGGGCAACAGCAGCGAACATGCGACGCGAGGCGGCGTTATCCGGACCTACCGTCGTTTCTAAATACTTGATATGCGCCAGTTCGGGTCGTTGCAGAAGGCTATGCAGCATGCGCTGACCAAGGCCTTGCCCGCGTCCACGTTCGTGTACGGCCACCTGCCAGATAAACAGCGTATCTTTTTTCTCGGGTGGCAAATAGGCAGAAACAAATCCATTAATATGACCAGCGGCCTCTGCGACGACGCAAGTGTGTCGAAAATGTTCGCACAACAACAGATAGCTGTACACCGAATTCAGATCCAGTGGAGGACACTGGGATATCAATTGCCAGATCGCATAGCCGTCCTGTTTTACAGGAAGTCTCAGAGTATGCGTTTCATCGGTGCCGACAACGCCGGCATGCGAGGATTGGGATTGCGTTTGTGAAGTCGTAAGTACAGTATCAGTCAAATCAAAATTCCGGATTCTGGGTGAGAGGCGTCGCTGACTGGCACATCCAGTATGGGCGAAGCCGGTTCTTTGGAAACTTCATTGGGCACATCGCCGTGGACCTCAATGAGCATGACAATTTTCTCCAGGGATGCCGTGATGGCAGCCTGCTCGTCTTCGGGCAGATCTTTCAGCGCATCAGACAGCGTGGTCTGTATTGGAGACGGCGTTGCCTTGACCAGTTCGATGCCGGCCTGCGTCGCTGTAATAAAGACGATGCGGCGATCTTCTTTCCCGCGTTCGCGAGTGATCCAGCCCTTGTCTTCCAGGCGATCAAGTATGCCCACGACCGTACTGGGGCTGACGTGGATTTTGCGGCTGATTTCCGTTGCCGTAATCGGCCCGTTTTCCACAATCGCTCCCAGGCAAATGAGCTGCGGTGCGGTCACATTGTTATAGGCGGCCAGCTGCCGCGAATGAATAGCTATAGCACGTGTGATACGCCGCAACGCGCTGAGAATTCGAATGTCATATTGAGCCTGCTTATTAATTGTTTTACTCATGTTCTACTCATATTATTTATACAGGAATAATTTCATCTAAAAATCATTTCAATACGAATGATATGCGATCGAACTGTTTATGTCAAATGCGATATGACGGCTGTGATTATGAAAACCCGAAGGAAGCCGCTGCAGTTACGCAACTCTGCTTTCCCTGCAATTTTTGTACTTGCTTTGCGCTTTCTCTGTGCGTTGTCTAGGCTTTCTCTATGCATTACCTGTGCTTTCCCCTGCCTTTGCCACATGTCATCATGCACTGGTTTTGCACGAATTTGACATTCAAAAGCGGCCTGCGTTAACCTGAAAGTGCTCTCCCGACATGTCGCATCACGTCGATAGATCTGATGCTTCACTCATATCTGAAACTTTTTAAAGGAGCAAATATGGTTAACAAAACAGACATTCAGGAACACGCCGAGGTCATCGGCTCAGACGGTAAATTGGTTGGTGTAGTGGATCATCTCGAAGGAGAGGATCAGATCAAACTGGCAAAAAATGCGCCGGAATCTGGCGGCAAGCACCATTTAATTCCGCTGTCGTGGGTTGAGAAAGTGGAAAACAACCGGGTCGTGTTGAATAAATCGGGCGATGAGGCCGAGCGCGACTGGACAGCCGTTTAGTTCATTGAAGAACTGAAACGCAATACGGGCACCTTAAGTAGGTGCCCGTTTAATTGCAGAAATCTGTTGATAAATTTTTCGCAGCAAGAATCGTATATTCTAAGTCACTGACATTCCGGTCATCAGCAGGTAAATAATCGACTATCCCAAAGAACCATCTTTTGTTCCGATACAATAATACGAGAGGTATCCGTATGGCCAGGATTAACCAGAGCGTTAAACTCCATTCGAGCCACAACAGATGGCACGATTAGGATAGCAGTCTTACCTTCAGTGAACCATCTGTCTCCTATTTCTTGAGCCACCTTACTCTCCTGACAATCCCAACCTTCTGGTAGACTCTCGGCGGTGTATCGAGTGATTTCGACGTCATCAGGCACCTGCGCGATAACACACTGATGAGAAGGCGGTATCTTCGCTGTATTCGTGTGAACAAGTATCTCCAACATAGCGCCTGCGTAAGTTAGCGATGTATATATGACCGGTTGACCCGGCTTATTCCACCGTCCTCCCAGAATGGCGGCACCAGTTCCACTCCAAACTGTATGACGACTACTGGCAATTCTAAACAACTGCATCAGGCCGGCAACCCATAAAAAGCGGACCAAAGAACGCGCTCAACTCTTTGAGCTCCAATCTCCGAAAAAGCCACATCCAAAGGCATTTTATCTTCCAGAAGCGGATGTGCAGAATTCAGAAATTGCCGAGCGCTGTCTTCTGATTCCAATACAAAGCACGCTGTCGCAAAGACCCTGGCCAGGCGCTCAGTACGTTCCGACTCCTCAGGACTTAAAATTGATTTTCGGCGCTTAAACGTTCCCTCTGGAACAATGCGGTAGAGTAACGCTGTCGTCTGATCGCTATTTATTACCAGACGCGATACTACTTTACGCAAAGCCGCTTTTGAGATTCCTTTAGAAACAAACTCGTCCAATTCCGCAAACGTCTTAGGGACGGGTGCCATGTCTAAAGCAGCGCCAATTTGTTCAGGGCGAAGTGCAAGCATTTTGGCCTCCTTGTATCAAATGATGCCTAAATTATAGATCATATGATACCTCTATGCAAACCGTCGCGCAGATGACAATCTGAGCACTTTCCTCTTTGGGATATCTTCTTCAACAGCCCAACACGCAAAGCTTGGGCTGTGACTAATATTCACTGCCCACTGCGCTTTACTGTCACTGGAACCGATTTATATGATGGGGTGCCGCTGTCTTTATCAATATATTCCAGCGGTACGAGCACATTTGCTTCGGGGTAATAGGCACCAACCGATCCAGGGGCAATATCATAGGCAATCACCGTGATCCCGGACATTTTTAATTTTCTTTCAGAAACCGCGGTCTCAATATCTACCAGATCACCGTGTTCCAGACCCAGTCGTTCCAGGTCCGCTTCATTCATGAACAGCACGTCCCTGCGCCCGAAGACACCACGATAACGGTCATTCATGCCATAGATCGTTGTGTTGTACTGATCGTGGCTGCGCAACGTGATAAGGCGTAAGACCTGATCTCCCTCTACGCTGATATCTTCGCGAACACCCTTGAACACAAAGAACATGGCCTTGCCTGTCTCGGTGGGCCATTTGCGCTCCGTAGGCGGCAATGGCATGCGGAATCCGCCGGGAACGCGGATCCGCTCATTGTAATTGTCGAAACCAGGAAGTGTTCTTTCAATCAGATCACGAATGTCATCATAGTTGCCAACCAGTTTCATCCATGGCACGCGCGTTTGCGGCAAGGTAGCCACAGCCATACCCGCCACAATTACCGGTTCCGATTTCAACACTGGAGAGGCAGGCTTTAGCTTTCCGGAAGAGGCATGCACCATGGACATGGAATCCTCTACCGTCACGGATTGACGCTCACCATTCTGCACGTCCAGTTCCGTGCGACCCAGGCAAGGCAGGACAAACGTTTCTTTAGCCACCAGCAGATGAGACCGATTCAGTTTTGTGCCAACGTGTACGCTCAGATCCAGCCGCTTCATAGCCTGGAACGACCGCTCAGGTTCGGGCATGGCGACGGCAAAATTGCCGCCCAGGCAGATCAGTGCTTTCGAACGTCCGTCGATCATGGCCTGCATCGCGGCAACCGAATCATGTCCGTGTTCTTTGGGGGGTACAAATCCGAAAACCTCTTCGAGCTTTTGCAGAAACTGGGTTGAGGGTTTTTCGGTAATGCCGACAGTGCGATTGCCCTGTACGTTCGAGTGGCCGCGCAGCGGACAAATTCCCGCTCCCGGTTTGCCGAAGTTACCACGCAACAGAAGCAGATCGGCAATCAAGCGAACATTGGCAGTGCCCTGGTTGTGCTGGGTAATTCCCATGCCGTAGCAGACAATGGTCGCACGTGATTTGGCATACGCCACTGCCACCTGCTCCATATCGGCGCGGGGCAGACCACTCTGCTTCTCTATTGTTTCCCAGGACGTGTCACGCAAATCCTGCGCGAGTTCCTCAAACCCCAGGGTATGCTCGGCAATGAATTCATGATCAATCGCATTTTCTCCTGACTCATCCAGTGCCAGAAGCGCTTTCATGATGCCTTTGAGCGCCGCCGTATCCCCGCCGGATTTCACCTGAAAATACGAAGACGCAATTTTCGTGGAGCTGTACGTTGCCATCTCGACGACATTCTGCGGATCTGTAAAGCGTTCCAACGCCCTTTCCTTGAGTGGATTCAGAACAATAATGGGCACACCTCGCCGAGACACTTCATGCAGCGTTCCCATCATCCGCGGGTGATTAGTGCCCGGATTATGGCCGATGGAAATGATAAGCTCGGCATCATCAAAATCATCCAGCGATACGGTTCCTTTGCCAATACCAATCGAACGTGGCAACCCCACGCTGGTTGCTTCGTGGCACATATTTGAGCAGTCGGGAAAATTATTCGTGCCATACTCACGGGCAAAGAGCTGAAAGAGATAAGCCGCCTCATTGGATGCGCGCCCAGAGGTATAGAATTCCACCTGATTGGGTGTCAGGCTGCGAAGCACAGTGCCAATCCGATCAAACGCCGCTTCCCAGCTTATCGGGCGTAAGGTGTCTGTATCACGATCGTAAACCAGCGGTTCGGTCAGCCGGCCGTAATTCTCCAGTTCATAATCGCTTTTCTCCAGCAATGACGTGACGGTATTTTGTGCGAGAAACTCGGCGGTCACCCGCTTTTTCGTCGCTTCCCAGGTAACCGCCTTGGCGCCATTTTCACAAAACTGGAATGTTGAGCGATGATCCTTGTCGGGCCATGCGCAGCCCGGACAATCGAAGCCCGCCGGCTGATTGGTACGCATCAGAGTGACCGGTGCTTCCAGTACGTCCATTTGCGTTTGAATGGCCACCGCCGTCGCTTTGAGCGCACCCCAGCCGCCTGCAGGCGCATCATAAGGTCGAATACCGGGTACATCTCGCTTGGTTGTGGACATCTTCATTCCTGAATTGTTGCTGACAACAACAAAAATTGGTGAGTGCAAATATTGCGGGGTAAACCCTTATTATATAATTTCCGCGCGTCAGGCACTTTCTCACACACAAGACAGCTGCGAACACATCTCATATCTGACAGTACCTAGTCATTGAAACTTCATCAATCGGCAGCGATTCTTCGCATATTACAGTTTCAAATGTAATTCATGAATCGCCAACATTTTCTCTTGTAGACTATATGCATGATAGTGGCACGCCATCCATAGCGCAGGAGACGCCATGCCCGCAGAGGTCCCGGAATATAACAATTTGAATGCAAGCCAACTAGTCAACTGGCCAGGGCCCGTCGCCATCATCGCGCTGGCGCAACTGTTTGGGACATCTTTATGGTTCAGTGCCAATAGTGCGGCCGACGATCTGATGCGTGTCTGGCATGCAACAGCCGCTGATATTGGCCTGCTAACCAGTGCCGTACAGGCCGGCTTCATTCTCGGTACGCTTGTCATTGCCCTTGGTGGTATCGCAGATCGATATCGGGCAAGCCACCTCTTTGTGATTTCGTCGATCACGGGTGCAATTTTCAACGCATGTTTCGCACTGTTTGCCGATGGCCTTTTTAGCGGGTCGGTTTACCGCTTTCTGGTTGGATTCAGTCTTGCAGGAATCTACCCCTTGGGCATGAAGCTGATTGTGAGCTGGGCGCCTGATCGTGTTGGATACGCCCTCGCACAACTGGTTGCGATGCTCACGATAGGCACTGCCCTTCCTCATGCATTACGCGGCATTAGCGGACCACTACCCTGGCAGTATGTCATTATGGCATCGTCCATCCTTGCCCTGCTCGGAGCGGCACTCATTTATCGTCTCGGAGATGGACCTCATTTGCAGCAAGCAAGGCCGCGCGATACCAATGGTCAGCCATCCGATAAACGAGAGAGTGTTCTTGCCGCGTTTGCAATCCGACCTTTTCGCGCCGCAGCCATCGGCTATTTCGGCCATATGTGGGAACTCTATACCTTCTGGACAATAGTCCCGTTGCTGATCTCGCGTACCATATTGCAATCGCGATTTTCGGGACTGGGTGTTTCAGGGCTCGCATTCATCATCATTGTCATGGGCGCCATCGGCAGCCTCATTGGCGGAGCACTTTCACGACAAATCGGAAGCGAAAAAGTCGCGCTGGGCGCGCTGGCTTCGTCCTTGTGCTGCGCTATTTTATTTGTGATATTCTGGCGCGAGCTGCCCGCAGCTGCCCTGCTGATTATTGTCCTGATCTGGGGTGCGACTGTCGTTGCCGACTCTCCACAATTTTCTGCATTATCAGCCAAAGCGTGCCCTCCTCAGCTGGTCGGTGCTGCGCTGGCCATTCAGAACTCTATCGGATTTGCCATCACGGTGGTATCCATTTCATTGGTAACGGCGTTAATTGACTATGTCGGAATGGACGCCATCTGGCTGCTCCTGCCCGGACCCATCATTGGGCTGGCAGGATTTATCTGGACGAATAAAGGGATGCAAAGCGAGCAGATTAGCTGAAGCAGTCTGAGCGACAAGTACTCTCAATAATGAGTACTCTCAACCGTGAATGCTCTGATCTATGAGTGCTCTTACCGACAGGCAGTCTGAGCAATGATGTCGATTGTCATATCCCTGACGATTGACTACCACCCGCTGAACCGGGTCCATTCCGCTTCGATTTTCTGCCCCTCGTCAACTACCTTGTAACTCTGATGCTGGGCTGCTGTAGAGCATGCGTGATTGGGTAGGATGCGCAACATTGTCCCCACGGGTAGCATTGGCGTTTTTGCCGAATCGTCTCGGTGCATGATGATCCCGTGCTCCTGGTTTGCCTGGGACATGATGATATCGTTCATAATCTTGCCGTCGATACTGCAAACCAGGCCGTATCCCTGATCAACGCGCTGATTCTGGGTACCGCGGTCTCTTGACATCGCCATCCAGCCGGCATCGGTAATCAGCCAGCCTTTCTCCTTCTGATGACCAATCACAGTGCAAAGTACCGACAAGGCGATGTCTTCTGGCGTGCACACTTGCAGCCCGGCCATGACCAGATCGAAAAAAACGTAGACACCTGCACGCACTTCAGTAACGCCATCCAGCGACTGTGCAAAATGCGCAGTGGGTGTGCTGCCCACACTGACTGTCGGTGCATCGAATCCCGCCGCACGCAGACGTTGAGCAGCAGTTACCGCGCCGCGTCTTTCCTGTTCTGCCATCGCCACAATCGAGTTGGTATCTTTGCAGTTATAAGACTCGCCGGCATGCGTCATGACCCCTGCCAGCCAGGCGCCGGTTCCATCAGCGTTGCTCGGACGCAGATGCCCGGCAACGTTCAACAGTTCATCAGATTCGGGAACAATGCCGGATCGATGCCCGTCTGTATCGATTTCCAGCAGGACCGGCAAGGACAATTTTTTATCATCGCAAAACGTTGCCAGCGCTGCTGCCGTTTCGGCATTATCCAATATCACCGTCATGTTCGCACCCCGGCTGATCAGGCTGGCTACGTGTGCAAATTTGTTGGCTGCAATACCCACGGCATACAGAATGTCCGTCCAGCCGTGCTCCAGAAAATACTCCGCTTCTTTTAAGGTGGACACCGTAATCGGCCCACCCGGCTCAGTGACATAGCGCGCAACGTCGGCTGATTTACAGGTCTTCAAATGCGGTCGAAAGACGATATCGAAAGGCTTGAGTTGCTCGCGCAATCGATTAATATTGTTTTCCATTTTGCTGCGATCAAGGACAAGCGCCGGCGTTTCGAGTTCGTTCAATTGCATTTTGATATCCTGGGTTGTTTGCGAGCACAATAGCATTCCAGATTATATCGTGCACACAGCCAATAAAGCGGCGCTATACTAACAGGCAACGTTGTCTGGCCGTTCTGGTGCCGCCCTGTCTGCAAAGCGCCAGTTCACGTGGCGGATCTCACACCAATAGAAAAAATTAAAAGAGTCATATGCGCAACTTCGATTTTACTTCCTGGCACGGAATTCTTACGACAATCCTCGGACTGACGTTATTCACTCTGATGGGTGTCGGTGTGCGTGTCCTCATGATGCAGCTCATTCAGCAGCGGCGTGAACGCATGAACCGTCAGATCAATGAACGCCTCCGAACGCTGATTGCTGCCTACAAGGTGCTTGGCGGTTCGTTCACGGGTCGTCTGACCGTATCGCCTGCACACCTCAGAGACATGAAAGCAACAGAAGAAGACGCTGCGTCAGAAGAGAGCCGGACAGGCGGATCTGAACGATCTCGACGCGTTCGTGATGCGGTGGAAGCGGCGCTTTCCGATATCATCCTTTTAGGCACAGAAGAACATGTCAGACTGGCCAGTCAGGCCGCAGTCGATATGGTTGCCGGTCGTCCGATACACACGGCAGAGCTGGTTGTATCCCTCAGAAACTTTATCCGAACAGCCCTGGATCTGGGCGACATACCTGCGGGAGTGAATATTCCGCTACAGGGACCAACGCGAGTGCAGGCTGGCGGCAGCCGAGGCAAAAGCGATGGCGGCGGCGCTGGCCGATCTGGTGGCGGAGGCGGCGGTGGTGGCGGCGGCGGTGGAATGGGCATGGGGGCCGGAATGGGTATGGGCCTTGGGCTCCGGCGCGAGACAGAAGATCCAAAACAGTTGTGATATCACAGTCGTGTTCACGACATTGGACAGCCGCTGCGCGACTTGCTACTATGATTTGCATTGTTGATTCAAACAGTGGATGAAAAAAGATGCAGCTTTGCCTCCCTCCTTTGCAGGATATCACGCCTCCCGCCTTTACGATTCCACCGCTTGCGTGCGATACCCATGCCCATGTTGTGGCCGACGACGAGCAGAAGTATCCCTTCGTCGGCAACCGAAGCTACACGCCACCGGCAGCGCCCGAAGAAAAATATCTGAATATGCTCGAAAGCACTGGCATGCAGCGCGGTGTACTGGTTCAGATCAGCGTGTATGGTGATGACAATCGCTATATGCTTGAAGTACTCAGGCGACATCCAGACAAGCTGCGTGGCGTTGCTGTGGTTCGGGAAACTGTCACAGACCAGCAACTTCGCGAGATGCACGAAGCTGGCGTTCGCGGATTGCGACTGAACGTTCTGTTTGGCGGCGGCACGGGTTTTGATGCCATGGAAAAGCTGGCTCGTCAGATTGCCGATTTCGGATGGCATATGCAATTTTTGCTTGACGCGCGGCAGTTGCCTGAACTACTGCCCAGAATGAAAAAACTGCCTGTTCCAGGGGTCATTGATCATATGGGCCATATGCCTGTGTCGGAAGGTATTAATCATCCGGGTTTCCGGGCCATGCAGGAACTGATCGAAAATCACGGATGGTGGGTAAAGCTGTCAGGCGCTTATCGTATCAGCGAAGATTTTCCCGAGTTTGCTGATGTCGTACCGTGGGCCCAGGCACTGATCAATACAAATGAAAATCGCATGCTCTGGGGTAGCGACTGGCCGCATGTCTCCATTCCCAGAATGCCTGACACCGGTCTGCTTCTTGCCCAACTGGAGAAATGGGCACCGCAAGCCAGCCAAAGACAGAAGATTCTGGTTGACAATCCGGCAGCGCTTTACGATTTCACGACCTGAGCGCGCAACTACCTGAATGCGTAATCAGAGTCTGACTATGATTTCCATATGGGTCGGGATTGAATAGATATAGTTATAAGGGAGACGCGAGATGAACTGGTACAAGCAACTGAACCGGACTGAAAAGAATACGTTTATCGCCGCTTTTGGCGGGTGGGCCACCGATGCATTCGACTTTATGGTGTTCACATTTGTCATCACCGCAATTATCCAGCTATGGGGCATCAGTAACGCCGAAGCCGGATTGCTGGGCACAATCACCTTGCTCTTCTCCGCCATTGGTGGCTGGGGCGCGGGCATACTGGCCGACCGCTATGGTCGCGTCCGTATTCTGCAGATCACCATTCTGTGGTTTTCGATATGTACGGTGTTGATCGGTTTCGCGCAAAACTTCGAGCAGTTTTTCGTTCTGCGCGCACTTCAGGGCCTGGGATTCGGAGGTGAATGGGCCGTCGGATCCGTGCTGATGGGTGAGATTATTCGTGCCGAACACCGGGGTAAAGCAGTGGGCACGGTTCAGAGTGGCTGGGCCATTGGCTGGGGCGTTGCCGCCCTGCTCTACACCATTATGTTCTCGATTCTGCCAGTAGAAATTGCATGGCGCAGTCTTTTCTGGGTTGGCGTGATTCCTGCCCTGCTGGTGCTCTTCATCCGACGTCATGTTCCTGAGCCGGAAATCTTCAAGGAAAAAGTGCTGCAGCAAAAGAATGTATCCAGCATGTGGGGCATTTTCGCGCCAGGCGTATTGAAAACCACCCTTTTGACTGCGCTTCTGTGCACCGGCGTCCAGGGCGGTTATTATGCGATTACGACATGGCTGCCCACGTTTCTGAAGACCGAAAGACATCTCTCGGTCATGGGCACCGGCAGTTATCTTCTGGTCATTATCGCCGGATCGTTCTGCGGTTATATCACTGGCGCTTATTTTGCCGACAAATTCGGGCGCAAGGCCAATCTGATACTGTTTTCTTTACTGTCCGGCCTGTGCATCTATTTATATACGGAATTGCTACTGACCAACACGCAGATGCTGATTCTGGGTTTCCCCCTGGGTTTTGCGGCCTCCGGTATTTTCGGCGGTGTCGGCGCGTATCTCACGGAGCTTTTCCCGTCTGCGATTCGTGCCAACGGACAGGGATTTGCCTATAACTTTGGTCGTGGCATTGGCGCGCTGTTTCCGGGACTGGTGGGCTATTTGAGTCAATCCATGGGGCTTGCCGGCGCCATTGCCGCGTTTGCAACAGGCGCCTACGCGCTTGTGCTGGTCACCACATTCCTTCTGCCTGAGACCAAAGGCAAAGAACTGACAGACTGAGAAGGCGGGCAAAAAATCACAAATGTATGGGTCGTACACGCCATAAATGTATCGAAAACACAACAGATTTTCAGGGAAAATCACAATTGAGTGTATAATAAACAACGTGCAAGACCCTATAAGAACATAAATCTCACGCCCGGATTGTTGTTATTTCAGCAACATCGCACTCAGGCGCATCCATTGCCGTTGGTATGACCTTGTGAACCATACCCGTCATACGGTTAATTTCCTCACTTGATGGCGCCGGAAGCATCGTTTTCCGCATTTATCCATCGTGTCACACTGCTGCGCCAGTCAGGCAAGAGTTGGCATTGCAGCTTCAGCTCTCTGCGAAAGCGCCTGGCATCCGCATTTGCAAATACCGGCACCCTGCCGTGGTTCGTGTATTCGCGCTCAATTGTTGCGTCTCAAGCCATTGCATCCTGCCGTTGATTATTAATCTTTACAGGAGAACACTATATGGCAAAAGAAGAACTACTTGAAATGAGTGGCTCTGTCACCGAAGTACTGCCTGATTCCCGCTTCCGCGTTACGCTGGACAATGGGCACCCTATCATCGCCTATACCGGCGGCAAGATGCGCAAGCACCATATCCGTATTCTGGCTGGCGATAAAGTTACCCTGGAAATGTCCCCTTATGATTTGAGCAAAGGTCGCATTACCTTCCGTCATATTGCTGGTCGTGCGCCTACAGGCCCCAGCCACCCACGCCGTCGAAACTAAAAAATTCTTAACCTGCCTTCCATAGGGAAGGCGGGTGCGCTGGCTTGCGGCCAAAAATTGAACGGAATGATTCGCCCAGGCCAGCACCAAAAAATTTTATGTTAGAATTCCCGTCTTCCTGAGACTGCCGATATAGCTCAGTTGGTAGAGCAGCGCATTCGTAATGCGAAGGTCGGAGGTTCGACTCCTCTTATCGGCACCAACAGACTGAAATCCTTTGATTGTCTATTTTCAATAACTATAAAAATCAAAGTATTAGGTGAAACATACAAATTCGATTGATGCTCTATCTGCAGCATATTTCTTAAAAACTCCCCAAGAATCGCACTGGCAATTCCCCAAAAAACGGCAGGCATCCGAAAACAGACCATGATCTTGAGGTCCAGGTGTGAGTACCGCGTCTGCTTCCAAGAAAATAGGACTCATTGAACGTCCCGATCTGATCTGACAGATGTCCTCTCGCGTGACACCCGTCAGACCAGCTCAAATCTGAACATCGGATGTCGTTCACTGACTTTGGGTTTGCCGATAGGTGTCTACGAGCAACTGCATCGTTGCCGGCCTGCTCAGGCCACGTTCCTTTGCGATAGCGTCAAATTCATTTGCCAGTTCGGTTTTCAGCCGAAACGAAAACTGCTTAAGAACGCCCGCCGCAAGCAATCGCTTTACCGATTCCGCCGCAGTTTTGGCTCTTAATTTCCGACTGTGCTCTGTGTTGCTGTTTGCCATTCTGTGCTCCTGGTCCGAGTTGACAATCTTAGTAACATTTAGTAAATTTAATTCTGAAGCCGGAGGAGTTGCACCTCCTCCGATTCCCTGAATAGTGGGCTGGTGCGGCAAACACTAACAGCCTGCCGATCAGGAAATGCGATCTGCTTCATCGCAACCTCCTTATCAGAAAAACCCCCGGCATGTCCGGGTTCGCATGGGCTGCTCGTCAGCCCATTGCGTTTTTATATGTTCGTCGTAATTGCCCACTATGATGCAAATCAAGAAATAAAAAATAAGCCAATTATTCTTACTTATCTTGATGAATCAAAAGCGCTTAATCCTGCAGCGTATTCGCTAAGCCTTCTAAAGGCGAGCACAACATCCAACTTTTCCTATGAAGTATCCATTTGTATTAACACCCGACGGGCCTGGATTTATGGTCACATTTCCGGATATTCCGGAAGCCATCAGTTACGGTAAAACAGAAGCTGAAGCCATTGATATGGCGCACGATTGCTTATTGACCGCGCTCGAATTTTATTTCGATGACAAGCGCCCCGTGCCTGCGCCCTCTACCGACCCTGCAAGCAAGTACACTGTCACTCTGCCTGAAAATATTACAGCTAGAATATTGGCAGATAAGCCCCAGGCTGATCTGACTTAATATCCGCAACGCGCAAGCACAAAAGAAGGAGACAACAACATGCTGACCAATGAATTGATTCGGGTCGTTTCGAAACCCACCGGTATTCCCACGGCAGAAACTTTCAGGATCGAAAAAGCAGAGGTGCCGCCGCTAGGGCCGGGACAGATACGGGTGCGAAATGAATGGCTGTCTGTTGAGCCCGCCATGCGCGGGTGGCTGGCAGACGCCCAGAATTATGCCAGCGTTAAGGTTGGCGATGTCATGCGATCATTGTGCGTCGGTGTTGTAGAAGAATCGCTTGCCGAAGGCTACCAGAAAGGTGAGCGCGTCATGGGCTGGTTTGGCTGGCAACACTACGCAGTGGTTAAGGCTGGCGCCGTGGTTCAGAAGATCACCGCAAGCGATTTGCCGGCTTCGCTCTATCTGGGTGTGCTGGGTTTGAATGGCGTAACTGCAGCAACCGCATTGGACAAGCTTGGGTCTCCTCAACCGGGGGACACCGTTGTGGTGTCAACGGCGGCGGGCGGCGTCGGTTCATGTGTTGGGCAATTGGCCAAAGCCATGGGATGTCGAACGGTGGGCCTGACAGGATCGGCGGATAAGGTCAGGGCATGTCTGTATGACTTCAAATACGATCATGCCATCAATTACAAAACCGATAGTATTGACGAAGCCGTCAAGCGCATGTGCCCGGATGGGGTGAACGTTTACTTTGATAATACCGCCGGCAGTATTTCAGACGTGGTCATGCAGCATCTCGCGATAGGCGCACGTGTTGTTGTCTGTGGCACCGCCTCTATTGCCTCATGGGATCCTCCACCCATGGGACCACGGGTCAATCGCATTTTGCTGACCCGACGAGCAAGAATGGAAGGATTCATTCTCTTCGATCATAAAGACACTTACCCAAAATATGTCAGTCAGCTGGAAGGGTTGGTCAGATCCGGAGACATGAGCTATCGCGAAGAGATCAGCGATGGTCTGGCTTCCGCAATGGGAGCGATCGAAGAGTTGTATCAGGGAAAAAATCTTGGCAAACGTTTGATTCGGCTTTAGTCGGACTTCTCTGAACGCTCTGATGTCTTTTCTGCATCTGCAAGAGATGGACGGAATGTTTTTTCTATCGAGACGGTTTTTTTCTGTCGAAGGTAATTCGCCAGTACGTCCTGCACGCGCGCCTCACCTGATGCCTCAGCACCCAGATCGACGCCCCACCCTGCTATACGATACTCGCGTTCCGGCTCTAGCGGATGATCGCCAATCATGACATCTGCAATTCGTTTGCCTTTGCCCTTCTCTGGCAATAATGTGTAGTCTATTCCTTTGGTGCGCAGCATATCCAGCGCAGTGCGCTGTACAGGATCACGATTGAAAACGTCTTCTGCAGCCGCTTCCAGCATGTTTCTGATCTGCACGCCATCAAGCGTGCCAACGTGAATATGCTCCGGACCGCGTGCCGTTTGCTCCACCACATCTTCCAGCGTAATCGTCGCGCCCGGCAGCAATGTGCTTCCCCATCGGTAGCCTGGGAACGCAGCCACATCTGCCCCCGTATGCTGCACCATGGCATCCAGCAATAACTCATCCCAGCTTCCATTGAAGCTGCCTCTTCGATATAGCAAAGATTCTGTGACCGAAAGTTTGCCACCAAGGTTTTCAGATCCGGATTCATAGGCAAGCCTGATCTGCTCATCCATCTTGCGATCTGCCGGAAGAAAACTTTGTACCACGGGCAAGAGGTTATATCGAAAATCGAGTACGCCGCGTTTGCCGATCTGCATATCCATCACACCCAGGAAGCGACCCTGTGCGCCTGCATTGGTTACCAGGGTTTTGCCATTTTTATTCTTCACCGTAATTGGTTCTGGCAATGGTGTGAGCGATCGGCCGCCCAGGATCACATCAATACCAGTCACGTGTGCTGCCAGTTGCAGATCCGCATCAATGCCGGCACGTGACAGCAACACAACTGCAATTGCACCTTTGTTGCGAACCTCATCAACAGTCTTTTGCAGGCCGGCTGAATCAAACTGAACGTCAAATTCTGTGCAGGCTTCTGCACTCTGTGCATCCGGTGATTCAAGCGTATCGGTTAAAGGGTGCCGCGCTTCATTATGTGCCAGTTGCCCTACTACAGCGATGATTCTGCCGTCCCTGCGAATCAGGCTATAGGGTGGCAACGCCCGTTCGTCATTCTGTTTGCTGACCAGATTTCGGGCGATGTATCCCGATGTTCCGTCAGACATTTCGTCTGTGATCAACTCGCCGTCCGGCAATGCCAGATCAATATTCAATTCTGCGCGTATCCGCGCTACGGCCGCTTTTGATGCCCAGGGTGCCCAGGACGTCGTGGCTCCATTGCCGCCATCCATTAATACTGCGTGTTTTCGCGTTTTTCTGACAATCTGTATCAGCGTGGCAAGATGTGCCACACCACCAAGCATGCCGTAGTCCTTGGACGATGCCTCGTAATCGGCGCTGCTGAATGCATATGCCTGTGCGGAACCGATCATGAGATTGTAATATTGCAGCAGTTCGTCGCCGGATACCGTTAACGCGCGATTCGCAGATGATTCCGGCAAGATCTGCCCCGCAGGCTCGCGATAATATAGCGGTTTCCATTGATCCAGAAGATCCGTAATGTGCAGCAGGGTGACATTACCGAAAGGCGGGAGATCATAGAACTGTTCCATGCCCTCCTGCGCCTTCAATGGTGCATGCATGCACGAGCCACCCGCCGCCATTACGAACTGAAGAAAAGCACGTCTGTCTGTCATGCGTTTGCCTCAATGCCGTGTTCTACATCGTGATGGATCTGATCTGGCACGATCGAAGTAACCGGAACTTATTTGGGTTTGGTTGTTGCGATGCTCGGACGCACTGAAAATTTCTCATACCAAGTCTTCAGTGCAGGAAAACGTCCCTGCCAGTTGTAATCGGGCAATCTGAAGTCCAGATAATCCACTGCACACGCCAGAGTGATCGTGACAATATCTATTCTGTCTTCCAGTTCTTTGGCCTTATCCTCAAAGTACTGTAGCGTTGTTGTGATTTTGTCGGTCTGGCCGTCCAGCCACTCCTGCCACTGCAGTTGTTGTGGCCTTGCCAGTAATTCATATCGCACAAGCAAAGCGGCGGCAATAATACCATCAGCTGCGGCATGATCAGTCAGCATTTTCCAGCGCGTCTGCTCATTGCCAAAGAGATTGCCTTTGTATGTCGTGTTGAGGTATTCACAGATGACCTTGCTATCGAAGAGCACCTGTTCATCATCGGTGAAAAATGTGGGCACCTGGGCGAGTGGGTTGTACGGAAGAATGTTTGTATCGCGTTTGACCGGACTCGCAGCGGCAGGCAAACGCTCTATTCTGTCGTTGATGCCCAGTTCTTCAGCCACGATCATGGTCTTGCGCACAAAGGGTGATGCAGACGAATAAAAAATTTTCATGTATGTCTCCTTGTCAAAAATCTTGTTCTGAAAATGACGACCACTGATCAGCTGTGGCTCATCGCCGGTTTTTCGCCAGGCACGGCATGCGCTTTGGCCTTTACCCGTCGGTCCGCGACAGTTGCCATACCCGTCATTACTGCCAATATAGCACCCAGCATACACGTGCCGCTCCAGCCGCCTTGAGTCCATGCCAGTGTACCCAGCGTTGAGCCAGACGCACCACCGATGAAATAACTTGTCATGTAAACTGCATTCAGTCGAGAGCGGGCCTGCGGCAGCAAGGCAAAGATGATTGTCTGATTATTGATGTGGACTCCCTGCAGCGCCAGATCAATGATCAGCATGCCAGCCAGAAACCACCATAGATTATCGATACCTAGCCACAACAGTCCCCAACTGATCACCAGCAATATCACACTGACAGAGGTAACGGTATCTCCCAATCCGCGATCGGCGAGTCGGCCCGCAAGCGAAGCCATCATTGCCCCCATGACGCCGGCCAGACCCACCAGGCCGATAGCCACATCACTCAGGCCATGCGCCGGCCCGGCCAGAAGCAAGGCCATTGTCGAGAAAAGTGCGCTGACCGAGGCAAATGCAAGTCCCCCCATCAGTGCACGCGTGCGCAGTCGTGGCTGCTCGCGTAACAGCGTAAACAGCGAAGCCAGAATCGACAGATAACCGGCAGCGTCCGGATTGCGCGATGCCGGCAGTTTGAACCACAAGGTGCTGGCAATCACAAGCATGATCACGCCGGACACGACATAGACTGTAGACCAACCACCGATGCCGGAAAGCAGGCCGGCCACGCTTCTGGCCAGCAAAATGCCGGTCAGCAGACCGCTCATCACCATTCCGACGGCGCGACCACTGCGGCTGGGTGCCGACAGTATGGCTGCCATCGGAACCAGCACCTGCGCTGCCACGGAAAACAGCCCAGCCATTCCGACACCGGTAAACAACATGCCGCTATTATGGGCAAAGCCACTGATGAACTGTCCTATGGCAGCCAGCACCATCAATCCGACAGACAGCTGCCGACGATCCAGTTTGTCGCCCAGGGGTACAATGAACAGCAAGCCCAGCGCGTAACTCACCTGAGCCACAGTGACTGTCAGTGCAGCCCTGGTTTCGGAGATGCCCAGGTCCAGCGAAATGGAATGCAGCAGCGGCTGATTGAAATAATTGCCTCCGGCGCACAGTCCGCAGGCAATTGCCATCAGAAGAAGAACGGGGGTACTCAGGTATTGTTGCTGCGGATGATTGTCAGACATGAGAAACAGGAATACTGTATATTTAACTGAAACATTAGACCACAGCACAGATTACCAGATGCTTGCAGTTCGCGGTGCGCTTTTGTTTTTTCAAATATCAATTTACGCATGTCAATGTCATGAGTAGCCAGAGTCTTTTCCCGCCTGAAACCCTGCCCTTGCCTGCTGATGCCACGATGGATCAGCAACTTGGGCCGGCAGCATGGGTTTTGCGTCAATTCGCAAGCGAATATGACGATCGTATTCTGGATGCATTGCGTCAGATTCGCAGCCAGTCTCCCTTTCGCCATATGGTGACACCCGGCGGTTATACCATGTCGGTCGCGCTGACCTGTTGCGGTGACGTCGGCTGGACAGCGGATCGTCAAGGTTATCGATACGCCGCGATTGACCCCGAAACGGGAGAGCCCTGGCCAGACATGCCTGAACTGTTTCGAACACTTGCCGTGAGCGCGGCCAGCCGCTGTGGATTTGACAATTTCAACCCGGATTCGTGCCTGATCAATCGCTATGTGCCGGGTTCAAAACTGAGCCTGCATCAGGACAAAGACGAGTCCGATTTTTCAGCACCCATCGTATCTGTCTCGCTGGGCATGCCCGCCATTTTTCAGTTCGGCGGGTTAAAGCGCAGCGATAAAACGGAAAGAGTGTCGCTCTTTCATGGCGATGTTGTGGTTTGGGGCGGACCCGACAGGCTTCGCTACCACGGTGTTTTGACAATGAAGGATAACCCCCACCCAATATTGGGTTCAAACCGAATCAACCTGACGTTTCGCAAGACAGGCTGAGCGGGCTATCCAATTTAAACACCGGTCGCGCTAGTCAACAGTCGCGCCGGAATCCTTCACAGCCTTGCCCCACTTTTGCACTTCGGTATGAATAAATTCTGCGGCCTGCTCTGTTGTCTGTGGCAAAGGTACAGCGCCACGATCAGAGATAAATGCAGACAGTTTCGGCCCCTGTAATGCATTGACGATTTCGCTGTTCAGTTTCTGTACGATATCTGAAGGCGTATCCTTGGGCACGAACACCGTTGCCCAGCCTGTGGCTTCAAATCCAGGCACGGTTTCTGCAACTGTCGGCACATCCGGCAAATCCTTGAGTCTGGCTGCCGTCGTCACCCCCAGCCCGATGGCTTTCTTATCCTTGATATAAGGCAGCGCTGCCGTTACCGAATCCACCATGAGGGGAACCTGATTGCCGATAAAATCGGATTGTGCCGGACCACTGCCCTTATAGGGGATATGGCGCAGTTTGATACCGGTAGCGGCCTGGAACATTTCTGCCGACAAATGCTGCGTGCCGCCGATGCCGGCACTGGCATAGGCCAGTGATTCAGGCTCGGCTTTGGATTTTTCGATGACATCCGCCAGAGACTGAATGCCTGTCTGCGGATTTGACAGAAAAATCAGCGGTACGGAGAATACGCCCGAGACCGCTTTCAGGTCTTTTTCCAGGCTATATCCAACATTCTTGTACAGCGTCTGATTGACGGCAGCGGCGCTGCCACCAACAACAATTGTATAGCCATCCGGTTTTGCCCGAACTGCCTGCTGCATGCCGATATTGCTTCCCGCACCGGCTTTGTTTTCTGTGATGACCGGTTTGCCCATGCTCTTGCCCAATTCATCGGCAAGGGCACGCGCAAAAATATCGGTCGCCTGCCCCGGCGGAAATGGAATGATCATGACGATGGGTTTTTCCGGATAAGCCGCGAAGGCGCTGGCTGATGTCAATGCCAGAATGAGCGATAAAGCCGTTTTCTTCAATGTTCTCTCCCCGTCATAAAAAATATGCCAATATCATATATGCAATAAGGAAACGAACGGCACACATACGCCACATTCCGGAAATTTACCCACCAGCGTAAATGCGGAGGCACTGCGTCAGTCACGAACACGCAGTGCCTACGCCGCAGCGAAAATCAGTTTCCGCCCTTGATGCCTGCAGCATCAATCACTTTCTTCCAGCGAGCAAGTTCTTCTGCCGTGTAAGTCCCTAGCTTCTCAGGTCCCATGTACTCGGCATTCGCACCCAAACCTTCTGCTTTCTTTTTGTATTCCGGTGTGGCCATGATTTTTTCAATTGCCGTGTTAAGGCGCTCTACCACCTCTTTGGGCAATCCTTTGGGACCATACATGGCAAACCAGGAGGACACCTGAAGATCCGGATAACCTGCAGCTTCTGCAGTAGGCACATCGGGCAGAGATGCCAGTGGCTCATTGCTTGTGACTACCAATGCCTTCAGCGCGCCCGATTTGATATGTGGCAGCAGCGGTGGTGGTGTTGTGATTGTCATGTCAACGACCCCGGCAAGCAGGTCGGTGAGTGCAGGACCCGTACCTTTGTATGGCACATGCGTGGTCTTGATTCCGGCCATCTGATTCAGTTGTTCCGTGGCAACGTGTTGCAGCGCCCCGGTTCCGGACGAGGCGTAATTCAATTTTCCCGGATTGTCTTTGGCATATTGCACCAGCTCCTTGAGGCTATTGACCGGCAAGTCTTTTTTCACGACCAGTACCTGAGGCGCTGATAACACATTTGCAATCGGTGTGAAGTCAGTGACGGGATCCCACTGTACTTTTTCAATGCTGGGTGTAATGACCTGATAGCCGGAATACTGCAGCAGCAAATTGTAGCCATCCGGTTTCGAACGCAGAACCTGTTGTGCAGCAATACCGCCCGACGCGCCAGGTTTATTTTCCACGACGACAGGCTGACCCAGTTCCTTGCTCAATGGATCGGCGATCATGCGAGCCGCCAGATCCGTTGTACCGCCGGGTGCTGCCGACACAATCAGAGAGATGGGCCGCTGCGGATAGCCGCTCCCCTCTGCCGCATGGCCGGAAGCTGCCGCACCCATGGCGCCCAGCGTGAAAGTGATGAGTGATAATTTGAATAGTTGCTGTTTCATATTGTCTCCGTTTTTATTTCAATATCGCTATGCCTGAGTTATTCCAGGCGCTGTTTGGGGATGGACTACGCTAAAGATGAAATGTTATGTAAATGGATTCGGACCCGTAGTCGGTGGGTGCGGATCCACAGACCTTACTGTTGTTGCTGCAAATCACGCACGTAATCGGGAACGGGATGCAGGGACGTCCGTGTGCCGGCAGCCAATGTCTGACTGTTCACAGGATGACCGATAAGTGCGGGCAGATCCCTGCTGATATCCATAATGGCGGATAAATCCACACCCGTGTCATGGCCCATCAATTGCAGCATATGAACAAGATCTTCGGTACTGACGTTGCCAGACGCGCCGGGTGCATAAGGGCAACCACCGAGGCCGCCCAATGAACTGTCAAATCTCACAACACCTGATTCCAATGCTGCGATGGTGTTGGCCAATGCCATGCCGCGCGTGTTATGAAAATGTGCAGTCACTTCCAGATCACCGAAGCGCTGCAGTACTGCGTTGAAAATGCCTGCCGTCTGTGTGGGATAAGCCATGCCAGTGGTATCGCAAAGCGTAACGCCATGAACACCCAGCTGCGCAAATCGGTCTACCCACTGCAGTACATCTGTCAGATCGATATCGCCCTGCATCGGACAGCCAAACACAGTAGACAGGGAAACGTTGATGGCCACATTTGTACTTTTGACTTCGGCAATGACGGCCGCCAGTTGTGCAAACGAGCGCTCACGACCCATCCGTAAATTCGACAGATTATGCGTTTCGCTGACCGACATCACCAGATTGATTTCGTCCACACCACAGCTCATGGCTCGCTCTGCGCCTCGCAGATTGGGCACCAGCACAGTATAAATGACATTTGGGTTGCGTACGATCTGATGCATCACCGCTTCTGCATCTTTCAGCGCAGGTATCGCCTTGGGTGAAGTAAATGAGGTAACTTCTATCTTTGCATAGCCGCATTCGCCCAGTCGATTCACAATTGCAATCTTGTCTTCGGTACTGATAAATTGTGATTCGTTCTGGAAGCCATCGCGCGGCGCAACTTCCTGGATAAACAGTTTTGTCATGATGTGTTCCGTGTGCGGTCCAGGCGGCGTCCATTCAATGACAACCGCCGGATAACAGTCTTGATGTGTCGGTAATGCTTGTGCAGCTTAGTGATGCAACAGCTAAATAATGCCGCGCGCTTTCCAGTCTTCACGAGTTGCGGCGTCCACGCCAAGCCGGTCAAGAATTTCCTGCGTGTCCTGTCCCAGGGTGGGCGCACGGCGATGCACGCCACCAGGCGTCTCGCTCAATTTCGGGACAATGCCAGGCAATGTAACGGGCGTTCCGTCTTCCAGCTCACCCTCGATCAGCATGTCACGCGCACGATAATGCGGGTCCTGTGCGATATCGGCGGCATCATAAACACGACCACCGGGAATGCGATGGGCATGCAGTTGTTCCAGCACCTGTTCGAGCGTGTGCTGTGCAGTCCACTGCCCGATCACACTATCGATATACTCCGCCTGTTTCGATCTGCCATCGTTATATTGAAATGCGGGATCGTTACCAATATCGTCGCGCCCGATCAGTGACATCAGGCGCTTGAATATGCTGTCGCCATTGCCGGCAATCAAGGCGTATTTATCATCTGCACAGCGGTAGGCGTTACTTGGCGTAATGCCCGGCAGACTGCTGCCTGCGGGCTGACGGACTTCCCCAAAAACAGAATACTCTGCAATGGTACTTTCCATCATATTGAAGACTGACTCGTACAGCGCCACGTCAATGACCTGTCCGTCACCTGCAAACTGGTCACGATGACGCAGGGCCAGCAATACGCCAATCACGCCATGCAATGCGGACAGGGAATCACCGATAGAGATGCCGACCCTCACCGGTGGCCTGTCAGGCTCACCACTAAGATGTCGCAGGCCTCCCATTGCCTCGCCTACCACGCCAAAACCCGGCAGGTCTTTGTATGGGCCGGTCTGCCCATAGCCGGACACGCGCAGCATGATCAACTTGGGATTGATTTTTTTCAATACATCAAACCCCAGATTCCATTTCTCCAATGTGCCGGGTCGGAAATTTTCGACAATCACGTCGATGTCTGCCACCAGGCGGCGAATCAGCTCCTGCCCTTCCGGTTCGTGCAGGCTAAGCGTGACCGACTTCTTGTTGCGTGACTGGGAGGCCCACCAGACAGAGGTCCCTTCATGCAACAGCCGCCATTTCCTTAGCGGATCGCCGGCACCCGGCGGTTCTATCTTGATGACTTCCGCGCCAAATTCCGCCAGCATTTTGGTTGCAAAAGGGCCGGCAATCAACTGACCCAATTCCAGGACTTTGATCCCATCCAGTGGTTTAGACATAACATGACCTGCTTATTCAAACTGATTGCGTCATGATGAACAAACTTCAGTCATTTGAAAATTGTTTATTTTTTCAGGACCCTTTCCAGATTTTCAAGGCTCCGGAACGGCACAGAGGTGGGCTTGCAGGAAAAAACAGCTGCTGAAGGTTCCCTAACTCCGAAGAAGATCCCTCTGCCTCATATATCAGGAGCGATGCGCCTCTTTCAGAAAATCCAGCAGTCGCTGTGCATCCGGTTTCAGATCAACGGAATGACGAACGCCTACATAGAGTGTGCGCTGACTCCAGTCGTCGTCCAGCGGCAAGGCCTGCAATCCTTTGCCGAGAATTTCCGGGCGCACCGACTCAAGCGGCAACAGGCCGACACCCAGACCTGCTTCAATCATTCGACAGATCGCATCGAAGCTGCTGACCTGTACTCTGAGTCTGAGTGGTTTACCGGTTGCCAGTGCTGCATCCTGCATGCGTACCTGCAGGGAGCTGCCATCGGCCAGTCCTACAAAATCATTATCCAGCACATCTTCAAAGCGAATGGTCTTGCGGCGCCCCAGCGGATGACCGCGAGGTACCAGCACCACAAGCTGGTCATGACGATAGAAATATTTTTCAATCTGCCCGCTGGGAATATTGTCAGCAAAGATTCCGATATCGATGCGCTCCTGGGTGAGCGCCGTGATGATTTCGTGACTCAGTTTTTCGTCAAGGCTAAGTCTGATTCCGGGATGCGTGCGCGAGAACGCCGCCAGATCACCGGGAAGAAACTGGATCACAGAAGAGGTATTTGCCCATATGCGTACCTGACCACGCAAGCCGGCCGAGTAGGCAGTCATGTCCGATGTCAAACGTGATACGGCTGCGATGACCAGCTGGGCATGCTCAACCAGCGCATGGCCGGCAGAGGTCAGTTCAAGTCCGCGGGCACGACGATTGAAAAGTTCACACCCAATCTGCTTTTCCAGTTCCGATATTCGTTTGCTGAGAGCAGACAAGGTCATATGTGCGTCGTCCGCCGCTCTCGTCAGATTAAGATAGCGCGCGGCGAGCAGAAACAGTCGCAGTGTATAAGGATCGAAACGCGAAAAATTGACCGGTTCAGAACTCATGGGCAGACAGTCTCTGGTTCAGTATTTGACGACTGACCTCGTCAACCGGGACATACACCACCAGTCTTTCTCCTGCAACAGGCAGGCTCCACCAATTTGTTTGCAGCACTTCCATGACGCCAAGGCCCGGATACCGATAGCGCACGATGTGATCGTTTGTTGCGCAAACCTGATTCCTGTTCCAGATATCGACAAACTGGGGTGATGCTGTCAACAAGCGTTCAAGATAGCGTTCCCAGGCCGGATCGCCCAGGTGACTGGCCATTTGGGCTCGCAGCTTGGCCGCCATATGGGCAACAATGGATTCCTGTTCCTGCAAGACCGCTATGACTCGCGGTTCTGTCAGGTTCAAATAAATACAGTTGCGATCTGCACTATCAATGCTGTTCAGGTCACAATCGATCATATGACAAAAGGCATTATTGAACGCCACGATGTCAAACTTTGCGTTTTGAAGGATGGCCGGTAGCGGATCGAGCTGGTCCAGAATGGTTTGTATAACAGTTGGCATTAAACGACAGATTTTGCCGGAGACTTCCGCTGCAGGATGGGCGAGCCCGGCCAGCGTGAAGAGATATCGGGTTTCGGTATCCGAACACTGCAAGGCTGAAGCCACCGACTGCAGGACTTTCGAGGACACCCGAATGGGTCTGCCCTGCTCCAGCTTTGTGTACCATGTGATTCCAATATCGGCCAGCTGCGCCACTTCCTCCCGCCGCAGACCCGGCGTGCGCGTGCGTCCGTAGCGAGGCAGCCCAAGCCGGCGCGGATCCAGGCTCTCACGTCGTCTGCGCAGAAAAGTGCCCAGTTCCAGCGCCCGCTCGGCATGATCCATCGCGCTGCCTTCTGCAGTGTCGGCTATATTGCGTCTTTCATTATCGTCCCTACCAGCAACAGGCATTTCCCGATCATGACGCGATGTGTGGGTTATAAGCTCGTTATATGAATTCAGGGTCTGCATATCTCAGCCTTACACTATTTATACCAGTCTAACCAGACTCTGGTACCAGGATAATCGAATACTCATAATAACGTATCGATGACATTTTCACAGGATTTTTATTATGTCTGACGTTAACCACGACAGAACCCATTTGAGTACAGCCGGCCTGACCGTCCTGCTTGCGGGCATGTTTTTGCCCCAGATCGATTTTTCCATTGTCAATGTGGCCCTGGATTCCGTCGCACGTTCGCTTCACGCCACGGAATATGAGCTTGAACTGATGGTCGCAGTCTACGGCGTCGCTTTTGCGGTTGTGCTGGCCATGGGCGGCAGACTCGGTGACACATTCGGGCGCCGCCGACTCTTCAATATCGGCGTATGGTTGTTTGGCATTGCTTCCCTTTTATGCGGTATTGCACCTGTCATGTCTGTGCTGCTACTTGCAAGAACCTTGCAAGGCGTGGCCGCCGCGCTTCTTGTACCCCAGATACTGGCAACAATTCACGTGTGCCTTCACGGCCATGCGCATTCCCGTGCCATCGGACTGTACAGTTCCATTGGCGGATTATCTTTTATCATTGGCCAGGTACTGGGCGGCTTTCTGGTTCATGCCAATATTGCAGGAACCGAGTGGCGCAGCGTGTTTCTGATCAATCTGCCCATCTGCGCGGCCATATTGATCTTTTCTTCGCGTCATATCCCTGAAACGCGCAGGCAGCATCCGGCAGGTATCGATGTCCCCGGCACATTGCTGCTGGCCCTTTTGATTCTTTCTATACTGCTACCGGTTGCACTTGGGCCGACATTGAATTGGAACTGGATGTGCGTCGCCGCGCTGCTTCTTTCGATTCCCCTGACCCTGGCACTCTGGATAACAGAAGTCCGTCAGGAGCGACGGGGTCTGTTGCCGCTGCTCCCCCCTGCCCTGGTCCGACTGCCCAGTGTGCGTTTCAGCTTTGCAATGGCAATCCTGTTTTTCTCATGCTGGAGCGGCTTCATGTTTGTCTTTGCGCTGACGCTGCAGGCGGGGGCAGGATTGACGCCTGCCCAATCCGGCTACTCCTTCATCGCGCTGGGATTTGCTTTTTTTGTGGGATCGTTGCTCAGTACGCGCGTAGCAGCACGTATCGGCCTGCTCCCGACACTTATTTTTGGATGCATCCTGACCATGCCGGGCCTGGTGCTATTGCTTTGGGTTCTGCATCAGGTCTGGCCCGCCATCACTCTTCTTACTCTGACCATTCCTTCATTCCTGATTGGTATTGGTCAGGCGTTCATCGTTGGTGCCTTCTATCGTTTTGGCATGTCGCAGATTCCGGCCGAACAGGCAGGAGCAGGCAGCGCGATGCTATCGACCATACAGCAGGCCTCACTGGGGTTCGGTCCTGCACTACTGGGCGCGGTATTTTCTCAGACTCTGCTGCGCGGGCATGATTATCAGCGGGCGTTCAACGCCAGCATCCATCTTGAGATCAGCCTGCTGGCAATTCTGATGGCCCTTGCTGTCTGGTACTTTTTTCGACTGCGCTCGCGCAGAAACATGACATATGCCGTTTGACAACAGTTGAACGGCAGCAATTGCCTGACAACACGCCATTCTCTGGCATTCCACAGGCAATTGCTCTACCATAGAGTGCAGGACTTCCCCCAAAACCTGCGCCAGCCCGACTGTAAAGCGCCCTGGCGTGCCCCATGCCCATCAAATGAATCAAGCAACATCGCCCGTTTCCAGCCCCTTGCCCGGAATCATTTCTTTATTGGTGGCGATGTCGGTTCTGTCTACACTGGATGCGACCGGCAAGTGGCTGATGACGGTGGGTGTTCCCCTGCTATTACTATGCTGGGTGCGATATTCCGTCCATCTGATTCTGGTGATGTCAATTGTGATACCCGCCAAAGGCTGGCAAATCCTCAAGACCAAAAAGCCTTTTGAGCAGCTGCTGCGCGGCGTATTCATGCTCTCTTCCACCATGGTGTTTTTTACGACTCTGCGTTATCTGCCTCAGGCGCAGGCCACAGCAATCAACTTTATTGCACCCTTGATACTGCTGGCGGTGGCGCCATGGATATTGAAGGAAAAGGCCATGCTGTCGCGCTGGATTGCAGCACTCATCGGGTTTGCGGGTATTGTGATTGTGATACGACCGTCTGGCGGCCTGGATCCGACTGGTGTTTTTTTCGGATTGTCTAACGCAGTGATTTTTTCCATGCAATTTATCGCCAACCGGCGACTGGCCGGCGACAATCCTCTTACGACTGTCATATGGAGTGGCTTTTTTGGTACGGTAGTGCTGACGGTCTATACACTGTTTACGCTGGATGAAGTCCTGGAGGTCATGGCCGTTCTGGACATCAAACAATGGCTGTTGCTTTTGTCTACCGGTGTCACCGGCGGCGTGGGCCACCTGTTGCAGATTCAGGCCTATCGCCATGCGCCCGCTTCCTTATTGTCACCCTTTGTATATCTACAGATTATCAGCGCGACAGCCCTTGGATGGCTGGTGTGGAATCAGTTTCCCGATGCGGTCACCTGGCTGGGCATTGGCATCATTTGTGCCAGCGGAATCGGCATTACACTCTATGAATTGCGCGCGCGACCCGTCGTAGTTGCCGCGTAATGACGCATTACCAGGACTCCGGATCGATCTCTTCTTCTGAATCCATTTCCATCACGGATTCGATTCCTGGCAATTCCTTGAACTTCTTGCGAATCAGAACGTATTCCTGCACGGACATTCGCGAGAAGACGATATACAGCTGATCAAAATCGTCATCATCGGATGGCTGGAGAATGAATTGCTTGACACGATTTGCACTCACACCCAGCGCACTATTGAAACTGCCCAGCGTAATACTCCCTCGCTTTACCCTGAGGGTGACATGACGTCGGCGATGATAAGCAATAAAGCGCTTCTCCAGTGGCTTTACTCCTGCCAGAATCAGCAAAATGATAATGGTTGCAGCGATGGATGGCGTATAAAGCCCCCCGCCTACAGCCAGACCGACGCCGGCAACTGACCAGACACTTGCCGCTGTGGTCAGGCCGCGAATCACTTCACCGCGAGCCAGAATGGCACCGGCACCCAGAAAACCAATACCCGAAACAACCTGTGCGGCAACCCGGGAAGGATCAAGCGAAATGTGCGACCCATTCTGTGCATCTGCAAAGCCATGAATGGAAACGATCATGACCAGCGCGGAACCCACGCAAACCAGCATATGCGTTCGCAAACCGGCCGCCCAGGAGAGCCTCTCCCGTTCAAAGCCAATCACACTTCCCAGCAATGCAGACATGACCAGACGACCCACCAATTCCAGATCCAACGACATCTTTCGATTCCTTTATAGGTAATTCGCGGTGGGCCCGGCAAGCCGAACCACCATTGATCGATCCCCTGATGTTGCCGTGTGGCGGGCTTCATTGGCAGCAAATACCCGCAATATTCGCGTTATGAAGTCAACACTATTATTTCAATTGAGTATATCAGCGTCATTGTATTCGTCAATATCAGTCTTTTCCTCACCCGTTCAGATTGAACAACGCAAACAAAGTCAATGTCCCGCAAACCTGTTCCTTGCGCGCAATGGCTCTGTGCTATATTTTTCTCTTTTCTCACCAGAACAGATACTGCTCATGAAAGCTTCTTCCGTACTCGACACAATTGGCCATACTCCCCATATCCGCTTTTCCCGCATGTTTCCTGGCACTCAGGAAGTCTGGATCAAGGCAGAGCGCTTCAATCCTGGCGGTTCACTTAAAGATCGCGCTGCCCTGTCCATGATCGAAGAGGCAGAAAAGGCAGGTACCCTCAAGCCAGGCGCCACAATTATCGAACCCACCTCTGGCAACACGGGTGTGGGTCTGGCCATGGTCGCCGCCATCAAGGGATATAAGCTTATTCTGGTCATGCCTGAAAGCATGAGTATCGAGCGCCGCAGACTCATGAGCGCCTACGGGGCCAAATTCGATCTTACGCCTAAAGAAAAAGGGATGAAAGGCGCCATTGCCCGGGCCGAAGAACTGGCATCTCAGACGCCCGGCGCATGGATCCCCCAGCAGTTCGAAAATCCGGCAAATCCCCTGGTCCATGCGCAACGCACGGCTGCTGAAATTATCGAAGACTTTCCGGAAGGTCTGGACTATCTCATCACTGCCGTGGGCACGGGTGGTCATATTACGGGTATTGCACGTACGCTCAAGGAAAAATGGCCTGCGATCAAGGTGCTTGCCGTCGAGCCTGCCGCCTCTGCAGTGATTGCGGGTGGCGAACCTGGCCCACACTCACTTCAGGGTATTGGCGCGGGCTTTATTCCAGCAAACCTGGATATGAGTCTGCTGGATGGAACTATCTCCGTGGAAGTGCCAGAGTCCCTGGACTTTGCGCGCCGCGCCGCTACCCAGGAAGGTCTGCTGGTCGGAATCAGCAGCGGCGCCACGCTGGCAGCCATAGCAAAAACCCTGCCTGATCTGCCTGCGGACGCAAAAATTCTGGGAATAAACTACGATACCGGAGAACGTTACCTGTCGGTCAGGGACTTTTTGCCGGAGTAAGTAAACCCTCCGATACCATTCGGCTTTAACAACAATCAGGAGACAAAAACCGTGAACCATCCCTTATTTCGATTGAAACCCCAGGTGCTGGCGCTTATTGTCATGGGCGCCACCGCTGGTGTCGCACAGGCTGCCAATACAGGCGAAATGGCCTGCAAAACAACCGCGGAATGCGAGCAGCAGGCGGCCAAGGCCGGCGCCATTGCGAAACCGACATCGAGCAAATCAACCAGCAAGAACGACGAGAAAGAAGATCAGTTTTACTGGCTCGGCAAGATCAACAAGGCCTCTGCCGTGATGCTCACCGAAGAAAAAATTGTGACTCCTGAAATGGGCGCCAAGCTCGCAAACGGGGTTGCCTATTCGCTGGATCAATCAGAGAAATCAGACGGCAAGCGTCCCAAGGACGTCCTGCAGATCGAAAAGATCATTACAGACGAAATTGGTCCTGATGCCTCGTTGATCCATACCGGACGCAGTCGCCAGGATATGTACGCGACCTTCCGCATGGCCAAATTGCGCAATCAGGTGCTGGACTACTCGGATGCCCTGAATTCCTTGCGGGCTGAGCTGCTCAAGGTGGCCAGTAAAAACATCAATACAATTGTGCCTGCCTATACCAATGGCGTGCAGGCCATGCCGATCAGCTACGCCCATTACCTGCTGGCATACGAAGCCTCTTTCGCGCGCGATGCCCAGCGGATTCACGAACTCTATAAACGGATGAATCTTTCTGCCATGGGCACAGCTGTTCTTGCCAACTCAAGCTGGCCGCTGAATCGCAAGCGCATGGCCGAACTACTGGGTTTCGACGGAATCATTGAAAACTCGCTGGACTCCAGTCAGGTATCGCCCTCGGATATCGGACTGGAAGCAAGCGGCATCCCCTCTTCCACCGCCATTCGTCTGGGTGCATTGCTTGGCGATATCCATACGCAATATCATCAGACCCGTCCATGGCTGCTGCTGGATGAAGGCAGCACATACACAAGTAGTGCCATGCCGCAGAAGCGAAACCCTGGCGTGATCATGCGTGCACGTGAAGCGGCGTCCAATGTGGTCGGTCTGGCTCAAACCGTGATTTTCCGTGCTCACAATGTGACAACCGGGATGACGGACTATAAGTCGCCGGCTGACGATCTGGGGCTTTTCCCGCAGGCCATCAAGATGATCGACAGCATGAATACGGTCACGAAGGCACTTACTGTCAACCCCAAGCGCTCTCTGGAAGAGCTTGAAGACGACTGGACCACGTCCATGGAGCTGGCAGAGGCGCTGCAAAAGGAACATAAGATCCCCTTTCGCGTGGGTCATAGCTTCGCTTCGCAGATTGTGACCGAAGCCAGAAGCAACGGATTCAAGCCCAAAGACTTCCCGTACGAAAAAGCAGTTGAGCTATATACCAAGGCATTGCAAAAATACAAGCTGCCTGAAGAAAAACTGCCTATCAACGAAGCTCACTTTCGCGAAGTGCTTTCGCCTGAATTCATGGTTAAAACGCGCGTTGGTATCGGAGGTCCACAGCCGGCAGAAGTCGAACGTATGCTGACGGAGAGTCAGAAACGCCTAAGCGACGACGAAGCGTGGATGACATCCACGCGCGACAAACTTGCCAAGGCAGATCAGGCCCTGGATGACGCATTCAATAAACTGAAGGATTCCGATAAAGGCAAGACTGACGAGCCAAAATCGTCTACAGATGATAAGCAGAAACCTGCTAATCAGCAGTCAAAAAAATCGGAAGGCTAATGAGCGAGTAATGACTTCGTTACCGTAACTTGCTCGCTAAGGCAAATGAAGTAAATAATGCAAATAAAAATAGCGCCTCCGATAATTTGAAGGCGCTATTTTTTGTCTGTGGAAACTGCCACAACGAGTGAATTACCCTTGAAAATTCACGTTCGCAATGGACAGTTTCCTTTTCAGGCGAGAGAAATCGCCCACTCAGACCAATCAGAAGCGGTGACGCAGACCGACCAGAGCCTGAGTTGATTTGAGGTCGTAGCGTGCCTCAACATTTGGGAATACTGCTTTTGCTTTGCCGAAAGAAAGTGAAGCATATGCAGTGGTCCGTTTGGACAGATCTTGTGTATAGCCTACACTGAAGATTTTAGCTTTACGTTTAAATCCAAAATCGCTGCCCAGATAGATATCCTTGGCTTTGACGCCTTGATAGGAGAACATCAGCTTTCCAGTCTCGGCAACAGGAACGCTCAGACCAAACGCCCAGGCTTTTTGGCGATATTTGCCAGCGTCCAGCACAAGCACGTCATCCGATAGTTTGAGATTTGAAATCAAACCATATTCGTAGCTCGTATTGAGGACATTGTAGCCCTTGACTTCACCGTACAAACCGTAGAGTTTGACAACTTCGAAATCATAAGAAGTGCCGATGTTCCAGGATTTGCTGGAATAGGTAGTGGTTGTATCGATGGTCCGACGATCAACGCGGAAGCGGTCAAAAGACGCGGCGATTGCGAATGGACCTGTTTCAAATTTCAGACCAGCGCTGAACACGTTATCAGCATTTCTGTCGTCTGCTGTCGTTTTCCCGTCTAATGATTTTTTATCATGGCTGCGGTTACCGCCATAGGCAAGACCAAACTGGAAGCCGGACCATTCGGGTGACAGGTATTTGACTGAGGCATCAATTTTGTAACCCAGACTGTCGCCAAATGCGCTGTTTGCGCTGGCCTGGTCGAGAGCAGTGCCAAAGGCGTCAAAGTCACCCATAAAATCGTCGGCCACGTTATCCTGACGACCAATAGTGAGGGTACCCCAATCGTCACCCTTCAGACCGATCACTGCCTGACGACCAAACAAACGACCGCCTTGTGCAGACTGACCTGTACCCAGGCTGAAACCGCTTTCAAGTTTGAAAATGACGGCGGTACCATTGCCCAGATCTTCGGTGCCTTTCAGACCCCAGCGGCTACCGGACAGGTTGTTATCCTTGATGCCGGATTCGCTCTTGGTAAGTTCCTCATTACCTGCCCGAACTTTCGTGCTTTTGTATTGCACACCACCGTCCGCGATTCCATAGAGCTGGACAGCTGTTTCGGCCTGGGCAACGCCAGTTACCGCGCCAAGCAGCACAATTGATTGCAGTGCCTTTTTCATGTTGTTTACTCCAAAATACAAATATCATTCCGGCGAGCCGGATTACTTCATCACCTTTGGGCCAGCGGTTTGGAACCGGCCTGTGCTGCCGGATTTCTCCGGTAGCCAGCCTGCATGTATCCTGACGAAATTTGATAAAATCCAGCGCAGGACGCATGCTGGCAAGCCACTACATGCGAGCCCGCTTGTCTTTTCAAATCAAAGGCTTACGGAAGCAGCTTGAGAAGTATTGTATTTTTGAGGACCAACACGCCGCCTTGATCCATGCAAAGGAAAAATACGGAATTTGTGGTATATGGATTCCCCTGAAATCGACGCGTCTGCGATCATTTCTCCAAAGAGAGGCACGTCATCAGGGGCAGGAAAGGCAAAAAGTCAGGACAAAAGAAAATGCCGGTTTGGTGTCGCTTTTTTGCACCAAACCGGCATTTTTACAACGTTTTATCGGGTCATTCAGAAGCGGTGTTGTATTCCCGCAGCAATCAGTGTGGATTTCAGTTTTACTTTATCATCCAGCGCATCAAAGCGAACGCTACCGCTCCCGTAAGAAGCAACAGCGTACACCGTGGTGCGTTTGGACAGATCCTGGCTGTAACCCAAACTACCTATATGCAGGCTACCGCGGGCACTATCGAGCACGTCAGGATTCTTGACGCGATTACCCTGATAGGAAAGCATGACTTTTCCGGCATCGCCGACGGGAATTGTCAGTCCACCCATCCATGCCTGCTGACGGTACCCCTTCGTACTGCTCAACGTATCCGGAAAACCATAGTCCACAAGCGCGCTGTCCAATGTATACATCAGCCCTGAAGACAGACCGGTAGACGGCAGTGCGCCTCGTGTCTGACCATACATCAGATGAGCCTTGACGACGCTGAAGTCATAGGCAAGACCGACATTCCACATATGCGTCGTGGTCTTCTCATGATCGTCACCCAGGGTGACATCAGTCCGGAATCGGTCATAGGTAGCTGCGGCAGACAGCGGACCATTGTTGTACGCCAGGCCGGCGGTAATCCAGTTGGACGTATCCCTGTCTACAACGCTGCCGCTTGCATCATGGTATTCCGTTTTCTGATTGCGTCCGGCAAAGCCTGCACCGAACTGAAAGCCGTCCCAGGAGGGGCTCAGATACTTGATCGTATCTGACATATTGGCAGATACGGAATCGCCAAACGCTCCTCCTGTCACACCTGCCTGCCCAAAATTGGTGGCAAACGGGTCAATTGGCGACAGTATGTCATCTGCAATATTGTATTGACGCCCCAGAGTGAGCGTTCCCCAGTCTGCGCCCGTCAGGCCCACCAGGGCACGGCGGTCAAACAGAGTACCTTCAGATAGCTGACGGCCCGTACCCAGTTTGAAACCGCTTTCCAGCTGGAAGATAGCACTTGTTCCATTACCCAGATCTTCGGTACCTTTCAGACCCCAGTTATTGGTACCGCCCACCCCATCGACCACGCCAATGTCACGCGTCCTGACCCAGGAGTCACCATAGCCGACCTTGGTTTGGGAATAACCGATGCCCGCGTCAACCAGACCATATAACTGGACCGACGTTTCTGCGTGCGCCACGCCTGCGAAAGCCGTCATTAACGCTAACGAGAACAGACTCTTTTGCATATTCATTTCTCCTGTTACACACGAGTTGTCCGGTCCCGCCGGATCAACATCGCCTTGTTAAATACCTGAACCCGATATACAGCGGCTGCTGCGTCAGAAACACAGGAAACCGGTGGTACCACTGGTATCAAGCAAATAACGTGCCGGGATTCAATGCAAGAGATATGGCTGATCACGAACGCAGCCGCGCAAAGATGGTGCGAAATCCGCACCATTGCAAAGCGCATTCGTCAGCCATGTGCCACCGCGCATCATTCGGACGCAGTGGTTATGGCAAATGTGATAGATGATAAAGATGAGATGGGTAACAAAAATCAGGCGCTGGCTTTATGCAGCATGCAATAATCGTAAGCCTCTTCACCGAGGCCGGTTTTGTTCACATCACTCTCATAAGCCGCGTCAATTGCGTACTGGAACATCGGGTCACTGCTGTCCTTGCCCAGTTTGGCTTTATCCCCTTCTTTGTCATTGTGTCCGTTCTTGCGGGCTTCCAGCGTTGACGCTGCCAGTTCCTGAACACGTTTGCAAACCGATGAGGCATGCTGATGTTCCGGCTTGACGGAATCTGCGGCATAAGTTTGCACAGAGGCAATTGCAAACAGCGCAGCAAGGACATAAATCGTTTTTTTCATTCGAATCTCCTTTTGCAGTAGACGGAATAGGCAGCATACTCCAATTTGCGAGGGCTCATGTTTCGCTTCGACATATTTAGGTTTCCGAAGTTACGCAGACGAAGTCGATTAAGATACTGAACATGGCAGGCAAGAATCACGCTTCAATTTCGCATACCTAAACATCATGAGCAAAATCGAATCCATTCAGGCAGTTCCCTTTAATGTTTCAGACAAAACAAACTGGTTTTATCTGTCGGTCCGGACCAGCGATGGCATACAGGCCTGGGGAGAAGCATCCCTGAATGGCTGGGAGACAGCTCTGATCACAGCAAGCCGTATACATGGCGATCCGTTAATCGGACTGAGCGTGCAGGATGCCCTGTCCATGTTGCGCACTTCCCCCAATATGCCCGGCGGACTGGTGTCCAATGCAGTATTGAGTGCATTGAGCCAGGCATTGTGGACATTGCAGGCAATCGAAGAATCGATTCCTTTGCATGCAGCACTGGCTCCATTGCAAAGGAAGGCCATTGCCGCGTATGCGAACATCAATCGTGCAACGACTGCACGAACACCGCAGGGATTTGCAGAAACCGCAAGACGCGCGGCCGCCGCCGGATTTACTGCCTTCAAGGCAGTACCGTTTGACGGCGTAACGCCGTCGCTGTGCGCAGCCAAAGAGGCAGAGGCACAGATCAGGCATGGCATTGATTGCCTTTTCGCCATTCGCGAGGCTGTGGGTCCCGAAGCGCGTCTGATGGTGGACTGCCACTGGCGCTTTGATGAAGCGACCGCGATCGACGTATTGCGACAGCTGGAGTCGGTTGGTCTGCACTGGTTCGAATGCCCGATGGCCGAAACGTATGCAAACTGGGAAGCACTGCGACGAATCAAGGAATGCGCAAACGAACAGGATGTCCTTGTCGCCGCTGCGGAAACGCAGGTCGGCGTTGCCGCATTTGAAATGCAGATCAGGGAAAAACTGCTGGACGTTGTGATGCCGGATATCAAATATTGCGGCGGCCCGGCCAGCATGCTGGCTATTGCCGAGATGGCGGCGGCCAACGATATTCTGTTTGCACCACACAACCCGACAGGCCCCGTATGCACGGTAGCGTCATTACACGTGGCATGTGTTGCAAGCAAAGCGCATATGCTGGAAATGCAATTTGATGAAAGCCCGCTCTATGATGCACTGACGGGTGGCAAGCACCCTCCATTGAATAACGGAAAATACCATGTGCCCAATACCAGCGGCCTTGGTATCGAGTTGGACACTGAGTTGCTGCATCGTCATCCGCTTAAACCCGTTGCTTTCGGTATAGAGACGCTGCTGGCAAATTAACAGCGTAAGCACGCCGACGACGACAATAGAGGTCTTAATCAGAGTTCTTAGTCAAAGGCCTTTATCAAAGTACTTGAGCAAAGACCTTAATCTGCCTTGATATTTTTTTCTTTGGCCAGTTTCTTCCAGCGACTCACATCATTCCGGATGCGTTCAGCAAATGCTTCAGGAGAGCCTGCTGCAGCCGGGCAGCTTACTGCGTTCAGACGTGCTTGTATCTCAGGCGATGCCAGTGCCTTGTTGATTTCCGTATTGACGCGCGTCACGATCTCCTGCGGTGTCCCGGCAGGCGCCAGAACCCCAAACCAGGCAACGGTTTCAAAACCTGGATATGTTTCTGCCAGCGTTGGTACGTCTGGCAATTCCGGAACACGCTCTTTGGTGGTCACGGCCAGCGCCTTCGCCTTGCCGCCCTTGATCTGACTCAGCCACGGAGGCAGATTACCGATCATGGTAACCACTTCATTTGAAATAACGGCCTGAACCGCAGGCGTTGCGCCTCGGTAAGGAATATGCACCAAATTGACATTCGCCAGACTTTTGAAGAGTTCTGCCGACAAATGAGCCGAACTGCCGATGCCGCCAGATGAATAGTTCAGCGAAGTCTTGCTGTTCTTCACATAGTCAACAAACTCTTTCACGTTATTGACGGGCAGATCACTACTGACCGCCAGCACATTTGCCGTTGTACAGATCAGACCAACAGGCTGAAAGCTTTTGACAACGTCATAGCGCAGTTTGCTGTAGATTGCAGCATTGATACCATGGGAGCCCGCTGTGCCCACAACCATGGTATACCCATCGGGCTTGGCATTGGCCACAGCTTCGGAACCAATCACGCCGCCGGCACCGGGTTTGTTCTGAACCACAATCGTCTGGCCCAAGGCAGTACCTACCTTATCGGCAAGCAGGCGACCAACGGAATCCGCTCCGTCTCCGGGTGGACTGGGAATCACCCAGGTGATGGGTTTCTCAGGGTACGCTGCAACTGCAGGTCCGGAAAGTAAAGCCAGTGCCAGCAACAAGGGGGTGCGTTTCAACATGGATCTCCTGAAAAGGGCCAGTATATTGAGGCATCGGATCAGGCAGAAGTATTTTCTGTTCAGATCGATATTGCCGTTAAGTATAACAACTGTCATTCGCATCGGCTTCCGCAATATCACACGCTCCCCGCTTTTCGGCGGAATTTGCTATCTGATTTGAGAGCTCCAATTCAAAAAAGCTTGCATTATCTCAAGGTTATTTTTTGCCCTTCGTTGAATACTGACATCGGCCCGCAAACACCGCTTGCCTGCTCAAGCGCCTGACCGGGAATTTCCTTAAACAAATCGATGGATGAATTGAACCCATGAAGCTTTGCCGTTTTGCTTTGTCGCTGGCATGTACCGTTTTACTCAGCGCATGCCAAAGCACCACTATAGTGAGTACTGAGAATTACAACCCACAGACACAGGCGCGTATTCGACTCTATGGTCAAAACCAGAAGCCTTCCCTTCTGGAATATGTCCACAATAATGAGAAGGTTAAACAGAATGTGGGCGGATTACTGTCAGATGCATTCTCGTCGTTCGTTGGCGGAACTAAAAATATCAGCCTGGGCATGCCAAAAACAGATTGGATGAACGACATGCACGACCATGATGGTATTTTGTCGAAGGTATTCTATCGGGAGTTTTACATTCCAGCAGGCATACCGATACACGTACATAATGCTTATATTGGTCTGGGTGGGAGTTACTCGGATGGAAAATCGGTAATATCCCATTATGAAAAGTCATGCAGAAGCCGTACTGTCACCTTCACTGCTCAGCCAGGAAGAGACTATGAAGTGGTGCCCATAGTGCCGATAAACAGCAGCGAATTTTGCGCAGTCGAGGTACGGGATATCACATCCGGGAAGTCTGAGACACTTTAACCATAAGCGGCTCTATATCGTAAACGGGCTCGACATCGTAATCGGGGGGCAACCAGTATTCTTAAACTTGTTTTCCCAAGAACAAGACTTACCGGAGGTGATACCGGTGTCCCCAATAGGAGGTAATGCCGATGCCTCGAATAAATTCTCTCTTAGATTCGCCGAGCACACGATCCGCTCTTTGTCGGCGTGGCGCCACAACCATTCAATGGCAATGACAGTGGGTAAAAACCTGCGTAATTTGTGCGTAGATTATGCGTAGAAAAGTCATGAAAACTTCATGTTTCATGACTGATATTTTCTAAAAAGGAGAATTTGAAAATGCTAACTCGTTGATTTTGATGATTATTGATTCTTTTCAATCAACTCGTTTAAAGCATTTGGTGCCCAAGGGGGGACTCGAACCCCCACACCCGAAGGCACATGGACCTGAACCATGCGCGTCTACCAATTCCGCCACCTGGGCTTAAACAGAAAACTTGATTCGCTTTACTGTTTAACAGCTAAGACAGAGATTATATAGAGTTCCTGGAAAGTTTGCCAGTAGTCAGATGGCTTTTTTCGCAAATTCGTCAAAAAAAATTTTTGACGTTGCAGAAATGCTTCAGTTCAACTGATCCGCCCGTTTCAAGCATGCCCACCATCCCCTGACGGTCATTCTATGGCATCTGTCATATAATTGCCCATCCATCCCTGGCAAACACTGCTGCCCGGAGTCTTTCCAACTCTATATTCTCAAATCAATTATGCCGCTCTTGAAATCCATACCCCTGGCCAAATGTCTTGTTGCGTTTGCTCTTGGCGCTGCCCTTGTTCCTGTTGCCTCAGCCGCCGGATTCCCGGAGAAATCCATCCGCCTGTCTGTGGGTTACCCGGCCGGTGGTCTGAGTGATGTCGTTGCCAGACGCCTGGCTGAAAAGGTCGCTGATGCGCTCAAGGTTCCGGTAGTTGTAGAGAATCGGCCGGGAGCAGGCGGCACCATCAACATTGCCGAGGTGGCGCGTGCGAAGCCTGATGGGTACACACTGGCGTTCTCCGCCACCAGTCCCCTGACCCTTACGCCCTACTTTTCCAAGGTGTCATACTCACCAGAGAAGGCAGTCACACCGGTGATCGGCGTCATGTACTCACCCGTTGTGCTGCTGGGTACCCAAAGCCTGAATGCAAAAGATTACAATGGGTTTGTTGATGCGGCAAAGGCCTCACCAGGCAAAATTCGCTGGGCAACATCCGGCATGGGCACCATCGGTCACATCATGTTCGGCCAGATTTCACACGATTCCGACCTGGACATGACACTTGTGCCGTACAAAGGCGGCAGCCAGCAAATGAATGACGCTCTGGGCGGTCAGTTCGAAGTGTTTTCAACAAACGTATCTGCAACCGTCATTGAAAATATCAAGGCAGGTAAATTGTATGCATTGGCTGTCGGTTCCGATAAGCGACTGGACGGACTGTCGGACGTTCCCACTTTTACGGAAGTCGGGCAGCCGCGCGCCAATCTGAAATCGAATTTTGGGATTTTTGCGCCGGCCGACACGCCAGCAGATGTCATTGAAACGCTCAATAAGGCGTTTGATGCAGCCCTGCATGACCAGGCGATCGCAGACAGTCTGATTCAGTCTGGAAATATCCCTACCGGCGGCGCTGCTGAGACGTTCCGCAAGATAGTGGAAGATGAGTCACGTAACAATCAGGACATTATCAAACAGGCCGGACTGGCAGTGAAATAAAGAGCTGGCGCAGCGACGCTTGGGTACGCGATGCAAATTGTGTACCCGGCTGACTGAAGTCCGACGTCAGGCTGCCTTGCCTTCAGACATTCACTGCGCGAAAGATTCAATGCGCCAGCCGTTGAATGAGTGAGTTGTTCAATGCGCAAGGCGTTCAATGCAGCAAGAATGCTGAAACCATTGAGTTTATTTTCCCGCCTGATGCACCAGAGAGAGCAGACCGGCAGCCAGCGTGAACATCCCTGCAAAACTACGATTGAGGATTTTCTGCTGTCGTGCCGAACGCAGGAGCCGCAGAATTTTGGCCGCAAGCCAGGTATATCCGGTCATCACAATCACATCTACCGTGGTCATGGTTGCACTCATGGTAAGGTACTGCTGAACCAAAGGCTGCTTTGGATCGATAAACTGAGGTAATACGGCCAGCAGAAAGACGATGGCCTTGGGGTTGCTCATATTGATCAGAAAACCACGCAATACCAGCCGACGTGCCGAAATTTTTGCGACGCCGGACTCAAGCTGAATCAGTTGTACAGGAGCGCGCCATTGTTGCCATGCCAGATACAACAAATAACAGACACCGAACCACTTGATTAGAGAAAAGGCCCAGCTGGTGGAGGTTAGCAACACACCCAGACCCGCGGCAACAATACCTATCTGAACGACAAGTGCAATCTGCAGACCCAGTATGTTCCACAATCCCTGACGCACGCCATGATTGAGTCCCGTGGACATGGACGCGATGGCTCCGGCGCCTGGCGAAAGACTGATAATCCAGCAGGCGACAAAAAACGCCGACCACATTTGCAATGACATACAAAGAGACCTTTAAAAGCCGCAAAAAATAGCCCAAATATGACAACGGCAGGAAATATCGCAGTTGTCATATTGAAGGATGAAGGGAGAAAGCCTGAGGGAAAAACGCGGGTTGCTTCCCGCCTATTCTGAATTGACGGGAATAACGGACTGCTTCGCGCAGGATCTGAAAAATAATTATAGGCCAATCCCTTGAGCGCAACAGGATGAACCACGCTCAATTCCTGAAAAAATTGACACGGTTCTATGACAAAAGTCATTAAATTTGCGGTAACTAAATTACACTTAGGATTACACGAAAAATTGAGGAATATCAGGAGAATTCATGAGTAAGGGTACAGGAAAGCGCTTGCTGGCTATTGCCACGAGCCTGATGGCGGGTCTGACATTCGGTGCTGCGGCCACCGCGCAGGACAGCGAAGAGATTCGCATCGGAGAAATCAACAGCTACAAAATATTTCCTGCCTTTCTGGATCCCTATAAAAACGGAATGGCATTGGCTGCTGAACAGGCGAATGAAAACGGCGGCATCAATGGCCGCAAGTTGAAAATTATTATTCGCGACGACGCCGGCAATCAGGGTAATGCGATTAAGGAAGCACAGGCGCTGGTGAGCCGCGATAAAGTTCACGCACTTACCGGAGGATTCCTTTCAAATATCGGACTGGCGCTGGCCGATTTTGCTTCGCATAAAAAGGTGTTCTACCTTGCCAGCGAACCTTTGACAGACAAACTGGTCTGGGCGGATGGCAATGACTATACGTACCGTCTCCGCACCTCGACCTACATGCAGGTGGCCATGCTGGTGCCTGAGGCTGTCAAACTGAATAAAAAACGCTGGGCACTGGTCTATCCCAACTATGAGTACGGTCAGTCTGCCGTCGACACGTTCAAAACACTGATGAAGCAGGCACAGCCTGATGTGGAATTCGTGGCAAGTCAGGCGACGCCTTTGAACAAAGTGGATGCCGGCAGCGTGGTTCAGGCATTGGGCGATGCCAAACCCGATGCGATTTTCAATGCACTCTTTGGTCCGGATATCACCAAATTTGTTCGTGCCGGCACAACCCGCAAGCTGTTTGAGAATACCCCGGTAGTCAGTCTGCTGACGGGCGAACCGGAATACCTGGATACGCTGGGGGCTGATACACCCAAGGGCTGGATTGTGACGGGTTACCCCTGGCAGTTTATCGACACCCCCGAACACAAAGCGTTTCTGGACGCTTATCAGAAACGTTTCAATGATTATCCTCGTCTGGGATCCATTATCGGTTACATGGCCATCAAATCACTGGCCGAAGGTTTCCGCAAGGCTGGCACGACAGACACAGAGGCGCTGGTCAAAGCCTTCTCCGGATTGCAGCTGACTTCGCCTTTCGGTGAAATAACCTATCGGCCGCAGGATCATCAGTCAACTTTGGGCGCCTATGTCGGCAAACTCGACATCAAGGATAACAAAGGCATCATGACGGATATCAAATACGTTGATGGAGCCGGCGTACAGCCTGACGATGCACAGGTCAGCAAGATGCGTCCCGCCAAAAAGTAAAGAGCAGAGCTGTTCATGTTGCGTTTCTCATTCCTTTTTCCGGCCACCCGATCGAGTCCGGACCGGGTAACTGCCCAAGGATTTGACGTGAATAAAGGTAGTCCATGGAGTTGACCGGTTTTGCCGTGCAGTTTCTAAACGGGCTCGCAGGGACCTCTTCGCTGTTCATGGTCGCCTGTGGACTCTCCCTGATTTTTGGGGTTAGCCGTATTGTCAATTTTGCGCATGGCTCACTGTACATGTTTGGCCTCTATGTTGCCTACAGTCTGGTCATGCGACATCTGCCCGAGGGTGCCTTCGGTTTCTGGGGCGGTATATTGCTTGCTGCTCTGCTTGTCGGCGTACTTGGCGCCGCAATTGAGCTGGTTATTCTCAGAAGAATCTACCAGGCGCCGGAGTTATTCCAGTTGCTCGCCACGTTCGCACTCGTCCTGATCCTGAGCGATCTTGCCTTATGGCTTTGGGGACCCGAAGATCTTCTGGGGCGACAGGCGCCTGGACTTGCCGGCGCTGTAACCTTATTCGGCAGACAGTTTCCAACCTACAATCTGCTGCTGATTTTTGTCGGCCCTGTTGTGCTCGGACTGCTTTGGCTTTTGCTGAACCGGACGCGCTGGGGAACACTGATACGGGCAGCAACGCAGGATCGGCAAATGCTGGATGCGCTGGGCGTCAATCAACGCTGGCTATTTACCGGTGTCTTTGCGCTGGGGGCCTTTCTGGCTGGCCTGGGCGGTGCCCTTCAACTTCCTATTGAGCCAGCCAATCTGAATCTGGATCTGCTGACGATTGGCGATGCATTCGCTGTGGTTGTCATCGGAGGTATGGGGTCCATCCCCGGCGCTTTCGTTGCGGCTTTTATCATCGCACAGGTCAAGGCGCTCTGTGTCGGCCTGGGCACCGTTCATCTTGCAGGCATGGACATCGCCTTTCCGCAGCTGACACTGGTTATTGAGTTTCTGATTATGGCGGTTGTGCTGGTGTTCAGGCCCTGGGGTCTGTTCGGAACACAGACCGGTACACCCCGGGTTGTGGGCATGCACGAAGCGCCCTACCGCCCTGCCGGTTCGATTCTGAAAACTATCGGGATCGTGCTGCTTGCCCTGCTCCTTTGCGTACCGTTAATGGGGGACGCCTACCCCTATCTGCCGGTTCTAATTCAGGATATCCTGATCGCCATTCTTTTTGCTGCCAGTCTTCATTTCATTATGGGCCCTGGCGGAATGCACTCTTTCGGCCACGCGGCCTACTATGGCATCGGCGCCTATGCCGCTGCCCTATTATTGCAGCGCTATGCCTTGCCGATGGGCGCGTCCGTTGTCCTCGCGCCCTTTGTGGCAGCGATAGCTGCACTCATTTACGGATGGTTTTGTGTTCGTCTGTCGGGGATCTATCTGGCGATGCTGACCCTTGCCTTTGCGCAGATTACCTGGTCAGTTGCATACCAATGGAATGACTATACCGGTGGCTCCAACGGACTGATTGGCATCTGGCCATCCGGCTGGCTGGAAGATCCAAACCATTTCTATTATTTTACGCTGGCCATCGTGGTCGCTGGTGTACTGGCACTGCGCTGGCTGCTGTTTTCTCCACTTGGGTACGCGCTTCGTGCGAGCCGAGACTCGGTGCAACGCGCCGATGCTATCGGCATTGACGGGAAGCGTATTCAATGGACTTCATTTGTGATTGCCGGCTTCTTTGCGGGACTGGCCGGAGCGCTCTTTGTGTTTTCCAAAGGCAGCATATCGCCTGAAGAACTCTATGTCAGCAAATCCATTGATGGTCTGGTGATGGTATTGCTTGGAGGCATCCATTCCATCACCGGTCCCGTGACGGGCGCTGCATTCTATGTTGTCCTGCATGATTATATTACCGGCATCACCGAATACTGGAAAGGCCTTTTCGGTCTCATTATTCTGCTGCTGGTTCTGCTGTTCCCGCAGGGTCTGGCAGCCATGGGCAGCCGCCTGCGGCGCTGGCTTTCCAGGCCCCGGCATCAGGCATCGGGTTCGGGAGTGAGTCGCTTATGAGCCTGCTGGACGTCCGCCATCTGACCCGCAAGTACGGAGACTTCATTGCCGTCGATGACATCAGCTTCACGCTGCAAGCAGGCGAATTGCTGGCCATCATCGGACCCAACGGCGCAGGCAAATCAACCACGTTCAATATGGTGGGTGGTCAGCTTCCGGTCACAAGTGGCACCATATCTCTCGATGGCAAACCTATCGCCAATCAATCAGCGCAGCGGATATGGAAACAGGGTGTGGGTCGAACCTTTCAGATTGCCGCGACCTTCAATTCCTTTACCGTGGTTCAGAACATTCAGAATGCGCTGATCTCGTATCATGGTCAGACGTTTTCCCTGTGGCGAACCGCCGACAGGCTTTATCTGGAAGAAGCTCTGGCGCTGCTTGATCAGGTCGGCATGCGCAGTCAGGCGGACAGACATTGTTCCGAACTTGCCTACGGTGATATTAAGCGGGTAGAGCTGGCCATGGCACTGGCCAGCGAACCTCGCCTTTTGCTGATGGACGAGCCGACTGCCGGCATGGCACCCGGAGAACGCCATGAGCTGATGTTGCTGACCCGTGAGATTGCGCGCGCGCGCAATACCGGCGTCCTGTTCACGGAACATAGCATGGATGTTGTTTTCGGTTTTGCTGACAGAATACTTGTTCTGGCCCGAGGAAAACAGGTGGCCGAAGGCAAGCCCGACGACATCCGGAATGATCCCCGGGTGCAGGAGGTGTATTTCGGCGCCAGTATGATTCCCTCTTCCGTCCCGCGGTCAGGTATCGAATCAGTACCGGTTCAGGCCGATATTGCCAAACACCAGCAATCAGGTACTGGTCCGCAATCGCTTCAAGCCGTCAATGACAAGGGAGAACAATCGTGACGACGCTGACTCCTCTTGAATCCGCTAGCGTGCCCGATACAAACGAAGGCCCGTCAACCGAGGTGTTGCTACGCGTCAGCAATCTGAATGCCTGGTATGGATCTGCACAAATCCTTTATGACATTGATCTGACTGTGGGCAAAGGCGAGGTGGTGGCGCTTATGGGTCGCAACGGCGCCGGCAAATCGACGACCATTGAAAGTATCATGGGGATGATCAGACACCAGGGTTCCATCGAATTCATGGGGCAGCAGATCAGTCAGAATAAACCGTATCAGATTGCGCGTGCCGGTATCGGTTTCGTGCCCGAAGAACGACGCATTTTTGCTGATCTGACGGTCATGGAAAATCTGGATACCGGCAGACAGCCGGAAAGACAGTGGCCGGACGGACAACCCGTTTCGGCATGGACACCCGAAGCAATATTTGCCCTCTTCCCGAATCTTCAGTCCATGAAGTCGCGCCGCGGCGGACAAATGAGCGGGGGCGAACAACAGATGCTTGCGGTCGCCCGTACCCTGATGGGCAACCCATACCTGCTCCTTCTGGACGAACCTTCTGAGGGTGTCGCCCCGATTATCGTCGAGCAAATGGCCGAAATGGTGCTCTCGCTGAAACAACAGGGTGTGAGCATTCTGCTTTCCGAGCAGAATATGGAGTTTGCCCGACGGGTCAGCGACCGGGTATACGTGCTGGAGAAAGGCCAAATCAAATTTCACGGCAGCATGGCTACGCTTGCAGAAAATCCGGATTTTGCAAAGGCGTATCTGACACTTTGATCGAAGATCCGTGCTGTTTTGCGTCGGCTCAGAAACGGGCCTGAACGCCCGCCTATGCTATAATTGGAGACAAGAAATACAAGGTCACGGCAAGTCAATGCTCAAACACCAGCTTCTTACCAAAGACTCTATCCACTGCAACACCTGTGTGCTGGGGCACATCTGTGTTCCGCAAGGCCTCAACGCGCAGGATGCAGCACGGCTTAATGAACTCGTCAAGGAACGTATTCGCGTTCCCAAGGGTACACTGTTTTTCAAGGCAGGCGACAAACTCACGGCCTTATATAGCGTTCGCTCCGGATCCATGAAACTGCAGCTGGAAAATGAATCCGGCCATATGCAGATTACCGGTTTTGTATTTGCCGGCGAAATTATTGGCCTGGATGCGCTGGCAGAGAATCAGCACCTGTCCAATGCCATTGCCATGGAAGATACCGAAGTCTGTGTCATCCGCATGACTGATCTCACCTATCTGTCCAAGGAAATTCCTGCCCTGGCCTATCGCATTACGCGTCTCATGAGTCAGGAGATATCGCGATCGCACAATATGGCCTTGTCCCTGGGCGCGATGCGATCGGAACAGCGACTGGCTGCCTTTCTGATCAACCTGTCGCAGCGTTTCACCTGTCTGGGATATTCAGGCAGCGAATATGTGCTTCGCATGAGCCGCGAAGAAATCGGTAATTACCTGGGCCTGACGCTGGAGACGGTAAGCCGTTTACTCTCGCGTTTTGCCAAGGAAGGACTGATCCGGATTCAGCAGCGCGAAGTGCGTATACTGGATTTCAACGGGCTGCAATCGCTGATACAGAACGATAATGTACACCGGATTGAAGTGCACAGGGCGGCAGCCAACGGATAGTTATTACCGGTTTCTGCACTCATTTCATTGGCCATCCCAATGTCCATTCCAGTGGCTATCCTATTGCTTATCCGATTAGTCATCCTGGTAATCATCTCCTGGACTATCCGGTCAATCATCCAGTTCCGAATGGCGTGCAAATAATGCGAGTTTGTCGCTGCTGTTTGCCATGAAAAAGCTCAGGGTGCTGGAAAACGCCGCCATCAGCCAGAAGAGAAAAAAACCCGCTGCATACGCCAGTTCACTGGATATTCGAATGTATCCAAACAGCGGAATATCTTTGGGATCAATCAGCGCAAATACCACGCCACTGGCAAAACCGGCAGCAAGAAAGGATGGCCATAAAATCCACATCAGGGTTCGCATTTTCAGTCCCCCTTGGCAGTTGTGCTGGCCGATGATGCTCCAGAGAAATCAGATACTGCATTGCGAGCTGCCGGCACCGTAATGGACGCTGCCGGATTCGCACTTTCATTGACAACCATCAGTCCGTGGCGGCGCGCGCCCAGGTTCACCTGCTGGTCGGGATTATCATAGAAAGCCAGAAAAATGGTGATGATGCACCCCACAATGGCCAGGAACGGGCCTGCCATCAGTATCCATGGCCAGGGCTCCCTGTACCATGGTCCGCTATCTTTTTCCAGCTTCTGCATGTTAGTCTCCTGTTCAATTAGGTACATAGAAAGTGGTTTCCTGATCTACAGACAGATCACCACCCGATTTATCGGTATTTTCAATATGCAGTGTCAGGGGATGCAATCCCTGCCCTGCTCCTTCGGCGGGTACGCGTACCACCATGGGTACCCATTGATTTGAAAATGCTGGCACAGCAATCTGCCGGTCACTCTCTTCACCTGCCAGAACAGTCACTTCCGGCAGATCTGAAGTGGCGCTCAGCGCGAATTTCTGATCACTTTCGGTCATATTGATCAACTGGATGCGATAGACATTCTCGATCAGTCCACCTGGAATTTCCCGACCCAGCGAGCCGCGATCCCGAACAATATCCACCCTTAGCGGCGTACGCAGAGACAGCGACACGATCAGTCCGATAATGAAAATGCTCAGCAGCGTGATATAGATAAAAACGCGCGGTTTGAAAAGACGTTTTCTGGCCTGTTTGCCTGAGAGGCCGTCCAGCATCCCGCTTTCGGACGTGTACCGGATAAGGCCAGGCGCGTAATTCATTTTTTCCATCACCTGATTACAGGCATCGATACAGGCGCCACAGCCAATACACATATACTGCAGGCCGTCCCGGATATCGATGCCGGTGGGACAGACCTGCACACAGATAGTACAGTCTACGCAGTCCCCCAGACCCGCAGCGCTGGGAACCACTTTCTTGGATCGCCTGCCTCGTGGTTCACCGCGGATCTTGTCATAGGTCACCACAAACGTGTCTTTGTCCACCATGACACTCTGGAAGCGTGCATAGGGACACATGTATTTACAGACCGACTCGCGCAGAAAACCCGCATTGCCCCAGGTGGCAAAGGAATAAAAAATCATCCAGAACCATTGCCAGAACGACAGTTCCAGATGAATGAGCTGCGAACCCAGTTCACGAATGGGTGAGAAATAGCCGATGAATGTAGAACCGGTCCACCAGGCAACCAGTAACCAGAGAAAATGTTTGCTCGCCTTGATGCGAAATTTACGGAAGCTCATGGGGGATTCGTCAAGACGAATCCGCTGTACACGATCACCTTCGACCTTGCGCTCCAGCCACATGAAGATTTCGGTATACACCGTTTGCGGACAGGCGTATCCACAGAACAGCCTACCCGCCAGCGCCGTAAACAAAAACAGCCCGTAAGCCGAAATGATCAGGATGATGGCAAGATAAAAAACATCCTGAGGCCAGAGCACAATGCCGAAAATATAGAATTTGCGCTCCGTGAGGTCAAACAGTACCGCCTGTCGACCATTCCATTGCAGCCACGGCAGGCCGTAGAAGACAAGCTGGGTTGCAAGCACCAGAATAACCCGCCACCGGGCAAAGACTCCCGTGACAGAGCGCGGGTAGATCTTTGCACGGATTTCTTCGACCTGCATATTGCTGTCTTCAGCAGATGCAGCGGCGGCCGGTTTCAGTCTTGGAGGCTGCCAGGCAGGAACCTGTTCCTGACCGGCTTGCTCGGAGCGCGTTTCAGACATAATGGACAATCGTTCTCAGTCAGGACTACTTGTTGGATAAACCCCAGACATACGCAGCCAGCATACGAATCTGATCTTCAGACAGGATATGTTTCTGTGCTGGCATGGTGCCCTGGCGGCCATGCAGAATCGTATCGATGATGGTGTCCTTGGAGCTGCTATTGAGCCACACCGCGTCGGTCAGGTTGGGTGCGCCCAGCGCCTGGTTGCCTTTTCCGTCCATACCGTGACAGGCAAAGCAGACCTTTTTGTAACCGGCCTCACCGACATTCAGTAGCGTAGGATCATGCGCCAGACCAGAAAGAGACCGTACGTAGTTAGCAATCTCGTTTGCCTGTGCAGGCGAAATCATTGCACTCAAAGGTGCCATGACGCCATGTCGTCCTTCGGTGATGGTTTTCAATATGGCTTCGGGAGATCCGCCATACAGCCAGTCGCCGTCGGTCAGGTTGGGGAAATTGGGCGCACCTTTGGCATCAGACCCATGGCATTGCGCGCAATTGTTCAGAAAGAGCCGTTTACCAATTGCGTGCGCTTCCGTGTTTCGCGCAAGTTCCTCTACGGAAAGACCTGAGAACTGCTCGAACAGCGGTTTGATCTGCTCATCCAGCTGCTGGCGTTCACTCACAACCTGTTTTGCTGAAGTAAAACCAAGCAGACCGGGGAAAGAACCCAGTGCTGGATAAAGCAGCATGATGCCCAGGGCAATCACACAAAGCCCGAGATACATGAAGGTCCACCAGCGTGGAACCGGATTGTTCAGTTCGCGCAGATCATCGTCCCAGACATGGCCGGTATCTTCGACCTCTACAGGTTTCTGCTTCAGCCAGCGGCGCTGACTGAACAACAGCCAGAGACACCAAACCACGCCTGTGAGCGAGACGATCGCAATGTAATAGCTCCAGGAATTACTGAAAAAATCACTCATTTTTAATAACCTTTACCACGAGTTGTCGTTTCTTCGTCAGGGACGGCGAACGGCAGACTGGCAGCTTCTGCATTATCTTTCACACGATGCCCAGACCAGGCCCAGGCAATAATGCCCAGGAACGTAATGATCGATATGATGGTAACGACGCCAATCAGAATATCCATGATTTCACCTGTCCCCGATTCGCGCGTTACTTGGAAGCAGCCGCGTCTTGCTGCTGACGCAGCGCTGCGGTGTAGCCAACGCCAAGGTTCTGCAGATAGGCAACCAGAGCATCTTCCTCTGTTTTGCCTTTCAGGGCCTCAGGGGCTTCCTCGATCTGCTTGTCGGTATATGGCACGCCCAGAGTACGCAACGCATTCATACGCGCCTTGATATCCCAGTTTGAGACGTCTTTGTGCTGCAGCCAGTAGTAACCGGGCATATTGGACTCTTTCACGACGTCACGCGGATTGCGCAGGTGAATGCGGTGCCATGTGTCCGAATAGCGCTGACCTACACGGGCCAGATCGGGACCCGTGCGTTTGGACCCCCACAGAAACGGATGATCATAGACAAACTCGCCTGCCACGGAATATGGGCCGTAGCGGGAAACCTCGGACTGCAGTGTACGGATCTGTTGTGAGTGACAACCTACACAGCCTTCCTTGATATACACGTCGCGACCAATGATTTGCAGTGGCTGTAGCGGCGCAATGCCTGGCGACGCCTGCGTGGTGGAATGCTGGAAGAACAGCGGCACAATTTGCACCAGGCCGGCTGCTGCGACGACGAGGATCGAGAAGATAATCAGAAGACCAACGTTCTTCTCGAGTGTCTCATGAGTAAAGATGCTCTTTTTTTGATTCGCCATGATAATTCTCTTAAGCAGCGGTAACTGATTGAGTGGAAATACGGGCATCATGTCCGGAGAACTCAGGCACCTGAGGATTAACACCCTTGAGCCCGCGAATGGTCATGATCGTGTTGTACAGCATGACGATGACTCCACCCAGGAAGCTGACGCCACCCAGTACGCGGATGATGTACAGCAGATGTTTGGAAGCCAGCGCCTGCACGAACGCATAGGTCAGTGTGCCGTCGGCTTCTGTTGAGCGCCACATGAGGCCTTCCATGACACCGGCAATCCACATGGATGCGATGTAAAGCACAACCCCGATGGTGGCCATCCAGAAGTGGGCTTCAACCAGAGATTTGCTGTACATGTTTTCACGACCATAGAGTCGGGGAATCATGTAGTACATGCTGCCGAAAGTAATCATGGCCACCCAGCCCAGCGCGCCGGAATGCACGTGAGCAACTGTCCACTCTGTATAGTGGGAAAGCGCATTGACAGTGCGAATGGACATCATGGAACCTTCAAAGGTTGCCATACCATAAAAAGACAGCGCGACGACCAGGAATTTGAGAATAGGATCGGTGCGCAGTTTATGCCAGGCACCGGACATGGTCATGATCCCGTTGATCATGCCACCCCATGATGGTGCCAGCAGAATCAGAGAGAAGGCCATACCCAGGCTTTGTGTCCAGTCTGGCAGTGAGGTATACAGCAGGTGATGCGGACCCGCCCACATGTAGGTAAAGGCCAGCGCCCAGAAGTGGACAATGGAAAGCCGGTATGAATAAATGGGCCGATTAGCCTGCTTGGGCACGAAGTAATACATCATGCCCAGGAAGCTGGTGGTCAGGAAAAAGCCCACGGCATTGTGACCGTACCACCATTGCACCATGGCATCCTGCGCACCTGCGTATGCGGAGTAGGAATTGAACCAGCTGTATGGCAGTTCGATATTGTTGAAGATATGCAGAATGGCAATGGTCAGAATGAAGGAACCATAGAACCAGTTCGCAACATAGATATGCTTCATCTTGCGTTTGGCGACTGTGCCAAAAAACACGATGGCATAAGCAACCCAGACCAGCGTGATCAGGATATCAATCGGCCATTCGAGCTCAGCATATTCCTTGCTGGTGGTGAAGCCGGCAGGCAAAGAAATGGCTGCGGCAACAATAACCAGCTGCCATCCCCAGAATGTGAAAGATGCCAGTGGTCCACAGAACAACCGTGTCTGACAGGTGCGTTGTACAACATAGTAGGATGTTGCAAACAGTGCACTGCCGCCAAAGGCAAAAATCACGGCGTTTGTGTGCAATGGCCGAAGACGTCCATAGCTTAGCCAGTCAACAAAATTGAGTTGTGGCCACACGAGCTGCGCGGCGATAAATACGCCAACGCCCATGCCCACTATTCCCCATACAATGGTCATAATGGCAAATTGCCTTACGACCTTGTAATTGAAGTTCTCCGATTTTGCGGAGAGCGCATTCTGCGTACGCATAACTTTCCTCTAAAGAAAAAAAACCATACTTCCATCTTAAAGAGATCACAGGAAGGTGACTTGATAAATATCAAGCACTACTCAGACGTCTGTGAAACTTTCTGAAAACAAAGAAAAGTGAGGAATACGACGTCACGGAAAACAACACATTGCCTGTGAGTGACCGGACGCTGCCCTCCTTTGTCAGCTGCCCGAAGGATCGCTTGCGGAAGGACGCGATGATGCTGGCGATGCGTCCGGCGCTACGACTTCGTTTTCAATATCTTTGTCCAGTAAAATGCTGCGGCCATTCTGGTCGCTGTCTTCAAACTGACCTGCCATGACGGCCCAGTAAAGAACGCCACCAATCACCATGACGAACAGGAACGCGAGAAACACCAGAAGAAAAAATACGTCCATGGTGAGTTACACCGGATGTGAGCGCATTGCATCGGTGTGAGCGATGCCGGGGTTGTCAACGGAATAGGTGCGATAAAAATGCCAGGCGTAGCAGGCGACGGCGAGCGAAGAGACAAGCATGGTGATTGCGGCCAGCCAGGGCTGTACCCAGCCGATCATTGCCAGCGGAATCATAAGTAAATGCCACGCGAGAGAACCGTAAAGACAACGGTACGCCACGGTGAGGGTTTGTCTGCGCAATTGCGCAAGCTGATGATCTGACAACGAAGGGACAGACAGAACAATGCCGCGCGCGGCAGCCTGAGCCGATGGCGCTGCCATGGCCATGGCACAGGGACAGCTCATAACGAACAGGGCAACCAGAACCGGGATAGCCTGCTGCGCGTCGATAAACCAGTACCAGACCAATGCCGACAGGATGGAAAGCGCAATCTGTGTGAGAACAAAGTAAAGCCCTACCCTGTTGGCGATCAATGAAAGCTGTGCCGACTCCTGTTCCAGCAGGCCTTCCGCGGCACTGCCTGCAGACTGTCGCGCGGACAAGGCCAGATACCTGGCCGTGAGCACAAAGGCGACGAACATGGAGATGGATTCGAAGTAGACTTCGCCCGACTGGCGAAAGGTTGCGATTGCACTGGGAACGAAGGCAATAATGATGCCCAGTCCGATAGGCCAGTTCATGGAGCGCTGATGCACATCCTGCCCCTGGGACGAGTAAACGCCTTTCCAGATGGGCCACGCACAGTACAACAGCAAGGGAATGGTGAGTACCAGGCTGCACCAGTTGAGCACAACAACGGCTGTGTCCAGCGTATCAGCGGTTTCCGCTTCCAGATAGCCATGGCGCAGGTAGCCTGGAAAAGCAAACATCATGACCTGCATCATGATCAGCCAGGCAAGCCCGAGGCGCGCAAGCATATGCCGGCGCTGCTGACGCGCTTGCGGGCTGAGATTGTCCGGGACGAAAAAGATGGATGTTGGCTTCATACCGTCCGATCATAGTATTGATCGGACAACGCCATATTGATCTATATCAAGCTAATACCCATCGAATGCGTCAGACGGGGTTAAATACCCCTTGCGACAGATATCGGTCGCCGCGATCGCATACGATAAATACGATGGTGGCATTGTTCACCTTCTCTGCTGTCCGCAGTGCCGCAACCAGCGCTCCGGCAGAGGAAATGCCGCCGAAAATGCCTTCACTGGCCGCCAGGTGTCGTGCCATGTCCTCAGCTTCCTGCTGGGATATCAGCTCGAACTGATCAACCCCGGCCGGATTGTAAATGGCCGGTTGGTATTCTTCCGACCATTTCCGGATACCGGGAATGGATGCACCGGGTGCCGGCTGTGCGCCGATGATCTGGATCTTGTCGTTACGCGATTTCAGATAAGTGCCAACTCCCATGATGGTGCCGGTGGTACCCATGGCACTGACAAAATGCGTAATCTGTCCCTGGGTCTGCTCCCATAATTCCGGCCCTGTGCCCTCTATGTGAGCCCTGGGGTTATCGGCGTTGGCGAACTGATCCAGTACCTTGCCCTTGCCTTCGGCCTGCATGCTCATTGCCAGATCGCGGGCATATTCCATACCGCCCTTGTCCGCTGGCGTCAGAATGAGCTGTGCGCCATAGGCATTCATGGATGCCCGGCGTTCTACAGAGAGGTTATCGGGCATGATCAGAATCATCTTATAGCCCCGAATGGCGGCTGCCATCGCCAATGCAATGCCGGTGTTGCCGCTGGTTGCCTCAATCAGCGTATCACCCGGCTTGATTTCGCCGCGTTCTTCGGCGTGGCGGATCATGGACGCGGCAGGTCGGTCCTTGACTGAGCCGGCGGGATTGTTGCCTTCCAGCTTTGCCAATATCACATTGCCTCGCGCTTCGCCCAGATGCTCGGGAACGCGCTGCAGACGAACCAAAGGCGTTTTGCCGATTGTGTCTTCGATAGTAGGATACGTAATGGTCATAGTTATTCGATTTACAAGGTGTGTGCCAGCCTGAAAGCGCACAGGAGAGGCAGCTGATGAGATCCGCGGATGAATCAGGGGCAATTTACGCTGTAAGCTGTAAGCTATACGTCAGACGCAGCTCTGATCCGGTCAGTTCAATCATAGCATTCCTGCTGACATTCGGCGGCATTCTCCCCCTTGCAGGACATGGGCTTTTTCATGAGGTTTTGGCGGCCGAGTTCGACTGGGCATTTGATTTGTCGCCCGTTTCGCTGCGGGGTCGTGGACGAATCAGCATGGGCATGGCGGGCGCCACCCTCCCCTCAGCGCCTGAATATCGCAGTGATTGCCGGGCCGGAAAACGGCGACCCGAAGATCTTGCGGTCGATGTCCCTGTCGCAGACGTCATTGTGCCCGAGTCAATGGAATCGACGGGCGAGGACTTCGGAGCAGTGATGTCACGATGACGGCCTGACCCAGGCAGTCGCGTCTCACTCAGCCCCAGCGCCGCAACATCGCTGCCGGCAGTGACGCCCTGTTGTCGAAGCTTCTCCAGTTTCTTTGATCCGAAGCCCGGAATGCGTCTTCCAAAGTCATCCAGAGATAAAAAGGGCCCCTGCTGGCGTACAGACAGAATGCGCTCAGCCGTCTTGTCACCGATCCCTTTGATGGAACGTAATTGAGCTTTCGTGGCATTGTTCAGATCCAGGCCGTGCGTCGATTTGCAAAACGCAAGAAACAGGATCAAGGCAAAAGAGACGCGAAATGCAAATGAGGTAGAAAGAGAAACGTTGCTGCGCATAACGGAAACACCAATGAAAAAGCAAAATCATTAGTGTGCCCAAAGAACACTTTCTCTTGTACGGCATAAAGACACCCGGATCCACCGGGGAATGCCGTGATTCAGTCAGCCTTTTGCGGACGGAGCGTACGGATATAGCGGGAGACACCCTGCTCCACATCCAGCATGTCTGCTGTGAAACCGGCGGCACGCAATTGCGTGGTGTCTGCCTGGGTAAAGCTCTGATAGCGCCCTTTCAGATCATCTGGGAAGGGAATATAACGAATCAGGCCTTCACGTACCAGTGCTTCCAGCGGCAGACGCGGCTCATTGCGCTCTTCCCTGAGGGTATTGACGACGGCGCAGGCAATATCGTTGAAAGGCTGTGCACGGCCGGTACCACAGTTGAAAATGCCGGATTGTTCCGAATGGTCCAGGAAAAAGAGATTGACTGCAACCACATCATCAACGGAAATAAAGTCGCGCCGCTGGCCGCCGTCTTCATAGCCGTCCCAGCCACCAAAAAGCCGAACATGGCCTTCCGACAGAAACTGGTTCATATTGTGGAAGGCAACCGAGGCCATGCGACCTTTATGCTGTTCATTGGGTCCGTAAACATTGAAATAGCGCAGTCCCACTACCTGGGCGGTGCGATGCGCAAAGCGTTCACGAACCACCTGATCGAATAGAAACTTGGAGTAGCCGTACACATTCAGCGGCTTTTCATTTTCCAGCGCTTCGATATAGTTGGGCCCTGCGCCATAAACGGCAGCCGACGACGCATAGATGAAAGGTATGCTGCGCGCCTGGCAGAAATTGAAGAGCTCAAGCGTGACACGGTAATTGTTGTCCATCATATAGCGGCCGTTACGCTCGGTCGTATCCGAGCAGGCACCCTGATGGAAGATCGCCGTGACGGGACCGAACTGGCCGCTGTTGATGCGGGCCCGAAATTCGTCTTTGTCCATATAATCGGCGATCGTACCCGAACGCAAATTGACAAATTTGTCTCCGTCGGTCAGATCATCGACGGCGAGAATGTCAGTGATACCCCTGTTGTTCAGACCGCGGACAAGATTGCTGCCGATGAAGCCTGCTGCTCCGGTTACGATGATCATGTCAGCTCCTCTGCACTTACAATGGATGTTCCCAGTTTACCTACTACTATACCACCGGCCTTGTTCGCCCACTCGACCGATTCATGCCAGTCCATGCCGGCAGCGCGAGTGACCGCCATGGTCGCCAGGACAGTATCCCCGGCACCCGACACGTCAAAGACCTCATGCGCTGCGGCATCCACGTGAAATCGACCCGCATCGGTATATAGCGTCATACCCTGCTCGGATCGCGTGATCAGCAGGGCTTCAAGCTGCAATTGCTGACGCAGGCGCTGAGCAGACTCGGTGAGTTCCTCTTCGGATTTCCATTTTCCAACCGCCTGCTGCATTTCAACCCGGTTTGGCGAAATCAGACTGGCTCCAATGTAGCGATGATATTCATCGCCTTTGGGGTCTACCAACACAGAGAGATTGCGCTCGCGCGCCAGTCGGATCAGCGGCTCGCAGTACTTGAGTACCCCTTTCGCATAATCGGACAGCACAACGATGTCGTGTTGATCCAGCAACTGACTGTATTGCTGCTCCAGATTCTGCAGCGTCTGCTCATCAGGAAGGTAGTCAAAGTCTATGCGCAACAATTGTTGCTGACGTCCCAACACACGCATTTTGAGCGTGGTGTGCATGGCAGGATCGGGCAACAAATGCGTATCAATACCTGCCTCTTGTGCAAGTGTCGCAATTTGCTGTCCGGCTTCATCGTTGCCGACAATGCCGAGCAGCGTAACCTGACCGCCAAGGGCCAGGATGTTGCGGGCCACGTTGGCACCGCCGCCTAGTCTGTCTTCTCGTTTTGCGACCCGCACCACGGGAACCGGTGCTTCCGGCGAGATTCGTTCGACTTCGCCAAACCAGTAGCGGTCGAGCATCACATCGCCAACGACCAGAACACGAACCTGTCTGATTTTTTCAATGGGAAAGACTTGCATACCACTTATTCCTCTGGGCGGCGTGGCGAATAGGTTTCCCAGGAGTTGCATCCCGGGCATTGCCAGTAATAATTCTGTGCCTGAAAGCCGCAAACGCGGCATGCGTATTTGTCCATACGCCTTGCGTGCTTGTCAATCATGGTTCGCAGCAACCCCAGGTCAAAGGCGGGCATGCGCTGTTGCAGTTCCCCTTGCTGGCCTGACTTTTCTTCGCTGACCATTTCGGTATGAAGTACCTTATCCAGACCCAGTAATGAAGGATGTCTGCGCAAGGACTCCTGGGCAAACTCCCAGGCGGACGCAAAGCCGTCCTCGCGAAGGGCGGCAAAAACGACTTCAAACACATCCAGCGAAGGATGAGCAAAATAATGTTCCTTGAGCAGACTGACTGCCTGAGCGCGCTCATTGGTAGCAGCAAAGTTGTCCATGATCTGTTTGGCAACCAGGCCTGCGAATTCGGGAGACCGGTTCAATGTGGCAAGCAGCCATTCTCTCTCGGTCGTACGATCGCCCTGGCGTCTTGCCAGATAGGCTCGCAGCATGGCAATACGGGCATAGGAAGCCTGAGACCCCCCTGCTGCTGCACTTTGTCCGGCTTCGAATTCGGCTGCGTCCAGCTCCGCCGCGACACGCGCAAAATCAGGCTCTTTGGCACCAAGCGCGGCCTGAGCCCTTTCACAATGGTAGTGAACACGCTGTGGCAGCGGTTCATCGGTCAGTTGTCGCAACTGGGCGGCTGCACCTATGGCTTTTTCCCAGTCGTGCTCGGCCTCGTAAATACGAATCAGCGCCCGGGTGGCTGACGTTGCATAACTGGTATTCTGCACTTCGGTAAAGGCCTGCTCGGCACGATCAAACATCCCGGCCTTGAAATAATCCTGGGCAATCTCATGCAAAGCATGTTCCCTGTCTGCCCGCGGAAGATCGGATCGCGAGAGCAGACTTTGATGAACGCGAATGGCTCTTTCGATTTCTCCGCGTCGGCGGAACAGACTGCCCAGCGCAAAATGCAATTCTGTGGTTTCCGAATCGAGCTTGGCCACTTCAACAAAGGCATCGATCGCCTTGTCATGGTCTTCGTTCAGCAGAAAGTTCAGACCGCGGAAATAGGAATCAGGCAGATTCCGGCTTTCAGAGACGATCTGACGTACATCAACTTTGGCCGCGATCCATCCGAGTCCGAACAGGATCGGGATCAGGATCAGCCACCACGCTTCAAAGTCCAACGGCTGTCTCCCTGACAGGCGCGGGTTGCAGAGCAGTGGACGCCGGCGAGGCCTGGCTGCGCAAACGCAACTCTTCAGCCTTGAGCGCATTTAAAGACTGGCGCGTATCGGCGACATCGCGGTTCAGACGCTCCACTTCACCTTTCAGACGGCTGACTTCACGTGTTTTGCGCACGCGTGTTGGAATACTGACCAGCCAGGCGAACAGTGCGCCGACAATAAAAGCGATCAGCAGCACAACAATGAGCGGCACCGCAGCGAATGTATAGTCGCCAAAAAACCGTACCGTGACGGGATCGGTATTTTTAAGGGCGAACAGCAATACCAGCAGAAAGAGTATGATTCGCAACGCCCAGACAATATAACGCATCAGCCTGCTCCTGAAATTTAACTATCCGCCATTGTAATGCGAATTGCACTTCAAAAAACAAAAACCCCGACTTTGCAATCGGGGTTTTTGGACTTCACGAAAACGATATCATTACAGGCTGATTCAGAGGTTGGCAACCTTGGCCGCGTGGGCGTCAAAATTGATATTCTCGGAAACGTCCTGCTTTGCATCGTCTGCAGAGGTAAAAACAGAATCAACGCGCTCGCGCAGTTCCTTGCCGGCCTTGAAGTGAGGCACCCGTTTACCGGGTACCATCACCTGTTCACCGGACTTGGGATTGCGCCCAACCCGCGGAGCACGCGTTGACAGCGAGAAGCTGCCAAAACCACGAATCTCGATGCGCTGACCCTTGGACAAGGCAACGGTCATCGCATCCAGCATGGTCTTGACGGCAAAATCGGTGTCACGGGCGGCAAGCTGTGGATAGCTTGCCGCTAGTGCTTCAATCAACTCTGATTTAGTCACAGCTTAATCGTCTTTAGCTTGGTCAAGCTTTGCCTTGAGCAAAGCACCCAGGTTAGTCGTACCGGAAGAAGCACTGGTATCGCTCATGCGTTGCAGTGCGTCTGCAGTCTCAGCATTATCACGTGCCTTGATCGACATCTGGATAGAACGTGCCTTGCGATCAACGTTCAGGATCATGGCTTCGATATTCTGGCCTTCTTTCAGAACAGTGGTCGCATCTTCGACACGGCCGGCTGAAATTTCGGAAGCACGCAGGTAACCTTCAACATCCAGTGACAGCGTAACGACGGCACCTTTGGCTTCAACAGACTTGATGACTCCAGGAACAACTGCACCTTTGTCGTTCGTTGCAACGTAGTTGTTGAACGGATCGCCTTCGAGCTGTTTGATACCCAGAGAAATGCGTTCTTTGTCTGTGTCGATCGCCAGAACGACGGCATCGATCTCATCGCCTTTCTTGAAGTTGCGAACAGCTTCTTCACCGGAATCTGTCCAGGACAGATCAGACAGGTGAACCAGACCATCGATACCACCAGGCAGACCAATGAATACGCCGAAGTCGGTAATGGATTTGATTGCGCCATGAACTTTGTCACCACGTTTGAAGTTGGTGGCAAAATCTTCCCATGGGTTGGCACGGCACTGTTTCATGCCAAGTGAAATACGACGACGGTCTTCGTCGATTTCCAGAACCATGACTTCAACTTCTTCGCCCAGGCTGACAACTTTGCGTGGATCGACGTTTTTGTTGGTCCAGTCCATTTCTGAAACGTGTACCAGACCTTCGATACCGGTTTCAACTTCAACGAACGCACCGTAGTCGGTCAGGTTGGTCACTTTACCGAACAGGCGTGTACCTTGTGGGTAACGACGTGCCAGACCGACCCAGGGATCTTCGCCCAGCTGTTTGACGCCCAGGGATACACGGCTCTTGTCCTGATCGAACTTAAGAACCTTGGCCTGAACTTCCTGACCAACGGACAGAACTTCGGATGGGTGACGAACACGGCGCCATGCCATGTCGGTAATGTGCAGCAGACCATCGATACCACCGAGGTCGACGAATGCACCGTAATCGGTGATGTTTTTGACCACACCGGTAACCACGGCACCTTCCTGCAGATTTTCCAGCAGTTTCTGGCGCTCTTCGCCCATGTTCACTTCGAGAACAGAGCGACGTGACAGCACGACGTTATTACGTTTACGATCGAGTTTGATAACCTTGAACTCCATCGTTTTGCCTTCGTATGGCGTTGTGTCCTTGACAGGACGCAGATCAACCAGTGAACCAGGCAGGAACGCACGGATGCCGTTAGTCATCACAGTCAGGCCGCCTTTCACTTTGCCAGTGATGGTGCCGGTAACCATTTCGCCAGACTCAAGGGCTTTCTCGAGAGACAGCCAGGCTGACAGACGTTTTGCGCGATCACGGGACAGGATGGTGTCGCCGTAACCGTTTTCGAGTGAATCAATGGCAACGGAAACGAAGTCACCTTCGTTAACTTCCAGTTCGCCCTGATCATTCAGGAATTCTTCGATTGGGATGAGGGACTCGGATTTGAGACCCGCATTTACTACGACAAAGTTGTGATCTACACGGACCACTTCGGCTGAAATCACTTCACCGGATTTCATATCCTGGTTTTGTACACTTTGTGCGAACAGATCGGCAAAGCTTTCGCCACCAGTGGCGTCTTGTAAAGAAATGGATGACATTAAAAAATTCCCGGGACCGTGACGGTCTCCTGGCCTTAAAAACACGCTTTGGCAGAACAGCCTGCCGCGGCGGAGTGAAAAAATCTTTCGCTGAACAACAAGCGAAAGCCCTGAAAAATCAATGGTGAAACACTAGATTTACCCTTGCTGACACCATTGAATAAAAAACCTGGCTGTTAACTGACGATCAAACACGTTGGTGATCAAATCCGGTCTTTGATTTCGGCCCGATCTGACACACGGCTTTGCCAGTGTGCCAGGATACAATCTACTGTCTGGTTGATATCCAGATTCGAGGAATCAACCACAATTGCATCCTGAGCAGGCTTAAGCGGTGCAACTGACCTGTTCTGATCACGATCGTCGCGAGCCTGCAAATCTGATAATAGGTCGCCTAGGTTAGCAGAAAAACCTTTTTCGATCAACTGGTTATAGCGTCTTTGGGCTCTCGCAGCGACGTCGGCGATCAGGAAAATCTTGAGCGGCGCATCAGGAAATACGACCGTACCCATATCGCGGCCGTCGCAGACCAGCCCGGGATGCCTGCGAAACGCCCGCTGGCGCTCCAGAAGCGCGTCGCGCAGCGGTGTGAGGGGTGCAATTCTGGACGCCAGCTCGCCGATCTGCTCCTGGCGCAGGCTTTCGGTAACATCGTCGTTGTCCAGCAACACTTTTCCGTTCAAAAATTGAATATCCAGCCCTCTGGCAATATCGGCCAGGGCCTGTTCGTCGGCGTGGCTGACGCCTTTTTTGAGCGATGAGAGCGCGCTCAGGCGATACAGCAGGCCACTGTCCAGGACAGACCAGCCCAGTGCGGCTGCTACCCGGGCCGCCACCGTACCCTTGCCAGAAGCCGTTGGGCCGTCAATGGCAATGACGGGTATCGAAGCGGTGGGATTCGCTGTGCTATTCATCATTTCCCCTTTTCCTGCGGATTCACCAAGGAATCGTAAACTGCAAAATAATCCGGAAAGGTCTTGCTCACGCAATCGGGATCAAGAATGGTGATTCCCACCGGTCCGAATGCGGCCAGCGAAAAGCACATGGCCATACGATGATCATCATAGGTGCCGATGTCTGCAGATTGCCATTGCGCCTCGGCGGGCGGTGTGATCCGAATCCAGTCCGGCCCCGATTCAACTGTTGCACCCAGCTTGACAAGTTCCGTATGCATGGCATGAATTCTGTCTGTTTCCTTCACTCGCCAGCTGCCGATGTTGCGCAGTGTGCAGGGACCATCGGCGTAGAGCGCCAGCATGGCCGCTGTCATGGCCGCATCGGGAATCAGATTGAAATCCTCATCGAAGGCAGGCAAAGGCAATTCGCTGACACTGGGTTGACGGGACGAAATCAGACTTTGATCCTCATAACGAATCTGCCCGCCCAGTTTTTCAATGAAACGCGCAAATTCGATGTCGCCCTGGATACTGTCGCGACCAATACCGTTAATCTGTACGGGCCCCTGTCCGATCAGGCCCAGTGCCAGAAAATACGAGGCACTGGAGGCATCGCCTTCCACGTGGATTTTACCCGGCGTCTGGTAACGACAATCTGCACCGATGGTGAAGCGCTGCCAGCCGTCCTGACGAACCGTAACGCCAAAACGCGCCATCAGCTGCAGGGTAATCGAGATATAGGGGCGTGAAATCAGCTCGCCCTGAACCTCCAGAACGACGTCCTGTCCGGCGCCTGCTGCAAGCAGCGGTGCAACCATCAGCAAGGCAGTCAGAAACTGGCTGGAGACGTTGCCCTGAATGGGAATTGGCCCGTCAATATGCAGGCGGGCCGGTGAAATCTGCAATGGCGGGTATCCTTCGTTTGCTTCGAAGCTGATATTCGCGCCCACTGCCCTGAGCGCCGCGACCAGATCGCCTACCGGACGCTCGTGCATCCTGGGTACGCCATGCAGCCGATAAGTCCCTTCAGCCAGCGCAAGCGCCGCTGTGAGCGGGCGAAATGCCGTACCCGCATTGCCAAGAAACAGGTCGGCACGTTTATTCGGAAAATGCCCGATGCCGTGAACAATCACTTCATCGGGTCCGGGCTGCTCCAGCTGCAATCCCAGGGTACGCAAGGCACTGAGCATGACACGCGTGTCGTCGGAATCCAGCAGGCCTTCAATATGTGTGCTGCCTTCAGACAAAGCCGCAAGCAGAAGAACGCGGTTCGAAATACTTTTCGAGCCCGGCAACGACATTTGACCGCTGGCACGCGTGACCGGATGAAGATACTGTGATGACTTACTCATGATGACGGATCCTCCCAAACCCGGCGCGCTTCTGCTGCAGCCGTAAGCCAGGCTTCAAATGCGCTGGTATTGTCGGCTTCCAGCAGTTGGCGCGCCTGTTCCAGGCAGGCCTGAAAGCGGGTAATTTCTTCAAGCATGCAGTCACGATTACTGGAGAAGATATCGCGCCACATGACCGGCGCCCCGGCGGCAATTCGCGTGAAGTCACGAAAACCCGTTCCTGCAAACTGCAGCTTTTTTGCAGTCTGCCCGTCATCAAGCAGGCTGTACATATAAAGTGCGGACAACAGATGCGGCATATGACTGACCGCCGCAAAAATGCGGTCATGTTCCTGGGCAGACATATGACTCACCGTAGATCCGCAGGCTTCCCAAAGGCTCGTCAACAGAGCAATGGACTCGGATGTATTTTCCGGCAGCGGTGTGAGAATGGCCTGCTTCTGTTCGTAGAGAAATGGCTGCGCCGCCTGCGGCCCCGAGGTCTCGGCACCGGCAATGGGATGGCCTGGCACAAACTGCCCTATTCTGTCGCCGAGACCGCGGCGTGCTGCGGCGATCACCTGCTGCTTCGTACTGCAGACATCGGTCACAATGGTATTCGGTGCGAGCACGGGTTTAATGGCGGCGCATACCGATTCCACTGCTGATACAGGTGTTGCAATGACAATAACATTTGCCAATGCCAGATCCTGGTAAGTACCAATTCTGTCAATAATGCCCAGTTCCAGCGCCTTTTGGATACTGGCGGGGTCGTGGCTGAGACCAATGACTTCGCCGACTGCGCCGCGACTTCTGAGGGACAAGGCGAGCGAACCGCCAATCAGGCCAACGCCGACAACAGCCAGTACGGGGACGTAAAAAGGCGCTGAGCCAGCTGCCCCCTCTTCGCTGGCCTTAATGACTTTCACTTTCCAAGCACCTCTTTCAGGGCGGCAATGAACCGCTCATTTTCTTCCGGTAATCCAACGGACACACGCAGATGTTCCGGCAAACCGTCACCAATCACTGGCCGCACGATCACGCCACGTTGCAGAAGCGCTGTATTGACGGAGGCAGCATCACCAACGTGCAGAAGAATGAAGTTGCCATAACTGGGAACGAAATCCAGTCCTAACTCGGTAAAACGCGCGGAAAGCCAGGCTTTGCCTTCGCGGTTCAGCTGATAGGTCTTTTCCAGAAAGTCCCTGTCCTTGAGCGCAGCGATGGCGGCAACCTGGGCAACCAGATTGACGTTGAAAGGCTGCCGGACGCGGTTCAGATAATCGGTCAGTTCAGGACGGGCAATCGCAAACCCCATGCGCAGACCGGCCAGCCCATAGGCTTTTGAGAACGTGCGCACCACAATGAGATTGGAAAAATCGCGCACCAGGGCAGTACTGTCAAAGCGAAGCTCCGGATCCAGGTATTCGTTATAGGCCTCATCGAGTACAACCGTGACGCGATTGCCGTAGGCGTTGTGAACTTTCTCAACGAAGCCGCGAATCGCCTCACCCGAATGAAAAGTTCCTGTCGGATTGTTCGGATTGGCCACGAAAACCAGTCGTGTATCGTCAGCAATCGCATCAAACATGGCCTGCAGGTCATGAGCATAATTGGCCGCCGGAACCATGAGATGTCTGGCGCCACGGGCCTGCGTGGCAAGCCGGTAAACGATGAAGGCATGTTCTGCATAAACGCAGGATGCGTGCTCATCCAGAATGGCAAGTGAAATAATTTCCAGCAGATCGTTCGAGCCGTTCCCAACGGTCAGCCATTCGGCCGGCACCTTGTAATGCTCTGACAGTGCCTGCTTGAGGGAAAAGGCATTGGGATCCGGATAGCGACCAAGAGCCTGTCCTGATACGGTATCCAGAAATTGTGCAATGGCCTGGCGTACCGAACCGGGCATACCCAGCGGATTCTCATTGGAGGCCAGCTTGACGATAGTGGCCGGATCCAGGCCAAACTCGCGTGCCAGATCGTCGATAGGTTTGCCTGCCTGATAAGGCATCATCGCGTTGACATTGTTGCTTACACCGAAAACGTTTGCGGCACCGGACATTCAGACCACCTTCTATTGCATTGGGTAGGAACCCAGAATCTTGAAAAATGCGGATTGCTGTTTCAGTTCATCCAGCGCCCGCGCGACGTTTTCGTCAGAGCTGTGACCAAGCACGTCCACATAAAAATAATATTCCCACTGGCCGGTCCTTGCGGGCCGGGACTCAAAGCGCGTCATGGACACACCATTGCGCGCGAACGGGCTGATCATTTCGTATACCGCGCCGACACGATTGGGCACGGCAAAGATCAGACTGGTCTGGTCACGACCGCTAGGCGCAGTTTCGATATTGCCAATGGCAAGGAAGCGGGTCTTGTTGTTTGCATCGTCCTGGATGCCTGAAGCGACCAGGCCAAGATTCCAGAACACAGCCGCGGTTTCACCGGCAATGGCCGCAACGGATTCGTCCTGCGCCGCATGACGGGCTGCTTCGGAGTTACTGGCAGCAGGCGTAATTTCCACAGTCGGATAATGCTGAGACAGCCATTTCTGGCATTGCGCCAGCGCCTGAGGATGCGCCATGATGGTTTTGACGCCATCCATGGTACCGTGCTGGCTCATCAGACAGTGGCGGATCGGAATCGAACGTACCCCATGCACCTTGACCGTGGAATTCAAAAACAGGTCCAGCGTACGATTGACCGCGCCTTCCGTGGAGTTTTCGACAGGTACCATACCCACGTCAGCCTGCCCTGCCTCAACCGCACGAAACACCTCGTCGAATGAAGGACATGGCAACGACTGCACAGAATGGCCATAAAACTCCATGGCCGCCTGCTCGGAAAATGATCCTTCAGGGCCAAGATAGGCAACGGTCAGGCCTTTTTCCAGCCCACGACAGACAGAAATGATTTCTGCCCAGACCGCGCGCACGCCGGTCTCAGTGAAGGTGCCGTATCTATTGAGCTCCTGGAGCCGACGAATGACCTGTGCTTCGCGTTCGGGTTTAAGTACGGCGCTGTCAGTCTGGAACTCGTGCTTGACCTTGCCCACATCAATCGCCGTCTGGGCGCGTTCGTTCAGCAGCTCCAGAATGGTTTTGTCGATGTGGTCAATTTTATCGCGCAGTGGTTTAAGCGCATCCAGCAATGATTTATCCATGAGTACGCTCGAATTCCTTCATGAATGCGACGAGCGCCATTACGCCTTCCATGGGCATCGCGTTGTAAATGGAGGCCCTCAGTCCGCCAACAGATTTGTGTCCCTTGAGCGCAAGCAGATGATTCTGCTTTGCTTCCTTGAGAAACAAGGTTGTGAGCTCTTCACTTGCCAGCGTAAACGGCACGTTCATGCGTGAGCGGAAGGCGGGATCTATGGGATTGGAATAGAAATCGCTGCTGTCGATCTGCGAGTACAGCACATTGGCCTTGGCAATGTTCTGCTTTTCGATTTCGGCCAGTCCGCCAAGCTGCAAAAGCCATTTGAAGACCAGTCCGCAAATATAGATACCGTAACTGGGCGGCGTGTTGTAGCGCGATCTTTCCCTGGCCACGTTTGTGTAGTCAAAAGCTGAGGGACAGCAATCCAGCGTGTGTCCTAGCAGATCACGACGCACGATGACCATTGTCACACCGGCAGGGCCGGCATTTTTCTGCGCACCGGCATAGACCATTCCTGTGCGGGAAACATCCAGCGGACGGGACAGAAAATGGGATGATGCGTCAAGAACCAGCGGCACATCAGGTGCACCCAGCGCCTGCATGTCGGGCATCTGCGAAATTTCGACCCCACCAATAGTTTCATTACTGCAGTAATGCAAATAGGAGGAGTCAGGATTAACGCGCCAGGACTCCAGCGGCGGCACCCAGCACCAGGGCGAATATGTCGTCCCGTTGATTTGTTTGTCTGAATCGGAAGCCGCAGCCACACGAATGGTGCCGTAGCGCTGTGCTTCCTTGTGGGATTTGACCGACCAGCTCCCGGTCAGCACATAGTCTGCCGATTTCGATGGGTGACGTCCGATCAGGTTCATGGGAACGATGGCATTTTCTGCCGTTGCGCCGCCCTGCATGAACATGACTGCATAGTCGTCCGGAACGCCCAGCAGTTTGCGCAGATCGTCTTCTGCCTCATCGCAAATCTGCGTAAATTCGGCGCCCCGATGACTCATTTCCATGACTGACATGCCACTGCCATGCCAGTCCAGCATTTCGGCCGCCGCCTGCTCAAGCACCGGCTTGGGCAGGACAGCCGGGCCGGCCGAAAAATTCCAGTATTGCGTACCCATTGTTGACCCTGAAAAAAGGTGATTACTTTAAAAAATCAGGTTTCGCTATCGCCATCCGGTGCAGCAGGAGGCGCATCATTGCCCGAAGATTGAGAACTCTCGCTATCGGCGGATTCGGTGCTCTCTTGCGCCTGATCGGCCGGATTGGCTTCGGACTCGTCGGCATCGGCATCACTTTCCACAACGCGTCTCACGCCGGAGAGGGAACTGCCATCATCAACACTGATCAGCGTGACACCCTGTGTTGCCCGTCCCATTTCCCTGACTTCTGCAACCCGGGTACGTACGAGCACACCGGCAGTGGTGATCAGCATGATTTCGTCTGTCGGGTTCACGAGCACCGCACCCACAACCTTGCCGTTGCGCGCACTGGTCTGAATGGCGATCATGCCCTTCGTGCCGCGGCCATGGCGTGTATATTCGGAGATGGAAGTGCGTTTGCCGTAACCATTTTCTGTTGCAGTCAGCACGCTCTGCGATTCGTCGCCAGCTACCAGCAGGGAGATGACTTCCTGATCAGGTTCAAGACTCATGCCGCGCACACCGCGCGCGGTGCGTCCCATAGGACGAACGTCGTTTTCATCGAATCTGACGGCCTTACCTGCGTCAGAGAACAACATGACGTCATGCTCACCATCGGTGAGATCGGCACCGATCAGATAGTCACCTTCATCCAGGGCCACGGCAATAATGCCGGCCTTACGCGGATTGGAGAAATCGGACAACGGCGTCTTCTTGACCGTACCGCGGGAAGTGGCCATAAACACAAAGCTGGTGTCAGTAAATTCACGAACCGGCAGGACAACGGTAATTTTTTCACCATCAACCAGCGGGAACATGTTCACGATCGGACGACCACGGGAACCACGGGTGCCTTGAGGCACTTCCCAGACCTTGAGCCAGTAGACGCGACCGCGATCAGAGAAGCACAGCAGATAATCATGAGTGTTGGCAATAAACAACTGGTCGATCCAGTCATCTTCTTTCATGGCCGTAGCCTGCTTGCCCCTGCCGCCCCGTTTCTGCGAACGATACTCTGATAGCGGCTGGCTCTTGATATAGCCACTATTGGACAGGGTCACGACCATGTCTGCTGGCGTAATGAGATCTTCCGTGTCCAGTTCGGTCGCATTCATGACGACCTCTGAACGGCGCACGTCACGGGCGTTGGTTGAGAACTCGGCCTTGATGGCAGTGAGTTCGTCGGAAATGATGGCGGTAATACGCTCGGGCTTGGCCAGAATATCCAGCAGATCGGCAATGTTTTCCATGATTTCACGGTATTCATTGACGATTTTGTCCTGCTCCAGACCTGTGAGGCGCTGCAGACGCATATTCAGGATTTCCTGGGCCTGAGTGTCGCTTAAACGATACATTCCGTCTTCCTGCAGACCAAAGATGGCTGCCAGGCTTTCCGGACGGTAGGCGGCGCTGCCGCCCAGAACCCCGCCGTCATCTGCACGCTGCAACAGCTCGCGTACCAGCGTGGAATCCCAGTTGCGAGCCATCAGTTCCTGGCGCGCCACGGGAGGTGTAGGTGCGTTCTTGATAATGGCGATGAAATCGTCAATATTGGCCAGCGCCACTGCCAGGCCTTCCAGCAAGTGACCGCGCTCGCGCGCTTTGCGCAGTTGGTAAACCGTGCGTCGTGTGACCACTTCCCGGCGATGGCTCAGGAAGTATTCAACCATCTGCTTGAGGTTAAGCAGGCGCGGCTGCCCTTCGACCAGGGCGACCAGGTTCATCCCGAAGGTATCCTGCAGCTGGGTGTGCTTGAACAGATTGTTCAGAATGACTTCCGGTACTTCGCCACGCTTGAGCTCGATGACCAGACGCATACCGTCTTTATCTGACTCATCGCGAATATCAGAAATACCTTCTATTTTCTTCTCGTTGACCAGTTCGGCGATGCGTTCCTGCAGTGTTTTCTTATTGACCTGGTAAGGCAGCTCGTCAACGATGATCGCCTGACGATTGCCCTTTTCCATGTCTTCGAAATGCGTTTTGGCACGCATGACGACACGGCCGCGACCGGTGCGATAGCCTTCGCGTACGCCGGTAATACCGTAGATAATACCGCCTGTGGGGAAATCGGGGGCAGGAATGAGCTCAATCAGTTCATCGAGCGTGCAGCCCGGATTGCGCAGGCAATACAGGCAGCCATCGATCACTTCACTCAGATTGTGCGGAGGAATATTGGTTGCCATACCAACAGCAATACCCGAACTGCCATTAACCAGCAGATTGGGGATGCGGGATGGCAGCAACAGCGGCTCCTGCTCGCTGCCATCATAGTTGGGGCCGAAATCAACCGTTTCCTGGTCAATATCAGCAAGCAGCTCGTGCGCGATCTTGGCAAGGCGGATCTCGGTATACCGCATGGCAGCAGCACTGTCGCCATCAACGGAACCAAAGTTACCCTGCCCGTCCACCAGCATGTACCGCAGGGAGAAATCCTGAGCCATGCGTACAATGGTGTCGTAGACGGCCTGATCACCGTGAGGGTGATATTTACCGATAACATCACCGACGATACGAGCCGACTTCTTATAGGCACGGTTCCAGTCGTTGTTCAGTTCGTGCATGGCGAAAAGAACCCGGCGGTGCACCGGCTTGAGCCCGTCCCTGACATCGGGGAGTGCCCGCCCGACAATCACGCTCATGGCGTAATCGAGGTAACTGCGGCGCATTTCCTCTTCTAGCGATATTGGCAGGGTTTCCCTGGCAAAAGAATCCATAGTACTCATAACTTATTTTGATGTGATACAAACATGAGAAAATCCGGCAGGAGCTTTCCCGACTCGCACGCAGGGCGAATCCGTCATTCTATCATTGTTGCCCCCGATACAGCGCAGCCGTGCCGGCCTCATGTGAACATTTCTGCCCCCTCTTCACATTTGAGACTTTACTTTAAGTATTAAGCATTAATTTTTCATTTTCTTCATGTGCTTACCTTGCGGGAAGGCTTGCTGCAGCTAATTTGAAACAGCCTTTGTTGTTCAAATCCAACAAATTTGGTGCATATGAGACATTATTGGAAAGTTCCCTTAAAAATGTAGGACTTAGTCTCTGCAAAGACATCAAAAATCGCTTAAGATTGAACCACGAACAAGGGAAAACTAGGGCAACCCTTTGAATCCATATCCAAGCGTTGCTATACTGACCCTGAATTTCAATCTGCGGCGGGTTTCGCTGCGAGTCAACTTTTAGCTATCAAGCTCAACGAGGAGA
>JAEWHK010000008.1 GCA_023387815.1 Pseudomonadota bacterium
TTAAGCGAGGATTGCCATGGCCCGAATGATTCAATGTGTCAAACTCAAGAAGGAGGCGGAAGGTCTTGACTATCCTCCTTACCCGGGCGAACTCGGTGCAAAAATCTGGCGCTCCATTTCCAAGGAAGCCTGGCAACAGTGGACTGACATTCAGACGCGGATCGTCAATGAGAACCGACTGAACCTGGCTGACGCCCGTGCGCGTAAATATCTGCAGCAGCAGATGGAAAGCTTTCTGTTTGAAGACGTAGACGTGGAAGCACAGGGATACGTGCCACCCTCAGCCTGATCAGGCAGACGTTGGCAGTTGAAACAAAAAACCGGGCTCAGGCCCGGTTTTTTTCATGGGGATCATTGAACCCTTCAGATCAGTTAGTACTTTCCGGCGCAGGCGCGGAGTCCGATACATTCTCTGAAGCGACGGGGAAGTCGTCATCTCCCCTTGCCATGGATTCCACTTTTTTGACACTGGTGTGACGCGCATCTTCACCCTGGACCAGGTAGATGACGCGTTCGGCCATGTTCTTGGCGTGATCACCAATACGCTCGAGCGCGCGGGCAATAAAGATCAGTTCAATACACGCCGTAGTGGTACGCGGATCCTCAATCATGTAGCTACTGAGCTCACGCAGAATACCTTTCCATTCCTTGTCGACCTTTTTGTCGCTGCGCACGACGTCAGCCGCCAGAATGGCATCTTTGCGGGCAAAGGCATCCAGGCTGCGGTTGAGCATTTTCTGCACCGCTTCCCCAAAATGCGTCATATCCACAATCGGATCGTATCTTGTGGGGCTTTCGTGCAGACGCCGTGCCATTTTGGCAATTTTCTCGGCTTCATCGCCTGAGCGTTCCATATCCGTCAGCATTTTGGAGACAGAGATGACCAGGCGCAGGTCTACCGCAGTAGGTTGCTGCAAGGCCAGCACTTGCGCAATGGAATGGTCAATATCCATTTCCAGTCGATTGACTTCCTTCTCACGTTCAAAGACGCGTTCTGCCAGAGCAAGATTGCCTTCTGACAGAATTTGCATGCTGTCTTCGATCATGGCCTCAACCAGGCCACCCATGCGGAGAAAGCGGGAGCGGATATCTTCGAGTTCCGCATCAAAGCGGGAATTGGTATGTTGTGCCATGAGGATGCCTGCTATAAGTGAGATGTCAAGAGTTTAAGACCGTTCAATGACAGGAATATGACATCAGCGCTCGCGGATGTCTACGCCGTTCTGAGTAGCAACCATGACCGCCGTTGCCGGTTTCAGGGCGAACAGGCCGCAGGTTACCACGCCGGCAATGGCATTCATGGTCGTTTCCATGTCGCGCGCATCGGCAAGCTGCAGTCCGGCAACATCCACAATCGGGTTGCCATTGTCTGTGGTAAAGCCTTCCCTGACCGTTGCTTTTGCGCCCAGGGCAGCGACCTGGCGTTTAACCACCGGCACCGCCATGGGAATGACTTCCAGCGGGATGGCGAACGCCCCCAGCAGATCTACGCATTTGGTTTCGTCGACAATGCAGACAAAGCGTTCTGATGCCGATGCCACGATTTTCTCGCGGGTATGCGCCCCGCCCCCGCCCTTGACCATCTGCAGCAGCGGGTTGATTTCATCGGCACCGTCAACGTACACGGGCAACGGTCTGTCAGTTTCTGTCAGATCCAGCACACGAATACCGTGTTTCTGCAGGCGCGCTGCACTGCGTTCGGAACTGGCTACAGCGCCGGCAAACTCAGACTTGAACGCTGCCAGTTCATCAATGAACAGATCGGCCGTGGAGCCGGTACCCACGCCAATGACCGCATCGGCATGAAAAAAGGGGCGAATGTATGCGACTGCCGCCTGAGCGACGTCGCGTTTGAGTTCTTCCTGCGATTTCAATTGCATGACCTTACCTGTAGTTACGCGAGATGTGCAGCCAGTGTCTTTTCGTTGAAGCCGAACGTAATGCTTCCATCAGGAAACATGGTGACAGGCCGTTTGATCAGCGAAGGATATTCGGCAGCCAGTGCCAACCAGTCGGCTTCACTCGCCGGTGATTTGCGCTCGTCGGGAAGTCCGCGCCAGGTCTGAGAACTGCGATTGATCATATTCTGCGCGCCATCCGCTGCGGCTGCCCATGTTTTGAGCAGAGAGGCATTGGCCGGCTCGTCACGGTAGTCGGTAAATTGTACCTGCGCACCTTGTGATTCCAGCCATTTGCGCGCCTTGACGCAAGTACTGCACCGCTTCAGACCATATTGGCGTATTACACTCATTGCTTTCTGCGTCCCTGAAAATAATTGGCCACGATCACAAAGGTGCCCACCAGGACAATCATGAGCGTTGCCAGCGCATTGACTTCAGGCTTGATGCCCAGTCGCACGCGCGAAAAAACCTCTATCGGTAAGGTAGTATAGCCCGGACCATTCAGGAAAGAGGCAATAACCACATCATCCAGGGACAATGTAAATGACAGCAGCCAGGCAGACACCAGCGCAGGCGCAATAAGCGGCAACGTAATGGTGAAAAAAACGCGCAGAGGTGGCGCGCCCAGATCAAGTGCGGCTTCTTCCAGTGAACGGTCCAGCTCGCGAACCCGTGACTGGATCACGACAGAGACGTAGGCAACACAAAGCGTGACATGTCCAAGCCAGATCGTGAAAACGCCATTGCTTGCGGGGAAACCGGTGAGATTGCGGATCTCGATAATCATGAGCAGCAGCGAGATGCCCAGGATGACATCGGGAATGACCAACGGGGCATTGAGCATGCCGATATACAGCCCAAAACCGCGGAACGGGCCTTTGCGCGCCAGCACATAGCCCGCCCAGGTGCCGATAACCACAGCGGCGGTTGCCGTCAGGAAGGCGATTCTCAGGGACAGCCAGGCAGCACTGAGCAGCGTGCGGTCTTCCAGCAGGCTGTGGTACCAGCGAAGGGAAAAGCCGCTCCAGCTGTTGGCCAGCGCCGAATCGTTGAATGAAAACACAATCAGGCTGAAAATGGGGATATACAGAAAAAGCAGACCCGCGCCCAGGCTCAGCCATTTGAGCCAGATATTCTCCTGTTTCATGCTTCCCTCCCCTGCAGCGCTCTGGCCTGGCTGTACTGGAATATCACAAGTGGAATAAGCAGGAACAGCGTCATGGCCACTGCTACCGCAGCAGCTACCGGCCAGTTGGTATCAGTGAAATACTGATCCCACATGAGGCGACCCATCATATAGGTGTTGGTGCCTCCCAGCAGCTCCGGGATGACATACTCACCTACCGTGGGGATAAAAACCAGCATGGCACCAGCAACGATACCAGGAACAGACAGAGGCAGCGTAATGGTCAGAAACGCTTTCCAAGGACGCGCCCCCAGATCATAGGCAGCCTGCAGCAGCCGCTGATCCATTTTTACCAGATTGGTGTATAGCGGCAGAATGAAAAATGGCAGATAGGTGTAGACCAGGCCGATGTATACGGCCATGTCGGTGCGATAGATCTCGATGGGCGCCGATGTGATACCGGTCCACATCAGAAACTGGTTCAGCAAACCCTCGTTGCGCAAAATGCCTATCCACGCATACACGCGCAACAGCAGCGAGGTCCAGAATGGAAGAATCACCGCCAGCAGCAAGAGATTGCGCATTCGTGGCGTGGACCGGGCAATGTAGTACGCCATGGGATAGCCGATCAGCGTGCAGCACACGGTCGTGACCAGCGCCATCTTCAAGGATTTGAGATAGGCATTGATGAACAGCGGATCAGTGAGCAGCAGCAGATATCCCTCAAAATGCAGGGATAGCGTGAGCACCTCTTCCTTGATTTCGACCAGAGGGCCGTAAGGCGGAATGCCGAAGGTAGACTCGGAAAAACTGATCTTCAGAACGATAAAAAACGGCACCAGCAGGCATAGAACCAGCCAGGCATAGGGCGGCAGAATGGCCCAGAAGCGCTGATCCGGGCGATAGTGCCGCAAGGTGTGCAGGTTTTTCATGAGGGTAATACCGTTGCGCTATCAGGTCCCCAGGTAACAAAGACCTCGTCATCAATACCCGGCGCGTTTTCCTCGCTCAGTCCGATGCCGGGCACACTGGCTTCGATGATTTTGCCGGAGTCAAGCCGGATCTGATAAAGCGTGTAACGCCCCATCCAGGCGACATGCGTCACGATACCGTGACCGATATTGGTTTCATCGCCGGGCTGATCGATAAGTACACGAATCTGCTCGGGACGGATGGACACGAAGACTTCCATGCCCAAAGGCTCGCTGACACCGTGATTGACAAACATGGGTCGCATGAGCTCATCACTTTCAATCACGATATGATCGGGTTCGTCTACAACGATGGTTCCGGTAAAGATATTGGTGGAACCAATAAAACCCGCGACAAAACGCGAGTTCGGGAACATATAGACTTCCTGGGGTGTGCCACACTGCACAATCTGCCCTTCGGTCATGACGGCAATGCGACTAGCCATGCTCATGGCCTCTTCCTGATCATGGGTGACCATCACGCAGGTCACCCCGACCTGGTCCAGAATGCTGGCCAGTTCGATCTGGGTTTTCTGACGGATCTGTTTGTCCAGTGCCGACATGGGCTCATCGAGCAGCAGCAGTTTGGGCCGCTTGACCAGACTTCGGGCCAGCGCCACACGCTGCTGCTGACCGCCCGAAAGCTGCGAGGGCTTGCGGCGGGAATACCCCGCCATCTGCACCAAGTCCAGGGCGGCAAAGACGCGATCATGAATTTCCTGACGATCCACACCTTCCTGCTTCAGACCGTAAGCCACATTGGCTTCCACGGTCATATGCGGAAACAGCGCGTAAGACTGGAACATCATATTGACCGGACGTCGGTACGGCGCAATGCCGGTCAGATCCATGCCGTCCAGCAGGATCTTGCCCGAGGTGGGTTCCTCAAAGCCGGCCAGCATGCGCAACAGCGTGGACTTGCCGCAACCGGAACTGCCAAGCAGCGCAAAAATTTCGTGCCGTCTGACGGTCAGATTCACCGACCTAACCGCAACCGTATCACCGAAAATTTTGACGACATCAATTAGTCTGACGAACTCATCGGCATCGCTGTCAGCCACTGACACATACCCCTCGGCCATCTTATTTCCCTGACTTGAGTTCCGCCCACAAGCGTGTTTGCAGACGAGCAATCTTGATTGGTTGCGCCTTGATAACGAACAGGGTTTTGGCGACCTCCGCGTCGGGATAGATCATTGGATTTTCGGCGATTTCCTTGTTCACGAATTCGCGCGCTGCCTTGTTCGCATTGGGATAGAACATGTTGTTGGTAATGGCCGCGTGAACTTTGGGCTCTTCAATGTAATTGATGAAAGCCATGGCGTTTTCAGGGTGCGGTGCATCCTTGGGCACGGCCATGGTATCAAACCATGCGGGCGCCCCGCCTTTGGGAATGTAGTAGTCGATAACGTAATTTTTCTTCGCTTCCTTGGCGCGGCTGGCCGAGATCATGACATCACCGGAGAAGCCGTAAACCATGCAAAGATCGCCGGACGCCAGCTCGTCGATATAGCCGGAAGAACTGAACTGTCGGACATACGGACGGATTTTTTTGAGCACATCCATGGCTGCCTGGTAATCTTCAGGATTGCTGCTGTTGGGATCTTTGCCCAGATAATGCAGCACGGCCGGAAACACCTGCGCAGCTTCATCCAGAATGGAAATACCGCAAGCCTGCATTTTCTTCGCATTTTCGGGATCGAACAGGGTTTCCCATCTGCCCAGATCGGCATCCTTACCCAGGATTTCCTGCGCTTTGGTCACATTCAGGCCAATACCATTGGTGCCGTAGCCCCAGGGAATCAGATAATTGTTGCCTGGGTCAACCTGAGCAACCAGATCCATGATGGCTGGGTCCAGATTCTTCCAGTTAGGGATTTTGGATTTATCCAGCTTCTGGAACAGGCCACCCTCGATCTGGCGGGAAGCATAATGCGTAGAGGGAACCACCACGTCATAGCCCGACTTGCCGGTCAGCAGCTTGGCCTGCAGGATATCATTGGTGTCATAGGTGTCGTAACGCACTTTGATGCCGGTCTGCTTTTCGAATCCCGGAATCGTGTCTGGTGCAGTGTATTCTGCCCAGTTATAGACGTTCAACACCTTGTCTTCGGCAGCATGAACGGCACCAGCAGTGACGGCCAGCGTAACGGTCAGAAAGAGACGGCGGGCTAAGGACAGCTTCATGACAGTTCCCTAAATGAGTTTGTGAAAAAAATGAATAATAAAGGCATTTTCTGCCCCGGTCATTGATTTTTTCCGCTTTGCTGATATTGCTGTTGCAACTGTCCAGAAAATATCACACCCTGATCGCCCAGCAGCTTTTGCAAAGACCGTCCCAGCCGCTCGAGCGACTTTTGTCTCTGGGACGACGACATGACCCGGCGCGTGGATTTGTCAAAGTCTATGAGCCAGACTTTCTGGTCATTGTCGACAAGAATATTATGTGCGTTCAGGTCGGCATGATAGACATTGCTATCGTGCAGTTTTCGTATGACGGCTGCAACGGGTGCGACCAGTTCGATGCTCGCTGGCCCCGCGCGACGGATGGCCTGAGCCAGCGACACGGTGTTCTGCAGTCTCTCGGTCATGATGGCTGCGCGGTATGTGATGCCCTGACGCTGGTAACACGCCGCCATGGCTCGCGGCACCGGGTGTCCCTGGGCATGCAGTTCGTTGAGCAGTTCGAATTCGGCGAATGAACGCGTGGCCTCTTCCGAAACCCACAAATAGCGTTCATCCACAAAGTGCCTGATCAGTCCGCCACGGTGATAATGCCGCAGAACGGCATCGCCCCAGGGGGTGGCGACATACCAGGCGGTATTGCGTCCGCCATCAGACACTTTCTGTGCCTTCTCACCCCAGGTTCGGGGCGTAAAAATCTCGATGCGCGCAGGCACCGGAAAGTCCGGATGGGTACGAATGCCCTGATGTTGCTGTCGCAGGGGACGATGGTTACTGTTGAAACGGGAATCAGCCATCTTTGTTTCGCATCCAGTCGGCAACACCAAAAAAGGAGTGCAGCAGATGCTCACGCAGCGGTTCAGGGACATTGCAATCGATCATGGCGCGTCCCATGCAGGCGACCCACTCGTCCCGCTCCTGTATTCCAATGGAAAATGGCAAATGACGGGCGCGCAGCATGGGGTGACCGTATTTTTCGATATATCGGTCCGGACCGCCAAGATAGCCGGAAAGGAACAGGAACAGTTTCTCGCGTGCGCTGTCCAGGGTGGGCCCGTGCGTGGCGCGCAATGCAGTGAAGTCGGTTTCCAGGTCCATCAGATCGTAGAAACGGTTGACCAGTGTCCGCAGTCCTTCCTCTGCACCAATCTGGTCGTAGAAAGTGATTGTGGTATCCAGATTCTCAACGATATTGACTAGTCTTGCCATTATTCGGCACTCCGTAAAATAAGCAGTGGTGGCGTTGTTTTGACGCCGCGCAATGCCATTTTACCCCCTATCCACGATGCAACAAGCCCCAGCGCCACTGCGCTGATCCACGGCATCACGCCCGTTTGCAGATCGATATCAAAGACACGCAGGGCCAGCAGTCGTGCAATCAGTACGGCAAAGCCCGCTGCAAGCAGGCCGGATATGACGCCGATGACAATCAGTTCGCTGCGCTGTGCCTGATCCAGCTGCCTTGACGTCGCCCCCATGGCGCGCAACAGGCCCGCTTCATAGATGCGCTCGTCCTGGGTGGATAAAAAGGCGCTGCCCAGGACCACAATGCCCGCAGCCAGCGTAAACACAAACAGAAACTGCACGGCAACCGTCACGCTGTCCAGAATGGATTGCAGCTGCCGCAGAATGCCAGAGACATCGAACACAGTGATATTGGGAAACTGGCGCACCACTTCCTGTGTGAAACCGGCCTTGTCTTCGGGCAGATGGAAAGCCGTGATCCAGGTGGCCGGTTTATCCCTGAGCGCCGCCGGCGACAGGATGGCAAAGAAATTCACCTGCATGGAATCCCATTTCACCGTTCGCAGACTGGTAACCCTTGCGGTGACGGTTTCACCGGCTACATCGAAGGTGACTTCGTCGTTAAGCCTGACGCCCAGCTGGCGCGCCAGATCATCTTCAAACGAGACTTCGGCCGCGTCGGGATTGAGCCAGCGACCGGCGCTGATCCTGTTGCTCGCGGGCAGCGTATGCAGCCAGGACAGATTGAACTCTCTTTCGGCCAGCCGCTGTGTGCGTTCGGATTCGTAACTGGATGGATCGACATCGCGATCACCAATACGGATCAGACGCCCTCTTACCATGGGATCCAGTACCGGCTCTTTGAGCCCGTTTTCCCGGAAGAGCACCTCAAGGGCGGGCTTCTGGTCTTCCTGGATATTGATCAGGAAACGGTTTGGCGCATCCGCAGGCAGATTGTTCTGCCAGGCAGAGAGCAAATCGGTACGCAAAAGCCCCAGCAGCAGAATGACCATAATTCCGAGGGTCAGCGCGCAAATCTGGATGACTGTCATGCCACGACGGTTCACCATGCCAGCCAGAGCAAATCGCAGAACAGGTCTTGTCACCAGTTTGTGACGAAGCTGCGCCAGCAGACGCAGAACAGCCCAGGCAAATGCTGCACATACCAGCATGGCAACGATAAATCCGCCGGCACTGATGAACGCCAGCGTCATGTTGCCGGTATGTAGCAGCAATAACAAGAACCAGATCACGATGCCCACAGCAACCATCAGCAGCGGCCGACGCGTGCCCACCTCGAGATCCCGCCGCAGCGCCTTGAGTGGCGGTACGCGGGACAGTTGCAGGACAGGAATCACCGAGAATCCAAAGGCTAGTACCCAGCCCGTTGCCAGACCCGCCAGTCCGGGACGGACAGACACGGGCGGCAGACTGGCGGGAATGAGGTCAGAAAGAAAATGAATAAGAAGATAATGCAGGCCCAGGCCAAGAATCACACCGGCAACAGAGGCCGCCGTGGCAATCAGCAGAAACTCAATGGCCACGAGCCGCAGTACAGTGCCACGCGTGGCCCCAAGGCTGCGCATCACGGCCAGCCCGTCCTGATGTCGCGCCGAGAAGCGCCGGGCTGCCAGACCGATGGCAACGCTGGCAATCATGACGGTCAGTACCGAAACGAGTGACAGGAACTGCTCTGCCCGATCCAGGGAGGCGCGGATCTCGGGTCTGGCAGAATCCGTACCGATAATCTGACGCCCCTTGGCGGGCCGGGCCGATAGCCAGGTACGCATAGAGGCTATTGCGTCCGCGTCGCCGGCCAGCAGCAGCGTTTCCTTGACCCGACTGCCTGGCACGAGCAGACCCGTCGCCTGCAGATCAGCCTCATTCATCATCAGGCGAGGAGCGATATTGACAAATGCCATATTTCTGTCGGGTTCATTTTCAATAAGCGCGGAGACCGTCAGTGTGGTGGCGCCCACGCGCAGGCTGGCCTTTTGTGGCGCATTCAGCTGACTCATCAACGCCGGGTCAACCCATACACTTCCTGCCGGTGGAATAGCCTGCACGCTCTGCCTGCTATCGTTGCCCTGCAGGGTGACAGCGCCTTTAAGCGGATATCCATCGGACACCACTTTCACCGAAGCCAGTCGCGAGGCCTCGTCAAAACTCACCATGGAAGGAAACTGCCAGGTTTTTGCGGTTTTCAAGCCCAGGTCATGCGCATGGTCGGTCACGGCCTGTTCGATGGGCGTATCGGACTCGAACAGCAGGTCGGCACCCAGCACCTGGCCGGCATTGTCTTTCAGTCCTGCAGAGACCCGGTCGGCCAGAAAGCCGACACTGCAGACCGCCGTCACGGCCACTACCAGCGCCAGTGCCAACAGACGCAGTTCGCCGGAAAGCCAGTCGCGCCGGAAGAGGCGCCATGCCATTTGCCAAATTGCCAGTGCAGTCAACAGAATCTCCAGCAGTCAAAGAGTTATTTCAAAACGAGCAACGCGACGGTCAGATACAGCACCGCAGCAAAAAGCAGTCTGAGTGTGCGTTCAGGAAGATAAAAGGCCAGCCTGACACCCTGCCGGATCATCAGCATGCCTCCGACGGATAGTGCGATGCCTACCGTCCAGTCTGTGTTGCCATGCCAGGAATAGGTAATCAGTGCAACCAGTGTACCCGGCAGAATCATGGATAGCGCCATGGCCTGGGCCGCGGTCTGGCGAAGTCCGTAAAAAACGGTCATGGTCGGAACCAGGATCAGCGAGCCACCAACGCCAAAAAGACCGCCAATTGCGCCCGACAGCATGCCCATCATCACATATTGCCGGAATCCCACATGTCGTTTGACCGGTGCGTCGGCAACCGCAGGTGCCCTGCCCTTGCGCAGCGTCTGCCAGATATAAAAGGTCGCCACCGAGGCCAGAAAAACTGCAAACAGGTTACGCAATAATACCGGACTCATATCCTGTGCGACCAGTGCAGCCAGATGGGTAGCCACAACGTTGGCCGCCACACCGATGGACACGCTTTTGAAATCGATGGGTGAACGCTTGTGGTAGTTTCTTAGCGTAAGTACCACGTTCGACGCAATCATCAGCAATGCCGTGCCCTGCGCCAGCTGCTGCGGCATGGAAAAAACCAGTGCGAGCATGGGAATGGCAATCAGGCCGCCCCCGATGCCGACAATGGCGCCCACAAATCCAATGGCGGCGCCAATGGTTACAAACATAAGAATATTCAGATACCAATCCATGCTTTCCATCTCATACTTGCATGAGTCGGCATTGATCCTGCCACCGCTACATGACTATCGGGTTGACACCTGTGAGTCAACCATTATCCGGGTTTCGTGCATCGGGCTGATGTCTTCGACATCGGGTCCGATGGTTCACGCGATCAGCGAATCAGGTCGAGCACCTCATCCAGGCGCGATACGGCCTTGATTTCCAGGCCCTCTATCGGCTGTTTTGGTGCGTTATGCCTGGGAATCAGTGCCACGCTGAAACCCAGCTTGGCGGCTTCACGCAGCCGTTCCTGTCCGCGCGGTGCCGGGCGCACTTCACCGGCCAGACCCACTTCGCCAAACGCAAACAACCCTTTGGGCAGCGGTTTGTTTCGCAGCGACGACAGAATGGCCAGCAGTACCGGCAGATCAGTGGCCGTTTCCGTAATCCTGACGCCGCCGACCGCATTCACGAAAACGTCCTGATCATAACTGGCGACTCCGGCATGCCGGTGCAACACCGCCAGCAGCATGGCCAGCCGGCTGCCATCCACGCCCAGTGTCAATCGACGCGGATTGGGAACGTGGGCCGTATCAACCAGGGCCTGGATTTCGACCAGCAGCGGCCGCGTGCCTTCCTGGGTGGCGACCACGCAGGAACCAGGAACATTGTCTGTGTGCTGTGACAGAAAAAGTGCCGATGGGTTGCTGACCCCTTTGAGTCCCTTGTCTGTCATGGCGAACACACCGAGCTCATTGACCGCACCGTAACGGTTCTTGAAGGCGCGAATCAGGCGATAGGAAGAATCGGTTTCCCCCTCGAAGTACAGTACGGTGTCCACGATGTGCTCCAGCACACGCGGCCCGGCCAGCGTGCCATCCTTGGTCACATGCCCGATCATGACAAGTGCAATACCAGCCTGCTTGGCGATGCGGGTCAGCTGTGCGGCGCATTCGCGTACCTGCGACACGGACCCCGGTGCCGATGACAGTTCACCGGAATAAAGCGTTTGTATGGAATCGATGACCGCCACGGCAGGCTTATGCTGCATGAGCGCCGCCTGAATGCTCTCGAGCTGGATTTCAGCCACCAGCTGAATGGCTCCCGTAGCCAGATCCAGACGCTTTGCCCGCAGTGCGACCTGCTCGGCCGACTCTTCGCCCGTGATATATAAGACGGGCGTGGTGCGTGACAGTGAAGCCAGTGCCTGCAGCAGAAGTGTGGATTTGCCGATACCCGGGTCACCGCCGATAAGAACGACGCCACCGGGGACCAGGCCACCGCCCAGAACACGATCGAACTCCGACAGCCCCGTTGGTTGTCTTGGTGTATCCCGGGCCTCAATGTCGGCCAGATTGCGTACCGGTGCGGCCTCGGCAAGGTGTGCGTAGCGATTGGCGGGAGACGCCGCAGCCGGACGCTCTACCGTTTCGGTCATGGTGTTCCATGCCTGACAATGCGGACACTGGCCCTGCCACTTGGCGCTGACCCCACCACATTCCTGGCATACATACACCGTTTTTACTTTTGCCATACCGCGATCTGATTCCTGTTGTCCCTGAGCGAACGATAAATTAAGTTGAGGGCGCGCAATGGCGTTTTATTCTGAAGCTTCGGCTTATAAAGAAGCACCACCATCCACGCCAAGATTTTGCCCGGTAATGAAGGACGCTTCATCCGAAAGCAGGAACGCCACTGCAGCTGCCACCTCTTGCGGCCTGCCCAGCCGTTTCATGGGCACGCGGGCAAGCAGCTGCTTTTCTTCGTCGCCACCGGCTGGCAGCCCCTTCCGTAGGAATTCCGTTTCTATGGGCCCTGGTGAAATCGCATTGACCGTAATGCCATATTCGGCCAGTTCCAGCGCCCAGGTTTTCGTACAGCCGATCAGCGCCGCCTTGGCAGCCGAATAGCTGGTTCGCCCGACCTTGCCGCCCGCGGCCCGGCTGGCAATATTGATAATCCGGCCTTCCCGTCTGACCTTCATGGATTCGACAAAGGTCTGGGTGACCTGCACGGCGGCGCGCAGGTTCACGTCATAAGACTGATACAGCGAAGACAGATTCACTTCGCCGAGATTCTCTACAAGTATGATACCGGCATTGTTCACCACCGCATCTACCGGATACTTCTCGCGAATCATCCGCAGAATCTCTTCGGTGTGACCCGCATCATTCAGATCACACTGATACAGAAAGCCCGGAAAATCAATATCACTGACATTTCTGGCGATACCGATAACGTGAGCACCCGCATCGCTCAGACGGCGCGTGATTGCCCATCCGATGCCTTTGGTGGCGCCGGTAACGAGAACACATTTATTCTTCAACGGACTCTCCTGGTTGTTCGACATGAACCGGAACACGCTGCGCGAGTGCACACAGCAGTTCATAGGCAATTGTACCTGCCGATGCCGCAACCTCGTCGATATGCGGGCCATTATTGCCCCATAGTGTTACCCAGTCTCCGACAGCGGCGTCCGGCACGGGGTTCAGATCGATGGTCAGCATGTCCATGGAGACACGCCCGGCAAGCTGGGTTGGCACGCCATTGACCCAGGCTGGTGTACCCGAAGGCGCGCTGCGCGGATAGCCATCGGCGTAACCACAGGCAACAACGCCAATACGCATATCACGCGGCGCCGTAAAGGTGGAACCATAGCCGACGCTTTGGCCTTCCTGCACATGCTGAATGGAAATCAGGCGGGCCTGCAATGTCATGGTCTGACGCAAACCAAACTCATCGCCCGTGGTGCTGGCAAACGGCGAGGATCCGTAAAGGCAGATGCCCGGCCGTACCCAGTTTTCTTCTCCGCTGATACCCAGCTCCGGATAACGCAGAATGGCCGCAGAGTTGCACAAACTGATGCTGCCAGAGTTGCTGCCCACCGTGTCGCGAAAACGCTGCACCGGTTCATCTACCGCGCCCTGAGCGCCATCGGCATCGGCAAAATGCGTCATGAATCCAATCCGTCCGACTTTGCCCTGCGACTGCAGATCAAGCAGGTCCTGATAGGCCTGCGCAAACTGTTGTGGCGCAAAGCCCAGACGGTTCATGCCGGTATTGATTTTCAGAAAAACGTCCAGTGGCGTGGCCAGCGTGGCACTTTGCAACAGGCGAATCTGCTCCGGATGATGAATCGTGCTCATCACGCGATTGGCCTGCATGACTGGCAGATCCTCTGCCTGGAAAAAACCTTCCAGCATCAGCAGCGGACCCGTCCATCCCGCCTCACGGCATTTGACGGTTTCCTGCAGATCAAGCATGGCCAGGCCATCGGCCTGTGCGAATCCACGAATCCCGTTCTCAAGGCCATGACCATAGGCATTGGCCTTGATGACGGCCCAGATAAAGGTTTTACCGGATGGTTGTACGTAGTCCCCGCCACGCGCTGCTGCCGCCCCCTCCCTTGCGTTGTCAAGATACTGACGGATGATGCTCAGGTTGTGTGTCATGGCCGGCAGTGATATCACTGCACGAATGGGACGCGGCATAGTGTGGCTCCACAGTTCAATTTGGTCATACTGGAACGATCAGCGTAAATTATAATCATTGCTTGATCACATTAGCGCGTATTCATGTCCGTTGACCATTATGAGAATTTTCCCGTAGCCTCGCTGCTGCTGCCTAAGCCGCTGCGTTCGGCCGTCACGGCCATTTACCACTTTGCGCGGCGCGCCGATGACATTGCCGACGAAGGCGATGCCCCTGCAGCAGAACGCCTGGCTGCGCTGAAGGCATTTGATAATGCTCTGCTCCATATGCAGGCCAGCCACTTTACCGCGACGCATTTTGAAAACGTTCCTGCCCGCATTTTTCTGGACCTGCAGCGCGAAGTCAAAACACATGCCCTGCCTCTGACTCCCCTGCATGACCTGCTGGTGGCTTTTACGCAGGATGTGAGCCACACACCGTTTCGCAACGAAGCTGATCTGCTCGCCTATTGTCAGTACTCGGCCAACCCGGTAGGAAACCTGCTGCTGCATCTGTATGATGCGGCTGATGAGGAATCCCTGCGGCTTTCCGATAAGATCTGTACAGGCCTGCAACTGGTCAACTTCTGGCAGGATATTGCCATTGATACAGCGCGCCAGCGCTTTTATCTTCCCTCAGAATGGCTGGCAGCACATGGCATGAGTCACCATGATCTGGCCAATTTGCAACTGAATGACAGGTGGCCCCAATTAATGCAGGAATGCACGGCGTTTGCACGTAAAATACTGCTTGCTGGCGCCCCTCTGGGTGCGCGCCTGCGCGGCCGCCCCGGTCTGGAACTCAGAATGATCGTCCAGGGCGGCCTGCGCATACTGGAAAAAATTGACGTTGTTGCGGGCGACGTCTTCCACCATCGACCAACCCTGAATAAAAAAGACTGGGCCGTGATTGTCTGGCGCAGTCTAAGAAAATCTCATTATGACACCTGACCAATATTGCCAAGAGAAAGCGGCACGCAGCGGATCGAGCTTTTACTATGCGTTTCTGTTTCTGCCTGCCGAACAGCGACGCGCCATTACCGCCGTGTACGCCTTCTGTCGCGAAGTGGATGATGTTGTCGACGAATGTACCGACCCCTCTGTAGCGCGCATCAAGCTGGCCTGGTGGAGCAAAGAAATCCACAATCTTTTTGAAGGACAGGCTGAGCATCCGGTAAGCAAGGCTCTGGCGCCGCATCTGCAGCGCTTCGGCCTTAAGGAAGCGCAATTTCAGGCCATCATTGATGGGATGGAAATGGACCTGGATCAGACTCGCTACATGGACTGGCCCGGGCTGCGCAAATACTGCTGGCACGTGGCCGGTGTCGTGGGTCAGTTGTCTGCCCAGATTTTCACATACGCCAACGCCGATACACCTGCCTATGCTGAAAAGCTGGGTCTTGCCCTGCAAATGACAAACATCATTCGTGATGTGGGCGACGATGCCCGCCGCGGGCGCATTTATCTGCCCATCGATGATCTGCAGAAATTCAATGTGAAGGCTGCTGATATTCTGAACAGTCGCCAGACCGACGACTTTGGTGCGCTGATGGCATTTCAGACGGCACGCACCCGAGAACTCTACCGTGAAGCGCTGATGCTGTTGCATGAAGAAGACCGGCGTGCACAGCGTCCTGGCCTTATGATGGCGGCCATTTATTACACCCTGCTCGGTGAAATCGAAAAGGACGGCTGGCCGGTGCTCACCAGCCGCATTTCGCTGACACCACTGCGCAAGCTCATCATCGCCTGGAAAATCTGGGTGGGTGGCGGTAAAAGCTTCATCCGTAAAATGCGGGCTCTGGATGTCGTCAAATCCTGAGGCCAGCCAAGGCAAACCCCGTGTGGCTGTGGTCGGAGCCGGGTGGGCCGGACTGACGGCGGCCTTTACGCTCAAGCGCACCGGCTGTCATGTCGAGGTCTTTGAGCAGTCATCAGTACTTGGCGGTCGTGCCCGAAAGGCCGTCATTCCCAGGCGTGGCATCACATTGGATAACGGGCAGCATCTGATGCTGGGCGCCTATCACCACGTCCTGGAACTGATGCAGCAGGTGGGCATGGATCTGTCCGAAACCCTGCTGCGAATACCGTTGCAACTGCATTCTCTGGATGATCAGATAAGGCTTCAGGTCAATGCTTCACATCCGGCATCACTGCGCCTGCCACTGGCGATGCTGCAAATGCAGGGTTTCAGGACACGACACAAGCTGCAGCTAGTACTGGCTTTATTGCGATTGAAATTGGCCGGCTGGAAAGTGGCGCCACAGACAACCGTGTTGCAATGGCTGCAACAGCAAAGACAACACGCCCTGCTCGTACAACGTTTCTGGGAACCGTTATGCGTTGCAACGCTGAACACCCCTATCGAAGCGGCATCCATGGCGCTTTTCTCCCGCGTGTTGAAAGACAGCCTTGCAGCCCGGCCCGAAGATTCTGACCTGATATTTCCGCGAGTGGATCTTAGCGCCTTGTGGCCCGAAGCCCTGTTATCACAATTGACAATTCACACCAATACGCCGGTACGCGGGATCACGCGCACACAGTTTGGTTATCAGTTGCAGACAGCAAGTGAATCTGGTGCAGCGGAATACGATGCCGTTATCCTGGCCACTCCGCCATTGGTCTGCCATCGTCTGCTTAAAGGCTTGCAGCATGATTCGCAGCAATCCTCTGTTGCTGTTGCAACGTCGCAGGAGATCGCAAAAACGCCCCGCCCTTTTGGGCAGATTGCGGAGGAAAATGCTTCCGCCCTTCTGCACGAGCTTGCCGCATTCCAATATCATGCCATTGCCACGCTGACCCTATTTCTGGAGACGCCCTTTCCGCTGACGGAATATATGTATCTGCTAAGGGAAGATCGACAGCGCGGGCATGATGGTCAATGGCTGTTCAATCGAAGCCGCTTTATGCAGGCGGAACACAGCATTTCAGTTGTGATCAGCCACGCCGATCATCTGGCCGGCAAAGACCGGGACACTATTGCGCTTGCCATTCTGGCGCAGATTCAGGATCAGCTGCCGGCAGGGGTATCCATGCCTGCAATGCTGAGCTACGAACTGATTCTGGAGAAAAGAGCCACTTTTGCAGCCACGCCGCAGCTGCAAAGGCCTGGCAACGAGACGCCATGGCCCGGCCTGTACCTGGCTGGTGACTGGACAAATACAGGCTATCCGGGTGTGCTGGAAGGCGCTGTTATGAGCGGCCTGTCGGCAGCCCGCGCCTTGCACGCCTGAGCCGCATGAGCGCAGCCCGGTCATGGGTTTCACTATTGAGTCGCTGCCGGACACGCATCAGATCCTTCCAGCCGATATATCCCACCAGCGTCTTATCTTCCCGGGAAACAACGGGCAGATGCGCAATATTGGCTGATACCAGCTTATCAACCAGACCTGCCAGATATTCGTCCGGGTAGGCCAGTGTGATTTTGCGACCGGCCAGCAATTCGCCCAGGGTCTGGTTGCGATGCCGGCCGGCACGGCGCCATGCCAGGACCGAAGGCGGATCCACAATACCCAGCACCCGCCCGTCTTCATCAACAACAGGAAAGCTCGGGTGACGGGTATCGGGCGCGGAGAGAAACCGCACCGCGCCATGCAGCGTCATGCTGGCCGGAACATGGATCACATCGGATGTCATGACATCGCGCACATGCGTGAGCTCAAACGGATCAACGCGATATTCACGCACAATATGATGACCGCGACGCGCGATCTTCTCGGTCAGAATGGATCGCTTCATTAGCAGCACAGTCACGGCATGCGCGCTGACGCAGGCCACGATCAAAGGGAATATCACATGGACGTTGCCCGTGAGTTCCACTGCAAAGAAGGTCGCGGTCAGCGGTGCCCGCATCGTGCCGCCCATCATGGCCGCCATGCCCAGCAGTGCCCAGAATCCCGGACTGGCTTCAGGCATGATCCCTGCCAGCGTCGCACCCAGTGCACCACCCATAATCAGCAGGGGCGCCAGCACCCCGCCCGATGTGCCCGAACCCAGCGCCACCGACCAGATTGTTGCCTTGACGATCAGCAGCGTAATCGCGGCAACGCCCAGCATGTGTCCACTGAGCATGGCGGCGATATTTTCGTAGCCCACCCCCAGCGCGCGCGGATCGATCAGGCCGCCCAGACCCACGACCAGTCCGCCAATCATCGGCCACCACATCCAGTGCACCGGCAGTCGGTGAAAACCGTCTTCGCAGGCATAAAGTACCTGCGTCAGCAGACCGGAGAGCAGTCCTGCCATGACGCCGATGGCGATCCACCCGGCAAAGCCGGCAAGATTCGTTACCATCAGCCCTTCGAAAGGAAACAAAGGACCTGGCAGTCCCAGCAGGGTTCGACCCACCTGGGCAATGGCTGCTGCGACAGCCACCGGAATGAAACTGCGCGGACTCCATTCGAAAAGCAGCAGTTCAACCGCAAGCATGATCGCGGCAATGGGCGTACCAAACACCGTGGTCATTCCCGCGGCGGCGCCCGCTACCAGCAGCGTCTTGCGTTCGTTATCCGAAACCGGCAGTGCCTGCGCGATGAGCGAACCAATGGCGCCTCCCGTCATGATGATTGGCCCTTCGGCCCCAAAGGGTCCGCCGGTTCCAATCGCAATGGCTGAAGACAACGGTTTGAGGACTGCAACTTTTGCATCCAGTCGCGAACGACCCAGCAAAATGGCTTCGATGGCTTCAGGAATACCGTGGCCGCGGATTTTTTCACTGCCAAAACGGGCAATCAGTCCGATCAGCAGAGAACCGAAGACTGGAATGAGCACAGATTCCCAGCCCAAAGAGGCATCGGCGAGCGAGCGATCCTCCAGGGTAAATTCGCCGAAATAAGCCAGATTGGTGCAGAGACGAATGAGCTGCAGAAGCAGAATGCCGGCGAACATGGCTGCGATGCCAATCGGCACGGTAATGCCGACAATGTAGAGAACGCGCTTGTCGGTTGAAAAATCGCCAAGCTGACGATCTCTTGTGTGTTTAATGGTCATGAAAAGAGGGTCGCTACGCCTCTACGCACCAGGGCGCAGGGCGAGTGATACAGGAATTAACAGGATCTGGTGGGGGCCAAATGATGGACAAATGAAGTTCGATTGGAGGGCAATCGAAACTCGCGGCAAATTATATCGTAATACGATATAAATAATCAAATGCATATCTGCTAAACTCGCATAAAGGAATAGCATCCACAGAATCAAGCATTCACAGAAACAGCCCTATTGGAATAACCACGAAACACCATGCCCCACTCTACCAGCCTGGATCAGGACGATTACACTGCATTGGCGGAATTTCGCTATCTGTTGCGCTGCTTTCTCGAATTCAGCGAAGAACGCGCCAAGTCTGTCGGGATGACACCCCGACAGCATCAGGCACTGCTTGTGATCAAGGGTTACGGCAAAGGGAAACCGATATCGGTTGGAACGCTGGCAGAAAGACTCAGAATCAGGCCGCATAGTGCGGCGGAACTGGCCAACCGGCTTGCTGAAAGTGGATTGATTGAACGAATGACAGATCCGGAGGATCAGCGCAAAGTGCTGTTACAGCTGACTTCCCTGGCCCAGAAACAGCTCGCAGCGCTGTCTGTCGCGCATAAGGATGAACTCTCGCGGATCGAGCCCATGCTCAGGCGGGTTCTGGGCGGAAAGCAGGCATCGCTTATGACGTCTTCTCCTGAGGACGTATCACGGTAGGCATTGTTGCAGGATTCGGTTGCGGACGCGGTGCCACCAGTAAAGGCACAAAACGGAAAAGATAAAGCGCAAACGCAAGAACCCAGGCGGTCGCGGCGAGGTGCAGCAAAGGCGTCGTGAAGCCGGGCACAACCAACGCCAGCAGGCGCGCAATGGTGGCAACCAGAACCAGAAGATAACAGCAAACCATGCTGCGATCTGCTTTCAGGGGTCTGCCCGTATGACCCAGCGCAGTACGCGTGATCATGCCTATAATCATGATGGAAAAGCCGCCCATGGCGATCACATGAACATACGTAGCATCACGCAACATCCAGCCTGGGCGCCAGCCGGCAAACCACCCTGCCGCCAGCAACAAGCCAAAGCCCATGAAAAACCAGGCAAGATACAGCACCCATAAGAGCGGCACATGAATGACTCGCTGCGGTTTCCACTGCACCAGCTGGAAAAGCCCGATAGCCCCCGCCACTGCCGCACAGGCAGCCAGCACGAGATTCCATCCCAGGAGTACGGCCACAATGGCGATGGCACAGGCAATCAGCTGCACCCGGCCCGAACGCTCATGCATGGGAATCTGCAGTCCGGCAACGGCACGGCTTGCAAAGAATGGAATGACCCGACGTGCAATTAGTAAAGTGATGAAAACCATGCACAGGATGCCGGTACGCAGCCAGTCGATCAGCATCAGGGTACTGCCGTGCGCAACCGCCCACAAATACAGACCGTTACTGATGCCAAGCAGCAGTATGGCCAGAGGCAGGACATAGTTGCGTTTGCTTCGGGCCTTGTAAATGACGCGCCACAGCGCTCCCGCCGCAATCAGAAAGAAGAGTGATTCGCCAGTAAAGCCGATCCAGAAAGGCACACTTCCTGGAACCAGATAGGCGATACGCGCAATCAGCCAGCCCAGGGCAAGACAGCCAAGCGCGGCACCTCTGATGGGATTGTGTCCGGTCCATGTTGCACTGGCTGTCGTTAGAAAGCCAACAGCGATTGTACCGACGAAGCCCCAGAGCATTTCATGGGCATGCCACCAGACCCCGCCGAGCACGCCCTGCAGAAGATTAGGCGCAAAAATCCAGATACCCACCGATATCGCAGCCCACAGGGCGCCTGCGGTATAAAGCGGGCGAAAGCCCAGAGACAGAAACGCAGCAATTGAGAAACGTACGGGAGCAATCGGTAAAGTAGCCATAATAATGCACAGCGACAGGCGCAAAACGATAACGATACAAGTTATTGTATCGGACGCGACGTTTCAGGATAAAGATACCCCTACTAGCGCATTTACCATAGGTCAACTAGCATAAAAGAAAATGCGCGCATCGTAGATGCGCGCATGATGCCTGCATAGGTATTTACAGCGGCTCAGCCGCGTGACGCGAGAACTCAGACGAGTGCGCGCGCCTTGATGTAATCGCGAATGGCTTCCGGATCATTGTCCATAATCACCACTTTCTGCGGCAAATCACCCAGTGACTTCAGATGCTCCGGGATAGGGGCGGCTTTGCCCGTTGCTTCCTGAATGGTCTCGCCAAATTTGGCGGGCAAGGCGGTTTCCAGCACCAGCATGGGAATGCCCTCTTCCACGAATTCCCTCGCCACTTTTACGCCATCGGCGGTGTGCGGATCAATCAGAATGCCTGACTCCTGTTCAATCTGACGGATCGTATCCAGACGATCCTGATGCGTGCTGCTGCCGCCCACAAAGCCGAACTCTTCGGTAAAGCGGGATAACTCAGATGACAGATCGAATGCGCCATCCTGATCCAGCTTTTTCCAGGTGGCAGCCAGCCGCTTGGCATCCCGTCCAAGCAGATCGAAGACGAAACGCTCAAAATTGGAGGCCTTGGAAATATCCATGGAGGGGCTGGAAGTGGCCAGGGTCTCGGCGCTGGCCCGCGGCCGGTAAACACCTGTACGGAAAAACTCTTCCAGTACGTTATTCTCATTGGTTGCCAGGACCAGACGATGGATGGGAAGCCCCATGCTGCGTGCAAAGTGACCGGACAGAATATTGCCGAAGTTGCCCGAAGGAACGGTAAAGGAGACCTTGTAACCGGACACATCCGTACCGGCGCTCGCAGCCTGGTCGGTGCTGCGAAGCCAGGCCCAGAAGTAGTAAACGATCTGCGCACAAATGCGTGCCCAGTTGATGGAGTTGACGGCACCCAGATGATAGGTGGTTTTGAAGGACACATCTGCGGCCAGCGCCTTGACGATATCCTGGCAATCATCGAATACGCCTTTGACCGAAATATTATGGATGTTGTCATCCATCAGCGAATACATTTGCGCACGCTGGAAGCTGCTCATGCGACCGTGAGGCGAGAGCATGAATACGGACACACCTAGCTTGCCCCGCATGGCATATTCTGCGGCAGAACCGGTATCTCCCGATGTCGCGCCCAGAATATTCAGCTTGCGCCCTTCGCGGGCCAGAACATATTCAAATACCTGCCCCAGAAACTGCATGGCCAGATCCTTGAACGCCAGCGTGGGGCCTTCGGAGAGCCCAACCAGTGTCATCGATGCATTCAGCGGTTTCAACGGAACGATGTCGCTGCCCGAGAAAACGGATTCGTTATAGGCAGCCTTGCAGATACGCTCCAGATCGGTCCGTGGAATATCATCGATATAGAGCCCCAGGATTTCCGTTGCCAGTTCTGCGTAGGATAGCGTGCGCCATTGCTCAAGCTGGCTGGCAGAAATCGCGGGAATGCTTTCAGGGACAGCCAGTCCGCCGTCGCGCGCCAGCCCTTCCAGAAGAATCTCGGAAAAGGATACCGGGCTCATGCCGCCCCGGGTCGAAATATATTTCATTGCTACTCCATGGCCCCGGCAGTGCCGGAGAAAAGACAGCGCCCGACCTGCATGACGGGGCTATCGGGTCGGTCAGTTCAAATGTTCAAGGCGAATGCGGGTAATACGGGAGTGCACGAATGGCATGGCTTCAATGGTCTTGATGGCCGTATTCACATCCCCTTCCCTGGCTTCATGCGTAAGGAAAATGATAGTGGCCTGGTTTTCGCCGTCCTGTTCCTGCATCATGGAATTGATGGAAATCCGGTGATCTGCCAGGATTCGCGTCAGGTCAGCAAGAACGCCGGAACGATCTTCGACTGTGAGGCGCAGATAGTACGATGTACGGATGTCTTCCATGTTCAGGATGGGTGTATCGGCCAGTGCACTTGGCTGGAATGCCAGATGTGGCACACGATTGCCCGGATCTGAGGTGTGCAGTCGTGTGACATCGACCAGATCGGCCACCACCGCAGACGCTGTGGCTTCGGAACCCGCTCCCGGACCATAGTAAAGCGTGTCGCCAACGGCATCGCCGTTGACAACGACTGCATTCATTGCGCCTTCCACATTGGCAATGAGTCTTTCGGCGGGCACCAGTGCAGGATGAACCCGCAGTTCAATCCCCTGGTCACGACGACGCGTAATGCCCAGCAGCTTGATGCGATATCCCAGGCGCTCTGCATATACCAGATCCTGCTGATCCAGTTCGGTAATGCCTTCCACATGCGCCTTGGTAAACTGAATAGGGATACCAAAGGCCAGAGATGCCATCAGGGTAAGTTTGTGAGCCGCATCGACACCTTTCACATCCCCGGCCGGGTCGGCCTCGGCGTAACCCAGCTGCTGCGCCTGGGAAAGCACCTCTTCATAGGGCAACCCATGCGTGCGCATTTCAGACAGAATGAAGTTGGTCGTGCCGTTGATGATACCCGCAAGCCACTGAATACGATTGGCTGTCAGTCCTTCGCGTATGGCCTTGATAATGGGAATGCCGCCGGCAACAGCCGCTTCAAACGCCACCATCACACCCTTTTTACTGGCCAGGGCAAAAATTTCATTGCCATGCAGGGCCAGCAGTGCCTTGTTGGCGGTCACTACGTGCTTGCCATTTTCTATGGCCTGCAACACCAGATCACGCGCCAGCGTAGTACCACCGATGAGCTCAACCACAATGTCGATATCAGGATCGCTGACCAGCGCAGTCATATCATTGCTGACGGGAACACGATCACCAAACACGGCGACGGCCTTGGCAGGCGTGCGCGTTGCCACCCGAGACACCACAATCTGTCGCCCGGCGCGGCGGGAAATCTCTTCTGCGTTGCGTGTGAGTACCGCGTAGGTACCGCTACCGACGACGCCAAAACCTAATAAACCTACCTTCATTGGATTCATTTTTTCAGGAACCCGTCTTTCTTGAACATATCTTTAATTCCTCTGATTGCCTGGCGCGTGCGTTGTTCATTTTCGATCAGTGCAAAGCGAACGTGATCGTCGCCCAGATCGCCAAAGCCGATTCCCGGAGAAACGGCAAGCTTGGCATCGGCCAGCAGTTTTTTTGAAAATTCCAGCGAACCCATGGCTTTATAGGGCTCGGGAATTTCGGCCCAGATATACATGGACGCCTTGGGTATCTCTACCATCCAGCCGGCCTCGTGCAGACCCTTGACCAGCACATCACGGCGGCTCTTGTATTGCTGAACCACTTCGGCAACGCATTCCTGGGGCCCTTCCAACGCGGCGATAGATGCCACCTGAATGGGCGTGAAGGTACCGTAATCGTGATAACTTTTCATGCGGGCCAGCGCATTGACCAGTTCTGCATTGCCCACCATGAATCCGATGCGCCAGCCGGCCATGTTGTAGCTTTTGCTCATGGTGAAAAATTCAACGGCCACATCCTTTGCGCCCGGTACCTGCATGATTGATGGCGCCTGATAGCCATCGAACGTGATATCTGCGTAGGCCAGGTCGTGGACCACCAGGATATCATGAGCTTTGGCCAGTGCCACCACGCGTTCGAAAAACGCCAGGTCCACGCATTGCGCCGTCGGGTTGCTGGGGAAGCCCAGAATGATCATTTTCGGCTTAGGTATGGACTCGCGCACTGCCCGCTCGATTTCTTCGAAGAAATCCAGACCCTTTTTCATGGGAATGGAGCGGATATTGGCGCCGGCAATGACCGCACCGTAAATGTGGATGGGGTAGCTGGGATTGGGCACCAGCACGGTATCGCCCTTATCCAGCGTGGCCAGCATCAGATGCGCCAGACCCTCTTTGGAGCCGATGGAGACTATGGCTTCATTATCGGGATCCAGAATGACATTGTAACGGCGGGAGTACCAGTCTGTAATGGCCTTGCGCAGGCGCGGAATTCCTTTGGAGACGGAATAGCCATGCGTGTCAGGGCGTATGGTTGCCTCAACCATCTTGTCAACAATATGCTTGGGCGTCGGGCCATCAGGATTACCCATGGACATATCGATGATATCTTCGCCACGACGGCGCGCCGCCATTTTCAGCTCACCGGTAATGTTGAACACATAGGGGGGAAGCCTTTCTATACGTGGGAAGTTTCTCATGATGGACCTGGAAAAAGTGAAGGAACAAATTTAAGGTGAAACCAGTAAATCTAGCCGATATGCGGCCGAACGGCAAACGATTTTGCCGCTGTGCGGAAAAAATTTGCAATGCCCCACTTGTTGCAGTACAAAAAAGGAGGATTGTGGCGCCAGACCGGACTAAAACGCCCCGCTACGCTGCGTTGCAATTCTGTCGCACAAAATTGCCGATGCCCCCTATCACACAGTTGAAATACAGTTAGAATAAGATAAATGGTCAAGGAGTCTATGTGGAACTGAAAAGAGAACAGCCAACCGCACTCAACACGGTCACACGCTACGGTGACCAGTTCATTGAAGTCAATGAAGTCCAGTACACCCACGCGATTGCCTTTCGCCCTGAAGGCGCGGTTCGCGAATGGAACGTCAGAACGCTTGACGATATCACGACCGACCAGTTGCTGAATGCAGCGGATATGCGAAAAATCCCCGGCAATGCCATCGACTTTCTGGACGATGTCCCTCCTGCCCCCCGCTATGAAAATGCCCCCGAAATCCTGCTGGTAGGCACTGGCGAGCGCCAGCATTTCCTGCCGACGGCCGTCACTGCGCCGCTGCTGGCAGCACGCGTGGGCATTGAAGCCATGGATTCGAAGGCGGCAGCGCGAACTTATAATGTACTCATGGCAGAGGGGCGCAATGTTGCCGTCGCCCTGATGCTTACTGAAGGAGAATAAAAATGTCCAATCCCCCGGCCATTGGCAAAAAAGTCCCGGCCTTCAAGGCAGAGAGCCAGCTCGGCAAGGTATCGCTGGCCGACCTCAAGGGCAAAAACGTCGTCCTGTACTTTTACCCCAAGGACAATACACCCGGCTGCACCACGGAAACCCAGGGTTTTCGGGATGCACTGGCGGACTTTGAAAAAGAGGATACGGTGGTGCTGGGCGCCTCCCGCGATTCGCTCAAAAGCCATGAGAATTTCGCCGCCAAACAGAACGTGACCTTTGCCCTGCTGTCCGATCCCGAAGAAACGCTCTGTACCCAGTTCGATGTGATCAAAATGAAAAACATGTATGGCAAACAGGTGCGCGGTATTGAACGCAGCACGTTTCTGATTGACCGCAACGGGAAACTGGTGCAGGAATGGCGCAAAGTGAAAGTGCCAGGGCATGTGGATGCCGTGCTTGACGCCGTCCGAGAGCTGAATGCAGCAAATCAGGTTTAGTCCTACCCCGGCACCGCGGGGTGCCGGTCTCCATGGCGCAACCGCCCATGGAAAAACAGCCATGTGAGAAACTATCTATGCCACTTCCAAAGCTGCCTGCCAAACCCGCCGACATTCTGGATATGACAGGAATGCCGGTTCCCAAAGTCTCTGCCGAAAAAACCGCGACGGCGTCGCCGTCAGGTCGCAAGCGTCAGAAGCAGGACAATGCAGTTACAGTGAAAAGCGCCGACGCAGCCAATGCGACGGATTATGCAACACAGGATAGAAATGGCCCACAGGCCGAGGCCGCCACACCCGGCGCCACACCGCAACAGACGAAAAATCAGTCCCAGGGACAAACTGCCGCAACAGAATCTTTGCGCAAGTCCGAATCAGGCAAGACACGCCAGCCGTCTGCCCGCAAGGCCGACAGCGTCGACGCGAAAGCCGGCGGATCCGGCAAATCGGGCAGTACCCGCGGCGCACCGGTAAAAGCGGTCAATACCGCAGGCAGCAACGGTCTGTCCAAACTTTTTGTGCTTGATACCAACGTACTGCTGCACGATCCCTCTTCCATTTTCCGTTTCGAGGAACACGATATCTTCCTACCGATGATGACGCTTGAAGAGCTGGATCATCACAAGAAAGGCATGACCGAAGTGGCACGCAATGCCCGACAGGTAAGCCGTTCGCTGGACGCACTGGTGGCAGAGACCGAAGACATCCTTAAAGGGATGCCGCTGGATTCGCTGGGCAACAAGGATGCCACCGGCCGCCTGTTGTTTCAGACGCAGAATATGGAGGGGCAGCTGCCTATCGACCTGCCCAACGGCAAGGCCGACAATATGATTCTGGGCGTGGTTCAGACACTGCACCGCGAACAGCCCCAGCGCCAGATCATCCTGGTATCAAAAGACATCAATATGCGCCTTAAGGCGCGCGCGCTGGGTCTGGAGGCAGAAGACTACCTCAACGACCATTCGCTTGAAGACTCCGACCTGCTGTATGACGGCGCCATGCTGCTTCCGTCCAACTTCTGGACAAAGCACGGCAAGGATGTCGAGTCGTGGATTCAGGGCGGCACCACCTTCTATAAAATCAAGGGCCCCTTGTGTGCCGATTTTGTGGTCAACCAGTTTGTGTATCTGGAAGGAGATTCTCCCCTGTATGCGCAGGTGCGCGAAGTGAATGGGAAGACGGCTGTCCTGGCCACGCTGCGTGACTACACGCATAAGAAAAACAATGTCTGGGGCGTAACGGCACGCAACCGCGAACAGAATTTCGCCCTGAATCTGCTGATGAATCCTGATATTGATTTTGTCTCATTGCTGGGTCAGGCCGGAACTGGTAAAACTCTGCTGGCGCTGGCTTGCGGTCTGACTCAGGTGCTGGAAACAAAGCGCTATACCGAGATTATCATGACGCGCGTGACGGTGCCTGTCGGTGAAGACATCGGCTTTCTTCCAGGTACCGAGGAAGAGAAAATGCAGCCCTGGATGGGCGCATTGGAAGACAACCTGGAATTTCTGAATACCGGCAGCAAGAATGACGGCTCATCCGGAGAATGGGACCGAAGCGCCAGCAAGGAAGTGGTCAAATCGCACATCAAGATCAAATCCCTGAACTTTATGCGCGGGCGCACCTTCCTGAACAAGTATCTGATTATTGACGAAGCGCAGAACCTGACGCCCAAACAGATGAAGACGCTGATCACGCGTGCCGGCCCAGGCACCAAGATTGTGTGTCTGGGAAATATCGCGCAAATTGATACACCCTATCTGACAGAAGGCAGCTCAGGGCTGACGTATGTTGTCGACCGATTCAAGGGCTGGCCGCACTCGGGGCATATTACCCTGCAAAAAGGTGAGCGTTCACGTCTGGCCGATTACGCAGGCGACGCGTTGTAAGTAACTTGAAAGCAATAATGCCGTCTGCAGATGCAGACGGCATTTTCCTTGCGCACTCGCCGTATTCTCCTGGCATATTGGGTACAATGGTGCCACTTCTATCATCCTGACCGCAGAGTCAACCATTAACTGAAAAGCCGCGTAATGTCCCAGTCCCTGCTTCGTTTCCTGAAAATAGACCGTTTCACGCTGTTCCTGATCATCGCCGTTGTCATTGCCTCACTTTTACCCGCACATGGTCAGGGCATGTCGGTCATGGAAACAGTGACCAATCTGGCCATTGCGCTGCTCTTTTTCCTTCATGGATCACGACTGTCGCGGCAGGCCATTATTGCCGGTGCCACGCACTGGCGCCTGCATCTGGTCATCTTCTTCTGTACTTTTGTTCTCTTTCCGATCCTGGGTCTCGCCTTGCGGCCTGTTCTTGAGCCCATGCTGACGCCGGATCTGTACAAGGGTGTCCTGTATCTGTGCGTACTGCCTGCCACCGTGCAGTCGGCCATTGCCTTTACTTCCATTGCCCGCGGCAATATTCCCGCCGCCGTTTGCAGCGCATCGTCGTCCAGCATTCTGGGAATTTTTATTACGCCCATGCTGGTCAATCTGTTGATTTCAGACAGCAGCGCCGCCGGCGACTCTCAGCAGGCGCTTGAGGCTATCGGAGACATCACCCTGCAATTGCTGGTTCCATTCGCGCTGGGCCATTTCAGTCGGCCCTGGACATCCGGATTCATTGGTCGTCATCCTTCGCTGATGAAGTTTGTGGATCAGGGCTCCATTCTGCTGGTGGTGTATGTGGCGTTTTCTGAAGCCGTCAACGAAGGTCTGTGGCATAAAACCCCGATAGGCGCACTTGTGGGCGTGGTCGCGGTCAGTATTGTCCTTCTTGCTATTGTGCTTTTCCTGACCTCGCTGATCGGGCGTCTGCTTGGCTTCTCGCTGGAAGACCGCATCACACTTGTATTCTGCGGATCGAAAAAGAGTCTGGCCAGCGGCCTGCCCATGGCGCAGGTATTATTTGCCGGCCAGGCGGTGGGCGCCATTGTGCTGCCACTGATGATTTTCCATCAGATTCAGCTGATGGTGTGTGCCGTGATTGCCGCAAAGCTTGCGCGACGCAAGGATGATATTCCCATGGATGAGGACGACGAGACGCTGCTGAAAAAGCCCGTCTGATGGAAAGCCGGTCTGAGGGAAAGCCCTTCCGATAGAAAGCGAGATTGATCGGCGGGGCGGCCGTCTCGCCCCACCCTGCTGCTTCCATCGGCATCTTCGGGCAAGCGACTGATTCGCGAATCAGAAGGATCCTCGCACACCCAACTCGTCTTTCTCCCTTCTGCGCCTTATCGTGTTCCGCCAAACAACCTATTCGGCGATAAAGCTGTCGCCCGGGCCTGCGTAGTTCATGAACTTGGTATATTCGCCGGCAAAAGTCAGCCGCACCGTACCAATAGGACCCGCACGCTGCTTGCCGATAATCACTTCCGCCGAGCCCTTGTCCTGGGTGTCCGGATGATAAACCTCATCCCGATAGATAAACAGAATCAGGTCGGCGTCCTGCTCGATCGCGCCCGATTCCCGCAGGTCACTCATGATGGGGCGTTTGTTGGTCCGTTGCTCCAGGCCCCGGTTCAGCTGCGACAGCGCGATAACAGGACATTCCATTTCCTTGGCCAGCGTTTTCAGAGAGCGGCTGATCTCGGAAATTTCGGCAGTACGGTTATCGTTTTTGGAAAGTGCATTGCCTGACATCAATTGCAGGTAATCCACAACAATCAGACCCAGCTTGCCGCATTTGCGTTTCAGTCTGCGTGCACGTGAGCGCAATACCAGCGGGCTGAGCGCCGGGCTTTCATCAATATAGATTTGCGCTTCCTGCAGCAGTTGCATGGCGTGTGTGAGCTTGGGCCAGTCTTCGTCCAGCAGCCTGCCGGTACGCATGCGCTGCTGATCCAGCTTGCCGATAGAACCAATCATACGCGCGGCCAGCTGCGTGGCTTCCATCTCCATGGAAAACACGGCAACGGGCAGGCCTTCATCAATTGCCACGTGTTCCGCAATATTCATGGAGAACGAGGTTTTACCCATCGCCGGACGACCGGCCACAATCACCAGCTGTCCGGGATGCAGACCGGTAGTCTTGCGATCCAGATCCACAAATCCGGTGGGAATGCCCGACACATCACCGTGATTGCCCTCGCCCAGTTCTTCGATTCGCTTGAGCACATCAACCAGCAAATCGCCCACTTCCTTGAACTCGCTGCCCGAGGAAGACCCCTCGGAAACCTGCAGAATGCGGGATTCGGCTTCGTCCAGCAGCTGGCGCGCCTCTTTACCTTTGGGATTGAGCGCTTCGGAGGCGATCTCGTCGGCAAAGGTCACCAGCTTGCGCAGGATAGCGCGTTCGCGCACGATCTCTGCATAGCGGATAATATTGGCGGCTGAAGGCGTATTGCGCGTCAGGGCATCCAGATAGGCCAGCCCACCGATCTCGTCGGACTTGCTCTCCAGCACCAGCGATTCATGAACCGTGATGACATCGGCAGGACGATCCAGATTGATCAGATTGCAAATGTGACGGAACAGCAGACGATGGTCATGACGATAGAAATCATCTTCGCCCAGCAGTCCGCTGATATTTTCCAGTTGTGCATTGTCAATCAGCAGTCCGCCAAGCACGGACTGTTCGGCCTCGACCGAATGGGGAGGCAGCCGCAGGGAATCCAGTTGAGGATCGGGAGCATTCATGACAGGAGGGACCCGCAAATTGAAAACCAGAAAATCCGGCCGTCGCGAGTTCCCGATTAACTTGAGGAGCCGCGAGGCTCAGGCAAAAATGTCATTATACGCAGTTAGAGACAACTGCGTCAGACCGCCGCAAAAATACAAAGAGCCGGAAAACCGGCTCTTTGCAATCCTGCGTTGGACTTGAGGGAGATGGATTACACCATTTCGCCTACAACGTTGACAGTGATGTCAGACACCACGTCAGCATGCAGGTAAACCTGCACAGGATACTCGCCAACGGCTTTCAGGGCACCGTCTGTCAGGCGAACCTGGCTTTTTTCGATGCCTTCGAATCCGGCAGCTTTCAGGCCTGCAGCGATGTCCATATTGGTAACGGAACCGAACAGACGGCCGTCAACACCGGCTTTCTGGCTGACTTGCAGTTTGTAGCCATTGAGTTTTTCACCCAGCGCCTGAGCAGCAGCCAGTTTTTCAGCCTGGGCTTTTTCCAGCTCGGCACGACGGGCTTCAAATTCCTGGATAGCAACTTGTGTTGCACGACGGGCTTTTTTCTGAGGAATCAGAAAATTGCGGGCGTAGCCGTCCTTGACACGAACCACTTCACCCAGGTCGCCGACATTGACAATTTTCTCGAGAAGAATAACTTGCATGATGGTGTTCCTGATTAGTTGTGGTTATCTGTGTAAGGCAACAGAG
>JAEWHK010000021.1 GCA_023387815.1 Pseudomonadota bacterium
AAAGTCTTTTTCATTTGTTAAATCTCCGTAGATTTTGAGTGATCAGAGCAGCGATCAAGACGTTATGTTCTACCGCTCTATAAAACTCCGCGAAGGGAAGTTGTAGTTATTGCACCAAATTTTTGCGAGTCTGGCTACCTTGATCTGCATCAAGTCCCCTTTTTTTTGCTTTTCTGTAGGTTGTATGCAACAAAACGACAAATTCGAAGGCAGGCAAGGACTGAAAAATCAAAAGAAACCCGTGCTTAAGTTAGAAATTACTTTAACTTGCGGAATCCCAGCGAAATCAGATACCTACGGCCTTCCCGCCAAGCAAACATTTGCGCCACAGATGTCTGCGTAGCGAAAATTCCACAGTTATTGTGAGATTAACCAATACTCCACCTTGTCCGTTGTGTAATTCCTACAAATCGTTGTATACACGCAAATTCTGGGGAATTTTGAACGCTCAAACGCTGTAATAACAGCACATCGATCAGCACTTTGACCACATTAGTCGCCGCAACGCGCAGATTCCATCTGCCGAAAGTTGCAACAAGGCCATTTTCAGATAATTGTTCTGCAGAACGATGGGTCGAAATATTCAGATTTCCATTGAGTCCTATTTTCCCTGGCAGATCATCTGGACACCATGCTGGACTCCATTGTGCCCATTTTTTCCATACCAGTTCCGACGCACCAAACAAAAAGCCTCTCCGTTTCAGGAGAGGCTTCGGACTGATCAGAGTTGTCCGGACCGGAAAATGTTCGCGGACCAGACAAAAGGCTTCAGTTAATCAATTAATCAACCAGCGTGATCTTGCCGTTCATCATGCCGCCATGGCCTGGGAATGAGCAGAAGAAGACATCATCACCTGTCAGTTTTTCCACTGGCACTTTGACGGAATCGGATTCACCACCGCCTATCAGCTTGGTATGAGCAATAACGCGCTCATCACCCTCTTTGACGTAGTCTTTGTCGGCACCTGCCGCAATGCCGTCAGTTTCCACACCCTGCATATCGCCGGATTTGGATATCACAACATTGTGACCCATGGCAGCTTTAGGCAGCTGACCCGTATGCTTCAGGTTGATGGTGAATTCCTTGCAGGTTTTGCTGACCTGGATTTCCTTGGTGTTGAACTGCATTGCGTCATTGGCCTCAACATCGACCGAACACTCGGCCGCCATTACCGGCAATGAAGCGACGGACAAGACAGCTGCAGCTAATGCATGTTTCATTGATAACTTTAAAGCCATTATGCACTCCCTCGGGTTCATGGAACAGAAATAATCCTTATAACTATACCATCAACTAATATATCTGCACGCGCTAAATGATACTCGTTTTGATTTACATCAAGCATCACTTCAAAGACATGCGCATGAAGCACATCATATGACTCTATAGGTATTCATAGCAAAAGGATTTGGATATCAGACCCGGTCACTTAAGGCAAATAACATAACCAGCAAATAAACATAAGGCCCATGTTCCGGAAAAGAACAGGGGCCTTATGACTACGGAATACTTGATTTAACCTGATTTAACGCAACAACATTGAAATAACGCTTTTTTCAAGAAAAGCATGAATGCTGCGACAGCATTAAACGGTTGGTGCTCACGGCGAGACTCGAACTCGCACAGCTCTCGCCACTACCCCCTCAAGATAGCGTGTCTACCAATTCCACCACGTGAGCATCTGTAAAGACAGAAGATTATAACACCAAACAACAAAAACGATTACTGATTAGAGCCAGTATTTGTGTTTTGCTCGCCTTGAGGCTCGGCAGGTGTTGTTTTTTCAGCAGGCGCAGCGTCACTGGCAGCGGGCGCTGGGGGCGCAGTATCAGATTGCGCTGGCGCTGCTGGCGCGTCAGATGCTGCTGGGGCCTCAGGCGTGCTGGACGCAGCCGGAGCCGCTGGTGTATCAGAAGCTGCTGGCGCAGCAGGTGTGGCCGAAGAAGAGGGAGACGCTGGCGCAGAAGGCAGATCTGATGCCGGCGTAGACGACTCAGTACTTGCCGGCGCTGGCGCTTCATATCCCTGCATGACACCGCCGCCTGTGGCCGGGCTGGTATTGCGATTTGAAGTATTACCTAAAAACGCCAGGCCCAGCGTGCAGGCAAAAAACAGAATGGAAACCCATTTTGTTGCACGCGAAAAAAAGTTTGCGGCACCAGTGGCACCAAAAAGACTTCCGGCCGAACCACCACCGAAAGACGAACCCATATCCGCCCCCTTCCCTTGCTGCAAGAGCACCAGGACAATAACCGTCAGTGCGGAAAGCACCTGTACAACGGCCAGTAAAGGGTATATAAACGATGGCATTTAAGTATGACTCCAGAAAAAATCCAAGTACGGGTTGCCGACAGCCATCAGGCAGTGGCAATACCCTGAAAATCAGTTGCTACCAGAGAGGCGCCTCCTACCAGCGCGCCATCAATATCTTCCTTGGCAAACAGGCTCGCGGCGTTCGCAGCTTTTACACTACCGCCGTAAAGTATGCGCTGCTCAGGCGCCCCCGCCTGCGCAAGCAGACTGCGAATATGCGCATGCACTTCCTGCGCCTGCTCGGGCGAGGCCGTAAGGCCAGTACCAATTGCCCATACCGGCTCGTAAGCCAGGACCATTTTTTTCACTGCCTCTGCGCCGAGCGCAAGTACAGGCTCAAGCTGCTCGCTGATCACTTTCAGCGTACTGCCCGATTCACGCTCTTGCTGCGTTTCACCGACACATACAACTGGCACAAGGCCGCCCTTCAATGCAGCGGCTGCCTTGCGCGCAACGGTCTCACTGGTTTCGCCGTGATAGGCCCGGCGTTCAGAGTGACCAACCAGGGCCCATTGACAGCCAAAATCCTTGAGCATTCCTACCGATACCTCACCGGTATATGCACCCTTCTCGTGTTCGCTGACATCCTGGGCGCCCCAGCTTATTGTGGACTTGCCCAGCGTATCGGCAACCTGCTGCAGATAAGGAAATGGTACGCATACTGCCAGTTCGGTTCTGTCAGCGTCAGGCTGAGCACTGCCAGAATCCGTTTCGGCACCAGCGCCTTGCAGACGAACCAGATCAGCAAGCAGCTTGCCGTTTTCAGCCTGACTGCCATTCATTTTCCAGTTCCCGATGACCAGACGCTTACGCATACCCATATTTTCCTCGGCAAAAAGGGGATTTTAACAAAACCAAAGATTATAACCTTTTCATATCTAAAAGGAAACTCAAACCGTTAATACGATTTTCCCGATATTCTCGCCCTTCTCCATCATTGCATGCGCATCGCTCGCCTGTGCCAACGGAAAGGTTGCATGAATTGCGGGCTTGATCTTTCCGGAAGCAAGCAGCGGCCAGACCTTTTCCTGCAGGGAGCGGGCAATGGCTGTTTTGAACTCTGCAGTACGCGGACGCAGCGTTGAACCGGTAATAGTCAGACGCCGACGCATGACCTGGGCGGTGTCAATCGTGGCTTTGCTACCACCGAGCTGTGCAATGATCACAATCCGACCATCATCAGCAAGGCACTGAATATCACGATTGATATATTCACCGGAAACCATATCCAGCACAACATTGACGCCCTTCCCGTCTGTCAGCTTCTTGATTTCTTCCACAAAATCCTGAGACTTATAGTTGATTGCCTTGCTGGCACCCAATGCCTCAACAGCAGCCGCCCGCTCATCACTTCCGACTGTTGTATACACAGCGTGACCCAACGCCCGCGCCACCTGAATTGCCGTTGTACCGATCCCACTGGCGCCGCCATGCACCAGCAGACTCTCGCCTTCAGCCAGGGCACCTCGATCAAAAACGTTCGTCCAGACAGTAAAAAATGTTTCGGGCAGGGCCGCTGCCTCAACATCAGTCAGCCCTTCCGGAACAGGAAGGCAGTTGCCGGCAGGCGCTGCGCAAAACTCTGCATAACCACCGCCGGGCGTCAATGCGCATACACGATCACCAATCTTGAAGTCTGTTCCGCTTACATCACCCTCAACGATTTCACCCGCAACCTCCAGTCCTGGCAGATCTGAAGCGCCCGGAGGCGGCGGATAGGCACCCTTACGCTGGAAGACATCGGGACGATTAATTCCGGCCGCAGCCACACGAATCAGAACCTCGCCTGGTTTTAAAGTCGGCTTCTCCCGGTCAACAAGTTTCAGAACTTCCGGACCGCCAGGTGTGGTTATTTCAACTGCCTTCATATGTCATCTCCTGCAAATAAGTTTATAGGCACTGCGCCAGTCGCTGTTGCTGCCGTATACGGCGTCGATGCCGAGCGCCTGATTGCGAGCGCAGGCAAACCGCCACGCAACAACATGATTCAAAGGATTTTAACGTTGAAAGCGCAGCTGACCACAAAGTGCCGCCACTTGCGGTAAATAAAGAGGTGGTTATTAAGGCGAAATGCCAGCTGAAATGACAGTGTGTTCAGACAGCACAAATAAGGCAGCGTAAATACCCGACCTGAGCCAAATACTAAGCCGATGTCAATAATTTAGCGCGGGGGTGTATTTGTGGACGCGGAGTTTGAGTGAGCGCGAACCAAGAACTCATCTAAATGCTCTTAATGCGCGTCGGGAAAAGAATTCTGGCGGAAGCTGTGAGATTCGAACTCACGGAAGGTTTAACCCTTCGCCGGTTTTCAAGACCGGTGCATTCAACCACTCTGCCAAGCTTCCTGTTAATGCGGGAGACCCATCTCTGGTGCACTCGGCCGGAATCGAACCGGCACGGGCGCAATGCCCGAGAGATTTTAAGTCTCTTGTGTCTACCTATTTCACCACGAGTGCGTGAACTGGAGAAACGAGAATATAGCACAACTGAGTTACAGCCGTCCATATACGTCCTCCAAAATCGAACAAAATCTCGCATTCATACCCTACATCGTGACAAGGAAACGACAAGACGCCTCATGGACTATCAAAACGGCCGCAAGTGGTCTGATCGACCCAGCTTGCCACGCCCTGATTCGGCGCCATCAGGCCTGCCCTGTTTCAGGCGGTTCCATCCTGCTTGAAAAAGCCATGTTTGATATATAGTTAATAGAAAAGAGGCAGAGGAAGTGCGCATATATCGTCGCCCGGCATCACCGTCCGTTTTGTAACATTTATCGCCGCGAATCTTTCATCTGTCATACTTTAGAAACACTTCGCCCTATCGTTAAGAACGATAATAAGTGAACACCGATACACATTTGCATCAACGTGATATTTGATTTTGTGCAGAACTAACAATTTCAAACTGTGGAGTTCGTTATGAAAAAAGTATTAGTTAGCGTCTCGATAATTCTGGGTGCCCTCACTGGCTGTGTCGGCTACGCGGGTGACGGCTACGGCCGTTATTCAGACCGCTACGACAGTTATGGACCAGGTCCGACATACTATGGCAGTGGTTACCGCAACGTCGACTACCGCCGAGGAGATCGTAACGACTGGCGTGACCGGCGTGCGGCCGAAATCCGTGAGCGCAACAAACGCCGTGAAGAACGCCGTGATCGCAATGACTGGCGCGATCGGCGCGACCATGACCGAGGTAGCAGCTGGAATCACCGTCGCGAAGACAGTTTCTCGCGGCACCCATCACCTCGCGAGACACGACGCAATTTCGATAGCGCCAACCGCAAACTGAATGATTTAAAGACAAAACAACAACGCTAAGTTGCGAAAATGCAAGATTGCACATTGCCCCTCTTGTCATTAAATTAAAGACTATGGTAATATCCTTTTCTTCGCTAATTTAGTGAATACGTCGGGGCATAGCGCAGCCTGGTAGCGCATCTGGTTTGGGACCAGAGGGTCGTAAGTTCGAATCTTACTGTCCCGACCATAAAAATATTAGTGATATCAAATACTTAGGCCGTTTAAAGACCGTGAATCTTTAAGCGGCTTTTTTGTATCTGCGGGACTTTTGCGGGACTTTTCCGACTCACGTATCTGGATTTGCCGAATCAGTGCATGCACATTTAGCGATTTTTCCTCGTGCTCCCGGTCCGCAATCCCTTCCTAACTCCCATAATTAGCCATCCTTGATTGCCTTAAATAATGAAAGACATATCTCATGATGTTGTCATGACAGACATATTTCGCAAAGATCCAGCCTATGCGGCAGCGCTGCTCAACGACATCCTTGAAGACGGAGATCAAGCTGAACTGCTGATTGCGCTTCGACAAATGGCACAAGCTTTCGGGGGTGTATCGGAAGTAGCGAAAGAAGCGAATTTGAATCCGACGCAGCTCTATCGCACCCTGTCAGCCAAAGGCAACCCAGCTGTCAGTAGCCTGGTCGCTATCCTGCGGGCAATGGGATTACGTTTGGCGGTCCAACCGATAGCGCATCTTTAATCGCTTACTTACTAACTATATATTCGCTATGGTTCGGCAAAGTTTCGTACGTACGGTGATCCAGCCCCAATTCTGCCGGCCCGCACAAACTTCTCAAACTACTGATACAATAAGTCAATCAAAATCGTTCCCAGGACGAAATCATTGGCGGATCATGTGTTACGGGTCACATGCAAAACGCCAATCCAGTACAAAGTTTCAAGAAAGCCATCCCATTGTAAAGTTTCATCGATAAACTGGCTTGCAATGTAAAACGGGGCCTCAAATCCTTTAGCAAGCTCTTGCTGATCAAGCGCCCACGTGCGCTTAACGCATCAATACCAAATATCCAGGACCTAACGGATATTGCCAATAGATCCACAGTTGTAATCACACCAGCCCTGCTCTACGCCATTCACGATGCCACCGGCAACCGTGTTCGAAGACTTCACCATTGTTTCGAAGCCGTTTGATAAGTAAGGATTCCAATGACTGATTACGAACAGACTAAACCTCAGCCCCAGCTCTCCGTCTTTGATGCTGTCGTCATTGTTGTCGGATTGGTCGTTGGAATCGGCGTTTTCCGCACCCCCTCTATTGTCGCAGCCAACGTCGATCAGGAATGGATGTTTATTCTGGTCTGGATCGTTGGCGGTCTGATCACACTTGTAGGCGCACTTTGTTACGCAGAACTTTCCGCGGCTCATCCCCATACCGGCGGCGAATATCATTTTCTTTCGCGCGCCTATGGTCGCTCCATGGCCATCTTGTTTGGGTGGGCTCGTTGCACCATTATTCAGACCGGCGCAATCGCTGTTGTGGCGTTCGTACTGGGAGACTATATTGCTCAGCTTGCGCCTATCGGTCCTTATGGCCCCGCAATCTATGCGGCAATCTCCGTCATCACATTGGCCACCGTCAACATTATTGGCACATCAGAAGGTAAAAATCTTCAGATCATTGTCACCTTTCTGGAAATTGCCGCAATTTTAGCCATCATTGCATTTGGATTTTTTGGATCTACCGACGGCGAAGTCGCGCTGACGGCGACTGTGGAGCCGGACACGGCTGCGGTCGGGCTGGCAATGATATTTGTTTTATTGACATATGGTGGATGGAATGAAGCAGCGTATTTGACTGGTGAACTCAAAGATGCCTCTCGAAATATTGTCAAGGTGCTTACCTTGGGCACATTAATTTTAGTTTCACTGTACGTGCTGATTAATCTTGCTTTGCTTTCAATCCTGGGGCTGGAAGGATTGCAGACATCAGAGGCCGTTGCCGCCGATATGATGTACGCTGTTGCCGGCGAGCCTGGAAAAATTGCAGTAACGCTGGCCATCGTGGTAGCAGCAATTTCTACGCTGAACGCAACGATCTTTACCGGATCGCGGGTTTTTTACTCAATGGCTCAGGATTTGACTATTTTACGCTGGGTAGGAATATGGAATCGCCGCGGCAAAACACCAGCGAATGCCCAAGTTTTACAGGCAATCATTGCACTCGCCCTGATTGCTATGGGTGCCGTCACCAGAGACGGTTTTAAAGCGATGGTAGATTACACCGCTCCCGTGTTCTGGGGCTTCATGCTGCTGGTCGGCATTTCCATTTTTATTTTGCGTATAAAACATCCCGAACGCACTCTTCCCTACAAAGTGCCCTTCTATCCCCTGACTCCTATTTTGTTCTGCCTGACCTGCCTCTATATGCTTTACTCGAGCGTCATGTACACCGGCGTCACAGCGCTTATTGGTCTGGGCGTGCTGGTTGCGGGCACACCGATATTGCTTTTCAAGTCTGCGGCAACAAAAGACCACCGATACTCTGATCTACCACCGGATAACACTATTTTTAAGTGACAACTCAACTGGAGATAAGATAATGATTTCGAAAAGAACGTTAATTGCATCCGCGATTCTGTCTTTGACATTCAGCTCTTTAGGAGTAGCACAAACCGTTACCCCCGATACCTCGCATCAATCGGCTCCTCCTGTCTCTGAAGAATATGCGCCCTCTGTTGGCCAGGTGGGAAAAGATGTTGTTTGGGTTCCGACTTCCCAGACGCTTGTTGATCGCATGCTGAACATGGCCAAATTAACAGCAAACGATCATCTTGTCGATCTTGGATCAGGGGATGGGAGAACCGTCATTACTGCGGCAAAACGTGGCGCGACTGCACGCGGTATTGAATACAATCCCGACTTGGTGGAGCTATCGAAGAGAACGGCCAAAAAGGAAGGCGTTGCTGACACGGCTGTTTTCGAGCAGGCCGATATCTTTGAATCAGATTTTTCAAATGCAACTGTGGTCACCCTGTTTTTGTTACCGAGCCTGAATATCAAACTTCGTCCCACACTGCTGGATATGAAACCGGGAACCCGCGTTGTGTCCAATTCCTTTGCCATGGAAGACTGGGAGCCCGATGAAACCGCTCAGGTTCAGGACAACTGCACAAATTACTGCAATGCCTACAAATGGATAGTGCCAGCCAAGGTATCCGGTACCTGGAAAATCGGTGACAAAGAGCTGGAGATTGTTCAAAACTTTCAAATGCTGGATGGCACACTGCGAAATAACGATACCGCAAAACCCATCAGCAACGCTCGCATGGATGGCGCAAACATCACTTTCTCTGTTGGAAACGAGCAATATACGGGCACAGTAAACAACGATACGATGCAAGGCACAATCAATGGAAAAACCAATTGGGATGCCAATCGGTTATCGATGCAGTAGGTGACCGGGTAAGAGCCGCAATGGACAGGTTGCGGCTCCCTTATGAAGTGATGATTAAATAAACAACTATGACTGATGCAAGGTTCTCATCACCACATCGGGGGCGGATTGCACAATTTTAAGCAGCACAGCCGCGGGGCCTGTTGGCGTGCGTCGATGTTGCTCCCAGTTCTGCAACGTTCTTGGGCTGACTTTGAGCAAATCAGCAAATTCAGCTTGCGATAACCCCGTAGCCTCTCTTATTACTTTGACATCAGGCGCGGCTACCACTGTACGCCGTGACGCCGGCGCTTTCCCTGTCGATATGGCCTTGGCTTGCTTAAGACTCTGGACTAGATCATCGAATAATTCTTTTTCCATACCTATAACTCCTTAACTAACTCCCTCAAGACAGTCACTTCTTTTTCCGTGAGCGTATCCTACTTTGAGAATATTGCTTTTGCGTTTCTTGCGTCTCGCCGCCTGGACGCATCATACACCGGCGGCTTTAAACAACATTCGACACATATCAAGAACATATAGTCATCGCTCGGGAGTGATCGTATATCAACGCTTTATTGAATTTTGATATTCGCTGAATGAATGACTTTCTCCCAGCGCACGCGCTCCGCAGCAATGTATTTTTCAAATTCTGCAGGTGACTGATAGGCCGGATCAGTACCCTGTTTTTTCAATCGATTCGCTAGATCCGGATTGGTCAGTGCCTTCTCCACTTCCATGGTCAGCGTATCAATGACAGACTGAGGAGTTCCTGCTGGTGCAAATATTCCTTGCCAGCCGTAAATGGTCATATCGGGATACCCTGCTTCCGCCATGGTCGGAACATCGGGAAGATCCGGAGAGCGCTTTTCTCCTGTAATTGCAATCGCCCGTGCTCGCCCGCCTGAGACTTGCGGCTGTACAACGTTCAGGCCGTCAATAACGAGCTGCACTTCATTTGCTGCCAGCGCCGTCAGCGATGGCGCACTCCCTTTATAGGGCACATGAGTCAGCTTCAGACCACTTTGAATATTGAGCAGTTCCACTGCCAGATGATTAATATTACCGCTCCCTCCCGAACCAAAGAACATTTTTCCGGGCTTGCTTTTGGCCAGCGAAACAAATTCTTTCATATCTTTTGCCGGCAGTGCAGATGGAACGGCAGCAAGCAGCGGCGTCACTACAAGTCGCGCAATAGGCGCCAGTTTCTTCACTGACTCCGACGCCTGTTTAGGATAAAGGGCGGGGTTCGCAGTGAGCATACCCAGGTTCCCCATCAACAGAACATACCCGTCGGGGCGGGCCCGCGCTACGTAGTCCATTGCAATATTACCGGCTGCACCGGCACGATTTTCAACAATCACCTGCTGGCCAAGTTGTTTGGCAAGTGAATCCGCCAGTTGACGGGCAACCATATCTACGCCGCCACCCGGTGGAAATCCTACGATCAGCGAGATCGGTTTATTGGGATAAGTCTGGCCAAAACCGGAGGTTGTCATCACTGTAAGTGAACAAGCAATACCTGCAGCAATCGATGTCAATGTCTTCATTTCGAATGTCTCCATGAGAACCCGGTGTGTGCTGCCTGTAGCCGGAATTTTTGCGGATATGACCCGTTGGTATGACTGGTTTTTTCAGGGACGGGTACTTGCCCTGGTATTCAGTTCTGGTTACCGTACACCACCTTCTTTATCAAGCCTGAAATATGCGCCTGCTGAGCGTCGCGATCCAGACTATCGATAATATGATCTCGCATTGCGTTGGCTGCTGACCGGCGGTCCCCTTCGCGCAGACAAGTCAGCACGCGCTCATGTTCAGCAACAATCTGCGCCTGATTCACTACACCACGCCCCAGGAAAATACGGGAAAACTGCGGCGAGGCATAAAGACGGGAATGCGCATCCTCAAGCATCGTATTGTGCGCGAGTCCGATCAGCGTCGCATGAAAGCGCCAATTGAGTTCGCTGTATTTCCTGATGCCACTTGCAGTCGTGCCGAAATCCGCATGTCGCATTTGCTCATTGATCTCTTCTGCACGATCGATCAAGCCCGCATCTATCGGCCCGAGGATATAAAGCAACGCATTGGACTCAACTACGATGCGCGCCACTGCCCAATCGGTATATTGTTCAAGGGTCGGAGCCTCCGGAACCCGATAGCCAATGTTCCGCGTAAAAACCAGTTGTCCTTCCGCTGCCAGGCGTGCCAGCGCTTCCCGTATCGGCGTGTGACTTACGCCACATTGGCGTGACAGTTCAGCAATACTGATAGCTGTACCTGGCTTGACGAGTCCGGAAGTAATCATTTTCTGAACTTCGATATAAACCTGGTCCGCCAGACTTCTGGGCTGGATTATGGCAACACCGGATCGTGACGTGTTCATAGAAATTCGTACCAATTAGGGGTAGAGAAAATTAAGGAATCAATTAACTTCAAGACTCTCAGCCAAAGCTGACAACCCGTAGCGCGCAAACATTTCATCGGGCGCATCATTGACGTGCAACAGCATCGCTATCGCTGCTAGCATGCGTTGTTCAATTTCAGGGTTCTTAATCGGATGTCGCTGCATTGGATCAGTTTCCAGGTCGAAAAGCGCCGTGTTGGCTTCCAGCAAAGGATAGCGGCGCGTCATATTTCCTTTGGAGTTGGCCAATATTGGCAATTTAAGCACTGGAAATCCCTGAGTGAAAGGCATCGGTTCGACCAATTGCGCATCCCGGAACTCTTCGGCCTCAAAAAAAGTACGCATGTGTGCTGGCATCAGTGTGTACTGATATAAATCCTCTTCGAACGGTACCTGAGGATATAGAAAGTATGTATAGCGACCGTCGGTATAATTGATCGCAGCACCAAATTGACCATAAATTGCGCCAGGCGTATCTGTATCAGTTCCCCTCAATGACTTACCATCGCGCATCAGCGACAGCAGGCTATGCCCGGTAACTTCGGACGGAATGGGCTGCTCAAAAATGTCCAGAAATGTGGGCATCAGATCGATGGTTTGCGTTAATGCGGTTTCGCGGCGCGCGGTAATTCCAGTGCTTTCCGGTGCCGCAATCATCAAAGGAATATGTGCTACCTCATTGAAAAAAGGTGGACGGTTTTTGCCCAGATACTCCTTCTCACCAAGCAGCAACCCGTGATCGGTCGACATGATCAGCCAAATGTCTTTCCAAAGATTCAGCCTATCAAACTGATCAAGCAACTGGCCAAGATAATGATCACAAGCCAACACCAGAGCGTGATAATTGGCACGCAGCGTCTTCAGCAATTGATCATCAATGTCTACTCGCCCATAACTGGGCCAATCAAATATTTTTCCACCAAGCGCCTCGGGGAAAGCCTGCAGAAAGCGTTCAGGCGCAAAAAAAGGCTCATGCGGATCGAAACATTCCAGATGCAATAACCACTGATCATCAGCATAATGAGATTCCAGGAATGCGTGCGCCGACTCAAAGCACTGGGCTAGCGGGAAGTCACCTCGCTGCTCCAGATAGTCGCGATTGACAAAATAAGGCAGTTTAGCGTTGATGTCAGATGAAAAGTCATGCATCTGCTCGTGATATCGCTGGGCGTAACGATCAGTGGACGGAGAAATAGCGGGCCGCCATTTGTCTTTTTCCTGTCCACGAATGAATTCCCACGACGAATATCTGCCATGAAAGCCTGCACCGCCATCTTCGAAATAATGATAATGGTCGGTAATCAAATGTGTGTAGATGCCATGGTCGCGCAACATGCCAGCCAGGGAATGGTCAAACGGCTCCAGTGGTCCCCAGCCGCGATGCAGAAAGTTCAATCTGCCTGTCTGAATGTCTCGTCTCGCGGGAAGACACGGCAGACTACCTACGAAATGCGAGTCAAACGTCACACTTCTATTGGCCAATCGGTCAAAATTGGGCGTATGTATCTCGCTCATGCCATAACTGGACAGCGCATGACGATTCAGCGAATCAAACAACACAAATACAGCTTTCATGGCGCATCAAATTCCTATATGAAATATGATATACGATCCATTATATATGAATTTATTACAAGCGCAATAGTTTGGTGTATTGTTCCGAGGCTCCTAATCGTTCAGTCGAGGTGTTGACCCAAGCAATTTTGCCCTGGTGAGTCGTGACGTTTTATTGAATCGATTTTACTGAATGATGAATCAAGTCAGCAATATCGATATCATTGATGAGTCAGCCTTTAAATCAGCTATGCAGTCACTGACTGTTCGACAGCAGACCCGGCCATTTGCTCCTGTCCCCCCAACCACCGCTGTGCATCCAGTGCTGCCATGCAGCCAGTCCCTGCACTTGTGATTGCCTGCCGGTATACGCTATCCTGCACATCACCAGCAGCAAATACGCCTGGCACCGACGTCTGGGTAATGAAACCCTCCTGCCCACCTCGTGTCCGTATAAATCCATTATTCATGGCCAGTTGCCCTTCAAAAAGACTCGTATTGGGCTTATGTCCAATGGCAATGAACACACCAGTCCCTTTAAGACTTTCGATTATGCCAGTCTGTGTATTGCGCAGTCGCACACCGGTGACGCCGCTTGCATCTCCCAGTACTTCATCCAACTGCCAAAAGAGTTTCAACTGAACGATACCCGCAGCTTGCTGGCTCATCAATCGATCTACCAGTATCGGCTCTGCTCGGAATTGATCGCGTCGGTGCACCAGCGTCACGCTGCGGCATAGCTTCGACAAATATAAAGCCTCCTCTAACGCGGTATTCCCTCCCCCGACTACAAACACATCCTGATTGCGATAAAAGAATCCATCGCATACCGCACATCCTGACACGCCCCGTCCCATATATCGCTGTTCACTCTCCAGCCCCAGATACTGCGCCGATGCTCCAGTTGCGACAATCAGTGAATCACATGTGTAAACCTGTCCGCCTTCCCCAGTCAGTCGAAAGGGACGCACAGACAGATCCACTTGCCCAATATGATCCACAACTATCTGAGTCTCGAACCGTTCTGCATGCTCCTGCAAATTCTGCATCAGTTCAGAGCCCTGTATCCCCTGTGCGTAGCCGGGCCAATTTTCTACATCCGTTGTTGTCATCAACTGCCCACCTTGCAACTGGCCAGTGACCAGTACAGGTTGCAGGTTCGCACGTGCCGCATAAATGGCAGCACTATAGCCCGCCGGTCCGGAACCCAAAATTAGAAGAGAGGCATGCCTGGTCATAGAAATCGTCCTTTACTGATCAGATTTGCGGTGTGATATGTGCCGCTTTCACGATCGCGCCATAGCGATCAAATTCGGATTGACAAAAAGCCGCGAAGGCTTGCTGCGACAATACCATGGGCTCAGCCCCTGCCTGCAACAACTTGGAGCGAACATCGGGATCCTCCAGCGCCTTGTTGACTGCCTGATTAATACGTGCAACGATGGCCACAGGCGTATTGGCCGGTGCCCACACGCCGTACCATGTGGTAATGTCAAAACCCTTGAGTCCTGCTTCTTCGAGAGTAGGTAGCTCAGGTGTGACGTCGGATCGATGTCGTGAAGTGACCCCCAATGCCTTGAGCTTGTGCGAGCGAACAAAATTAATGGAAGACGGAACACTGTCGAACATCATATCAACCTGACCACCAATAAGGTCGGTCAGCGCCGGCGCACTGCCTCGGTATGGGACATGCAGAATGTGCAATGAGGTCAGCTGATTGAATAACTCGCCGGCCAAATGACTGGGTGCGCCGATGCTGGAAGAAGCGAACGTCAGTTTTTTACCGGCAGCTTTGGCCTGAGCAATCAGCTCTTCTATATTCCCCGCCTTGTTGTCAGGGGATACAACAAGCATTTGAGGTGTAGATGCCAGTCCGGACACGGGAACAAAATCTTTCAGTGGATCGAACGGCAGATTACTTTTTAGATAGGGATTAATTACATGCCCTGAATAGTTGAACAATAAGGTATAGCCGTCAGGCGCCGCGCGGGCGACATGACCAGCACCAATTACGCTACTGGCTCCGGGTTTATTATCGATAACGATAGACTGTCCCAGCTGCCTGGCAAGCGATTGACTCACAATTCTTGCGACAATATCAGTCGGACCTCCGGGAGGAAACGGCACAACCACCGTAATAGGCTTATCCGGATAATTGTCTGCAGCCAAGGTCGATAAAGGAAACGCTGCTGTGACTAAAGAAAACAGGAATACTGCTGCAATATTTATGACTTTCATTTTGTCTCTCCTTCGTTGTATTTTCATGTTCGCGGTCGACGCGACATTCACACGCACGCCACGATATTTCTTTTGATCAACTCATCAATCTCTTGCGAGGTCATGCCGAGCTCGTCACATAGAATCTGTCGGGAGTCCTGTCCCAGAGCAGGCGGAGCCAGACGATATTCGACAGGGGATTCAGATAGCTTCAAGGGGTTTGCGACCGAAGGAATTTCTCCCTTACTTGAGGAAATGGTGAAATTGGCCTGACGCTGCGCAACATGCCGGTCTGCAAAAACATCCTCGATCGTGTTGATTGGACCGCAAGGCACACCAGCAGCCTCCATTTTCTCGATCCAGTATGCTGTAGTCTTTTTATCGATGACATTTGCAATAGCATCGATCAACGCATTGCGGTGCATGATACGCGCAGAATTGGTCGCATATCGATTGTCATATGCCCACCCTGACTGACCCACTACCTCACAAAAGCGCTTGAACTGCGCGTCATTGCCAATGGCCAGAATCATGTATCCGTCCTGCGTACGAAAATCCTGGTATGGCACAATATTAGGATGCGCATTACCCAGCCGTTGCGGCGCCTGACCTCCAACCAAATAGTTCATGGCCTGATTCGCCAGGCTGGCAATTTGCACATCCAATAAAGAGACGTCGATATGCTGGCCTCGGCCGGTAGTCCGGCTCTCCATGACTGCAGCAAGAATGCCAGTTGCGGCGTACATGCCAGTCAGAATGTCTGTGAGCGCGACCCCCACTTTCTGTGGTCCGGCACCCGGTTTGCCGTCAGGCGTACCGGTGATACTCATCAGCCCACCCATGCCCTGAATCAGAAAATCATAGCCCGCCCGCCCTGCATAGGGACCCTGCTGACCGAAGCCTGTTATGGAACAATAAACAAGCGCAGGATTAACCTGTTTGAGGTCCTCGTAAGACAGACCATAGCGTTGCAAGGAGCCAACTTTGAAGTTCTCGACCAGCACATCACTGCGGGCAGCCAGCTTGCGAACCAGCTCGGCGCCCTCCGTGATGGAAATATCGATGGCGACTGATTTCTTATTACGATTTGCACTCAGGAAATAGGCTGAGTCTCTCTCCCCTTTCTGTGACATCTCTCGCCAAGGTGGCCCCCAGGCACGCGTATCATCGCCGGTTCCCAACCTCTCAACCTTGGTTACCTCTGCCCCCAAATCGGCCAGCGTTTGTGTACACCACGGCCCGGCCAGCACGCGCGAAAGATCCAGCACCCGTAGGCCCGATAAAGCACTCATAGAAATGGCTCCAAGAATACGCGCCATTGCGGCACAGGCAAAAAGTACAAGCGAGCTCGCCGCACCGGCTTATACCGGCACAGGGAAACGCCCCGATTCACGTTTAATCGGGTGTAGACCGCCCTTGCAGATACGTATCGGCTGCCCCGCTCTGCTCGCCTTTCCACACCGCCTGGGCCTGGGTGAAGATTTGCGACACTCGTTGCGCCACTTCTTCCATCGTGATTGAACTGACCGGATGGGAGATAATCACCGGTTCCAGTTCCGTCATACCCAGTGCCTGGCGGGTAAGCACGGTTTCTTTGACAAACTCCGTTGTAACGATGACAGCTGTCGGCACCCCTCGTTGCTCAAGCGCAATGGCATCTCTTAAGCAACCTGAGGTGCAGGAACCGCAATCTCCAATTGCTGTAAGTACGATGTCGTTCTCTTCAATGATTTGCTCGATCAATTCCGGCGCAGCATCTTTTGAGAAACTATGCTTCACGTAATAGTGAATTTCACTGAAATCTATTTCACCACTCAGCGCCTCGATTGCACCACGTAACAGCTTATTTGCGTTCCACTTGGAGTTATCCAGCACGCCCAAACGCAGCCCGCCAAGTTTGCTTACACGACCAGCCGTGGGAATGGTTTCGGATCGGATCACGCCACGCGGATCATATACGCGTGGTTGCAGGTTCTCTACATTCATAAACATGGCAATCTCCTTTCTTTCTTGCTGTTAAAGTGCACACGTACCGGTGGCACAATCAATCTCTGCTGCAGTCACACTCTGATCTATGGGACGAAGCACTGGTGTACTCATATGACCCCAACCGGGGATAACGGCAGAAAAGCGTCCGGCTGCCCCACCCATCACAAACAGATGGATATTGTCCGGACTATGGATGATGGGAATACGGGTGTTATCTTCGCGCTTGTACCATTTGGGTATATTGCGGTTGTAAACTTTGCCGTAGCGATGGCCGTAAGCCAGATCTATAAACCGATTCCCATGATTCATAAAAATATAGTTACGGATATCGGCACGAGTCCAGCCATGTTGCGCAATCGTTTTCGCATGCTCAAGGCCAAGCGCAACCGCCATATGGCCGCCCAGTACTGCGGTGTTCGAACCAATGGTGCTCATGACCGAACACACGGTATCCAGAATGCCTTCAGGATCGTTCGAGACATGATTGGTGACGCTGTGCGGGGCTTCGGCCGCAATCGCAAATACGGTGGATTCATCCGGTTTGTAACCGTGCTCCACATGGTATGGAGCAAACGGACTTTGTGCTTCATTCTCACAAACGCAATATGTATATTTTCCGGGATGACCCAGGGTACTCTTGTCCAGATCGCCGGGCCAGGCACCACCAACGTTGAGCATGATCAGGCGCACGGCACGCCCAATCGTTGCATTGGCACGATTACCGGAGCCAAACGCATTGGCGCCGCCATTCATGCCCAGCTCAGCAGCAATCGGACCATTTACGACAATTAATGGCGAGGCAACATGTGTGGTCGCCTGCACGCCATTCAGATTGAATGCCGCATCAGTGAGGGCAAGTATCGCTGCCCGCACTACCGGTGCATAGGCCGCCTTGCACCCTGCCATGACCATATTAATGGCAAGCACTTCGCGCGTCAGTTCTCCCCAACGCGGAGCCACCTTGCACTCTACAAACTCAGGATTTCCCCCTAGCGCCTGCACCACCTCGTCAATTTTCTCCTGCGTTGGGGGGACTACCGGCAGACCATCACTGAATCCAGCATCGTAATAATATTCAACGAGATCCACATCTGTGCCCACCGTTTTCGCTTGCGTCACTGCGTTCATCGTTTTGCTCCTTTCCAAGATCGATGAAGCAATTCTATAGACGCAATTGATTATTTCCAATTAGAATCTATTAGCATAGATAATTGCTTTATAGACATAAATAATACTCAATGCGAATGTACGCATTGAGCACTTCACGATATAGGCCCTCCATGACTCACTCTGACCACCCCAATCTGAGCGCACGGGAAATGCTGGCGGTTAAGACAATTGCAGACTATGGCAGTTTCAATGCGGCAGCCATTACACTTAACATCTCGCAGCCGGTCCTGACACGCACTGTTCAGCGTGTCGAAGCACAATTGGGCATTACTTTATTCGACCGTAATACGCGAAGCGTGGAGATTACCGAAGCGGGAAAGGAATTCGTGGCACTCTCAGAACGTGTGCTCAACGACATGAAAATCTATATGCAGGCCATCGAACAACGCTCCGATCAAAAACGCGGGCAGATAGTTATTTCTTCTGTAATGTCCGTGGCCTGCACGGTGCTACCTAAAATCATCGCTCGCTACAAACAGACCTATCCAGGCGTTGATCTGTACATCCATGAAGGCGTGCACGGCAATGTGATTGAAAATGTCCGATCAAGCGTGGCTGATTTTGGACTCACTTATCTGGAAGACATTTCAACCATGTTTGACCAAAGACCACTCAGCACTGAAGCATTTCACGTTGTTCTATCCAAAGGTCACCCCTTGGAAAAACGCAAGCAGGTTGCATGGGATGCGTTAAAAAACGAGCAGCTGATATCGCTGCCTGCAGACTCCAGAACGCGCCGACTGATTGACGCTACCGCAACGACGCAGGGCTTTCAGCTGAAACATAACATCACCGTGACACAATTTACCTCAATGATGCAGTTTGTCGCAGATGGCGTTGGCAATGCCATTGTTCCGGAAGGTTCGCTCGCAGGCGCCATCAATATCGGTCTGTCCACCCGACCCTTGGTGCAGCCAAGAGTCAGCCGCGCGTTAGGCATCATTACACTCAAAGAGCGCGATTCCTCAATCTTTGCCCGTGCAATGATGCAGCAAATCGAATCGGACTGGAAAGTACTGCGAAACAACAAGAGCTGAAAAACTGGGAAGATTAACCATTCTGCTTTATTGCGAATATGACGAGAAGTCCTGGCAACATCGCTAATTTTCCCAATTGAAATCAGGGTTAATTAAGTCAGCTGTTTTAGCTCATCTTCGACAAAATCCATTCTATCTTTACCCCAAAACATTTGATCGTTAACGATAATCATTGGCACGCCGAAGACATCGCGCTCAATACCGTTATCAGTACTTCTTGCAAGTTCTTCCGATATTTCGTCGCTGGCACATAATTTTTCGAACTCTTCAGGGGAAACGCCCAACTCTTCAGCAATGGGCCTCAACCCCGCATATTCAGCAATTGATGGATCCTGATGCTGCCAATATCGATCCATGACTTTCTCAACGAATTCAAGCTCCTTGCCATAGCGACGCATCACTAGCGATCCCCGAAGCACCCGGCTGGACTTGATTGGGAACTGGCGAGGAATCTGAAAAGGCAAATTGTATTTTTTTGCCCAACGCATGATATCCTGTTTACGATTTCGCAACTTGGCCTTAGGCTCTTTCATCAATTCATAATTATTATTTCGAAACACATATCCCAAGTTGAACGGATGTAGCACCAATTCACAGTTGTACTTTTCCAAGAGAGGCTTAATCAATTTGATAGCAAAGTATGTGTTGGTGCTCCCTACATCCCAATACATTTCAATTGTCTTTTTTTTATCCGGCATTTTATTCTCCCAACAAATTTGATTTAATGTAAGTAATTCAATGTTTTTTCTATTAGAGGTGACCATAAGTCGATCTGATCGCCCAGGTGTTTTTCTAAACTGTCTGAAGTCGCCCGAGCAGGTTCAACAGGAATTGCTCCAAGCTTATTCATACTATCGACAAATTCTTTGTTTTCGATAGCAGCCTTCAGCGCATCACTCAACCGCTTAATAACTGCCCTTTCTGTATTCTTTGGGGCATATAAACCATGCCAAACATTGATCTTCATCCCCTCCAATCCCTGCTCGGAAAGGGTTGCTAGATTTTTTATCAAGGCCAGGCGACTTGCAGAGGTACTTCCGTATGCTCTGACCCGATTGGCTTGAATGGGTGACAAAGTTGTCGTGACCTGATCACATAAAAGATCAACTTGTCCGCCCTGAAGATCCGTCAATGCAGGCGCTGCACCTTTATACGGCACCATGGTCATGGTGACATTCATTTTTGACATGAGCATCATTGCGCACAAATGCGAAGCGGTACCGATGCCTGCGTTGCTTATGTTGACTGCTTTCCCGTTTTTTTGAATGTAATCACTTAATTCATTAAAATTCGCCGCCGGAAGCGATTCTTTTCCGACAAGAATCATGGGTACATCTGCTACTTCTCCTATATAAGAAAAATCCGTCCTCGGATCGAACTTAAGCTGAGGGTTCAATTTCTTAACCGTTGACATGCCAATGTTATGCATCATGATTGTGTATCCATCCGATGGGGATCGCAACAAATTCTCGATTCCAACGATACCGCCTGCGCTCGGGCGGTTCTCCACAATAATCGTCTGTTGAAGATCCTGCTCCATCGCTTTGGCCAAATGACGTGCCACAACATCAGTAGGGTCTCCTGCGGAGAATGGAACGATCAGTTTTATTGGTTTACTTGGATATTCATTCGCCGCGCACACTTGAGCAGCGAACATGCAGATTACAACTGCTAGTTTCTTATACATGCTTGTCTCCTATTGATTTTGGTCTGCTGATTTACGTCACCGTGGCGCTTTCCAATTTTTTATCCTGCACAATGACGCCGTCTTTGTACAATGCTTCTATTTCCTCCATTGAAAGCTGAAGCACATCGTGAAGTACAGACGCATTGTTTTGACCTAGCAGGTCCGCTTGTACGCCCTCTGTTGTTTTCCATTCCGAAAATTTCACGGGTAACCCTGGAATATCAAAATCCCCAAGCGCATCATCATGTACTTTGCGCACTGTCCCTCTCTGCTTAAGATGCGGGTGTTGCATCGCTTCATTCAGCGTTAACACGGGAGCGCAGGGAATACGGTATTTTTCAAGTTCCTCCAGCGCGGCATCGCGTGTTGGAAACGTAGCGAGCCATTCTTCAAGAACTTTTTTCAGACCATCATTGTTATCCCGACGTAATGCGGCCGTTGCATACTGAGGATCATCCAGCAGCTGCGGCATATTCAACGCTTTTACAAAGGCTTCCCACTGGTGTGGCAGCAGCGCGAGTGAAATGTATCCGCTATCTCCGCACTTGAAAATACCCGTTGGCCCGCCATCGGGATGCTGAGAACCAGTACGCCTGGGCGTGTAACCTTTCCTAAGAGACACACGTGGCACAGCCACTTCATGCATCTGAAAGTAAGTATCCAGTAAGGTTGCTTCTACATACTGTCCCCTACCCGTTCTTTCACGATGCAAAAGTGCAAATCCGATAGACATGGCCGCTGAGATCCCAGTGGCGGTATCACCGATAGCCATCGTAATCAACGACGGATCACCATCTGGATCGCCAATAAGATCAGTGATTCCTGCGTATGCCTGTGCTATATAGTCATATCCAGGCTTTTGACTTAATGGTCCGGTTTGTCCTGCCAATGATATTGAACACATCACAAGCCGCGGATTGATTTCCTTCAGCTCTTCGTACGACAAGCCATAGCGTGCCATCACTCCGGGACTAAAGTTTTCAACCAGCACGTCAAAGTGCGGCACCATCGAGCGAATCAACTCCGGCCCCTTTGGATTCTTCAAATCTATAGCAAGGCTTTTTTTAGAATGATTATGCTGAAAGTAATATGTGCTTTGAGATGAACCTTTATTCTCCGGGTCACGGGGTTTCAAACCGCCAAAACGCGTTCGGTCCCCATATGGCGCGAGTTCAATCTTCACAACGTCAGCACCCAATTCCACCATCATACGACTACAGGTCGGACCAGCGACAATCTGTGTCATATCAAGTACACGGTAGCCTTCCAGCATTTTCTTTTCCGTTGCCATCATTTCTCTCCCCGGTTTTGCTCCAAGTTTCCTTGAGAAAACTGAGCATTCCCGAAAAGGTTGTTCCATCTTTCGCCGTCCGGCCTGGCTCCGCTTTTATCGACTTTTTCAGCAAGCACTGACAATCCTCGCTGCACCGCATCGCGAGCTCTGACTGCGCTGAACCAACGTTGTAAATTTGGCCACTTGCCAAGATCCTGGCCTTGCAGCTTGTAAGGTCGAAGCCATGGATACGTTGCGATATCTGCCAATGAATACGTGTCACCAGCCAAATATTCCGTTCCCGCCAGCTTACGTTCCAGCACGGTATAAATTCGCCTCGCTTCGTTGGTGTATCTGTCGACTGCATAGCTGATTGACTCTGGCGCATACTTTCTGAAATGATGTGCTTGCCCAAGCATTGGCCCGACGCCAGCCATTTGAAACATGAGCCATTGAAGAACAGCGTACTTTGATATGGGATCCTGCGGATACAAAGCACTCTGCATTTTCTCGGCCAGATAAATCATGATTGCTCCGGATTCAAAAATCGAAATTGGGGCATTGCCAGGGCCGTCAGTATCAATAATTGCCGGAACTTTATTATTGGGACTTATGCGGAGAAACGCTGATTCGAACTGCTCTCCTTTACCAATATGAACAGGATGAACCTCATAGGGCAGCTCCAGTTCCTCAAGCAGGATAGATACTTTATATGCGTTTGGTGTGGACCAGAAAAATAGTTTAATCATGTCTCTGCACGAATCCTTTTATTACTGTACCGAATTGGGATTCATAATAGACGAGCCAAACTGATTCGGATAATATGTCATTCAGATTGCGGTATATCGAATTCTTATACAACCGAAGCGGACTCTTATCGAAGATCTTGATATGGAACTTAGACAGCTTAAATATTTCGTGAGAGTCGTTGATTTGGGTAGTTTTTCCAGCGCTGCCAAAGACCTTTATATTGCACAGCCCGCGTTGAGCGCTCAAATATCAAAATTAGAAGATGAGTTGAACGTCAAAATCCTCACTCGGAGTGTGCGCGGTGTTTCCACGACTCAGGCCGGCGAAGCTTTGTATCTTCATGCTCAGGCAGTGTTACGACAGATTGAATGTCTCAAGACCAATGTCAGCAATATCGGCGCAAAGCCTTCCGGGCCGGTATCAATTGGCATTCCAACCAGTGCCGCGAATATTCTCGTTGGGCCGTTAATCGGCGCAGTTCAGGAAAAATATCCAGATATACAGCTGCAAATTGTTGAGAGCCTGAGCGGTCACTTACAGGAATTGGTTTCCAACGGACGGTTGGAAATGTGCCTTTTGTTTGAGCCAATTGAGAGCGATAATTCCAATCACTTGGGTAATACACCTGAACCCGCCCGTTTGCGCCGTATCCCTCTCATTGATGAAGAGCTCTTCCTGATAGGAAAAAAACTGGATGATGAAAACGAATCGTCCGCCATATCTCTGGAGCGCGTATCAACCCTCCCCTTAGTGTTGCCAGGTAAGCCTAACCTGACCCGCAAGCTGATAGAGGACGTATTTCATAGATCCAGCCTTTCACTACGTATTGTTGCGGAAATTGATTCATTATCGACCATTCAATCGATAGTAGAGAGCGGACACGCTTATAC
>JAEWHK010000062.1 GCA_023387815.1 Pseudomonadota bacterium
CTCGCCGGCAAAAGTAGCAAGCTACTTTCCCGCTGCCGTTCGACTTGCATGTGTAAGGCATCCCGCTAGCGTTCAATCTGAGCCAGGATCAAACTCTTCAGTTCAATCTCTGTTTAATTGCCATTTATCGGACCAACAGTTTCCCGTTGATTAGGTAAATGGTCGCTGCTTCACTCAAAGAAATAACGTTCATGATTACATAAACCTTACTTCTTCATTTCAAGTGAGCGCTTAAAAAATATATGATTAGCATCACAACCTGGCCAGGTATCCCTGATCAAGTCATGTTGCGCAGTCGCAATTCCAAGCGCCCACACTTATCGGCTGTTAGTTGTTAAAGAACATTTTTCTTTCCCTGCCCATCGGCGGGGACGGCGACATTACGCTGTCACATTCGGCAGTCATACTCTCTTCGAGAACACGACCTGCTGGTAAATCCTGGCTGCTAATTTCGTACTACTTAATTAGCAAGCTCTCTTACTTTCCAGCTTCTCGCTAACGTCACCGGTTTGTGTCATCAGCAAAGAAACGAGATTATGAAGCATTCAGTTTTTGTTGTCAAGGCTTTTTTGCAACACGCTGAAGATTTATTTCTCAGCCTACTACCTAAAAACCCCCAGGCACTGCCTGGCAACATCAACTGCGTAGCCCGCTATTATGAATCAGTCTTTAACAAAAAGCAAGCATTTATTTCACTAAATTCTCACTTCCCATCGTCGCCGATTACACCGCCCGGTTCTTTTAACACTGTGACTTTAATCACACAAAACCCGGTGGCTGCGCCTTTGGCTACCGCCTCTTTTCCTACCCAAAAACATTTCTAAAAATGCCCACAACGCCTTGATTTAGAAACAGAATTTGCCACTCTTGCGGTACCCTTCTGTTTGCTGTCCTGCGTTGTGTGTGAAGCAGGAAAGATCGAAACTATAGCAGGGCAAATCGCTCCTTGGCAAGCCTCTTCACAGAAAAATTTTACCGACCTGACTTCCAGCCAGTTGGTAAATACCCTAAGCTCATGATTTGATTCAGATTCGCTTTTTTACGACAACGAAAAGAATTTTATGCACAATCACAACCAGGTGGGGTTTTTGCAACAAACTGGTCATGGAACGATGCTAGCTGCAATATAAAAGCACTTGATCAATAAACCCGGATACTCAGTGAGACGGGATCTCATTAGGGTAATAAACGAATGTCGCGTTTCCTAATATGGCTCCCTAATATCACTCCGTGAATTCGCTCTCTCAAACCGCACTTTCCTGCAGCGCCCTCACCTTTTGTTTACACCGAGAGCAGTCCGCACCGCAACACGGATGACTTCGGGAATAACGCCACCATGGCCAAGCCCGGGTAACAAAGTAAATTCGCTCTTGACGCCGTGGCCGCGCAGCCAGGTTTCGAGCTGACGCGCAGTCACTCGGCTTTTACGTTCCTTGATTCGGGCAAGTCGGTCGGGTGCAATCTTCGGGTCAGCATGTGGGTTTTCCTCATATTCTCCCTGAAGAATGCTGACCGCCTGGACCTGAGTGTGGGTGGGTAAAAGCGCACGCGTAAAGGTAGCCTGTTCACTCTGCGCACTACCCTGCTGACTTTCCACCAGGGCAGCGTTTCCCCACCACAGCGAAGGGCTTCCTATAATGTAATGCGTGAACGATTCGGGATGATTCAGAAATACATATAAAGCAAACAGGCCGCCGAAAGAATGGCCAGACAGAATCTGCCGCTGCGAATCAACGTGATAATGCTTCTGAATATACGGTTTGACCGAGTCATTCAGAAAGTCATAGAAATTGCCGGCACCGCCGCCTTTGGCGAAAGCTTCCCCTGGAGCAGCGAATGTATAGTCGCGCGTACGCGCTTGTATGGGATAGGCCTGATCTTCCGGATAGCCCAGGCCGACAACAAGAGGAAGTTCAGCCGTCTGGCTTCGCTCCCCTTCTGATTGTTCCCATTGTGTCAGAACCTCATTAACGGCCAGAGGAAACTGTGCATTGCCATCAAGGACATACAGCACGGGTTGTCTGGATGTGCTATTGGCAGGCAGGCGTGGCGTGGCGATAAAGATGCGATATTGATGCTGGTTCCATTGCATGTCCTGATGTTCGATGGCATATAGATCCATCGCCCGGGGTGCAATTTTCGGAATTGTCTGGACGGGCTGCGACCATGCAGCGGGCATGGTGCACAGCAAAGCCGTCAGATATTTGAGAATTCGTGAACCTGGCCAACGCCATCCGCTACGATTTATTGAAGACAAGGTCAGATTCACGTTTTACTCCCTGTTAATAGGTCATGTTCAAATTCAGCCAGTAACGGCGGCCATCTTCGACCCCCCAATTGCCGGCACTATCAATAGCGGCCATGCGCTGATTTCCAATATTCAGCACGGCAAAGCCCAGACGCAGATTCTTGTTGATCTGGAAGTTGCCGCCAAGGTCTCCAGTGGTAAATCCAGAACGGTATCGAGTCCCTCCTTTGCCACCAAAGCCATTACGCTGGTTTGCCCAGACCTGTTTGCCGATGTAGCGGGCTTTGGCATAGAGATCAAGGTTGTCATTGACCTGCCAGGAAAGTTTAGCACCGCCGCTGTGGCGTGGTGTCATCTCTAGCGGTAACCCTTTCAGTGATTCACCAGAGACATATTTTTCATCGTCGCTCACACGTTTGGATCGCAAATACGTATAGTACGGGTCCAGCTTCAGTCCCGTCGCCAGAGGAATGCCGCCGGTAAACTCGATACCCTTGATATTGGCCTTACCCACATTGGCGAAAACGTATTGATTCAGGCGACTGAGCGGGTCTTTACGTTCGGTGTTGTAACTGGTCAGCTTATTTTTGAAGTCGGTATTGAATAAGGTAACGGATCCGCTATAGCCTGAAGGATCACGATATTCGAATCCCAATTCCTCGCTAAGGCTGGTTTCCGGTTTCAGATCTGGCTTGCCGTAAATAATCCCTCTGCCACCCTCGGTTGCCGTGCCATACGTTGGCGAGAGTTCGCGCAGTCCTGGCGCGCGGAAACCTTTGGAGATACCGCCGCGAATGGTAAACCGCTCTTCAGGATGGAACACAAGATAGGCGCGCGGACTCCAGTGTGTACCATAGAGCTTGTGATGATCCATCCGGGTTCCCAGCGTGAGCGCAAGATTGTTCCGGATGGCGATTTCGTCTTCGGCGAAAAACGCATATTGATCGACCGTAATCTTGTCAGCAACGGTTCGGTTCAGGCCGACAAGGCTATCGTCCTTAAGGCGAGCACGCTGATATTGTCCGCCCAGCGTCAGCTTATTATTGGAGAATGGCACAACAAAGCGACCGTCAACTACGGTTTGCGTAATTTTCGGCGCCCGAGGATCATATTCGCCATTGCTTTTTATCTGACGTTGCGCGTCTTCCTGGTAAACGCTGAATTCGGAGGTCAAGACATTCCAGTCACCAGTATGCGTGATGACCCAATGGTTTCGACTGCCAATGATATCGTCCTGGGTATTGGGCTTTTTGGACATGCCGCGGACGGTATAGGCGTCAATGGATTTGCCGGGCGTGCTCCGATGGTTCTGAACGGAACGTCCGGCTTCAACGGTCAGTCTCTGATTATCAGCGGGTTGCCAGGCCAGTCTTGCCACGATGTTCTTGTCTTCTTCACGATTGTGCCCGGCAATGATGTTGTCTTCCTGACGGAAATTGCCGCCGCCATAAATCTGCAGACCCAGCTTATTGTCAACCAGCGGGCCGGAAAGGAAAAAGCTGCCGTTGGCCGTATTGCCTGCCTTGCCGGTTTCCTGAAGAATCCCGCCCAGTGACAGACTGCCTGTCCATTCCGGCGTGAAATCCTTAGTTATCACATTCACGATACCGCCCATGGCGTCGGATCCATAGAGTGAGGACATAGGTCCCCGCACCACTTCTATGCGTTCAATGGCCGCCAGCGGTGGCAGGAAGCCCGCCTCGAAACCGCCGCTGCCGTTAGGACGCGACTCACGCGTATTCTGACGACGTCCGTTGACCAACAGCAGGGTGTAGTCTCCGGAAAGTCCACGGATGGAAATATCGGATTTATTGGGATTGCTCCCGATAATACTGACACCGGGTATGTCGCGCATGACATCGGTCACATTGTTCACCGGCAAATGCGCCAGCTCTTCCTTATCCAGCACAGTGATACTGGCAGGTGCGTCAGTCAGACGAGTTGAAGATCCTGAGGCACTGACCACAATCTCTTCCAGTTTCGTTACCTTTTCTGCAGGTGCAGCACCAGCCATCAATGGAGTGACTGAACCTGCCAGAAGCAGGCTCATGATCGCGTTGTATCGCATGATTTGCAAAGTCCTTTACTACGGAAACCCGCCACTTTAGTGGCATGCCAATCATGCGAAATTGATAATGATTATTATTTGATATTAATTAACAGCCTGAATGCAAGGACTGTGGTAACCAGCACACAGAATCGTGTCGGGCCAGTTACCACTTCTTAAGGCTGGCGTTTATGCCGTACCTGGAAGCCGGCGTTTATAGCCTGCCCGAACGCTGACGTTTGCACCGTTACTGGAAACGGGCGCTCATGCCTTGAATGGAAACGGGCATGCGCACCGCGCATTCAGGCTGTCAATCATATCCATTTTAGAAGCTGGCGTTCATATTCAGATAATAACGTCGGCCATCTTCGACTGCCCAGTTGCCATCGGACTCAATACCATACATGCGCTGGTTGCCGATATTGAGAACGGCAAAGCCCACAGACAGATTTTTGTTGACCTGATAATTTCCACCAAAGTCGCCAGTGGTGAATCCTTTCCGATACCGGGTACCACCCTGACCGCCAAAACCGTTACGCTGGTTGGCCCATGCCTGCTTGCCAATATAGGAAACCCGGGTATACAGATCAAGCTTGTCATTGACCTGCCAGCTGAGCTTGGCGTTGGCACTATGACGTGGCGTCATTTCCAGGGGCTGACCTTTCAGTGATTCGCCTGAGGTGTAGGATTCGTCGTCGCTCTTGCGTTTGGAATCCAGATAGGTGTAGTTCAGATCCAGCTTCCACCCTCTTGCCAATGGGATGCCGCCTGCCAGTTCGATACCCTTGATATTGGCCTCGCCCACGTTGGCGTACACATACTCATTCAGACCGCTGATGGGATCTTTGCCGCCAACTGAATAGCTGGTCAGTTTGTTGCGAAAGTCGGTATTGAACAGTGTGAGAGAAGCGGAGTAGCCGTCAGGGTCGCGATATTCAAAGCCGATCTCCTGACTGGTGCTGGTTTCAGGCTTCAGATCGGGGTTCCCGTAAATGATGCCTCGACCACCCTCGGTCGCCGTACCATAACTGGGTGACAGCTCCCGCATACCAGGCGTACGGAATCCTTTGGACACGCCGCCACGTACGGTAAAGAGGTCGGTGGGATGATACACCAGATACGCACGCGGGCTCCAGTGCACACCGTAGAGCTCGTGATCGTCCATGCGCGCGCCCAGCGTAAGCGCAAGATTATGACGAAGCGCGATCTCATCTTCAACAAACAGGGCGTACTGATCGATCTTGAGTTTTTCGACGGTACTGCGATTCAGACCGGTGGTGCTGTCGTCATCCAGGCGCCCCCACTGATACTGCCCGCCGATCGTCAGTTTGTGAATAGAGAATGGAATGACAAATCGACCATCCAGAATCGTTGTAGTGATTTCAGGAACGCGGCTGTTGTAGACGCCATCGGTCTGCACTTCGCGTTTGGCATTTTCCTGATACAGGTTGATTTCAGATGTCATGAAATCCCAGTCACCGGAATGCGTAAGCGCCCAGTGATTGCGGGTTCCGGTCGTATCATCCTGTGTGTTGGCAGAAATGGAGGTGCCACGCGCGGTGAAGGCGTCAATGGATTTACCAGGTGTACTGCGTTTTTTCTGGACAGAGCGACCTGCTTCAAGAATCAGTTTCTGATTGTCGGTTGGCCGCCAGGCCAGACGCGTGACGATATTCTTGTTTTCTTCGCGGTTGTATCCACCAATGATTTTATCTTCCTGGCGCAGGTTGCCCCCACCGTAGATCTGAATACCCAGTTTGTCATCCACCAGCGGGCCGGACAGGAAAAAGCCGCCGTTGGTGGTGTTTCCGGCATCGCTGTTTTCCTGAAGGATTCCACCCAGGGACAGACTGCCGGTCCACTCAGGCGTAAAGTCTTTGGTAATCACGTTTACCATACCGCCCATGGCCTCTGAGCCATACAGGGAAGACATCGGACCGCGGATAACTTCGATGCGTTCAATGGCAGCCAGCGGAGGCATGAAACCGGCCTCAAAACCGCCGTTACCATTGGGTCGTGAATCGCGCGTATTCTGACGGCGACCGTTGACCATCAGCAGCGTGTAATCGCCACCGAGGCCACGGATGGAAATATCTGATTTGCTGGGATTGCTGCCAATGACGCTGACGCCGGGAATATCACGAACGGCATCGGTCAGATTGGTGACAGGACGATGAGCCAGTTCTTCCGCATCAATCACGGTAATACTGGCAGGTGCGTCGCTCAGATTTTGCGACGATCCCGAGGCGCTGACAACAATGGGTTCGAGGGTTGCAGTACTATCACCCTGCGCTGCGGCGGCAGCATGCGGCGCGCTCGCGGCTGCCAGAAGCAGACTCATTATTACGTTGTATCGCATCAACATCAGTATCCTCAGGACTAATCATAAAAGTAGGCCGTACTGTAACCGATGGAAATACTAATGTAAATAATAACAATTGTCATTTAGAAAAATTGCCAATTGTGATATGACAAGTGTCGTAACAGACCCACAAAAGCCGCAAGAGACTGACTTGCGGCTTACGGATCTCTGAATATTCTGCTTGCTGGTTTGTACGATCAGCGCGATCTGATGAGTGAGAGAAATTCCTTGCGCAGGTCGGAATCGTTAAGGAACGATCCGCGCATGACACTGTTGATCATTCTGGAGTCCATGTCCCTGACCCCACGCCAGTGCATGCAGAAGTGATCGGCATCCATGACCACCGCGAGACCATCTGGTTGCATTTTTTTCATCAGCAGATCAGCGATCTGCTTGACGGCCTCTTCCTGAATTTGTGGCCGCTCCATGATCCAGCTGATGAGTCTGGCATATTTGGACAACCCAATCAGATTGGAGTGTTCGTTGGGCATGATGCCGACCCACACTTTTCCCATGATGGGGCAAAGGTGATGCGAACAGGCGCTGCGCACCTGTATGGGTCCTACGATCATCAGCTCATTCAGTTTCTCAATATTGGGAAACTCGGTGATCTGCGGTGCGGGAGTATATCGGCCGGCGAAGACTTCGTGCACGTACATCTTTGCCACGCGTTTGGCCGTTTCGTTGGTGTTATGGTCGCTATTGGTATCAATGACCAGGCTTTCCAGTACCGCCTGCATTTTCTCCTGCACTTCGTCCTGCAAACGCTCCAGTTCCCCCGGTTCAATGAATCGGGAGATATTATCGTTGGCGTGAAAGCGTGCGCCGGCCTGCATGATACGCTGTCTGATGCGGGTGGAAATATATCCTGCATCATCGGGATGCGCCGCCTGCTGTTGCGCTTTGGCGTTGTTTTTTTCTGTGGTGCTATCGCTCACAACACATGTCCTTGTCTGATATTTGACTCTGAAGCAATGCATTATCATACTGTTTATCGCAAACCCCTGTGTGCAGACTGCCGTTTTGTTGAGACATCTCATGCTAAGCTGCTTGCAACAGCAACGAAAAGCATCAACCTCGGAACGGTAGCAACCGAAAGTGAATATGAGCGGACAAATTCTGATCAACGTAACGCCTTTTGAAACCCGCGTTGCCCTGATTGAACAGGGTGTGGTTCAGGAAATCCATATGGAGCGTACGCGTCAGCGCGGCAAAGTGGGCAATATTTATCTTGGCCGGGTTGTGCGCGTACTGCCAGGAATGCAAAGCGCTTTTGTGGATATCGGACTTGAACGCGCTGCCTTTATCCATATTGCAGACCTGCGGGAGAATCGCGCCCTGCGCAATACCGGCATTCCCTACACGCAAATTGAAAAATTGCTGTTCGAGGGACAGACGCTGCTGGTACAGGTGATCAAAGACCCGTTAGGCAACAAGGGGGCCAGACTGTCAAATCAGATCAGTATTGCAGGCCGCATGCTGGTTTATCTGCCCTACGACAACCATATTGGCATTTCGCAGAAAATCGAATCGGAAGAGGAACGCAATTCGCTCAAACAGCGGGTCACTGATTTTATGCCCGCCGATGAAAAAGGCGGATATATCATCCGCACCCAGGCCGAGGGCGCCAGCGATGATGAGATTCGTCGCGACCAGCAATACCTGGCGCGTCGCTGGTCCATGATTCAGGCGGCCGTGATGACACAGGCAGCCCCTTCCCTGCTTTATGAAGACCTGACGCTGGCACAGCGTGTACTGCGCGATATGGTGAGCCCGGAAACAGAGTCGATCGAGATTGATTCGCGTGTGACGGTGCAGAGCCTGCAGACCTGGGCCGACATCTACACGCCAGGCATTTCAAACAAGATTCATCATTATCACGGTGAACGACCGCTGTTTGATACGGCCAATGTGGATGAGGAAATCAAATCGGCGCTGTCGCGCAGGGTCGATCTGAAGTCAGGAGGCTATCTGATCATCGATCAGACCGAGGCACTCACAAGCATTGATGTCAATACCGGTGGTTTTGTTGGTGGCCGAAACTTCCACGATACGATTTTCAAAACCAATCTGGAAGCGGCTCATGCAATCGCCCGGCAGTTGCGCATTCGAAATCTGGGCGGCATCATCATTATCGATTTCATCGATATGGACAATAAAGACCATCAGGACGCCGTGCTGGCAGAATTGCAGAAAGCCTTAAGTCGCGATCGGACGAAAACCACAACCAACGGATTTTCCGCGCTGGGTCTGGTGGAAATGACGCGTAAGCGGACGCGTGACTCGCTGTCTCATCAATTGTGTGAGCCCTGCCCTACGTGTGACTCCCGTGGTCAGATTCAGACCCCGCAAACCATGTGCTACAACATTCTTCGTGAAATTTTGCGGGAAGCCAGACAGTTCAATCCACGCGAATTCCGTCTGATTGCCTCGCAGAGCGTGATTGATCTGTTTCTGGAAGATGAAAGCCAGTATCTGGCAACGCTGGGGGATTTTATCGGGAAGCCGGTAACCCTGGAGGTGGATAACCGGTATACCCAGGAGATGTATGACATTGTCCTGATCTGATATCGAAACCATACCGGATCAGGCAGTAATGCAGCCGTCAAAAAGCACATCAGCGCAAAATCGCGTGACCTGCAGACTCATGCCTGCAGCCGATCAGCTGTGACCGGGTTGCACACGAGCCTGCATCTTGATGATGCGGTCTTCAAGATGGGGAGACGTTTCCAGCGCGATCAGCGGTGTACTGCTTTCTTCACTCTGCTCGAATCGCAGGCGAATGCTCTGACCGTCGAAGGTAGCCGGATCGGCTTCAATTTCAATGTACTTCTGAAGCAATGCGTCGATGGACGTCTGGGCACTGTCCAGAAATTCGTCGATATTATCGTCATTGGCGTTTTTGAACGCCTGTTCGATGGTTTTGGACAAATCCCAGGTAAAGAACATCAAGGCATTGGGCCCTTTCACCTCGGGGTGTTCGTATCCCCAGAAAGCGCCCTGGCCGGGAGAGGATTGGGTCATAATATGTCTCAAATAGAAAAATAGGTAATGGAATCAGTCGTTTAACGAAGATTTATCAGCCATACAGCAGGCTGTCAGGTTTCACGAAACTGCATATTATACAAAGATGCGTACAATCCGTTATTTTTCAAGAGCTCAGTGTGATTACCCTGCTCCACAATTCTGCCGGCATCCATGACCAGGATGCGATCGGCATTCTGCACCGTTGACAGGCGGTGCGCAATGACAAACGTTGTACGCCCTTCCATCAAGGTTTCCAGAGACGCCTGAACCTGTCTCTCAGATTCATTATCCAGTGCTGAAGTGGCCTCGTCAAGGATCAGAATGGGTGCATTTTTGATCAGGGCGCGTGCAATGGCCAGCCGCTGACGTTGACCGCCAGACAGCCAGGCACCATTCTCGCCGACAGGCGTATTCAGCCCCTGTGGCAGGGAATTGACGTACTCAAGAAGATTGGCTGAGGCCAGCGCTTCACGGATACGATCTTCATCGGTGTCACCGAAGAAGCCGTAGGCCACATTCTGCGCCATAGTGCCTTCGAAAAGCACCACGCTCTGGCTGACCAGCGAGAGCTGGGCACGCAGGCTTTCCAGCGT
>JAEWHK010000024.1 GCA_023387815.1 Pseudomonadota bacterium
ATATAACCAGTTTTGGTCCCGTCAGGCCGCGCCCACAAGTTGTATGCTTGCGCCACCCTGGGTTGAAATCTGTTTAAATAGTTTTCCCGCTCGTAAACGAACGAAGTCCTCTAATATATCCTATCTGTATATCGAATGCAAGTGAAATTAAGGCCAAAAAGCGCAATTAACGCTTGAAAAACAACAACTTTTTGCTGTTGCGGGAGGTCTTGAGAAGATAATGCGGGCCAGGAGAAGGTCGCACTCACAGCGAAGGCGCTGCCTGGCGCAGTCTTTCCGAGCGGCGGCGCAGCCATTCCAGCGTCAGCAGCATGATCACCGAAAACGCAATCAGCAGCGTGGCAGCGGCTGCAATGGTGGGGTTCAGGTTCTCGCGGATGCCACTGAACATGACGCGCGGCAGCGTGTACTGGTCGGGCCCGGCAATGAACAGGGTCATGACGACTTCGTCAAACGACGTGCCAAAGGCAAACAATGCCCCGGAGATCACCCCCGGCGCGATCAGCGGCAGCGTGACGCGCCGAAAAACATACAGGGGTGGTGCGCCCAGGCTGGCAGCGGCCCGCCCAAGATTGGTGTCGTATCCCTCCAGCGTCGCCATCACGGTGACCAGCACAAAGGGCGCCCCCAGCACCGCATGCATCACGACCAGCAGTCCAAGACTGTTTGCCATGCCCAGCGGCGCAAAGAACAGATAGGCCGCCACGCCCAGAATGACGACGGGCACCACCATGGGGGAAATCAGCAGGCCCAGCAACAGCCCTTTGCCCGGGAAGCGGGCCCGATACAGGGCCAGCGCCGCGGCGGTTCCAAGGACCGTGGCAATGAGCGTTGCCAGAGGCGCAACAATAAGGGTGTTCTTCAAACCCAGCATCCATTCGGGCGAATGGAAGAAGTTCTCGTACCAGCGCGTTGAGAAGCCGCTAAGCGGGTAGACGAGGAAGGAACTGTCATTGAACGAGAGCGGGACGATGACCAGCACCGGAATAATCAGGAAAAGCAGCACCAGAATAGCCAGAAGCCAGTGCACCACACGCCAGATCTTCTCGGAGGGAGTCAGAATGGTCTTGTTCTGCGCCATTTATGCCACTCCCAGCTTTGTTGAGCCACTCAGACGGCTGTAGACGGCGTAAAGTATCAGGGTTGCCACCAGCAGCATGGCCGCCAGCGCGCCGGCCAGCCCCCAATTGATGGTGCCGTTGGTGTAAAAGGCGATGAAATAGCTGATCATTTGATCTTTCGGGCCACCCAGCAAGGCCGGGGTGATGTAGTATCCAATGGCCGTAATGAAAACCAGCAGACAACCCGCGCCGATGCCAGGCAGGGTTTGCGGGAAATAGACGGCCCAGAAACTGCGCAGCGGATGACATCCCAGTGAGACCGCCGCACGCATATAGCTGGGAGAAATGCCCTTCATGACACTATATAGCGGCAAAATCATAAACGGCAGCATGATGTGAACCATGGCGATATAGACGCCAATGCGGTTGAAAACCAGTTGTACGGGTGCATCGATCAGGCCCAGCTGCAGCAGCAGACGATTGATCAGCCCGCCGTTTTGCAACAGCACGATCCAGGCTGCGGTACGCACCAGCAGCGATGTCCAGAACGGCAGCAGCACCAGAATCATCAGCAGGTTGCTCCATTTGGCGGGCAGACGCGCCAGCAGATAGGCCAGCGGATAAGCCAGTACCAGCGCCACCAGCGTGACAATGGCTGCCATCCAGAAGGTGCGCAAGTAAATGGCTTTGAAAATGCCCTGATCCGGCGGTGCGGCTCCGATACTGCCGTCCGGCGCCTGGCGCAGATCCAGTGCCGTCAGCAGATAATAGGGGGTGTTCGAGCGGGCATTGTTTTTCAGAATACCCCAGTAATCCAGATCGCTCCAGCGCGGATCGATTTCCTCGAAGGCTTTCTGGAAGCTGGGTGGATCAATTTTGAATGGGAGTTTGCGCGCGGTCTTGGCGATCAGGGTGCGAAACCCGGACCGCTCAAAATTAAGCCGCTGCATGAGCGGCCCCATGGCCTGCTCGGCACGCGCGCGGGCCAGATCATCGGCCAGCGCGCGGTACATGTCTTCGGTTACCGGCGTGCCAGCTTCCCACTTTTTCAGTGCTTTGCTGGTTGCCGGCAAGGTGGTAACCACTTCAGGATTGGCCACGCTTTTGCCCAGAAACGAAGCGATAGGCGCCACAAAGGTCAGCAGCAGAAACAGCAGCAGCGGAACGACCAGCCAGAGCGCCTTGCGTGACCCTGTCATTATTTTGCTACCCAGGCGTTATAACGCTGCTCCAGGGAAACACCGTTATCGATCCAGAAATCCACGTCCAGCGGGATGGCGTTCTTTTCGTTATCCGGCGCAGTGGGCATATCGGCCAGAAATTTCTTGTCGATCAGGTCAATGGCTTTTTTATTGACCGCACCGTAGGCGATGTTTTCTGCATACACTTTCTGGGTTTCGGGTTTGCTGGCAAAGGCAATGAATTTCATGGTTTCAGCCTTATTCGCACTGCCCTTGGGAATGGCCCAGTAATCCAGATCGTATACACTGCCATCCCAGACAACCTTCAGGTTTTTGCCTTCCTGAGCAGCCTGCGAGATCCGGCCGTTGTAGGCAGAAGTCATGACCACATCACCCGAGACCAGGTACTGGGCAGGCTGCGCGCCCGATTCCCACCACTGGATATTGGGCTTGAGTTCATCGAGCTTGGCGAAGGCGCGATCGACACCCTCTGGCGTGCTGAGCACTTTATAGACTTCTTTGGGCGGCACACCATCGGCCATAAGCGCGATTTCCAGTGTGTACTTGGCTCCTTTGCGCAGGCCGCGTTTGCCGGGATATTTTTTCACGTCCCAGAAATCGGCCCAGCTTTTGGGTGCATCATCCTTGAATTTATCGCCATTGTAGGAAAGCGCCACGGACCAGACGAACATACCGACGCCGCAATCCTTGTCTGTGGCCGCTTCAATAAAATCGCTCTTGTTGCCGATGACACTCCAGTCAATGGGCTCGAACAGACCCTCTTCACAGCCGCGCACCAGTTCGGGACTTTCCACCTCAACCGCATCCCAGCTCACGCTATTGGTATCCACCATGGCTTTGATTTTGGCCTGTTCGCCGTTGTATTCGGCAGCAGTAATTTTTGTACCGGTTTCCTTTTCGTAGGGGCCGTAATACGCTTTTTCCTGAGCGGTTTTATTGTCCCCGCCAAAGGAAACCAGCGTCAGGCTGCCTGCCGCATGCGCGCCCGCGGCGGCCAGACCCAGACAGCCGATCAATGCCGACTGCAATAGTGCCGTTCTGAGTGTCCGGCTTTTGCTTGTTCTGCTTTTCATTGCTCTCTCCACATAAAAATTATTCTGCTGCTGCCGGTTCTACCGGATCCAGAAGCCGCACGAACTCATGATTCCAGCCGATATCCAGCACATCGCCCACGGCAATTTTCTGCCTGACCTGCGAAACCGGCTGCTTTACAACAAAATCCGGATCACCCTTGATGTCCAGTCTTACCCGAACATGGTCACCCAGATAGATGACTTCCTGAACCTTGCCCGTACATCGCACGTCTGTACTGTCTGCCGGCGGATTCAGGGCAATACGTTCAGGACGGATGGAAACCGAGACCCGATCCCCTGCTTTCATGCCCAGCTGCTGCTGACCCTGAATCTGCATACCGCTATCGAGGGCTACCGTTGCCTGACGTGAGGTGGCATGCGTGATGGTGCCGTGTGTACGGTTGTTTTCGCCAATAAAACCGGCAACAAAGGCCGTTTCGGGCGATTCATAGATGTCCTGGGGAGAGCCGATCTGCTGCACCATGCCGTCATGAAAAACTGCAACGCGATCGGACATGGTCAATGCCTCGCCCTGATCATGCGTCACATACACGACGGTCACGCCCAGGTCTGCATGCAGGCGCTTGATTTCCAGTTGCATATGTTCGCGCAACTGCTTGTCCAGCGCGCCCAGCGGCTCATCCATCAGAACCAGTTCGGGCTCAAACACCAAGGCACGCGCCAGTGCGACGCGCTGCTGCTGGCCGCCGGAAAGCTGCGATGGAAAACGCTTTTCCATGCCATCGAGCTGCACCATGGCCAGCGCAGTTCTGACTTTCTGTTGCTGTGCGGCACTGTCCAGCTTGCGCACCTTCAGCGGAAACGCCACGTTTTCCGCGACGGTCATATGCGGAAACAGGGCATAGTTCTGAAACACCATGCCGATATTGCGTTTGTGAGGAGGCAGGTTGTCGATCTGTTCACCGGCCAGTTCGATGGTGCCTGAAGACGGCGTCTCAAACCCCGCCAGCATCATCAGCGTGGTTGTCTTGCCTGATCCGGATGGACCCAGCAGGGTCAGGAATTCACCGTGACGGATATCAAGATTCAGGTGTTTGACCACCATATTTCTACCGTCATAACTCTTGCGCACGTTTTTGAAACGCACCAGAGGGCTGTTGTTATTCGCCGTTGCTGCGGGCATAAACTTGCTTCTCCAGTATCAGGCCTCGATCAGGCTTGTCTTCAGGACATTTTTGAATCGGCTCAGGACTTCAGCGACTGATGCGTGGCATCAAGCGCCTTGACCACCGTATCCACCAGGGTGTCGACCTGTTCGGTATTGATGATCAGTGGCGGACAAAATGCCAGCGTGTCACCAATATTACGTGTAATCACACCCAGTTCCTGCAGCTTGCGTCCTGCGGCGCCGCCCAGCTGACCGGGCGTACCCAGCGCTGTTTTGGCTTTTTTGTCCGTCACCAGTTCCACACCTGCAATCAGTCCCACGCCACGTACTTCGCCCACCAGAGGATGGTCACGCAAGGCAGCAAGTCGCTGTTGCAGGTGTGCGCCTGTCTCAGCTGCATTTTGTACTAGATTTCGCTCGCGAATGATATTCACGTTTTCCTGACCCACGGCTACGGCAACAGGGTGGCCGCCGGCAGTAAACCCGTGACCCAGCACGCCCAGCTTGTTGCTTTCGTCAGCAATCGGGTCAAACATACGGCTATTGAGCAGGATGGCAGACAGCGGCTGGTAGGAAGAGGAAATCTGTTTGGAGAGCACCATTACATCGGGCTTGATGTTGTAGGTTTCACTGGCGAACATTTTGCCGGTACGGCCAAAACCGCAGATCACTTCGTCTGCCACCAGCAGCACATCGTATTTGTTCAGCACGGCCTGGATTTTTTCCCAATAGGTTTTCGGCGGCACAATCACACCGCCCGCACCCATCACCGGTTCTGCAAAGAAGGCCGCAATGGTGTCCGGCCCTTCTTTCTGTATGAGTTCCTCCAGATCATTGGCCATGCGGGTGGCGAATTCTTCTTCGCTTTCACCCTCTTTGCCTTCGCGCCAGTAATGCGGACATGTCGTATGCAATACGCGTTCTATCGGCAGGTCAAACCCCTTGTGGTTGCCTGGCAGACCCGTCAGACTGGCTGAGGCAATGGTCACCCCATGGTAGCCCTTGTTGCGGGAAATCAGTTTTTTCTTCTCAGGCTTGCCCAGTGCATTGGAGCGGTACCAGATCAGTTTCATGACCGTGTCATTGGCTTCGGAGCCCGAATTGGTGAAGAACACTTTGCTCATCGGCACAGGGGCCAGATCAATCAGGGTTTTGGCAAAGCGTACGGCCGCATCGTGGGTTTTGTGCGTGAACAGATGATAGAAAGGCAGTGTCTGCATCTGGCGCAGGGCTGCGTCCACCAGGCGCTGCTCGCTGAAGCCAACGGCGACACTCCACAGTCCTGCCATGGCCTCGATGTATTTTTTTCCGTTTTCATCTTCTACATAAATGCCGTCGCCGCGTGTAATTACCAGTGGCCCCTGCGATGCATGCGAAATCGCATTGGTATAGGGGTGCATGTGGTAGGCGATGTCGTCATTGCCCTGTTGTGAAATGGGATTACTCATTGTTCCTCCAATTAGGGTTACATGACGGGCCGCCCGGTCAGCGACCTGTCGAATCATGAATCATGCTTATTATCCATGCTTACGCGTCCGATGGCGAGCCCGGGCAAATAAGCAATGATAATAAGCTATGATTGTGATATTACATCCGGCATTATCAGGATGAAGCAAATTGCCGGATCATCCGGCATCATTATTTCAACTGAATTGTTCAACTCAACTACACAACTGAAATCGCTCATGTCTGAACTCAACTGGTCTTTCCCCTATCGTTCCCAGAAAATGCCCGTGCTTGCACGCAATGTGGTCTCTACCTCCCAGCCGCTGGCTGCGCAGGCCGGCCTGTCCATGCTCTACCGTGGCGGCAATGCCATGGACAGTGCACTGGCCACCGCGATTGCCCTCACTGTCGTTGAACCGGTGATGAACGGAATCGGTGGTGACCTGTTCGTGCAGATCTGGCATGAAGGCAAGCTGTATGGTCTGAGTGCCTGTGGCCGTGCGCCGGAGAAATGGACCTACGAACAATTTGCGGGCAGCGACAGCATGCCTGGCAAGGGCTGGGGTACGGTAACCGTGCCTGCCCAGGTTGCCGGCTGGCGCGCATTGTCAGAGAAATTTGGCAAACTGCCGTTTGAAGTGCTTTTTGAGCCTGCCATCCGTTATGCCGAAGAAGGTTTCCTGGTGTCGCCAACGGTTGCCCGCATCTGGGAAACGCAGGGCCAAACCTGCAAGGACCAGCCCGGCTTTGCCGAAGCATTCATGCGGGATGGCCGCTTTCCCAAGGCCGGTGAACGATGGACCTTCCCTGAACAGGCTGAGACGTTACGCGACATTGCCAAAACGCGCGGCGAGAGTTTCTACCGCGGCGCGCTGGCAGAGAAGATCATCGCGTTTGCCAATGAGAGTGGCGGCTATTTCACCGCTGCCGATCTGGACAGCGCAAAGGCCGATTGGGTCGAGCCCATCAGCGCCAACTTCCGTGATCTGACGCTGCACGAGATTCCGCCTAACGGCCAGGGCATTGCTGCTCTGATGGGCGTGGGTATTCTGGATCAGTTCGATCTGGAGTCCATGGGTCTGGACAGCCCTGATTTTTATCACGTGAGCATTGAGGCCATGAAGCTGGCCTTTGCTGACCTGCATGAACACATTGCCGATCCTGATCATATGACGGTGACAAATGCAGACCTGCTTGCTCCTGAATATCTGAAGCAGCGGGCTGCGCTGATCGATATGAAGAAGGCTTCCACACCCAAAGCAGGCATGCCTCCTAGCGGCGGCACGGTGTATCTGACCGCGGCCGACGAAGCAGGCACCATGGTGTCATTCATCCAGTCCAATTATCATGGCTTTGGTTCTGGCGTGGTGGTACCTGGCACCGGCATCGCGCTGCATAACCGCGGCTGCGGCTTCAATGTGCGCAAAGGCCATGCCAACTGTGTGGGTCCAAAGAAAAAACCAATGCACACCATTATTCCCGGCTTTATTACGCGCAACGGTGAACCGCTGATGTCTTTTGGTGTGATGGGCGGCAGCATGCAGGCTCAGGGCCATGCACAAATGGTGACGCGCCTTGGTGCCTTTGCCCAGAACCCGCAGGCCATGAATGATGCACCACGATTCCGTGTGGAAAACGGACCCGTCGTTAATCTGGAAGCGCATACACCGGAAGCGGTTGTGAAGACGCTGCAGGAGCGCGGACACAATGTCAAAGTTGCTGCGCCGGACAGTCTGGAATTCGGATCAGCCCAGCTGATATACAAAACCGAACACGGTTACATTGCCTCGTCCGATCCCCGTCGTGACGGGCAGGCGGTTGGATTCTGATCGTTACGAATAACAATATTGATGTGAAATGAGTGTTATGACGGTCGAAATCATTGATAGTCGAACGTCATGACACTTGAAATCAATAACCGACGAGATTTTTCTTTATGACAGGTGACATTTTTTCTCTGCACCAGGGCACCCTGCCCCTGTTGATTTCCATTCCTCATATGGGGACCACCCTGGATCGGGAGATCTCATCCAATATGACGCCGGTTGCGCAGTTTGTAGACGATACCGACTGGCATCTGGATCAGCTTTACGCTTTTGCCAAAGACTGGGGCGCCTCGTTTCTGACGCCCTTCTATTCGCGCTATGTCATAGACCTGAATCGTCCGCCCGATGATGAGAATCTGTATCCGGGTCAGGACACCACAGGCTTATGTCCTGTGGATACGTTTGACAAGGAGCCGTTATATCTGGCCGGACGCGAGCCGTCTTCTGAAGAGAAGGCCCGCCGTCGCGAGCGTTTCTGGCAGCCTTATCACAACGCGCTGCAGGCTGAACTGGCGAGAATTAAGGCTGAGCATGGCTATGCGGTTTTGTGGGAAGCACATTCCATTCGTTCTGAAATCAGTCGCTTCTTTCCCGGCAAACTCACCGACTTCAATTTCGGAACCGCCAACAACAAGAGTGCCCATCCGGAACTGTGCGCCGTGCTGGCAAAGCAGATTGAAGACGATGGGCAATTTACCGCGGCGGCCAATGGCCGGTTCAAGGGTGGATATATCACGAGGCAGTATGGCAATCCTGCCGATAATATCCATGCGGTGCAGCTGGAGCTGACACAAATTGCCTATATGGAAGAAAAGCGCCCGTTTGCCTACGATCAGTCCAAGGCAGACAAGGTGCAGCCTTTGCTGGAACAGGCATTGCGCACGACTTTGCGTTACGCTGAGCCGCAGTAGATATACGGCTATAGATAAACGACTGGCCCGATAAATTTATAGCGAGTCCAATAGATAACGCCCGGGAATTTCCCGGGCGTCTGTTTATATCTGCCGGACTTTATTCTGCGTCAGGCGATGCCTGTTCAAGCAGCTTTCTGCCCTTGCGGCTGAAGCGGCGCAGCAGCAGCGGCAGAACCACAACTGCAATAGACGCAATCCACAAGCCAACTGAAATATTGCTTTCGACCAGGATACGGACATCGCCGTTGGTGATGGACAGCGCGCGACGCAGATTCTGTTCCATCATGTCCCCCAGCACAACACCAAGAACCAGGGGTGCCATGGGCACTTCCATCTTGCGCAGCCAGTAGCCAATCACCCCGATAATCACAACCATCATCAGATCGAAGCTGCCCGCATTGATCGCATAGACCCCGATAAAGCTGATGCACAGAATGCCTGGAACCAGCAGCCAGCCTGGTACGGCCAGCACTTTGGAGAAGACACGAACCATGGGTACGTTCATCACAAAAAGCAGTACGTTTGCAATGAACAGCGAAGCAATCAGACCCCAGACCAGCTCAGGTTTGGTGTCAAACAGCACCGGACCCGGCGTGATGTTGTACAGCGTCAACGCACCCATCATCACTGCGGTGGTACCAGAGCCTGGTACGCCAAGCGTCAGCATGGGAACAAAAGACCCGATGGCAGACCCTGTAGCAGCCGCTTCCGGTGCAACCAGACCGCGCATATCACCCTTACCGAATTTGGCGTTGGGATCCCTGTTTTCGGTATAGCGTTTTTCCTGAGAATAAGCCACGGCCGCAGCCACGCTGGCACCGGCGCCAGGCAGCACACCAACGAAGAAGCCGACGAACGCACTGCGCACCACGCTCCACCAGGTAAAGGCCAATTCTTTAAGATTGAACAATTTGCGACCGCTGGAATCCACTTCCACACTCTGTCCGGCCATGACCTTTTCAAGCATTTCCAGCATCTCGGCAACGGCGAACAGGGCGATAACCACAACCACAAAGTCGATACCATCGGCCAGATGCACAGAGTCAAAGGTATAGCGATACACTCCGGAGTTGGCATCCACACCCACAACGGCAATGGCAAGACCCAGCATGGCTGCCAGCGTACCCTTGACTGGTTTCTTACCCAGCAGACTGGTCAGGCAGCAGAAAGAGAACACCATCAGCACAAAGTATTCCGGTGGTCCGAAAGCCAGTGCCCAGCTCGCCAGCAAGGGAGCAAGAAGCATAATGCCGACAACGGATACGGTCGCGCCAAAGAAGGCAGACCATGCAGAGAGTGACAACGCTACGTTGGCCAGTCCCTGACGGGCCAGCGGATAACCGTCAAGCGTGGTCATGATGGCACTGGCTTCACCCGGCACATTCAACAGAATCGATGTGATACGGCCGCCGTATTCAGCGCCCACGTACACGGCCGCCAGCAGAATCAATGCAGACTCTGGCGGAAAGTTCATGGCAAAGGCCAGCGGTATCAGCATCGCGACGCCGTTGATGGGACCCAGACCTGGCAGCACGCCAACCAGCGTTCCCAGAAATGCCCCTACAGCAGCAATCAGCAGGTTGCTCCATGTCAGGGCAACACCGAAACCGATGGATAAGTGATCGATCAAGCCGCTCATAGCAGGCCCTCCAGAATACCTGTAGGCAGCACGACATCCAGCGCGCGGTCAAACAGGAAGAAAAACAGCAAGCCCATGATCAGGCCGCCAATCAGACATTTGAGCCAGGTCCCGCCAAACAGTCGTCCGACCAGAACGGTCATGACAGTGGTGGCAATAATGAAGCCCAGCCATTGAAAGAGGAACGCGTAACCCAGGGCAACCAGGACCATCAGGAAGATCCTGCTATTGGCTCCAGGCGGGTTCGACTCGGCAGTAAAGTCATTCTTGTAGATCAGCCACAGGCCGCAAAGGCCAATGACAAGTGCAATCAGCAAGGGAAAGGCGCGAGGGCCCACAGGTTCGTAGGAAACAGGGGCATGCAGATTCCAGCCGAAGACGGTCAGAAATACAGCGACGCCCAGGGACACGACGCCCAATATGCGATCATTCATGATGGTAGTTCCAGACAGAGACAATTTCAGCGACATGGCGCTGATCCGTTGCCCGTGCAAGGTGGCAGGCAACGGCAGGAAGGTCTGTTATTTTTTCATCAGGCCGAAAGAGTCAGCCAGCTTGCGGTATTCTTCAACTTGTTGCTTGACATAAGCATCCAGCTCGGGACCGGTTTTGTCGAAAGGAAACAGACCCTGCTGTTCGCGCAGTTTTGCAAATTCGGGATCAGGACCCATTTTCTTGAACGCATCCAGCCAGAAGTTGTAGTCGGCATCAGAAACTTTGGGGCCAACGTAGTAGCCACGAATAATAGGCCACTGGATGTCAAAACCCTGTTCTTTGGCAGTGGGCACATCCTTGAATTTGCCGTCCAGACGTTTGTCGTTGAACACGGCCAGCACCTTGATGGGCGCGCCGCCTTCCAGCATGGTAAAGGCTTCGGCTGCATCACCCATGTAAGCCTGGATGTGGCCGCCACGCAGTGCCGTCACGGCTTCGCCGCCCCCTTCAAATGCGACAAAGCGCATTTTTTTGTAATCCACACCGGCTGCCTTGGCAGTCAGCGCGGCTTTCATCCAGTCCTGGCTGCCTACGGTACCGCCAGCACCCAGTACGATTTTGGTTGGATCCTGCTTGAACGCCTCCATCAGCGATTTCAGATCCTGATAAGGAGAATCCTTGCGCACCACGGCGACACCATAATCGGTACCGACGGCAGCAAGCCAGCGTACATCGTTTTCGTTGTATTTACCGAATTTGCCCTGTGCCAGATTCAGCAGTGAGCCACCTGAAAAGGCTACGATGGTGCCGCCTTCTGAAGGTTTCTGGGCAACCACGTTGTTGTACGCTACTGCACCGATACCGCCGGGCATGTATACGATACGCATGGCTGACTTGAGCGCACCGGTTTGCTTCAGGCCTTCCTGCGCGAGACGGCAGGTCAGGTCAAAACCGCCACCGGGCTGTGCCGGTGCAATACATTCTGGACGACGGGGTTCATCGGCAAACGCGGTCTGCGCGATAACAAGCTGGGCGGCAACCACAGAGGCGCCAATCACCCGGGACAGGAAAGAAGAACTCATGATTAGTCTCATCTTTATAATTGGATTAGGGAAAAAACAGGCCTGGAGCCTGACTGCCCGTACCTTACAGATGCAACCTTTCGGTTTGCTTTCAAATTGGCGCGCAAACCGCATTAAGTCTTCAAACTAAGGGAAAACACTAGTCGAACACGCAGCCCGGAGAGCTTTTCTCCCGACCCCAGTTGCATGGTTGCCTGATGCATTTGCATAATGGTGTTGACAATGGCCAGGCCCAATCCGGCGCCGGGCAGGTGTTTGCCCGCCTTGCCTCGTCTGAAGCGCGTACCGGCTTTTTCCCTGTCTTCATCAGACATGCCAGGCCCGTTGTCTTCGACAACCACTTCGGCGCCCGATGCAGTCTGTCGCAGCATGATCAATACCGCCCCGCCGGACGGACTGTAGCGAATTGCATTGTCCAGCACATTGCGCAGCGCTTCCTGCAATAGCCAGGCAATCCCCTGCACATATAACGGCGCATCCGGGCGCACGACTTCCACGTCGATCTCGCGTTCGCGAATCAGCGGCCATAAATCCGCAATCAGTTCATTGACCAGTGCTCCCAGGTCAACCTGTACGCTGTTCTGCGACACTTCGTTGTCCAGCGAATCGCGTACCCGGGCCAGCGCGAGCATCTGACTGGTCATGCGAATGGCGCGATCCACGCCCTCGTTCATGGACCGCAGCACTTCACGGATTTCTTCCGGGTCCGATTCGCGCAAGGCATAGTCCAGTTGCATTTTGAGTACCGCCAGCGGCGTTTTGAGCTGATGCGAGGCGTCATCCAGAAACTGCCGCTGTCGGTCTGCCTGCTCGGTATATCGATGGATATGCGAATTGATGGCATTGACCAGTGGTGTGACTTCCTTGGGCAGGCCGTCTGTATTGACCGGACGCATGTCATTGATGGAGCGGGAACGCATTTCGTGTCTGAGGCGAGCCAGCGGTCGCACCGCAAAGATAATGCCAAAAATCACAATGATCATGACCACGGCAATCATCAACAGATCACGTCCCACGGAACGCCACAGCATGCGATCGATGAACGATTCGCGATCACCGATACCTTCGGCCACCTGTATGATGATTCGCACGCTTTTATCACCATACAGCGGCGGATCGGCGTCTCGCGCCATCACCACGGAACGCACCGGTTCGCCCAGATAGTCGGTATCAAAGAAATAGATTTTGCCCGACTCCAGGGACATCGCAGGTATCGGCAGATCGGCATTGCCTATAACAGAAAGGCCGTCTTCTGCCGCAATTTTGAAGTACACCGCGGCATTGGCGGTGAGCTCGTAGAACTCCAGCAGCGTATAGGGCTGATCCAGCGACAGCCCGCCATTTTCTGTAGATATATTGTGATTGAGCGAGTTGAGCGCCCCCACCAGGGATCGGTCATATGCTGTTGTGATCTGCCTGCGCAGGTCCTTGTTTGACAGAGCCAGGGCCGTGAGCATGGTGAGCAGCAGCGCCGGCACCAGCAGCCAGAGCAGAATGGATTTCATGCTGCGCGAAAACAGTCTCATGATTTGTTCGTCTGCGCTTCCAGGCTGTAGCCCACGCCGCGCACAGTCACGATCTGCGCCCCGCTACCTGTGAGTTTTTTGCGAAGCCGGTGCACAATCACTTCAATGGCTTCCAGGTTGACTTCTTTGTCGTCCGCAACCACACGATCCAGAATGGACTGTTTGCTCACAGGCTCGCCACTGCGCTGCATCAGCACACGCAATACGGCGGTTTCCCGTGGAGAAAGGGCCAGCGGCTGCTCGGACAGGTAGAACTGCTGTAGCGAGGTGTCCAGCGACAGGTTGCCCAGCATTAAACGTGGCCGGCTTTTGCCACGGCTGCGCCGCACCAGCGCTGTCAGCCGCGCCTCCAGTTCACCCACTTCAAACGGCTTGGCCAGAAAATCATCGGCCCCCTGATGCAGCATATCAATGCGCTGATTCAATGAATCTCTGGCGGTAAGCACAAGTACCGGCGTGCGGTCATCCCGAGCGCGCATGCGCGCCAGCACGCCGGCGCCGTCCAGACCGGGCAGGCCGAGATCCAGAATGACCGCATCGTACTCTTCCAGTTCCAGGCGTCGCACCGCCAGCAGCCCGTCGTCGGCCCACTCGACAATGAACCCGGCGTAACGCGCCAGGCTTTTGGCCAGCCATCGGGCCAGCGAGGGTTCGTCTTCGACGAGTAAGATTCTCATTATTGCATTGTGGCGCGTACTGGCGCCGCGAGGGTCCTGATGTGAATGGGGCGATTATGAACCCTGCGGCGGGTAACCGCAACTGAGAGCGGCGTTCTGATCCGCATCCGGACGGTTCTGGCGAAGTGGCGGCCCGCAGATGAAAAATATTTCATTTATCCGTGCTGCGCATGCAAAAATGCGCCAGTCCGTTTATTATCAGGATAGGCAAAAAAATTGATAAAAATCATCCGCCGGGGAATTCCCGCTGGCGGGGCCAGGACATTTTTAACAGATATCACGGACACAGAAAGGATAAGCAATGAGCCAGTATGAAGCACTCAGTCTTTACATTGATGGTGAGTTTTTGTCAGGAGATGGACGCGTCACACAGGATGTGGTGAACCCGGCTACAGGCGAGGTACTCGCGCAACTGCCACACGCCAGTGAAGCCGATCTGGACCGCGCCCTGCAGGCCGCAGATCGTGCATTCCAGACCTGGAAACACAGCAATCCCATGGATCGTTCTGCGATCCTGCGCAAGGCTGCCGAGCTGGCTCGCGAGCGCGCCCAGGATATCGGTCTGAATCTGACACGCGACCAGGGCAAGCCTCTGGCCGAAGCCGTGGGCGAAATCGTCAGCTGCGCCGATCACTGCGACTGGCACGCAGAAGAATGCCGCCGCATTTATGGACGTGTGATCCCGCCGCGCAATCCTGCTGTGCGTCAGTTGGTCGTACGTGAGCCTATCGGCGTCTGCGCCGCGTTCACACCGTGGAACTTCCCGTTCAATCAGGCCATCCGCAAAATTTCAGCGGCCATTGGCGCCGGTTGCACTATCATTCTGAAAGGGCCGGAAGATGCGCCCAGCGCCGTCATGGCCATCGCCCGCATTTTCCACGACGCCGGCCTGCCCAAAGGCATTCTGAATATCGTCTGGGGTGATCCACCGAAAGTGTCTGATTACCTGATCCGTTCACCCATCGTTCGCAAAGTGTCGTTTACCGGCTCTGTACCTGTTGGCAAACAGCTGGCTGCACTTGCTGGTGCCCACATGAAACGCATCACTATGGAACTGGGTGGTCACTCTCCCGTGCTGGTGTTTGACGATGCAGACATCCCCAAAGCCGCCAAGCAACTGGCCAAATTCAAAATCCGCAATGCCGGTCAGGTATGTATTTCCCCAACGCGTTTCTACGTTCAGGAAAAAGCCTACGATCAGTTCCTTTCCGTCTTCATTGAGACTCTGAAAGGAATCAAGGTCGGTGATGGTACCGCCAAGGATACCGAAATGGGTCCGCTGGCTCACGAACGTCGTGTCGGCGCCATTTCCTCTTTTGTTGAAGATGCGCGCAAGGGCGGTGCAACCGTGGAACTGGGTGGAGATCCGCTGGGTGGCAACGGCTACTTCTTCCCACCCACTGTTGTGACCAATATTTCCGATGATTCACGCCTGATGACCGAAGAGCCTTTCGGCCCGATTGCGCCTGTGGTCCGTTTCTCGGATACTGATGAAGTGATCAAGCGCGCCAACAGCCTGCCTTTTGGCCTGTCTTCTTACGTCTTCACCACGAATCTGCAGACTGCCACAAAAGCTTCGAATGAAATCGAAGCCGGTATGGTCAACATCAATCACTTTGGTGTGGCCCTGCCTGAAACGCCATTTGGTGGCGTCAAAGATAGTGGTATTGGCAGCGAAGGCGGTGTCGAAACCTTTGATGGTTATCTGGTCACCAAGTTCATTACCCAGATCTGATTCCCTCTTTCGGAAATGGTATTGCAGACCACAATCTGCAATACCTGGCAGAATCAGCCGGTGCCGTCGAAGGACGCACCGGCTTTTTCGTTGTGCATTCCGGTTATTCGACGTCTGGCGGTGCTAGAATGCAAAAATCACATCTGACATATTGCCGGGACAGCTTTGGTATAAGGACAGATACCCTGGACAGCGACCCGTCGACCTGATGTCGTGATGTCCTTTGGGGTTGCAGTCTGAAAACGGAGCAGATCATGAATGTCATCGCGGCTTTAATCACGCTACTTTCGGGCATTGCCCTTGCCGCAGGCGGGGGCTGGCTGGTCAGCCTTGGGGGCAGCATCTATTATTGCGTGGCGGGTATTGTCCTTATTATTACCGCGCTGCTGCTGTTTCGCCGGCGACCCTCTGCCCTTATTCTGTATGCCGCCTTTCTGATTGGTACGGCTGTCTGGGCGTTTTTTGAATCCGGTTATGACTGGTGGCCGCTGGCTTCCCGGCTGGGTTTCTTCCTGATTCTTGGCCTGATACTGCTGTTGCCCGGTGTGGCACGCCCCCTGCGCAGCAGGCTGCAATCTGACAGACGTATGGCAGCCAATGAAGCGAGCAATTCCAAGGCCATTCTGGCCGTCATGACGGTACTGATTGCCGTGGGCGCATTGGGCAGTATTGCCAATCCCACCCATGAGATCAATGGAGAACTGCCTCAGGGCATTGTCAACGCCGAGCCCGATATGGGCAACAATAATCACACCGGTGATAACGACTGGCATGCCTACGGGCGCACCGGTTACGGGCAACGCTACTCGCCACTGAATCAGATTACACCCGATAACGTGAGCAAGCTCAAACTGGCCTGGACCTACGAAACCGGTGATGTCAAAGGCGAAGGCGATACCAACGAATTTACCTATCAGGCCACGCCGATCAAGATCGGCAATACGCTTTATCTTTGCACGCCACATAACTGGGCGATTGCGCTGGATGCCGATACCGGCGAGAAGAAATGGGAATACAAGGCTGACGTGGTCGCCGATGGTCAGCGTCAGCACCAGACATGCCGCGGCGTGTCTTACTGGGCAGGTGATGGCGGCTCAGCGCAGATGAATGCAGCGGGCGCGGATGCTACGGATACAGCTGCCACTGCCGATGCAGGCACTGCAGGTACCGACACAAACACAGCTGTCAGTACCGACACAAACACGGCTGCTGCCAGCGGCACGACAGGCATGTGCAGTACACGCCTGTTCCTGCCCACGGCCACCGCCAAACTGATCGCTCTGGATCCGCAAACAGGGGAAGTCTGCAAGGACTTTGCCGACAATGGGGAACTGGACCTGACACACAATATGCCGTTCAAACAGCACGGCTATTATTATTCCACTTCGCCACCCGTCGTGGCCGATGGCAAAGTGATTGTCGCCGGTGCAGTGAACGACAATTATGCGATTGATTCACCCTCCGGTGTGATCCGCGCTTACGATGTGCGTACCGGTAAACTGCTGTGGAACTGGGATTCAGGCAATCCCGATGATACGGCGCCGTTTAATCCCAACAATCCGGAACAGGTTTACAGCAAAAGCTCACCCAATAGCTGGTCGGTCGCCAGCGTGGACGAAAAGCTGGGTCTGGTTTACTTTCCCATGGGCAACCGAACACCTGACCAGCTCGGTCGCTATCGCAATGAGGCCGAGGAAAAGTATGCAACGTCTGTGGTGGCTCTCAACCTGAATAACGGTCAGGCGCAGTGGGTTCATCAGTTTATCCATCACGATCTGTGGGATATGGATTCACCCGCGCAGCCAAGCCTGGTGGACATCAATACCAGCAAGGGTCCGGTGCCTTCGCTGGTGGTGCCAACCAAACAGGGTGATATTTATGTACTGGATCGCCGCACCGGTGAAGCCGTGATTCCTGTCAGGGAAGTCACCGCACCGCAGGGCACGATTGAAGGCGAACACAGCTCACCCACGCAGCCTGAGTCTGCATTGAACTTCAAGCCTGAACCACTGTCCGAGCGACGCATGTGGGGCGGCACGCCGTTCGATCAGCTCTGGTGCCGCATCCAGTTCAAATCCCTGCGTTACGAAGGCCAGTACACACCACCTTCCCTGCAAGGCACGATTGTGTATCCCGGCAACTTCGGCGCCTTCAACTGGGGCGGTATCGCGGTGGATCCCAAACGCCAGGTCATGTTCGGTATGCCGCTGCAACTGGCGTTTGTGTCGCAAATGGTACCTCGTGCCGAACTGGCCAAGGACGCGCAATTGAACGTGGGTGAACAGGGTGTCAACAGTAATGAGGGTGCACCTTATGCTGTGAATATGCATCCGTTTCTTTCACCGCTGGGTGTCCCTTGCCAGCAGCCTCCCTGGGGATTTGTTGCCGGCGTGGACCTGCGCTCCGGCAAGATTGCCTGGCAGCACAAAAACGGCACGATACGTGATCTGACGCCTCTGCCCCTGCCCATTAAAATGGGCGTGCCCGGCATTGGCGGACCCATGATTACCGGTTCGGGTGTGGTGTTCATGGGTGCGGCAGTAGATGATTACATTCGCGCCTACGATCTGACTACCGGCGAAGTGCTGTGGAATGCGCGACTGCCTGCAGGCGGTCAGGCCACGCCCATGACTTATCTGAACAGCAAGAACGAACAGATGGTTGTGATTGTGGCTGGCGGCCATGGCTCGATAGGCACTCGTCTGGGAGACTATGTGATGGCGTTTAAACTGCCGCAGTAACAAAAGCGGCGACGCGACGAAAGCATAACGGACACCATCACAAGCAGCCATCATCAGGCGGTTACCCTGGCATGACATTTGCGATATCCTGAAGTTGCGGGATTGTCGTCTGCATGACATACATGTCGCGCAAAATATGCGTATCCGCGCTGATTTCACATGAATCTGCTACGTTTTATTTCCACAAGTTTGCTGCACTGTGTCACCTATGGTTAGCACTAATAGCAAATTGATCTGATCGTACGCATACTGTCCGCTGACATACGGTAGCGGACAGATTCTTCCGCTTTCCTGCGGGTTTCAAAAGACAAGAATATGACAGATCTAATACTAGAGACAAAAAAGCTCACCAAGGAGTTTCTTGGGTTTGTAGCGGTCAACGCGGTTGATCTTCAAGTGCAAAGAGGTTCCATTCATGCACTGATCGGACCTAACGGCGCGGGCAAGACGACGTGTTTCAATCTGCTGACCAAATTCATTATTCCAACCTCTGGCGAGATTTTCTTTAACGGTCAAAACATCACATCTGAAAAGCCTGCGCAAATTGCGCGCAAGGGCATCATTCGCTCCTTTCAGATTTCCGCGGTCTTTCCGGATATGACGGTACTGGAGAATGTTCGTATTGGTCTGCAGCGCGAAGAAGGCACGTCCTTTCATTTCTGGAAAAGCGATACCTCGCTGAATCGCCTGAACGATCGTGCCCGTGAACTGCTGGCTGAAGTGGACCTGCTGGATTTCCAGGATCACATTACCTCAAGCCTTCCTTATGGCCGCAAGCGTGCGCTGGAAATTGCAACCACACTTGCCATGGAGCCCGAACTGATGCTGCTGGACGAACCCACTCAGGGCATGGGTCATGAGGACGTGGATCGCGTAACGCAACTGATCAAGAAAGTGAGCGCGGGTCGCACCATCCTGATGGTGGAACATAACATGAATGTGATTTCGTCCATTGCCGACCGCATTACCGTGCTGGCTCGCGGAAACGTGCTGGCCGAGGGCGATTACAAAACCGTTTCGACCAATCCAGACGTCATGCAGGCGTATATGGGTACGGCCGAAGGTGTCCTGCAGGGAGCACATGCATGAGCACCAATGCACTTGAAATAAAAGATCTGCACGCCTGGTACGGTGAATCGCACATTCTGCATGGGGTTAACATGACCATTCCCAAAGGCAGCGTGGTGACGCTGCTGGGCCGCAATGGCGCGGGTCGCACAACAACCATGCGCGCAATGCTTGGACTGACCGGCGCTCGCAAGGGATCCATCAAAATCAATGGCACTGAAGCCATTGGTTTGCGCACCCACAAGATTGCGCATCTGGGCATTGGCTATTGTCCGGAAGAGCGAGGCATTTTCGCCAGCCTGAGCTGCGAAGAAAATCTGCTGTTGCCGCCGCCGCTGAAGAATCGTCAGGCTGCAGAGAACGTCATGTCGCTGGATGAAATCTATGCCATGTTCCCCAACCTCAAGGAACGCCGCAACTCCCCGGGCACACGCCTGTCAGGCGGAGAGCAGCAGATGCTGGCGGTTGCGCGCATTCTGCGTACGGGCGCAGACATTCTTCTGCTTGACGAAATATCCGAAGGACTGGCGCCTGTGATTGTGCAGGCACTGGCAAAGATGATTCGAACGCTCAAGCAAAAGGGCCTGACAGTCATCATGGTAGAACAGAATTTTCATTTCGCTGCGCCCCTGGCCGATCATTTCTATGTCATGGAACATGGCGAAATCGTGGAAAATTTTCCTGCTGGACAGCTGGCTGCCAAACAGGAGACGTTGAACGAGCTTTTAGGCGTTTGACGGATCATTCAACAACAATTATTCCTTTATCTATTGGAGAGTAACGATGAGACTCACAAAAACACTTTGTGCGCTGGCTCTGGCATCGCTGGGCACCCATGCGATGGCCGCAGGCATTTCCGATGACGTTATTCGTATCGGCTTTATCACCGATATGTCCGGCGTGTATTCCGACATCGACGGCAAGGGCGGCGTTGAAGCCATCAAGATGGCCATTGAAGACCATGGCGGTAACGTTGATGGCAAGAAGATTGAAATTTTAAGTGCCGACCACCAGAACAAGGCTGACGTTGCGTCTGCCCGTGTACGCCAGTGGATTGACCAGGACAAGGTTGACGTGATCATTGGTGGTACCAACTCTGCCACGGCGCTGGCATCTGCAGCGGTTGCCGCAGCCAAAAAAGTGCCATACATTGCCATTGGTCCCGGCACAACAGCACTGACCAATGCCAACTGCACGCCTTACACCATTCACTACGCCTATAACACCAAGGCACTGGCCAACGTAACCGGTGGCGCCGTGGTGAAACAGGGCGGCAGCAAATGGTTCTTCCTGACTGCCGACTACGCCTTTGGTCATTCTCTGGAAGCTGACACAACAACCGTTGTGAAAGCCAGCAAAGGGGAAGTGGTGGGTTCAGTGAAAGTCCCTCTGGGCACAACAGACTTCTCATCCTACATGCTGCAGGCCCAGTCTTCGGGCGCACAGATCATGGGTCTGGCCAATGCCGGTGGCGACTTCATCAATTCGATGAAAGCGGGCAGCGAATTCGGCCTTTTCCCGGCCATCAAACCCGCGGGTCTGCTGGTGTTCATCAATGACGTTCATTCGCTGGGTCTGGAAACCACACAGGGGCTTTATCTGACGGCCGCATGGTACTGGGATCAGGATGACGAATCACGCGCATGGGCGAAGAAGTTTGAAGACAAAGTCAAGCGCAAACCTTCATTTCTGCAGGCAGGTGACTATGCCGCCGTCGACAGTTATCTGAAGGCCGTGGCTGCCACCAAGACCGACAATGGCGACGAAATTGTGAAATGGTTCAAGTCCAACAAGATCAGCAATTTCTTCATGAAGGATGCTGTGACACGCAAGGACGGCCTGGTGGTACACGATATGTATCTGATGCAGGTGAAAAAACCTGAAGAATCCAAAGGACCATGGGATTACTACAAGGTCGTGGAAAAAGTACCGGGTGAAGTGGCCTACGGCAAAGAAAGCGAATCAACCTGCAAACTCTGATTCTGCCCGTGTTGTGTTGGCAGGCATCCCGATGGGGTTCCTGCCATTCCAGAATGAAATTTAAATTGATGCAGTCCGAAATATGATTACCATTTTTGGCATACCTCTAGCCGCCTTTCTGGGTCAGATCCTTCTGGGTCTGGTCAACGGGTCTTTCTATGCAGTGCTCTCGCTTGGGCTCGCGGTCATTTTCGGCCTGCTCAATGTCATCAACTTTGCGCACGGCGCATTGTATATGCTTGGAGCATTCGTTGCGTGGATGGGTCTGCAGTTTCTCGGGCTGAACTACTGGGTGATGCTGATTGTGGCCCCCATTGTTGTCGGCCTGCTGGGCATTATCATTGAACGCCTGCTGCTGCGCCATCTGTACAAGCTTGACCATCTTTACGGCCTGTTGCTGACCTTTGGTCTGACCCTGCTGATCGAAGGCATTTTCCGCAGTCTTTACGGCGTTTCCGGCCAGCCTTATCCAACGCCGGAATCCCTGCGCGGCGCGGTCAATCTGGGCTTTATGATTCTGCCCATCTATCGTGGCTGGGTCGTGCTGGCTTCCATTATCGCCTGCCTGGTGACCTGGTATGTGATTGAGCGGACACGCCTGGGCGCCCTGCTGCGCGCCGGTACCGAGAACTCCAAACTGGTTGAGGCCTTCGGTATCAACGTGCCTCTCATGGTGACGCTGACCTACGGCTTTGGTGTTGCCCTGGCCGGTTTTGCGGGCGTGCTGGCTGCGCCGGTGCTGCAGGTCTCTCCGCTCATGGGATCGAATCTGATTATTGTGGTTTTTGCGGTAGTTGTGATCGGCGGCATGGGATCCATCATGGGTTCCATCGTGACCGGGCTGGGACTGGGCGTGATCGAAGGCCTGACGAAAGTGTTCTGGCCTGAAGCGTCCAGCACGGTCGTCTTTATCATCATGGCCATTGTCTTGTTATTGCGTCCTGCCGGACTTTTCGGGAAAGTAAAATGAATCGCCAACTGCTTGCACTGCTGGTTTTTGCACTGGCACTGGCCCTGCTGCCTGCACTGGGCGTCTATCCGATTTTCGTCATGAAAATCCTGTGTTATGCCCTGTTTGCCTGCGCCTTTAATCTGCTGCTGGGTTACGTGGGTCTGCTCTCTTTCGGACATGCCGCGTTTTTCGGGGGCGCTGCCTATGCCGCCGGCCATGCCATCAAAATATGGGGTCTGACGCCTGAACTGGGCATTCTTTTTGGTGTTCTCATTGCTGCCGTTCTGGGACTGATTGTGGGATGGCTGGCGATTCGCCGCAGCGGCATTTATTTCACCATGATTACACTTGCCATGGCGCAAATGGTGTTCTTCTACTTCCTGCAGGCACCGTTTACCGGTGGCGAAGATGGACTGCAGGGTGTGCCTCGCGGCAAACTGTTCGGCATTCTGGATTTGAGCCGTGACATCAATCTGTATTATCTGGTGGTTGTGATCTTTATCATCGGCTATTACATCTGCTGGCGCACCGTCAAATCGCCGTTTGGACATGTGCTGCGGGCCATCAAGGAAAACGAGCCGCGGGCTGTGTCCCTGGGCTACGACGTTGAAAAATTCAAGCTGCTGGCATTTGTGCTCTCCGCGGGGCTGGCCGGACTGGCAGGCGCCACCAAAACGCTGGTATTCGTGTCTGCGACGCTGTCTGACGCGATGTGGCAGATGTCCGGTACGGTGGTACTGATGACCCTCATTGGCGGCGTAGGCACCTTCACAGGCCCTGTCATCGGTGCGCTGATTGTGGTGTTCATTGAAAACAAAATTGGCGAAATCGGTCGGATGCTGTTTAACGCCACCGGTGTCCAATGGTTTCAGACGCTCGGCGAATCGGTCACCATTGTGATGGGGCTGATTTTCATCATCTGCGTGATGGCCTTCCGCAAGGGCATTGTGGGCGAATTGCTTGCCCTGCTGCCTGCCAATCGGCGCAAGCAATAGTTCCTTCGAAATACCCCTCCAAGACGCGCGTTGTGTTCGATCACAGCGCGCGTTTTCCATTTCCCTGCCCTTACAGCCCATCTCGCTGCTTATCTCGCTTCCCGCTCACATCTGAGGTCAGATCACCGAAATGCCACCACTGAAGGCAAGGCATGGCGAGCTATTGATGCGCATGTGGAAATCGCGCTGCGCCCGAATGTCAATGCGATCCGGGCCAGGGTTCATGTGAATCCTGTGCCGACACTGGTCATACCTCTTATCTCCGATTTAGTCAGGCTGGCGTCAGATGATCGCACCAGCAGGATACATCTGCGCACAAATGTATGGCATAGGGTCTACGCAATTACCCTAAGTTCAAATATAAAGGCTTGCTTCCAGTGCATATTCCTTAATACTATCTTGTTTTAATTCAAGCCAAGTTAGCGAATTAATCGCCATAACTTTTGATTTAATACGCCAACATCCACTTCACAGGGATGCCATCTCCAAGAAAGTCTAAAACGAAGGAATGTCAATGAAAAAGCGTACCCTCTTTTCCCTAGTGTCATCAGCGCTTTACCTGAGCGTTGCAGCAGTTGGCACTGCCCAGGCAGCCGATTACCCATCCAAACCAATTCGTGTAATTGTGCCGTTCGCTCCCGGTGGCTCAACCGATATCGTTGCCAGGGTTGTCACAGCCAAAATGAGTGACATCCTAGGCAAACCCATGGTCATTGAGAACAAAGGCGGCGCAGGCGGCGCCCTGGGTGCTACAGAGGCAGCCCGTGCCAAACCCGATGGCTATACGCTGTCCATTGCCACGGTCTCCACCATGGCCGTCAATCCGGCTTGCAAACCCACAGGTCTGGGCTACGATGCCCTGAAAGATTTCGCACCTGTGGTCAATTTCGCGAATGTGCCAAACGTGGTAGAGGTCAATCCGAAATTCCCGCCTAAAGACTTCAAAGCATTCCTGGAAGAACTCAAAGCCAATCCAGGTAAATACTCTTATGGCTCATCCGGTACTTGCAGCGTGCTGCACCTGGCCGGCGAAGCCTTCAAACAGACTACCCAAACCGATATTGTGCACGTGCCTTACCGTGGCGCGGGCCCAGCCGTAACCGACACCGTCGGCGGACAGATACAAATCATGTTCGACAATCTGCCTTCATCATTACCCCAGATCGAAGCAGGCAAACTGCGGCCCATGGCAATCGCCTGGAAAGAGCGTCTGCCTGCGCTCAAAGATGTACCCACTTTCGCTGAACTGGGCTACGAAAACCTGAATCAGCCTGTCTGGTACGGCCTTCTGGCCCCTGCCAACACACCAAAGGAAGTGATCGATAAACTCAACAGTGTGGCAGTTGAAGCACTGAAAGATCCCAAAGTTGTTGAAGCCCTGGAAAAACAGGGAGCTTTTCCTTCCGGCAATTCTCCCGAGGAATTCGGCAAGGAAATTCAGCAGCAATACGACTGGGCCAAGGGCGTTGTCGAAAAAGGCAACATCAAGCTCGAGTGACATAACTCATTGCTAATACGTGCAGACGGGATTGGGCATCCCGGCTGCGCCGTACTCGCAGCACTCCCTTGCGCAAGACTCTAAATAAAGAAGGTTAGTATATGCACATCAAAAATCAGCAGGACTTCTGGTCAGGCATTATGTTCATTGTGATTGGCGTCGGCTTTGCCATTTTCGCCAGTTCCTATGACATGGGTACGCCTGCCCGTATGGGTCCGGGTTATTTTCCATTCTGGCTGGGCGTTTGTCTGGCTCTTCTCGGCGCCGTGGTTTTCATGACGTCCCTGCGGGGCGAGCCCCAGGAAGACACAGATGTCGGCCGTTTCGACTGGGATATTCTATTTCTGATCATCGGTTCCATTGCCGTTTTCGCCTTGATGCTTGATCATCTGGGACTGTATATCTCCGTTCCATTGCTGATTATCTTCAGCAGCCTGGCAAGTCACGAATTCAGCATAAAAATCGCGATTTTCAACGCCATTTTCCTGACGCTGTTCACCTGGCTCGCATTCATCAAGGGACTCGGTCTGATTTTCCCCATGCTGCCAGTGCCTTTCGGCGAATGGTCTCTGCTTGCCCAGATCTTCGTCCCCCTGTCACTCATTATTGCGGTAGTGACCCTGGCGCGTCGTATTAAAGGAAAATAATTATGGAAATTTTTGAACACTTGGCGCTGGGGTTTTCTGTCGCGTTTACGCCCGAAAACCTGTTGTACGCGCTGCTCGGATGTATTCTTGGAACCCTGATTGGCGTGCTGCCTGGTATCGGCCCTGTCCCTACCATCGCGATGCTGCTGCCACTGACCTATGTTCTGCCGCCTGTTGCCGGTCTGATCATGCTTGCCGGTATTTACTACGGCTCCCAGTACGGCGGCTCAACCACGGCCATTCTTGTGGCTTTACCGGGGGAGACCTCGGCGGTGGTGACGGTGCTCGATGGGCACCAGATGGCCAAGAACGGACGAGCGGGGGCGGCACTTGCCATCGCCGCGCTGGGCTCTTTCTTCGCTGGCTGCTTTGCCACCGTTCTGCTTGCCGCCTTCGCGCCTCCCCTGGCTGAAGTGGCCTTCAAGTTTGGTCCGGCCGAGTACTTCTCGTTAATGGTGCTGGGTCTGATTGGCGCGGTTGTGCTGGCCTCCGGTTCTTTGCCCAAAGCCATTTGTATGATTCTGCTGGGTCTGCTGCTGGGTATGGTGGGTACAGACGTGAACTCAGGTGTGGCCCGTTACGACTTTGGTATTCCTGAATTGCAGGATGGTATCGACTTTGCCGTGGTTGCCATGGGCGTTTTCGGTCTGGCCGAAATCATGACCAATCTGGCACAGAAAGAGAACCGTGTTGATATTACCGACAAGATCGGCAGTCTGTACCCCAACAAGGAAGAATTCAGACAGGCAGCACCCGCTTCTGTGCGTGGTACGTTGCTGGGTTCTGCCCTTGGCATTCTGCCTGGCGGCGGTGCCGTGCTGTCTTCCTTTGCCTCCTATACACTGGAGAAAAAGCTGTCCAAAAATCCGGAACGCTTTGGTAAAGGTCATCCGGCCGGCCTGGCGGGTCCTGAATCAGCCAATAACGCGGCTGCCCAGACATCGTTCATTCCCCTGCTGACACTGGGTATCCCCGGTAACGCGGTGACTGCGCTGATGGTGGGTGCCATGACGATTCACAATATTCAGCCTGGTCCTCAGGTCATGAGCAGCAACCCTGATCTGTTCTGGGGTCTGATCGTGTCCATGTGGATTGGTAACCTGATGCTGGTGATTCTGAACCTGCCGCTGATTGGCCTGTGGGTCAAACTGCTCAAAGTACCATACCGTGTTCTGTTCCCTGCCATTGTGCTGTTCTGCTCTGTCGGCGTGTACTCTCTGAACTACAATGTGTTCGACATCTATGTGATGGCCGTATTCGGTATTATCGGGTACGTCTGGAGCAAGCTGAAATGTGAAGGTGCACCGTTGCTGCTGGGTCTGGTTCTTGGCCCGATGATGGAAGAAAACTTCCGTCGTGCGCTGCTGCTGTCACGCGGTGATTTCACGACCTTCGTGACTCGCCCCCTCTCCCTGTCACTGCTTGTGGTGGCAGCGATTCTGGTGGTGATTGTAGCGATCCCATCCATCCGTAAGAAACGTGAGGAAACCTTCGTCGAAGAAGACTAATCCCGCGTTCTGAAAAGAACATCCCCGCCCGGATCCGTTGTGAACAATAACAGGGTCTGATAAGGCGGGGATTTTTTTCGTCTTTAAACTAGGCGGGTGTGGAAAACTTCAGTTGCCACAAAAACCCAAAATGGGTATGATAATACCCAATATGGGTATATTTAACATTACTGCCTCTTCGCGGAGCTTGTCCGACGCCCTTTTTCCCGGTACCAAACAACGAGTACTGGGAATACTCTATGGTCAGCCGGATCGCAGCTTTTACGCGAATGAAGTAATCAGCCTGGCCGACAGTGGTTCAGGCGCGGTGCAGCGTGAGCTGGCAACGCTCAGCAACAGTGGCCTGGTGACGGTCAGAGCGGTAGGGAACCAGAAGCACTATCAGGCAAACGCAGAATCACCTATCTTTGATGAGCTACGCTCTATCATCCAGAAAACAGTAGGTTTAGCTGACCCATTGCGCGCAGCGCTTGAACCCTTATCTGCCCGAATCACCGCCGCTTTTGTCTATGGTTCCGTGGCCAAGAAAACGGATACTGCCAGCAGCGACATCGATTTGATGGTGGTGAGTGACGAAATTAGCTATGGTGAACTTTTCACTGCTCTGGAAGAAGTAAGCACTGTACTCGGGCGCCCGGTTAATCCTACGATTCTGTCGACAGATGAGTTTCGCAGGCGCATTGCAGAGAAGGATTCATTCCTGAATCGCGTTATGGATCAACCCAAGATCTGGATTCTAGGAGAAGACTGTGACCTCAGCGTTTGAGAACCTGAGCGGCCCTGGCAAACCGCTACGGGCTGAGCCGCCAGACAAGCGAGAGTTTGAAGGACTGATTCGCTCGGGACATGCGCGGCTGAGTGATGCTCTGAATACAACGCTATCGATCGAAAGTCGCTTCGATCTGGCATATAACGCCGCACACGCATTCTGTCTGGCTGCGTTACGTTGGCATGGCTATCGCTCCAGCAACCGATATGTCGTGTTCCAACTATTGCCACACACACTTAACCTCGGCCCGGCAGTCTGGCGCGTTCTCGACATGTGTCACAACATCCGCAACATGGGAGAGTACGAGGGCGACTTGAGAGTCGATAATCGTATCGTCACGGATCTGACTATCGCCTGCCAGACCGTTGCCGAACGCGTTGATGCTTTACCGCCTTTGAAGTAGCCGCGCACGCGCAGAGGCGTGGCGGCCTAAGCGACTTTACAGGGACCAGCCGCCGTCGATGATCTGGGCGGTGCCGGTGGTGTAGACGGACTCATCAGAGGCCAGGTAAAGCGCCAGGAACGCGATCTCTTCCGGACGCCCCACGCGGCCGATAGGCTGACGAGCCACGAAGTTGGCACGCATTTCCTCTTCAGACGTTCCGTATTTTTTGGCCTGACCCGCGATGCGGTCTTTCAGCGAAGGCGACTCGACGGTGCCCGGGCAGATGGCATTGCAACGAATACCCTGGCCGACGAAATCGGCAGCGATTGCCTTGGTCAGGCCTATAACGGCCGCCTTGGTTGTGCCGTATACGAATCGGTTTGCCACGCCTTTGACACTGGATGCGGCAGACGCCATATTGATGATGGAGCCGCCCTTTTTCTCCAGCATGCCTGGCAGAAAGGCACGGATCATGTGATACATGGACGTGACGTTCAGATCAAAGGAAAAGTCCCAGTCCTTTTGTTCGCAGCCCAGGATATTGCCGTCGTGGACATAGCCGGCGCAATTGAACAGCACATCCACGGCGCCAATTTCTTTTTGCAGTGAAGCGATCTGTTCTGCACTAGTGACGTCCAGCTTGCGGGTCTCGCAGCCCTTGAGTTCTGCCAGAAGCTCTTCATTGATATCTGTTGCGTAGACCTTTGCGCCTTCGCTGGCAAATAGTTCGGCGGTTGCCTTGCCGATGCCTTGCCCCGCCGCTGTAATCAGTACCGTTTTTCCTGCCAGACGCTGTCCCATGAGGATCCTCCTTGCGTTTTCATTAATAAAAATTGTTTTGATATATAAACCCATGAATATTACCGGAATTGGCCACGGGCTTCAATGATGAGAGTATGCGGGCTTTCCCCCGGATGTCGAAAAAGAAAAATCCCTTATACTGACCCTCACTTTCATCAGTAAAAACAGACGTTCATGACTGGAAACAAGGGTCTTCCTTCCATATCTCGTTCTTCCGAATCTCGGGCTTCTGAGTCCCGTCCAGCCGAATCGCGCTATTCCGCGCCGGCACTGGAAAAGGGTATGGCAATTCTGGAAGTGCTCAGCGAAAGCACCCAGGGGATGACAATGAACGAGCTGGGCGGACGACTGGGCCGCTCGGTCAGCGAGATTTTTCGCATGGTGATCGTGCTGGAGAAACTGGGCTATATCGCCGCCGATGCCAGCGATCGCTATTCACTGACCTTACGTCTGTTTCACCTGGCACACCGACAATATCCTGTGCGTCAGCTGACCACGTGTGCCCTGCCCCTTCTGGAAGCGCTGGCAGTGCAAAGCCAGCAGTCCTGTCATCTGAGCATCTACAGACAGGGGCGTCTGGTCATTATCGCGCAGGTCGACAGCCCCGCCCGTTGGACACTCAGTCTGAAACTGGGTACAGAAATGGGGCTGACCGATACTTCTTCAGGACAGGTCCTGCTCGCGTTCTGCGAAGAAGAGGAACGCTTGCGGATGCTGCAGTCGCATATTCCCACTGATGGCGAACTGGCGCTGTCCGAAGAACAGTTGCGGCGCCAGCTGAGCAAAGTTCGCAAGGATGGCTGCTCGGTCATGAAGAGTCGCCAGATTCAGGGCGTGACCAATATTGCCGCGCCGGTACGCAATCAGCATGGGCAGGTCGTGGCGGCCGTTAATGTGCCGCATATCGCGCGCATTGATGCGTTGCACACACCCTCTGTGGCGCAGGTGCGGCCCATGCTGCTGGAAACCGCAGAGCAGATTTCTCGCAAGCTAGGGATGGAATAATGCGTCAGGAGGCACGGGAACGTGTGGCGCCAGTGTCCACTGCCTGAGCTCACAAGACCGGATACACGGATGGCGCGCCGGACTTCGGGCAGACAACGTCATGGGCATGCAGACGTATCCGGGTAATCACGGGTATCAGGGCGGAAAACGCTGTCTTTCGAAATCACGCATAGGCAAGGCTCCGATTTTGCGACATACTATCTTGTCCGACATCTGTGCTGACACCCTATAACTGCGTAATCCGCAACAACAGCCCTGCGCCCCATAGACAGACTGCTGTCTTTCCGGGACTGCCTATACCAACAAAGGAGACATTCCATGAAAATATCCCCCTTGCGCCTGACTGCCGCCATGGCCCTGATTGCATCGCCTGCACTTGTCTGGGCTGCCGATTTCCCGGATCATCCCGTTTCCCTCGTCGTTCCGTTTGCTGCGGGAGGACCCACCGACGTGGTTGCCCGCTCGCTGGCCAATGAGATGGGCAAGGTCCTGAAACAGCCTGTGGTTGTGGAAAACAAAACAGGTGCAGGTGGCACGCTGGCTGCAGCCTATGTGGCGTCTTCCAAGCCTGATGGGTATACGGTGCTGATTCACCATACCGGTATGTCTACCGCCCCCGCACTGTACAGCAAGCTGCGCTACGATCCGCTGAAAAGCTTCGAATATATTGGCGAAGTGGTGGACGTACCTATGACTCTGATGGCACGTTCAGATTTTGAACCGAACAACTTCAAGGAGTTTGTGGATTACGCGAAGGCCAATGGCGACAAGATCAATCTGGCCAATGCCGGACCAGGCGCGGTCTCACAGCTTTGCGGATCCCTGTTGCAACAGGCGCTGGGTGTGAAATTCACGACCGTTCCGTTCCAGGGTACCGGTCCTGCCATGACGGCGCTGCTGGGCAAGCAGGTAGATGTGCTGTGCGATCAGACCACACAGACGCTGCCGCATATTCAGGCAAAGGACCTGAAATTCTACGGCGTGACAACCGCCGAGAGGATCAAGCAGCTGCCTGACGCGCCTACACTGGCGGAACAAGGCCTGAAGGACTTTGAAGTGAAGGTCTGGCACGGTCTGTACACTGCAAAAGGCACACCCAAAGCCGCGACAGATAAACTGAACGAAGCCCTGAAAACAGCGTTGAAATCCCCCGCCTTTGTGGACCGCATGGAAAAACTGGGCGCACAGGTGGTGAGCGAAGATCGCCAGACACCGGACTCGCTGCAGAAATGGCTGAATGAAGAAGTGGCCAAATGGGGCCCGATTCTGAAGGCAGAAAATATCAGCGTCAACTGATCACAGAAGGCCTGCGCACGATTACAGAAGAATCGTGCGTTTTCTGATGGCTATCTCATCTGTAATAAAACATCTGAAATACCTAAAGATGTGATTATTGCGAACGAGATAGCCAGAAATGGGTTATTCGCTGAATGCCACGTCAAATGTCATGACAGATGTCAGTGACTGGCCGGGTTCCAGTTGCTGGCCACCAACCTCCATGGGTCCATATTGCGTGTTCAGATTGAACGCGTCCGAGGTATTGCTTACCGGCTCCGCACAGAACCAGGGCTTGCCGGGCGGGCTATAGACCACCAGGAAGTCCAGCGGTTGCGTGGCCGTCATGCGCAGCGTACGCCGCTCGTCGGGCCAGTGAATGTCCGCCACATGATTCCATTCCGTAAACGGGTGATCAAACACGTGGCGATCAATGGTAATGCCCTCGCGAAGGGCCGGAGCGTCAGGATGGTCTTCCAGACTTAGCGGCATCACTTCCTCATCACTGATCCAGGCCTTACCCACCGTGGCGGTGAGTGTGGTATTTGGATGACGAACGAAATACGGGTGGTGTCCGATCCCCAGTGGCATGACACGATGCCCGGTGTTGGTGACTGTCAGGTGCACCTGCAGGCGTAGTTCTTCCAGGACGAAGCGCTGTTCGGCCACAAACGGATAGGGCCAGGCATCTTCTGCATGCACATACCGCAGCACAAGCTCGCTCTCCTGCTGAGATTCAACAGACCAGGGTTTGTTGCGGGCCATGCCATGGATACTGTGCGGCGATTCCGGCTTCGCGGAAGGATACGTGACCCGCTGGCCTTCAAATTCAAAGGTTCCATTGCGCAGACGCCCAAACCAGGGCACCAGCGGAAAACTGGACATCTCTGACACCAGTCCGGCATCGATGGCGTCCTGAGGCGCCTCGCGCAGCCAGGAGCAGACCACGTCGCCAATGCGATGATGGTAAGCGGCAATGGCCCCGCCGATATGCGGCGCCACAACGAGTTCGGCCTCACCGGCACGCAAGGTAATCAGCGTTGAATCTTTCTTGTCTTGCATCAGTCAATCCTCTGTTTGCGATGACGTCTCAGGCAGCCACGTGACTCCCGGCATGACGCCCGGCCTCATCAGCCTGCGCACGGTAGCGCTGCAGCCAGCCCAGTCCCTGACGGGTTCCGTGCGCCGGATGATATTCACAACCTATCCAGCCATCGTAACCCAGTGCCTCAAGCTGGGCAAACAGGTAGGGATAATGGAGCTCACCGCTATCGGGTTCATGCCTGTCGGGCGCACCTGCAATTTGCATATGCCCAACCAGCCCGGCACCGACGGATTCGCGAATATGACGACTGACATCGCCTTCCGCGCGCTGGCAATGGTACACGTCCATTTGTATGCGAATGTTCGCCAGATTCAGCTTTGCCACCACTTCCCGGGCCTGGGCCTGACTCGACAGGAAATAACCCGGCATGTCTATTGGATTAATGGGTTCGATCATCAGATCCAGACCGGCTCCCTGCAGCAGATCCGCGGCCTTCGCTATCGTATCCAGATATTGTTCGCCGGCTGCCTGACGGCCCGCAGGGTCTTTCACGATACCGGCCATGACGTGAATGCGCGGCACGCCCAGAATCAGGGCGTAATCAATGGCTTTTTTGACGCCATCCAGACACTCGGTCTGACGGCCCGGCAGGCACGCCAGGCCTTTTTCCCCGGCCTGAACAATGCCAGGAGGCGCGTTGATCAGAACCTGCTGCAGATCATGATCGTGCAGGCGCTGGCGAATCTGGTCGGCGTCTTCGTCATAGGGAAACAGGCATTCCACGCCCTTGAAGCCGTCTTTGGCCGCTTCCCCGTATCGATCCAGAAACGGCACCTCGGTGTAAAGCAGCGAGAGGTTTGCAGCAAACTTCAGCATTACTGTTGCTCCGCCTGATATCCCATTTGCGCCAGCAGGCTATCGGGCACATCGACGCCCTGTTCCTCGGCAGTATTGGCCAGATCATGACGACGCGCGCCCGGCAGCCGCACGCCATCGTCTTCCAGCATGGCAGCAATCAGATCTTCAAGCCGGTTGGCGTAAGTTTGCTGCCCTGCCAGCGCTGCGGGATCAATCACGATAAAGACCTGCCCCAGTCGTGGCTCGTTGCCGCTGTCGTTGTACAGCTGATCGGCTTCATAGCCGAAACGCGCGCCTGTGAGAGCCACGCAAAGTAATTCGACAGTCAGGGCCAGCATGGAGCCTTTGACGCCGCCTGCGGGCTGCATACTGCCTTCCAGTGCCGCTTTGGCATCATTGGTTGGTCTGCCCTCGCTATCGAGCGCCCAGCCATCGGGGATGGGCTTGTTGTCGCGTGCGGCAAGAATGACTTTGCCGCGGGCAACGTGCGACAGGGAGAGATCAATCATGACCGGCTCTGCATCCTCGCGTGGGAAAGCGGCAGCAATGGGATTGGTGCCGAAAAGCGGCCGTTTGCCTCCCCAGGCCGTCATGGCGGCAGGCGAGTTGCTGAACGCCAGTCCGACCAGGCCCGCATGCGCCACCTGCTCCAGGTGATACGCGGCCATGCCAAAATGGTGGCTGTTGGTGACGGCGGCAATGCAGATTCCGGTGTCTTTTGCTTTTTCAATGGCTTTGCTGATAGCCAGCTCGCAGGCCGGAAAGGCCAGGCCGGCGCCGGCATCAACCAGCAGGGCCGATGCCTTTTCCTGAAGAATTTGCGGAACGGCGTCGCCATCTGCCCGACCTGATGACAAATGCAATGAATAACTGGGAACCCGCGAGACCCCGTGCGTTGCAATGCCATGCGCATCGGCAAATACCAGAGCCTGGGCCGTTGCCCGGGCCATGTCCGGGTTGGCGCCCGCAGCCGCGAGCGTATCCCTTGCCAATGTTGTCAGCGTTGAAAGTGAAATCTTAGCCATGCCGCCTCATCCTGTTGTTGTATTGAAAAACTGTTTGATGTGGCGGAATGAGCCCGCCACGTTCCATATATTTATGTATAAAGCCCTGTATGAGCTTAATGATAAATCAGGAGAGGCGACGAGGCAGCAAATCAGGACGCGCCCGGACAATTTGCCGGGTGGTCATGCGTTTGGCGCGCTCAGATTGGGTGTATTTATGCGGCGTCAGGCGGATCTATCGGAAACTGCCGGGCTTCATAGCTTTGAACCAGGGTAGTCAGCGCATTCAGGCGATCGCCTTCGGGAGTGCCAATATCCGGATCGCTATCTATGAGACGAGAGATTTCCTCAAGCGCAGTACGATAGTCTGCTTCGGTGCGGATTGGGAGAGTGTTCATTAAAGCGATTTTAGAGCCATTTGGGGACTCGCTCAAACGTGAGCAGATACCGCCTCACGTGCCAGTGCGGTGATGGCCTGCCAGTCGCCGGCCTGTACCCGGTCGGGAGGGGCAATCCAGGAACCACCCACGCAGGCTACATTGGGCAGTGCCAGATAGGCAGCGGCATTGCCGGCGTGGATACCGCCTGTCGGGCAAAAGACGATGTCGGGCAGCGGGCTGTGCAGGGATTTGAGCAGGGGAATGCCGCCTACGGCTTCTGCCGGAAACAGTTTGAGTGCACGGAAGCCGTTATCAAATGCATTCATGGCTTCGGTGGGTGAAGCCACACCTGGCAGAAACGGCATGCCGTTGGCTTTGATGGCAGGCAACAGGGCCGTGGGCAGACCGGGAGACACCGCAAAACGGGCACCAGCCTGCATCGCCGCTTCCAGCTGGGCGGCATCCCGCACCGTGCCTACACCAATCAGCGCTTCGGGAAAGGCGCTGACCAGTTCGCGCACGGCGTCCAGTGCGGCAGGCGTGCGCAGGGTAATTTCAAATGTGTTGATACCGCCGGCCAGCAATGCCTGCGTCAGCTGCAGTCCCTCTTCGACCGACTGTATGACCATGACCGGAAGGACAGGGCCGCGTTTGAGTATTTCAAGTGTGTTATGCATTCCAGGACACCAGTTTACCCGGGTTGAAGATATTATTCGGATCATAGGCGTGCTTGATAAGGCGCATGAGTTCCAGCGCATCCTCGCCATGTTCCTCCTTGAGAAACTCCATTTTGTGGATGCCCACCCCGTGCTCGCCAGAGCAGGTGCCGTCCATGCGAATGGCGCGCGACACCAGTCGTCGATTGATGTTCTCTGACATTTCCCATTCTTCGCGGCTGTCCGGGTCAATCAGCATCTGCACATGAAAGTTGCCGTCGCCAACGTGGCCGACAATGGTGTACGGAAACGGCATGCCTTCGAGTTCCTGCGCGGTCTCGCTCACGCACTCTGCCAGACGTGATATGGGCACGCAGACATCGGTGGCGACTGAGCGCGAGCCGGGGCGCAGCTGCAGACCTGAATAATGGGAGTTGTGACGCGCCGTCCACAGGCGTTTTCTGTCTTCGGGTTTCTCAGCCCATTCAAAATCCATACCGCCATTATCACGGGCAATTTCCTGGACGATTTCGGCCTGTTCACGCACACCGGTTTCGCTGCCATGAAACTCAAACAGAAGCAATGGCGTTTCCTTGAGGGTGAGCTTGCTGTAGGCGTTGACGGCTTTCACCGCGCGGGTGTCCATGAACTCTACCCGTGCAATGGGCACGCCGGATTGCATGATCTCGATGACCGACTGCACGGCATTTTCCAGCGTAGGAAAATTGCAAATGGCAGCAGTAACAGCTTCCGGCTGCGGATAGACCCGAACAGTCACTTCCACAATAATGCCCAGCGTGCCTTCACTGCCCACAAACAGACGGGTCAGATCGTAGCCTGATGAGGATTTGCGCGCGCGGCTGCTGGTGCGGATGACCTTGCCGTTTGCCGTTACCACTTTCATGGAGACGACGTTTTCGCGCATGGTGCCATAACGAACTGCGTTGGTGCCCGAGGCGCGTGTGCTGGTCATGCCGGCAATCGAGGCATGTGCTCCCGGATCAATCGGAAAGAACAGGCCGGTATGACGAATTTCATCGTTCAGCTGGGTGCGAATCACGCCCGGCTGCACCGTGACGGTAAAGTCTTCGGCATTGATGGACAGGACCTTGTTCATCTCGGTAAAGTCCAGCGTGATACCACCTTCAATTGGCAGCACATGTCCTTCCAGCGAAGAACCGATGCCAAAGGGAACCACCGGGACCTTGTACTGATTGCAGATCTTCACGGCATCCACAACTTCTTCGGTATCACGCGGAAAAATGACAGCCTCGGGCGGGCACACCGGGTAAGGGGATTCATCGGTACCATGGTGCTCGCGCACTGCCATGGAGGTAATAAACCGCTCACCAAACCGATCCCGGAATGCCGCGATGGCGGCTTCGGGCAGGGTTCGAATGGCTTTCTGTTCAAGTACTGTCATATTCTGCTCGCTATGCTTTTATATCGGCCTGTGCCGTGCATCATTGATGATATTTCATTAGTGATTATCGCGCGATTCACCGCGCGTCTGGATAATATCCACATAGGCAGTGGCCGCTTCCAGGCAGGCACCGTCACCGTGCTGCCCCACCATGCCGCGGTAGATTTCTTCCCAGGGCGTCATATTCAGCAGATCAGGTTTGACCCAGGCTGCGCGACGCTGTTGCAGTTCTTCGTCTGAAATCAGCACGTCCACGCGACAGGTATTCAGATCCACCCTCACGGTATCACCCGTGTGCAAAAGCGCAAGGCCGCCACCCACTACCGATTCCGGCGATACATTCAGAATCGAAGGACTGGCCGAGGTCCCGCTCTGCCGGCCATCGCCCATGGTGGGCAGAGTATCAATGCCCTTGTTGAGCAGATACGCCGGCGGCTGCATATTAACCACTTCGGCACCACCAGGATAGCCGACAGGGCCGCTATTGCGAATGACCAGTATCGATTGCTCGTCTATACCCAGGGCCGGGTCTTCAATACGATCGTGATAATCCTCAGGACCCTCAAAAACAAAGGCTTTCAGATCCATGACATTGGGTTGTTCGGGATTGGCAAGAAACCGCTTGCGGAATTTTTCGTCAATCACACTTGTCTTGATAACTGCGCTGTCAAACAGGTTGCCGGTGAGCACGACATAACCCGCAGCCTCTTTGAGCGGCGAGCTGTAGGCGCGGATGACTTCGCGATCAGGCTCTTCGACTGCAGCCAGATTCTCACCGATGGTTTTGCCTGTCACGGTCATGGCATCGGCATTGAGCTTGCCGGCGTCCAGCAGTTCTCTCATCACAGCAGGTACGCCGCCGGCGCGATGGAAGGCTTCGCCCAGGAAACGTCCGGCAGGCTGACAGTCAACCAGCAGAGGGATATCCGGACCCAGGCGCTGCCAGTCACCCAGAGTATGGTCCACACCCATATGACGCGCGATCGCCACCATATGGATGGGGCAGTTTGATGAGCCGCCCAGCGCCGCAGCTGCGACGACCGCATTTTCAAAAGCGGCTTTGGTCATGATGTCTGAGGGACGCAGATTTTCCCTGACCATATCAACAATGCGACGGCCGGTTTCGTAGGCCATCCAGCCGCGTTCACGATAGGGACCGGGAATGGCCGCACAGCCTGGCAGTGACATGCCCAGGGCTTCGGCCAGCGAGTTCATTGACAGGGCCGTGCCCATGGTGTTGCAATGACCGACAGAAGGCGCCGACGATGCCACGTTGTTCATGAATTCATCGTAGCCGATTTCGCCGGCAGACAGGCGCTTGCGCGCATCCCAGACTACCGTGCCGGAACCCGCCAGCTTGCCTTTCCACCAGCCGTCCAGCATGGGACCACCAGACAGCACGATCGCAGGGATGTTGACGGTTGCTGCCGCCATCAGGCAGGCAGGTGTCGTCTTGTCGCAGCCTGTCGTCAGAACCACTCCGTCCAGCGGGTAGCCGTGCAGGACCTCAACCAGACCCAGATAGGCCAGATTGCGATCCAGCGCAGCCGTCGGACGCTTGCCGGTTTCCTGAATGGGGTGCACCGGAAATTCCAGCGGAATGCCACCCATATCACGAATGCCATCACGCACGCGTGAGGCCAGCTCAATATGATGGCGATTGCAAGGCGATAGATCGGAACCCGTCTGGGCAATCCCGATAATGGGCTTGCCCGATTGCAGCTCTTCCCTGGTAATACCGTAGTTCATATAACGTTCGATATACAGGGCGGTCATGCCTGGATTGGCCGGATTATCAAACCACCGGCGGCTACGCAGGGACAGTTTTTCTGAGGACGACATAACGGGTTCCTTCTATTTCAAATGTGATGTTACTCAGATGCGTGATGTGACTCAGGCGTCTGACGCCTTTTTGGCAGCATCCAGCACACCTTCAACGGTGTCTTTGCCGATTTTTGCTTTCAGGCTTTCAACAATGGGCGCAACTTTTTCGCGGATTTTTTCTTTCTCTTCTGTGGAGAATTCGGCAACTTTCACGTTGTGCTCTTTCAGATATTTGAGCGCGTCCTCGTTACCCTGACGGCTGGCCTTGCGCTGGAATGCCTGGCTGTCCTTGGCCGCTTCAAGAATCACATCTTTCTCGTCCTGTGACAGCTGGTCAAACCATTTTTTGGAAGCCAGGAATACAAATGGTGTGTATACGTGATTGGATAGGGTCAGATATGGCTGAACTTCATAGAACTTGCTGGTCTGAATGGTAGACAGGGGATTTTCCTGACCATCCACGGTTTTGGTTTCCAGCGCAGTAAAGAGTTCTGTGAAAGGCATGGGAATGGCATTGGCGCCCAGGCCCTTGAATACATTCAGGGCCACCTGGTTCTGCATCACACGCAGTTTGATGCCGCCAATATCATCCAGTTTGGAAATTTCGTGACGCGAATTGGTGATATTGCGAAAGCCATTTTCCCAGTAATTCAGGCCAATCAGACCCTTGGCAGGCAGTTTGTCCAGAAGTTTCTTGCCTTCGGGGCCGTCCAGTACCGTGTCGGCTACCTTTTCGTTATCAAACAAAAAGGGCAGATCGAATACACCAAACTCCGGAATCAGACTGGCGATGGGTGCGGTGGACACAAATGTGATTTCACCGGAACCGCTGATCAGCGAATTGATCAGCTGCTCATCAGGACCCAGTGCACCATTGCCGAAGGTTTTGACTTTCATCTTGCCTTCGGACAGTTTGCTGACCACTTCGGCAAAGTGAGCAGACGCCTTGCCGGTTGGGCTGTCTTCTGCCAGACCGTAACCGAAACGGATAATGCGTGGTTTGATATCTTTGGCCCAGACGGCTGCAGAACTCAGGCCCAGCAGCGCCGTTGCCGTCAGACCCACAACTGTTTTCTTCAATGTTTTCATTTTCGTCTCCAGAGTATTGGTATTGGGTGCAAATCAGTAGAACCAGTTCATTGGTACTGTGACAATTTGCGGGAAAATCACAAGCAGCAATATCAGCAGCGTGTAGGCGGCAACGTAAGGCCACACACCCTTGATAATATCTTCCATACGAATGCGGGCCACGCCGCAGACCACATTCAATACGGTTCCAACAGGCGGCGTCAGCAGGCCGGCGCAGCCAACCATGATGAAGATTACGCCAAAATAAGTCGGATCAATACCCGCTTCCTTGATCACAGGCATCAGTACGGGTGCCAGAATCAGGATCGTTGGCGTCAGATCCATGGCAGTGCCCACCAGCGTGAGCAGTATCACAAGCACGATCATCAGCAGCGTGGGTGAGTCCACCAAGGGGCCAAGCATGGCAATCAATTCCTTGGGCAGATCGGCCAGCGTGATCATGTAGGACGTAACCAGCGCTGCTGCGACCAGGAACATCACCACACTTGTGGTTGTGGCTGCACTCACCAGCAGTTTCATCAGGTCCCGTGGTTTGATCTCGCGATAGATCACCATGCCCACAAACAGGGCGTACACCGCTGCCACGGCAGCCGCCTCTGTTGGTGTGAAAATACCAAAGCGAAGCCCGCCGATGATGATGACCGGCAGAACCAGCGCCCACGCGGAATCACGCATAGCCTTGACTCGCACAGACCAGGGTTCCTTGGGAAACGGTTTAATGGTGGTTGAGCGACGTGCCACAAAGGTCCAGACCAGTACCAGTGTCAGGCCCATCAGCAGGCCCGGCACAATCCCGGCCATGAAGAGCTTGGTTACGGAAATATTGGTGGCAACACCAAAAATGATGAATGAAATAGAAGGTGGAATGATTGGGGCAATAATGCCGCCGGCAGCGATCAGACCGCAGGATTGTTTCATGTCATAACCGCGGTCACGCAACATGGGCACCAGCATGGCGGCCAGCGCAGCCGAGTCGGCAACGGCCGATCCGGACAGTGCCGCCAGTAACACACTTGCCATAATCGCGACATAACCGAGCCCGCCATGAATATGACCCACCATGGAACTGGCCATGGCAACCATGCGGCGCGACATGCCCCCGGCGTTCATGGCCTCGCCTGCCAGCATGAAAAGCGGAACGGCCATGAGTGAGAAATTGTCAGCACCGGCAAGCATGTTCTGCGCAAGAATCTGGACATCAAAGAAATCCAGATAGAACATCAGACCGATGGCAGACAGCAGTAATGCGAAGGCAATGGGCACGCCAAATGCCATAAAACCAAGCAGCACGGAAAGAAAGATGGTAACTGTCATTTGTGATTTTCCTGTGCTCGTTATTCCACATCGTCGACGTTATCGACCGCTGTTCTGAACCGATAGGCATAGACCTGGTCGGCGGGCGTCATTAATGCAACTGCAATATCGCCAATCGCCAGCAGGAACATGGCCAGCGCACTGAACCACACCATGCCGCTGAACAGGGCCTGCGACCAGCCGGTAACGGGCAGGGTATTGTTTATGCCAATGATGGTCTGATCCCAGCCTCCTTCGATCATCAGCCAGAGCACCCACATAATAATGAGCTGGCGCAGAATATGAATGATCTTCTGCGCCATAACAGGCAGTCTGTCCAGCAGCATGTTCACACCCAGATGCTGTTTCGTTCGGAATGCGATGATGGTGCCCAGAAAAATCAGCCAGACAAATGACATGCGGGCGACTTCTTCCGAGACGGTAATCCCTGAATTGAAGCCATAACGAAGCACAACATTGCCGAACACCAGCAGCAGCATGACCAGAACGCACAATCCCAGCACGTAAGTCAGTACCTTTTCCACCGCATGTGTCACGGTGACTGCAGACCGGAATAACGGACTTTGCAGTAGGGTCATAAACATCTCCTTTTATTGCAAATGCCATGACGCTTGTGGCGACTGGCACTCTGACAGTGAGGCGTTCCTGTATGGCGCGCCCTTGCGTAACTCAATGAAAGCGGGCATTGTCAGTAGGTTGCGCGACCGCCTGACAGATCAAAGACGGCGCCGGTACTGAAAGCACACTCTTCAGAGGCCAGCCAGCAGATCATGGATGCCGCTTCCTTCACTTCCAGAAATCGCTTCATGGGAATGCGCGACAACATGTAATCAATATGTTCCTGCGACATGGAATTGAATATCTCCGTCCTCGCGGCAGCGGGCGTGATTGCATTGACCAGAATATTTTTTTCTGCCAGTTCCTTGCCCAGCGATTTGGTCAGGCCGATCAGACCTGCCTTGGTGGCACTGTAGTGCGAGGCATTGGGATTACCTTCCTTGCCGGCAATGGAAGCAATATTCACGATGCGTCCGTAACCGTTTTTCAGCATGGCGGGTACCAGCACCCGGCAGGTGTAGTAAGGCGCCATCAGATTGGTCTGCACGACCTGCTGCCAGACGGCTGGATCCAACTCCCAGGTCACGCCGTTGCCGCCGGTAATGCCGGCATTGTTCACCAGAATATCGACCTTGCCATGCTGCTGCAGCGTATCGGCAGCGGCTTTTTCTACTGCAGCCAGATCGGTCAGATCCAGGGCGTGCGTGGTGACTTTTCCGCGTCCTTCCAGTTCGCCGCGAGACTGTTCCAGTCGTTGCGCATCCATATCCCATAAGGCGACCGACGCGCCCAGCTCCAGCATGCGTTCAGCGGCGGCAAAGCCAATTCCCCGCGCGCCACCGGTAATGACAGCAACCCGATCCTGCAATCGATTCTGACTCATTCTTTATCCTTGTCTCTTGTCTGTTGTTACGTTCTATAGCGTTGCGGGCATGGGCATGTCATATCTGCCCGCGGCGTCCTGCAGCAGCGGAGGAATGCTTGCATGCAGCACCACGCCCTCTTTCATTTGTTGTTCGTACATCGCCAGGCCACGGTCACCCGGCATGCGCACAGCGCCAGACCCTTCGCGCGGCGGATTATTGCGACACGCATCGGCAATCCAGTCCATCTGACGACGGAAATTGTCCTGACCACCAAAGGCAGAGGGATCATAAAGACTGATGAACACGGTAGCGCCCCAGCCTTTGACCTGATCCGCCCGTCCGTGGCCCGCAAGCCCACCAGTCAGCGCCTCGATCAGCAGAGCCAGGCCAAAGCCCTTGTGCCCAACAGACAGGCCACCCAGCGGCAGAATCGTGCCTGGCGGGTCCTGATTGAGCACTGCCGGATCTCTTGTGGGCTTGCCTTTGCTGTCAATCAGCCATTCTTCATCGAACTGTTTGCCTTCTTTGGCCAGTCGTCCGCTCATGCCATTTGTGGTAATCGAGGCTGAAATATCCACCAGCACAGGTGACGCCGCTGGTATGCCAATTGCAATCGGATTTGGTGTGAAGACCGCCTTGGTGCCGCCAAATGGCGCGACACTCTGGCCCGATGGATCCGAACAACTGAGCACAATCATCATATTCTCGCGTACTGCGCGCAGCAGATAGCTGGCCAGGCAGGCGATATGGTGACTCTGGCGTATCACAGCAGTGGCGGTGCCATACTCACGTGCACGCGGCAGCAGCATGTCGATTGCCTGATTCACCAGCCATGGGCCCGGCAACTTGTGACCATCGATCAGCAGCGCCGCGCCTTTGTCCGAGAGAACGTCAACCTCACCTTTTGTGGTCATGCCGCCCTGTTCAATCTGCTGCAGGTAGGGATTGAGCAATGCCAGACCATGGGTGGTATGACCCAGCAGATCACCGTCGACCAGCACCTCGGCCACGTTTGTGGCAATGCGCTCGTCCATGCCCGCCTTCACCAGCAATGAGCAGGCAAACTCGCGCAGCGTCTGTGCGTCATAGCGCGCTTCGTTTCGACCTGAAGCATTCTGTGGATCGTTGGTACTGACTGTCTGACTCATGTTGTGATTCCTGGTTTATTGACAACGCTCTCATCCTCTTCTGAAGACGGCGGCGGAGAGGGTGGCTTCGACTTACCCATTACCATTTTGATAAGCGGGATCATCCAGATCAGAATGGCAACCACGCCCAGAATCGCGGCAATGGGGCGACTGAAGAACATCGTGAAATCGCCATCGGCCTTGATCATGGATGATATGAAGTTCTCTTCCAGCATGCCGCCCAGCACCACACCCAGCACAGCGGGCGCTATCGGAAACTCATTCTCTTCCATCAAATAGGCCAGCAGGCCCATTACCATCATGATGATCACATCGAACGGGCTATTGTTAATCGCAAACGTTCCGACAATACTGAAGAGCAGAATGATCGGCATCAGCATGGATCGCGGCACACGCAGAACATTGCGTGCAATTTTCACCAGCGCGTATCCCAATGGCAGCATCATGATATTGGCGATAATGAACACAAGGAAAATCGAATACATTTCAACTGCATTATTCGTAAAGATCATGGGCCCGGGCGTGAGATTTTTCATGTACAGCACGCCAACCACGATAGCGGTAATGGAATCGCCGGGAATACCAAACACCAGCGCCGGGATCCACGCGCCGGCCAGCGCCGAGTTATTGGATGCGCCCGCTTCCACAATACCTTCCACATGACCCGTACCGAATTTCTCAGGCTCTTTGGAAAATTTCTTGCTCATGCCGTAAGACATCCAGGCAGCAATATCAGCGCCGGCGCCAGGCAGCGCGCCCACGATGGTGCCCAGGACACTGCCGCGCAGAATAGAGGTCGGATATTTTTTGGTCAGCTTCCACATGCCGGTGAAAATATTGCCGATCTGCGCCTTGACTTCGCCCAGTCTGTCCTGCGAATCCACGGCATAACGCAGCACTTCGGCGATGGCGAACATGCCAACCATCATGGGCAGCAACGTCACGCCATTCATGAGGTCTTCATTGCCGAAAGTGAAACGCGGATAAGCAGCGGGATTGTTCATGCCCACGCAGGCCAGCAGCAGGCCGATAAGCAAAGAGACGAACCCTTTGAGCTGACTGGCCGGCGTAATCACAATCGCGCATGACAGACCCAGTACCACCAGCCAGAAAAATTCATAGGAAGAAAAATTCAGCGCGAAATTGGCAAGCATGGGTGCGCAGGTGATCAGCACAATCGTGCCAAACAGGCCACCCACAAATGAAAATACGATACTGGCGCCCAGTGCCTGGTCAGCCAGCCCCTTTCGGGTCATGTTATAGGCTTCGTCCGTGTAGGCCGCCGAAGAAGGCGTTCCCGGAATCCGCAGCAGGCAGCCCGGCACATCGCCCGATGTAATTGCCATGGCGGTGGAGGTGACCATCATGGCGATAGCGGGTACCGGATCCATGAAGAAAGTGACCGGCACCAGCAAGGCCACCGCCATGGTTGCGCTCAGGCCCGGAATGGCGCCGACAAACAGCCCGAAAATGGCGGCAACAAGAATGACACCAAGGACGAATGGGTCGGTGACCTGGGCCAGTGCAGCAGAAAAATTGCTCATGAACATAGGATCACCATGCGAAGGATTCAAGCAGACCCCAGGGCAGCGGGACTTCCAGAATGTTGTAGAAAGAGAAGTGAATCACCGCCACGCTGATCACGGTGAGCACAATGCTCTTGAGCGGAGTCACACCAAACACCAGGAAGGTGATCATCAGAATAATGCCAGATGAAATAAAGAAGCCCAGATATTCAGCAGTCAGAAAATAGAAGATTAGCGTGGCCGGAATCATGCAGAAGCGCAGAAAGGTCACACTGTTGATGCCGGGCCAGGCGACCCAGATCTTTTTTCCCTGAGCGTGTCTGCCCTGCACAATCAGGCATATCGCACAAATGAACAGGCCAATGGCAATCAGGCGTGGGAACAGCCCCGAACCAAACTCCTGCCCGGGCGTGGGTGGAAACGACAGTGCCATCACAAAGATGATAATGGCGAAGATGCCGATGATGATGCCGGAAAGCGTATCACTGAGCTTCATGGGAATTTTCCAGAGTGTCGGCAGTGCAGTCCGGTACGCAAAGCGGCACCGGACTGACCACGCTTGTTATCCGTTTTGATAACCGTCAACCAGCCGGCTTACTTGGCCATGCCAATGGCTTTGAGCACTTCACCGAAGTCTGCGGTGGACTTGGCCATGTATTCGCCATAATCCTTGCTGTTGGCATAGGCAACACCAAAGCCGCGCTTGGACATGAAGTCCTTGAACTCCTTGCTCTCATTGACGTTCTTAAGTGCCGTTTCCAGTTTTTTCGTGACATCATCCGGCAAGCCTTTGGGGCCGGCAATGCCGCGCCAGACACCCACAGTCCAGTCGTTGCCTGTGGTTTCCTTGAGCGTGGGCACATCCGGATACATGGGCGAGCGTTCCTTGGACATGATAGCCAGTGGCTTGGCCTTGCCGGCATCAATCATGGAACGCGCTTCGGGCAGCGAGGTGGGAACGATGGCAATACCACCTGCCACCAGCTCCAGCATGGCCGGGGCAGAGCCGTTGGAAGGGACAAAGGGAACCGCAGTGGCAGGCAGACCCGCACTGTTCAACAGACCGGCGATGGCGATATGCCAGATGCCGCCCTGACCTGTGCCCGATGCCTTAAGTTTGCCCGGGTTGGCCTTGATGGCTTCCATCAGGGATTTCATATCCTTGTATTCGGACGTTGCACTGACAGTGACGCCGGCGGGATCTTCATTCATCAGCGCCAGCGGCGTGTAATCAGAGGGGCTGATCGTGGTCAGACCCAGATGCTTCATGGTCGCGATTTCCACTGTCAGCATGCCAAGTGTGTAGCCATCAGGCTTGGCTTTGGCAATGGCCATATGTCCCACAACACCGTTGCCACCTGTACGATTGACAACGTTCACGGGATTATCCAGTTCTTTTTCCAGAAGCGTGGCAATCATACGCGCCGTGGCATCGGTGCCACCACCGGCGCCCCATGGAACGATCATGGTGATCGGACGCTCGGGATACGCAGCGTGAGCCATTCCTGCTCCCACTGCAAGCGTTACACCCAGCAAACCTTTAAGCAAATTGCGTTTATTCATGTCTGTCTCCGATTGCAGGCAACGCCAGCTGTGCCGGGTTCCTGAACTTTGATGTCGCGCACACCCCATGATGTGGCGATCTGTTTTGCTTTTGTCATGCAACTGCACTGGGCTGTCTGCCTGCGGTCATCGCCGATGTCATGACTATCGCCGGATGCCTGAGCGGACAGCAGGTCTGAAAACCGGGTCTTCAGACCGTTGGCGGAGCGCTCCTTGACACTCCGCATGCACAGGATTTACGCCTGTACAACCTTCTGGGTTTGCTCACCCAATCCTTCAATACCAAGACGCATGGTCTGGCCGGCTTTCAGATAGACCGGCTCGGGTTTGACACCCATGCCCACACCCGGAGGCGTACCGGTAGAGATAACATCTCCGGGTTGCAGGCTCATGAAATTGCTCAGATAGGAAATGATGGTAGCCACATCAAAAATCATTTTGCCGGTGGTGCCATCCTGATAGCGTTTACCATCCACCTCCAGCCACAGGTTCAGCGCCTGTGGATCGGGAACCTCGTCGGCGGTGACCAGCCAGGGTCCGATAGGACCAAAGGTATCGCAGCCCTTGCCCTTGTCCCAGGTGCCGCCACGCTCAATCTGATATTCACGTTCGGATACGTCGTTCACAACGCAATAACCGGCAACGTAGGACAGCGCATCTTCCTTGCTGATGTATCTGGCTTCTTTGCCAATGACCACGCCCAGTTCCACTTCCCAGTCGGTTTTTTTGGAACCGCGGGGAATGGCCACGTCATCGTTGGGACCCACGACTGCACTGGTCCATTTATTGAAAACCACCGGCTCGCTCGGCTCAGGCAGACCGGATTCGGCAGCATGATCAGAATAGTTCAGACCAATACAAATGAATTTTCCGATATTGCCTACGCAGGCACCGATACGAGGATTGCCGTCAACCAGCGGCAGTGTGGAGATATCCAGTTCACGCAGGCGCGCCAGTCCTTCCGGTGTGATGGTGCTGCCGTCGATATCGCTGATGACACCGGACAGATCACGAATACGGCCATCGCTGTCAACGACGCCGGGCTTTTCCTGCTTGTTATCCCCATAACGAATGAGTTTCATACTGGCTCCTGTTGGTTTGAGCGTTCCGACGTAGAGGTGCCGGCCTGCTGGTAATTGTTATAGTGCTGCTGCACATGATCCAGATGCAGATACATGGCTTCGGCTGCCTTGGCAGGATTGCGTTCTGCCAGCGCCTGTACAATTTTTTCATGGTCGTCGAAGGTAGACTGCAAAATCGACGGTATAACAGTTGTGATAGTCCGGCTCTTGCGGCTGAGCAGGCTGATGCTTTGCGCCACGCGCTGCAGATAAACGTTTCCACAGGCATTGATGATGGTCTGATGCAGCTCGATATCCAGTCGACGAATGCCTTCGTGATCATTGTTTGTCAGCGCTGCACGCGCCTCATCCACATTAACCCGCAGTCTGGAAATCTCTTCTTCTGTCAGCCGCTCACAGGCCAGGCGCGTGATGCCACCCTCGATGATTTTGCGGGCATCGAACAGTTCGTTGATCTGGTCAAAATGCAGATCAATCAGCAGACTTAGCGGCTCGATCAGGTCTTCCACGTTCAATGAACTGATGAAATTGCCTTCGCCCTGCTGAATCTTGACCAGCCCGAGCAGCGACAACCCGCGTATGGCCTCGCGCACGGCGGGTCGCCCGACATCAAACAATACCGCCAGTTCCCGCTCTGGCGGTAACTGCTGACCGGCAACCAGCTGCCCCTTGCGGATCATGTCGATCAAACGCTGGGCAACCAGTTCCGATACCGAACGGGATTTGATGGCTTCGAACTTCACTTGTCTCGCTTTCGTTTTTCTATTATGGTGATGCACGCAGGTGAGCAGACGACCGATCACCTTGAGTTTTCAATGGTAAGACCACTGAATGAAAGCAGCAACTATCGAAAACCCTAGGCGCTATTTTCCAGTTCAGCTAGGCGGGCACGGTCGGGGTAGCCTTCGGTGTCACCGGCCACCTGTACCGCGCAGGCACCAACGATGGTGGCGCGACGCAGACTGGCGCGCCAGTCCAGCCCTTCCAGACGGGCGCTGATGATGCCGGCGGCAAATCCATCGCCGGCGCCGACGGTATCCACCACGGTTTCTACCGGATAACCGGCAACGGAAAAGGCTTCGCCCTGCGTCTGCACATAGGCACCTTTCGGTCCGAGCTTGACGATCACCGCCTGTGCGCCCAGATTGCGATAGAAAGCGGCAATGTCCGCTTCATTATCTGCACCCGTGAGCAGGCGTCCTTCTTCCATACCAGGCAGCACCCAGTCGGCCAGGCTTGCCAGCTCATTCAGACGGGTGCGCATGATCTCGGTGGAGCCCCACAAGGCCGGGCGCAGATTGGGATCAAAGGACACCGTGCCTCCATTGCGTCGCATTTGTTTCATGGCAGCCACTGTCAGCGCCAGCGTACCCGCATTCAGTGCCGGGAAGATGCCGGTCACATGCAGGTGCCGGGCGCCGGACAGCCAGTTTTCATCGATATCGTCAGCCGTCATTGCACTGGCCGCAGACCCCGAGCGATAGTATTCGATAGGCGGATCGCCCTCAGCGGTTTTGCCCTTGAGCATGAAGCCCGTGCGCTGACGGGCGATCAACTGAACACGGCTGCAGTCTATTCCTTCGTCCTGCATGACATTTTTCAGATAGCGACCCATGGTATCGTCGCCAAGGCGGCTTGCCCATCCCACGTTGACGCCCAGCCGGGCCAGGGCAATGCCCACATTGGTTTCCGCACCGGCTGTCATTTTATGGAATACGCTGACTGACTCCAGCGGCCCCTCTTCTGCTGCGACCAGCAGCACCATCATTTCGCCAAACAGCGCCACATCAAATGCCGCCATAACCCTGTTCTCCTTTTTTACGTTGCGACTCGGTGGTTCGCTTTCCAACATTGCGTTTACTGTTCTCGTCCCGTGGCTTTCCATGCCTGTACAAAGCGTCTGGCGCGCTCCCGCGTGGCGTCTGGCGTCTGCCCTGCGCGGTACAGATCGGAACCGAGTCCGGCCCCCGCGCAGCCGGCCTTAAGATAATCCGCGAGATTATCGGGATTGATACCACCTACCGCGTATAGCGGAACATCAGGCGGCAGAACGGCCTTGATTGCTTTCACATAATCCGGCCCGAATACGCTGGCGGGAAACAGCTTGAGCGACTGTGCGCCCGCTTCTAACGCAGCAAAGGCCTCGCTGGCCGTGGCAAAACCCGCGCAGATGTCAAATCCATAGGTTTCGGCCGCCGCAGTGATCAGCGCCGGATTGGTATTGGGTGTCACCATCAGCCTGGCGCCGGTGGCAGCGAGCTGCGCCAGATGGGTTGTCGTAAGCACAGTTCCCGCCCCGGTTGTGAGCGAGTCGCCGAAGGTATCACTCACCTGCTTTACGCTGCGCTGCCAGTCAGGAGAGTTGGTGGGAATTTCGACGGCATCAAAGCCTTCTTCATGCAATGCACGAACGTGATCCAGTACGTCATCGGGCGTGACGCCGCGCAGAATGGCGATCAGCGGTAGCTCAGGTTTCCAATGATTCATGTATTTTCCTTATTCCATCAAGCGTGGCGCGGTCTGCGTCACAGATGACAAATGTCAAGTCTGCCAGGCGCAGGGCCTGCGCGTAGCGATCCGCCAGCATGCCGCTGCCCACCAGGGTAAGCTGCGTTGCCTGGGTGATCGCAAACTGTTTACGCATGTCCCGCAATTCCGAACCGATGAGCAGTCCGGACAGATAATCGCTGACCTCTTCCGCAGGCGTATGTTTGAGTATATGGCGTGCTCGCACCGTGAAAAGTTCGGTCATGGTGTCGCTTGCCGCCAGACCCGCCCTTACGCCGTCTTCAAAGGCTTTGGGGTGAGCGACAGCATCTGGTATCCCGCGACCCAGCAGGGAGTGATGACGCAGTACGTCGAACAATTCGCCTGTCATCACAGTAGTGAAGCGCAGAATAATGCCGTTTTCTACCTGCGCCCATTTGCTATGGGTGCCAGGCAGCACAAACAGTCCTGATGGATTGTCGGCGAGGGCGCCCAGCAACTGGGTCTCTTCACCACGCATGACATCGGCGCCCTGCGGACCAGGTACGCAGATCCCGGGAATGATGCCTGCCTGCGCAGACCATCCAGGGTCCACTGGTGTCATACGGGTTCCCAGCTCATCAAGGGCAACCGGACAGTGCAGATAGGCGGCCTCTTTCCAGCCGACATTGCTGCCGGCCATTCCGGCGATATAAATGCGCGAGATATCGGCAGGCGACAGTGCCATTTGCTGCATCAGACCCTGCAGGACCTGCGGAAAAGACTTGTCCTGCATGCGTGTGATGCCAAAAGGTGAAGAGGCCTGCCTGACTGCACGACCCTCTTCGACCAGCCAGAGTCGCAGATTGGTAGACCCCCAGTCGGCGGCCAGATATTGCGAACCCATTTGCAGCCTTGCTCCTCTTCTGAATTTGATTCTTTACCTGATTCTGCATGGATCTGTTATCGATCCTGTTTTGCTTACGCTATTTTGCGCGCAGCGTTTTGCACATCGTGTCGCGAATTTCCCGTATCGGTTTCCGCTTCGGTCAGCACGCTCGCGTTTTGCGACTTTATCACGTATCCGATATGAAATTTTGGTACGACCCGCTTTCTGCATGCAGATCACAGGTGAAATATGAGTGGATTATCGCGGTTGCGGATACGCCAGGCAATATCGAACACATGTAGCGGGTAGCCAGGCACAGCCAATGCACACACACTGCGCTGTGCCTGCCATGCCGCCCGCAATCATGCTTCCCAGCTGACGATCTTGCCCGGGTTGAAAATATTCATGGGATCATAAGCGTGTTTGATATTACGCATAAGCTGCAATGCCACTTCGCCGTGTTCTGCTTTCAGAAATCCCATTTTGTGGATACCCACGCCATGCTCGCCCGTGCAGGTGCCGTCCATCTCAATGGCCCGCAATACCAGGCGACTGTTGATGGCCTCTGCCTGTTCCCATTCTTTCGGATCATTTGCGTCAATCATCATCACCACATGAAAGTTGCCATCGCCCACATGACCGACGATGGACCATGGGAAGGACAGACTCTCAAGATCGGCGGCGGTTTCAGATACACAATCGGCCAGTCTTGAAATAGGCACACAAACATCTGTGGTAATGCCGCGCCCGCCAGGTCTCTGCTGCAGACATGCAAAATAGTAATTGTGTCGCGCGGTCCATAACACGGTGCGCTCCTCGGGCTTTTCGGCCCATTGAAAGGCCGTGCCGCCCTGCTCTGCCGTGAGCTCCTGCACGACCGCCGTCTGCTCGGCGATACCGGCAGGCGAACCATGAAACTCAAACAGCAATAGCGGTTGTTCTGCCAGCGACGTTTTGCTGTAGGCGTTGACAGCACGCACTGCACGTTCATCCATAAACTCGACACGCGCCACCGGCACCCCGCTTTGCATGATATCGATCACCGCCTGAACTGCGTTGCGCAGCGTGGGAAAGGAACAGACCGCGGCAGTGACGGCTTCCGGTAATGGATAGACGCGCAATGTGATTTCCACAATCACACCCAGCGTGCCTTCGCTGCCGACATACAGGTGCGTCAGATCATAGCCCGCCGAGGATTTGCGCGCACGACTGCTGGTGCGAATCACATCACCACTGGCCGTAACCACTTTCAGCGACAGTACATTGTCTCGCATGGTGCCGTAGCGCACGGCATTGGTTCCTGATGCGCGCGTGGCTGTCATTCCCCCAATGGAGGCATGCGCCCCTGGATCAATGGGAAAGAACAGACCGGTGTGACGGATTTCATCATTCAGCTGTGTCCGTATCACGCCGGGCTGCACGGTTACCGTGAAGTCTTCTGCCTGTATGGCGAGCACGCGGTTCATATCCCGAAAATCCAGCGTGATACCGCCTTCAACAGGCAACACGTGACCTTCAATGGAAGAGCCTATGCCAAATGGAATAAGCGGCACATTGTGTTCCGTGCAGAGCCTGACAGCGGCGACTACATCGTCTGTATCTTTGGGGAAAAGAACACCGTCAGGAAGAACGGGTGGGTATGCCGATTCATCACGAGCGTGATGATCACGAATGGCATCTGTCGTACTGAAGCGTTCACCAAAACGTTCAACAAATGCAGCGCGGGCTGCATCGGACAGATGCCGTGGAGTCACATGGGAAATTGAAGAGACAGAATGGTTTGCCATGATTGTGAACTTTATTGAAAGGTCGTGAGCGGTAAGCGTTTTTCAACATTCAACAATTCAGTCAATGATACGCGCCGCATTCACGATCCCTTGCGGGTTGAGGGCGTCACGGATGCGCTGCATCAGCTGCAACTGCGCGTTATCACGACTGTAATGAAGAAACGGCTTTTTCAGGCGTCCGATGCCATGTTCTGCAGAGATACTGCCATTGAACCTGCCGGTGAGTGCATAGATTGCCTCTTCGACGGGAACAATATCTTCTTCGCTCAGATGGCCGGTGGTCAGATGCAGATTGCCATCGCCAAGATGACCAAAAAGCAGGTTGACGGCATCAGGCCAGCGTACCTGCAATTCGGTCATGGCCTCTTCGATGAACTGCGCCATATCCTTCAGCGGAATACCAATATCAAACGCCACGAATGGCCGCAGCGAAGGAAACAGCCTGCCGATACCATCGCGAATACTCCACAGATCAGCCGTCTGTTCCAGGCTTTGCGGCACGATTGCGTCCTGCACCACGCCGTCTTCAACAACGGATTCCAGGAATGCATCAAACGTCGCATGGAACATGGGCGTGTCCGCCCCTTCCGTTTCGATCAGTACGGTGATTGGCCAGGCGCCGTCAAAAGGAATGGTTTTGCCGCTGACGCGGGCTGACTGCGCGACGTAGTCCTGCCACATGACTTCAAAGCTTGATAATTCAGGCAAGGCACCGCGTGCCGCTTTCAGCAGAGGCGCCACCTGATTGAATGCCTGCAAGCCGACCAGTGCGGAGCGGCGGGTTTGCGGACGGGGAAACAGCCTTAATACCACACGTGTGATAATTCCCAGCGTGCCTTCGGTACCAATGAACAATTGCTTCAGGTCCAGTCCGGTATTGTTTTTAAGTGTGCGGTCCAGCATGGTCATGACGGTTCCGTCGGGCAGGACCACTTCAAGACCCAGCACCAGCCGTCTTGTGGTCCCGTAACGCAGCACGCGATTGCCGCCGGCGTTGGTGGCGACATTACCGCCAATCTGACAGGAACCCCGCGCGCCCAGATCCAGCGGAAAATACCAGCCTTTATCTTCGACCGTTGCGCATAGCGTTTCAAGCACCGCCCCGGCCTGTACCAGCACGGTACCGCCTGCCTCATCGATATCCTCAATCCGGTTGAGCCGCTCCAGCGACAGCACCACATCACCCTCGTTGGGCGCCGCGCCGCCGGCCAGCCCGCTGCCTCCACCGGCGATCGTGATTTTCCTGTTCTCGCTCGCACACAGTTTCACCAGGGCCGAAACCTGCTCAACAGTTGACGGCCGCGCCACCAATAGCGGGGAACCCAGCCTGAGTCCACTGGCATCCGAAAGATATTTTTCCATGGATGGACTATCAGTTAGCACATTCAGATCAGCGGGCAAACGGGAAAGAAAGGAATCGGGCATGGTCAGGATGGTAGAGGTGCAATCAATGATCATTTATTCTATACGATAGCCATGCAGCAACGCCCAGGATGCAGGAAGAACACGTTGAAGAGATTCCTGATCTGATTTTGGTGGATCAAATGACACCCGCAACACCACCAGTTCAGTTTTCTGTGATTATTTATTATTCTGTTAAGAAAAGAGTTCAGAATGCGTCCCGCTACGTACGAATACAACCATTCCACTCTTTCCCGAATCATCAATTTTGTTAATGAGCAGAAAATCTCCACCTATATGGCATTCCCGGTATCCAGCCCAATCACCGGAGAGAGGGTGATCTATCCATTCGGGCGGGAGAGGCCCATCGTTCGCAACGAGCAGCATCATCGCCTCTTTCAGGCGGTTCATATCGAAACGACCGGAATGAGATAGGCGTTGCCAGTCTTTTAAAAAGTGCTTAGTGTAATCGCAAGCACGCGGTAATTTTGCTCGTTTACTTGCGGCCGACTTTTTCGATGTCATTAATTAACGCATTAGTATCGGAAAATCGCGCGTGACGGCTTTTTATTATGGCCTCAGCCTCGTCGATAGCGCTCCGGCTGTCGGCATTTGGTGCCTTTATCGTAAAGGGCAACGCATTGTCGGCAACAACGCGAGTTAGAAAAACGCGAACTGCGTCGGATACAGTCAACCCCATAGAAGCCAGTGTCTCGGTAGCCTGAGCTTTAATTTTTTCATCAACCCGCACGTGAACCATGGTGGTGGTAGCAGTCACAGTAGACTCCCGTAGTAAGTAATTGAGATACATTGTATCGCAAATGCTCTCAAGTTAACAAGGTGGACGTAGCAGGCGATCTGCCGAATCCTTCGTGTTTCTGAACTCTCCATACCAGTTCATTCGCAGGCATAAAAAAACCACCCATAAAGGGTGGTTCGGTACTTCTTCATCGCAGACCGGTAGGGACGCCGTCGCAAGCCTGCCAATGCAGCACAGGCTGTTGACGTGATCGCTACCGATGCAGCATCAGATGACGCGTGCGGCCTCAATAAGACGAACGACGCTCCACGATTTGCTGCGTGAAATAGGACGACCTTCAGCAATTTCTACTGTGTCGCCTTCGTTGATCTCATTGGATTCGTCGTGCGCTTTGTACTTGTTTGAACGGACTACGATTTTGCCGTAGATGGGGTGCTTCACGCGACGTTCTACCAGAACGACAACGGATTTGTCCATCTTGTTGCTAACCACTTTACCGATCAGGGTACGCTGACGCTTTGCGGGTGTCGTTTGCGTTG
>JAEWHK010000032.1 GCA_023387815.1 Pseudomonadota bacterium
GGGCATTCATATCGACCCCACCAAAAACGACAGCCACGCGCAACGGTGAGCTGTGGCTGTAGCGTTTGACGCTGTCGGCGACCTGATCGGCCAGCTCACGCGTTGGGGCCAGAATCAGGGCCCGAACCGGATGCCGGGCGGGTGACATGCTGCTGTTGGCCATGGGCATGAGACGATGCAGCAGGGGCAAGGTAAAAGCTGCAGTCTTGCCCGTGCCGGTCTGTGCAGCACCCATGATATCGCGACCATCCATGATCAGTGGCATTGCCTGCTCCTGAATGGGAGTGGGCTTGGTATAGCCGCTGGCCATCACCGCTTTGAGCAGGTCCGGATGCAGACCTACCTCGGTGAAAGATTCGAAGGTCGGAGTTTTGCCGGTGGATGTCGTATTGGCGTCGGTCATCAAGTGTTTATAAGGAAACTGAAAATTGCGGCTGGCCGCGAAAACAGCATTTTACTCTACTCATACGGCAAACCATGGGCCAGCAGGTCCGAAACAGGGAGAAAGCCCTAGAAAATCCAGCGTAAAAGCCACAGAACCACCATACCTACGGCGATCATGAAAAGAATATTGCGCACTCGCAAAAAGGCCAGCGCTGCCACCACTGCCGCAAAAAATTCGGCACCAACCTGGGGCCACTCGCCCGCCGTCCAGGGCAACAGGCTGGGCACGATAATGGCCGTCAATGCCGCCACAGGCGCATAGCGCAGACCGCGGCTCACCGATTTGCTCAATGGAAAGTACTGGCCAAGCAGTAAATAGCCTGCCCGTGTCAGCAGACTGCCTACACCAAGCAGCACAATCACAAGCGCAATATACAGATCAGTCATGCACGCCTGCCTTTGACAGCCAGTTTCTCGGCAGTAATGCCGGACACAATGCCGGCAATAATGGCGACAAAAAGTCCCATACGCAATGGCAGCGGCTGGCCTACCCAGGCAACGGCAGCTGATACCAGCACGGTGATCAGCATGGGACGTCCCTTGATCAGCGGCAGCACCACGGCCAGAAGCGTAAGTACGCCGGCAAATTCCAGAGACCATTCACGTGGCACCCGATCACCAACCAGGATGCCCGCCAGCGTGCTCAGTTGCCACGCAACCGCAATGGCACTACCCATCGTCAGATAGGTCCACACGTAGACGGTGCGCCGTTTCTGGCGAACATGTCGAAACAGACTGACGAAGACCACGTAATTGATATCAGTCAGCAGATAGCCCAGCACCAGCCTTTTGAAATGGGAGTAACGCTCAAAAAAGGGATACAGTGTTGCGCCGAATATCACAAAACGAATATTGACGATGAATCCGGCCAGAAACACCATCCATACAGGTGCGCCTGCCGCCATCAGCGGCAATGCCGTGAGCTGGGCGGAGCCGGCATAAACCCATAAAGACATGATCATGGACTGCCAGAATGACAGCCCATAGTTCACCATGGCCACGCCCGACACAAAACCCCAGGCGCCCAGCGCCAGCAAATGCGGTGCTACCGCTCGCATACCCAGCTGCATCGCCTTGCGTCGCGCCACCTCATGTGCCTGGCTGGCAGCCGGCAGGAGACGCGCAAAAAGGGTATACGGGGAAAACAAAATGGTTCCTTGTGCTGTACAATACGCAGGCCGGCCAGCGTATGAAGGTATGCCGCGATTCTAACAAAAGCTTCGTGGTCTATATCATTGCGCCTGCCCTGCCGCAGAAATATAATAGGTTCGCGAGCCGGTAACAGCAAAAAATGACGCTGTACCGCAACATCCCGGTCGCAGAACCGGTAATGGCATACCGGTCAGCACCGTAAGTCTCTGCGCGCCCGAAGTCTGAGCGCTGCGTATCATTCCGCTTTTTTTAGGAAGTATCTGATGTCTGCACAATTAAAAACGGCCCCCATCGAGGTGTCGGCCAGCGATCTGCCCGTATACTGTCCCGGCCCGAACGCTCCTGTCTGGAGCATGCATCCACGCGTTTTTCTGGATGTCAGCAAAACCGGCACCGCTGCCTGCCCGTACTGTGGCGCGGTGTACCGGCTCAGAGAAGGTGAGAAGGTACATGGCCACTGAAAGAGGCGCCACGCCCAAACGCACGGTCTTCGCCAGTCCCGATGAAGTGGAGCAGGCGTTCTACGAGGCAATGCGGCTGGGTGACGTCATGCGTCTCATGCATACCTGGGCAGACGATGAAGAAACCGTCTGCATTCATCCTGGCGGTGAACGCCTGACTGGCACCGCCGCCATACACGCATCGTGGCAGGAACTGCTCAATAGCGGCCCTGTTCATATCCACGCTCACCATCCTGTTGTCATTACCTATGGCATGACCGTGGTTCATATTCTCATCGAGGAAGTCCAGGCAAACACGCCTCGGGGCAATCGCGAACTGCTGTTCTACGCAACCAACGTTTATCACAAGGGCAGAACAGGCTGGCATCTGGTTCATCACCACTCCGCGCCCGCGCCCTCGGATGTTTTGCTGTCGGAAATGCACGACATTCCCAATCTTCTGCATTAATTTGCATTTCTTATTGTCAAACCTGGCTGCCCATCTTGACCGCCCGCCTAGACCTTGACCCCTGTCCCTCTCCTGTCTGGCATCCCGAAGGTCACAGCCAGACCATTGCCGCCATGCGCTGGGCTCGCCATCCCGAACAACGCTTTGAACGCCAGCGCATAGACACGCCCGACGCAGATTTTCTGGATATCGACTGGGCCGCACCCAAAACCGTCAGCAAAGACAGTTTCACCGGACAGGCTCTGGTCATTTTCCATGGACTTGAAGGAAGCAGCCAGAGCCACTATGCCCAGGCAATCGGCGCGCATTTCGTGGAACGAGGCTGGATTGTTGCTGTCGCACACTTCAGAAGCTGCTCGGGAGAGCCGAACCGGCTGGCGCGTTCCTACTTTTCAGGTGACTCGGCCGATGTCCATTTTATTCTGGAGCAGACGCGGCGGCAGGCACCCCATGCGCGCTGGCACGCCGCAGGCATTTCACTGGGCGCCAATGCGCTGCTCAAATATACGGGAGAACAGGCAGAGCAACTGACCGGATTGCTAGGGGTTGCAGCCGTTTCTGTTCCTGTTGATCTGGTGGCTACCGGCATGCATCTGCAGAATAGTCTGATCGGGCGTTATGTGTATACACCGCATTTTCTGGCGACAATGCGCAAAAAAATCCGTCAGAAAGCGATTGCCTTCCCCGGCGCCGTCAACTGGCAAAAGGCGCTGGCTGCCCGTACCCTGCTCGAGTTTGATGATGCCTATACCGGCCCGGTACATGGTTTTCGCAGCGGACTGGATTACTGGTCGCGTTGCTCCAGCAGGTATGTTCTCAAGGATATCCAGGTTCCCACGCTCTTGCTGAATGCACGCAACGATCCTTTCATTCCGCAAGCCAGTCTGCCCGGCCCCGACGACTGCAGCGACCAGGTGCTGTTGCATTATCCTGGTAATGGCGGACATGCCGGCTTTGCCAGCGGAGGCGGTCTGGGAAATCTGTCCTGGCTGCCACAGCGCCTTGAAAAGTTCTTCGCAAGCGAAATCGTGTAAGCGGAGACCTCCAAGCGAAGGCTTATATGCGAAGGCCTGTCAGCAACATCACACGGCTTTGAGCTGTTGCGCCATCCGCATTTCTCGCTGCTGTCTGCCGGTTTTCTGACGGCCTTTGGCAGACAGACGCATCATCGTGGACAAGGCAAAGAGCAGGCCAAAGGTTTCAATAATGGCCGCAGGAATCCACATGGTCAGGCCACCGATACTTTGATCGGTCACGGCAGACATGGGCAGCGCCCGCCCGCAAAGATCAAACAGCGGATAAATGTCCACGGTGGTAAAGGTGATCACCGCACCAACAATCATTTGTGGCGCCATGGTCAGTATCGGCGACAGAATTCGTGCTCCGGGAGACAGCACTGCGGGCGATCCTGAAGCGATCGTCCATTGGAAAAACCGGCCCAGGCGCGTTTTAGCCGTCAGCACGGGAGCCACGTAGGGTCGTCGATCCAGAATCAGATTCCAGTACATGAAGCCGCTGATGACCACAGACCAGTTCATCAGTCTGTACAGGCGCCAGTCCAGCATGGAGTAGAACTGGATGGTAGGCAGCAGCCAGAACAGCACCAGGAAGACAAACAGGAACGGCACTAGAATCTTGTTGGTCAGAATACCGGTAATGAATCGGCCTGAAAAACTGCGACGATAGTCGCGCAGCCAGACGCGTGCTCGTAAGGGTAAGCCGGCGCGCATGACCTGCCCGGGATAGGCGCCCATAATGAGCAAGGGGCCCAGATGGTGCAAAACCAGATGCTGAATACGGTGAACAAAAAACATGCGTTCAGCATAGTAGTCGACGTGAGTATGCAGCGACAGATAAACCAGTACGAAGCCGGACCAGAACAATATCTGCCGGGCGACCGTGACTCGGTGCACACGGGTCCCTCGCAGGAACAGCCAGGCAGAAAAGACAAACAGGGCTATCAGCGTGGGCGAAAACTCCCAGGGCCGAAGCCAGTGCATCAAGTCCAGATCCATAGGATAAAAAAACCTCTTGTGTATATCAGCCCTGCATGACGAACGCCATATTGCGCACTAGCAGCTCCAGTTCAGGCATGCAACGTGGGCCACAACCATCGACAAGGTAAACATGGTAACGATACCAGCAACAAGCAAATTCAAAAGTGCCATCAGCCCCGGCAGGAAACCGGATGGCCTGAGCCTTCGCTGATTGACATTATAAAGTGCATCAAACTTCTCATCTGAAATCAGGCAATAGTATGCCGACTCGATGAAGCCTGCCCAGACCGGAATGAACAGGAAAAAAAACGGTATGGAATCCCACCAGACTGGCTGGGTCAGCGACCAGGCCAGCATCAGCAGGCTGAAACCGGTCACAAATGGGGCAATCGGCCGCTTCAGGTACCAACCCTGAAGGCCCAATACCCCAAAGAAACAGGCCAGGACGCCGGCGAGAACTTTACTTCGAAAATGATTTGCAGGTCTGGCCCGCCATAACTGATTCAACATGTCTGGATGCAATCTTTTGCGCGATATCAGGCAAGCTGCCGGCATTGAACGCTATATTGTACGCCACGATGGGCCCCGGTTGCGCCCGCGGGTTTTTTTCAGATAAAAGGGTAAAATAGCGGCATGGAAAATCTTGATTTCGACATTGCAATTATCGGGGCCGGACCCGTGGGTCTGGCGCTGGCCTGTGCGCTGGATCACCTGGCCGGTTCGTCGCTGAAGGTCGGACTGTTTCAGGCCGACCGGCCGGATATGCATAATCCGCAACGAGACACACGAGTCCTGGCGCTCAACCATGGCAGCCGCGTTTTCCTGGAACGCATTCACGGCTGGCCGGGCGAACACGCCCCCATACAAACGGTACATGTGTCCCAGAAGGGGCGTCTGGGCCGGACCCTCATCCGTCACGAGGATTTTGATGTACCGGCGCTGGGATATGTGGTGCCCTACCGTTCCCTGCACGCCGCCCTGCAGCTACAGGTGGATCAGGGACGGATCACACGACTGACCGGCGCGCCGGCAACCCTGCTGAATGACCCCGCCAGTGGATCGGTCAGCATCAGCCAGCATGGCAGGCAGTATCGCGCGCGTATCGCCGTGCAGTGTGACGGCGCCAGGCCCGACACCCGTCTGCGTGACTACCGGCAGCACGCCATTATTACCTCTGCGCGAGCCTCACTGCCCCGCCCGGGCTGGGCGTGGGAGCGCTTTACGCGGGAAGGCCCGCTGGCCGTATTGCCGCATCCCGTGTTTCCCGAGGCACAGTCCATTGTCTGGTGTACGTCGCCCGAGCGCGCCCGCACACTGCTGGCGGCAGACGATGCCACGTTCTCACGCGAACTCACTGAACACTTCGGTGATCGTCTCGGCAACTTCTCTGTGCTGGAGTCCCGCCATATTTTTCCACTGGCATTGAGCGTGGCCAAAAATACGGTGGACGGACGCATCGCCACCATCGGCAACGCTGCACAGGCATTGCATCCTGTCGCAGGCCAGGGCCTGAACCTCGGTTTGCGCGATGTTGCCGGTCTGCTACATGCCCTTCATGCGTGGCTGCATCAGGTGCAGTCAGATCCGCAGACAGCGCTGTCGGAGTTTGCAAACGGACGTCGTGCCGACCGGAGTATCACCCGCCAGCTCACAGATTTCATGCCGCGGATCTTCACAACGGGCAATCCTATGGTCGAACATGCATGCGGCCTGTCGCTGCTGGCGCTGGATCTGGCCGAACCGCTACGCCGTCCCCTGGCCCGGCACCTGCTGCAGGGATACCGCAACTAGCGTCATCTTTACCCGAGTGCTGCCTCAACCTTGGTAAAATGCCGTCATGCAAATCGGCCCCTGGTCTCTTCCCAATCCTGTTTTCGTGGCGCCCATGGCCGGCGTCACCGACAGGCCCTTTCGTCAGTTGTGCAAACAGCTGGGCGCGGGCTATGCCGTCTCGGAAATGGCCGCAAGCAACCCCGCCCTTTGGGATAGTGTCAAAACATCCAGAAGGCTGAACCATGACGGGGAAGTCGATCCCATTGCCGTGCAGATCGCCGGTGCTGACCCGGATATGCTGGCTGAAGCTGCCGTCTTCAATATTGGCAAAGGCGCCCGCATTATCGACATCAATATGGGATGCCCGGTAAAAAAAGTCTGCCATGTTGCTTCGGGCTCGGCCCTGCTTCGCGATGAGGCCCTTGTTGCACGCATTCTTGAAACCGTTGTCAACGCGTGCCGACCTTATGAGGTACCTGTTACTCTCAAAACCCGCACCGGCTGGGACAGAGAAAACCGCAATGCCCTGCGCGTTGCCCGCATTGCCGAAGACGCAGGCATTGCCGCCCTCACACTGCATGGCCGTACACGTTGCGATCTTTATACGGGTCACGCTGAATATGACACCATTGCCGCCGTCAAGGCTGCAATTTCCATCCCTGTCATTGCCAACGGTGACATTACCGATCCGCAAAAAGCCCGCTACGTCCTGGATTACACGGGTGCCGATGCCATCATGATTGGCCGCGCCGCGCAGGGCAATCCGTGGATTTTCCGGCAGATCAATCATTATCTGGAAACAGGCACCCTGCTTGCGCCCCCCTCGTGGGAACATATGCGTGACGTGCTTCTGGCCCATCTCGATCACCATTACCGCTTCTACGGCGAATATACCGGTGTCAGAACAGCGCGCAAGCATATTGGCTGGTATATCAGCGATCTTCCGCAGGCTGAATTGTTTCGGCAACAAATGAATTGCCTTGAAACCTGTCAGGCGCAGTACAATGCTGTCAATCAGTGGTTCACCAAGCTGGTCAACGAATCAGCACCGCGCATAGCACAAGCTGCACTCCACTAAGTCAGAACAACAAAAATTTCCCATCATCGCCATTATGAATAACACACAAGACCTTCAGGAATGTGTACGCACAAACCTTGAACTTTATTTCAATGAGCTGGGCGACGGCGAAGCCGGAAACCTTTGGAACATGGTCACCAGTTGCGTAGAGAAGCCGCTGCTGGAAGTGGTCATGAGCAAAGCCGGACACAACCAGTCGCGCGCCGCAGACATGCTGGGCATTACCCGCAATACCCTGCGCAAGAAACTGATTTCTCATCATTTACTGTAATTATCTTCATGACTATCAAGACCGCCTTACTTTCCGTATCGGATAAAACCGGTATCGTCGACTTCGCCCGCGCGCTGCACAGCCGCGGCGTCAAGCTCCTGTCTACCGGAGGCACTGCTGCCCTGCTGAAAAAAGAAGGGCTGGACGTGACCGAAGTAGCAGAGCACACGCAATCTCCGGAAATTCTGGACGGCCGCGTCAAGACCCTCCACCCTCGCATTCACGGTGGCCTGCTGGCCCGACGCGACAGTCAGGCTCATCTGGATACGCTCAAAACCCATGAGATCGACCCCATTGATCTTCTGGTGGTGAACCTGTACCCATTCCGCGAAACCATTGCCAAGGAAGGCTGCACCTTCGCCGACGCCGTAGAGAATATTGATATCGGCGGGCCTGCCATGTTGCGTGCCGCAGCCAAGAATCACGGAACAGAAAAAGGCGGCGTCACAGTCGTGATTGATCCTGCCGACTACGAAGCCGTGCTGCGTGAGCTGGATGAAAATGGCGGTACCTCTTATGGTCTGCGCCTGTCGCTTGCCAGAAAAGTGTATGCACACACTGCTGCCTATGACGGCGCCATTGCCAGCTATCTGAGTGCCATTACAGACGCAGAGCCGGCGCAGGACGCAGCTCCTGCCCGCCAGACCTGGCCGCAGACACTCACCATCCAGTTGCGTCAGCATCAGGCGCTGCGCTATGGCGAAAATCCGCATCAGTCTGCCGCATTCTATCTGGACAGCAATGTACCCGCAGGCGTGCTGGGCAACTATGAGCAGTTGCAGGGCAAGGAACTCTCCTACAACAACATTGCCGATGCTGACGCCGCATGGGAATGTGTGCGTACCTTCCAGGCTCCGGCATGTGTCATTGTCAAACACGCCAACCCTTGCGGTGTAGCCGTTGCCGAAGACGCGGCTGGCGCGTATCGCAAGGCATTCCAGACTGACCCAACGTCGGCATTTGGTGGCATCATCGCGTTCAATCGGATCGTGGACGAAGAAACCGCGCGCGCCGTGAGCGAACAGTTTATGGAAGTACTGCTGGCTCCTGAATATACGCCCGATGCGCTGGTCCTTCTGGCCAGCAAGAAGAACGTGCGCGTTCTGACGGTCGCGCTGGGCGACGGCCAGAATGGCTTTGACGTCAAACGTGTGGGCGGTGGATGGCTGGTGCAGAACCCCGACCACAAGCCACTGACTGCAGCCGATTGCCGCGTAGTCACGCGCAAGCAGCCCACCGACAAACAGATGGATGATCTGCTGTTTGCATGGAATGTGGCACAGTTTGTCAAATCCAACGCCATTGTCTTCTGCCGCGACGGCATGACCTATGGCGTGGGTGCAGGCCAGATGAGTCGTATCGATTCTGCGCGCATAGCTTCCATCAAGGCGGAAAATGCAGGTCTGTCATTGCAGAACACTGCTGCGGCCTCTGATGCCTTCTTCCCCTTCCGCGACGGCCTGGACGTGATTGTGAAGGCCGGCGCAGATTGCGTTATTCAGCCTGGTGGCAGCGTGCGGGATGATGAGGTGATTGCGGCAGCAGACGAGCATGGCATTGCCATGGTGCTCACTGGTACCCGACACTTCCGTCATTAATTGCAGATGTCATAACGCCCCGGTTCGCGCCGGGGCTTTTTCAGGGAGTCATGGATGTTGCGGATTCTTGGCATTGATCCGGGCCTGCGGCGTACCGGTTTCGGCGTCATCGACACTGCCGGAATGCGTATGGCCTACGTGGCCAGCGGCACTATCGTGGTTCCCACTGATATTCCCCTGCAGGAACGCCTCAAGGTCATACTGGACAGCATTCGTGAAGTGGTCGATACCTATTCGCCAACGGAATCGGCGCTGGAAAAGGTCTTCGTCAATACCAATCCTGCGTCGACATTGCTGCTCGGACAGGCGCGAGGCGCTGCCATGTGCGCGCTGGCGGACCGCCATCTTGACGTGACAGAATACACCGCCCTGCAAATCAAGAAAGCCGTGGTCGGCAACGGTCACGCGCAAAAAGAGCAGGTTCAGCATATGGTGCAGCGTCTGCTTGCGCTCAATTCACTTCCTGCACCCGACTCGGCTGACGCGCTGGCCTGCGCCATCTGCCACGCCCATGCGGCACCGCTGGCAACACGACTGACCAGTCAGAATGTGCTGGTGGGTCGTCGAGTTCGCACTCGCCTTCGTGCGGGCCGACTGGTCGAATAATAGTATTGTTGATTTACCCTGCACGACAGGGTCTGTGGAGCTTTTGATGATCGGACGACTCACCGGCCTTCTGATAGAAAAACAACCGCCCAGCCTTTGCCTGGATGTCAATGGCGTGGGATACGATATTGATGTGCCCATGAGCACGTTCTACGATCTGCCTGAAGCGGGTGCCAGGGTGACGCTGTTTACTCACCTCGCGATCCGCGAAGACGCGCATGTGCTGTATGGCTTTCTGCGTCAGGAAGAACGCGCTACCTTCCGGGCCTTGATCAAGGTCACGGGCATTGGCGCACGCACGGCGCTGGCAGTGCTGTCCGGCATGAGCAGTGCGGACCTGGCCGCCGCCGTCGCGCAACAGGATACCGCCCTGCTGACCCGGGTGCCGGGTATAGGCAAGAAAACGGCGGAACGTCTGCTGCTGGAGCTGCGTGGCAAACTGGATGCAATCGCACCTGCGACACCGACTGCTGGCGGTCAGAGCGATGTGCTCAATGCTCTGCTGGCGCTCGGTTATTCTGACCGGGAAGCGCGGGCAGCCGTCAAATCCCTGGCGCCTGATCTGGGTGTATCCGAGGGCATTCGCGCTGCGCTGAAATCACTCTCGGGCTGACAATGGGATGAACATACCAGACGAAAGCGGCTAGGGTTTGCACTAATCACAAACGAAATGCCTTGCACGCAGCAAATATTGCCGTAAAGTTACCCGATTCTTTTATTTCAACTACATAAACCCAAGCATTGGGAGACAATATCATGCGTGCACACTGGATCAAAAAAGCCCTGGCCGCCGGCGTTCTGTCGGCCTTTGTGATGACACCTGTCATGGCAGAACAAACACTGAAACTGGCTTACGCGCTGTCCAAGAATTCTCATTATGGTGTGGCGGCAGACGCTTTCGAGAAATCGATTGGCGAAAGCAGCAAAGGCGAATTCAAGATTCAGCAGTTCCCCAATAGTGCGCTGGGTGGTGAACGTGAAGTTATAGAAGGTCTGCAGCTGGGCACCATTGACGCCGCTGTGGTTTCCACAGGCGCCACGCTCAATTTTGTACCCGAGACCGGCGTCATTGATATCCCCTTCCTGTTCCGCGACCTGGATCACGCGCGTAAAGTGCTGGACGGTCCTATCGGCCAGAAGCTGCTTGGTGACTTTACGGAAAAAGGACTGGTTGCGCTTGCCTGGGGTGAACAGGGCTTTCGCCACCTGACCAACAATGTGCGTCCGGTGAAAACGCCGGCCGATCTGAAAGGTCTGAAAATTCGTACAACAGAGAATCCGATACACATTACCGCCTTCCGCAAGATCGGTATGTTGCCTACGCCCATGGCCTGGCCGGAAGTGGCCACTGCCCTGCAACAGGGCACCATAGACGGCCAGGAAAATCCCATGTCGGTTATTGTGTCGGCCAAACTGTCACAGATGCAGAAGTATCTGTCACTGACGGCCCACGTCTATGGCCCCGCCCTGGTATTGATGTCGCCTTCCGTATATGACGGACTGTCGGATGATGACAAGAAAAAATTCAAAGAAGCCGGACTGGCCGCCGCCAAAGCCATGCGCAATTATGTTGATGATATCGAAAAGAGCGGCGTGGAAACGCTGAAAAAAGAAGGCATGCAGGTGGAAGAGAACGTCGATCATGATGCGTTTGTCAAAGCGGTAGAGCCCGTCTATCCAGAGTTCTACAAAAAGTTTGGCAAGGAACTGGTTGAATCCATCCGCAATACAAAATAGATAGCACAGCCATATCGAATAATTACAACCGTAGTGACGACAAATTCAATTGCAATACCAACGGAGTCTGTTGATATTGCAATTGTCATGGAGATCTGAATGAACGCGTTAACCCGTTTTCTGGACAGCACCCTGTTTCGGCTGATCTCCGTGATTGCCCAGCTTTTTCTGGTGTCAGCGGTGTGTGCTTCCTTCTATCAGGTCATTGCACGATTCGTGCTTCAGGAACCTGCAGACTGGAGTGAAGGCTGGACGCGTACTGCCATGATCTGGCTGGTTCTGCTGGGCGTCGTCCTGGCCTGCCGCCAGGGTGCCATGCTCAAGGTGGAAATGCTGCATTCGCTGCTGAAAGATCCCTGGCGACGTCGCCTGGAGCATCTGGTGATGCTTGTGATGGGCTTCTTCTTTGGTCTGATGACCTGGATCGGCATACTCATGACCTATCGCGTGCGTTTCCAGACGATCCCCAGCCTGGGCATTTCCATTTCCTGGATATATGCGGCCATTCCTGTGGGCACCGCACTCGCGCTGATCGCCGTGATTATTCAGTGGGCCAATGCCAGAAAGGAATCGCAGGAAGAAGACCTCACCCTACTCTGACCCACGCATCACCATGATTCGCTATCTACCGAATTCAGACAATTCGCGCTGGCCATTCTGGTTTCAGCCCTGCATACCGTTGTCCATGGATAACACTTTCCGTTCTTCGTTTTCACCATACCGCCGAGACAGATTATGTCGCAAATAATGATTTTATCCATGCTGATCTGCTTCGCCCTGACCATTCCGGTGGCGGTTTCCATCGGCATAGCCAGTCTGTTCGGTGTGTATGTCGCAGGGATCAACTGGCTGGTCGTCGCTCAGCAGATTTTTGCAGCCCTGGATAAATTTCCACTGGTTGCCATTCCGTTTTTCATCCTGGCAGGAAACCTCATGGAAGCCGGGGGCATTTCGGAACGCCTGGTCAATTTTGCGAAAAGTCTGGTAGGGTCGGTTCAGGGTGGCCTGGCGATGGCCTGCATTATCACATGTATGATATTTGCCGCTGTCGCCGGTTCCAGTGTGGCAACCACCTTCGCTGTAGGTGCCATTCTGATTCCTGCCATGGTCCGGCACGGCTACCCCAAGCCATTCTCCGCTTCGCTACAGGCAACCGCAGCGGAGCTCGGCGTTATTATTCCGCCATCCATTCCCATGATTCTGTTTGCCGTCTCGACCGATACCTCTGTCGGCGAACTGTTTATTGGCGGCATCTTTCCCGGAATCCTGATTGCGATTGCACTGATGGCCTACGTCTGGATTTATGCCAAACGTCATGGCTATGGCAAAGAAGATGGCGTGGGCCGACTCCCGATATTCAAAGCCTTCCGTCAGTCCTTTCTTGCTTTGCTGATGCCTGTCATCATTCTGGGCGGCATTTATGGCGGTGTCTTCACGCCGACGGAGGCCTCAGTGGTTGCGGTGGTTTATGCGCTTGTCGTGGGCATGCTGATCTATCGGAAAATCTCATTCCCGATTCTTACCGAGACCCTGCACCGCACCGTCGTATCAACGGCCATTATCATGTTTGTGATTGCCAACGCCGGTCTTTTCGGATTCCTGCTGAACCGTGCCGGCGTTCCGAATATGCTGGGTGAATTCCTAAGCCATGTCTTTACCGACAAATTCACTTTTCTGCTGGGCGTCAATGCTGCCCTGTTCATTATCGGCATGTTTATTGAAACCTCGGCCTCCATCGTGGTTCTGGCGCCGTTACTGCTGCCAGTTGCAATGCAGTTTGGAGTGGATCCCACGCATTTTGGCATTATCATGGTGGTAAATCTGGCACTGGGCATGGTTACGCCGCCCTTTGGTGTCAATCTGTTTGCTGCCTGCGCCGTGGCGAAACTGCCGATAGAGCGACTTTTCAAGTCGCTTATTCCGTTCGTGGGCGTCATTCTGCTCTGCCTGATGCTCATTACCTACGTTCCGTGGATTTCTCTCTATCTGCGCGATCTGGTTTATCGTTGAGGGCTGACTGTGACTGTGTACCTTCGGCCTGCAGGCGAAGCGCCGGATTCGGTCGGCGATGGAAGCTGGCGATATCCAGAAAAATCAGACCCGCTATGAAAATGAGTGCAAACAGGATGCGGGCTACGCAGAAAACATCGACCCCGTGAAGGCGTGGTCATGTAGGAATGAGCGTCAATGGACGTTTCAGGTAAAATAGCATCAGACCCTCACTCCTGAAGAAGATACACCTGCCCTATGGCTATTCACAATGACGCGCTTGCCAGCGCTGCTCCACGGCTGGTTTCTGCGGAAACCATGACACCCAACGAAGAGTCCATTGAACGCGCTCTGCGCCCGAAAGCACTGGACGAATATGTGGGGCAGGTACGCGTGCGCGAGCAACTGGAGATCTTTATTTCAGCTGCGCGCATGCGCCAGGAAGCGCTTGATCACGTACTGCTCTTTGGCCCGCCCGGCCTGGGCAAAACTACCCTGGCGCACATTATTGCGCGGGAAATGGGTTCGCAATTAAGACAGACGTCCGGCCCGGTACTTGAAAGACCCGGTGATCTGGCAGCCATGCTGACCAACCTGGAAAAGAACGATGTGCTGTTTATTGACGAGATCCATCGTCTGTCCCCGGTAGTAGAGGAAATTCTTTATCCGGCACTGGAAGACTTCCAGATCGACATCATGATTGGCGAAGGCCCCGCCGCCCGCAGCGTCAAAATAGATCTGCAACCCTTCACATTGGTGGGTGCCACAACCCGTGCGGGCATGCTGACCAATCCGCTACGTGACCGTTTCGGCATCGTCTCGCGGCTGGAGTTCTACAACACTGAAGAACTGTCGCGTATCGTCACGCGCAGTGCCCATTTGCTCAACGCCGGCATCACGCCCGAAGGGGCGCAGGAAATCGCCCGCCGCTCCCGTGGCACCCCCCGCATTGTCAACCGCCTTCTGCGGCGTGTTCGTGATTATGCCGATGTCCGCTCCAATGGCGTCATCGATAATGAGGCGGCCAGTGCCGCGCTGGCCATGCTGGATGTGGACCCCATGGGGCTGGATCTGATGGACCGCAAGATTCTGGAAACCATCGTGCACAAATTCGATGGCGGCCCGGTGGGCATCGACAATCTGTCTGCCGCTGTCGGTGAAGAACGGGACACGATAGAGGACGTCATTGAACCGTATCTGATTCAGCAAGGATACATACAGCGTACATCCAAGGGTCGCGTTGCAACGCTTTCCACCTGGCAGCACCTGGGCTGCACGCCACCTGAAGGGCCGAATAAAGCGCTGTTCTGAACAAACAGGAAGTACTGGGCGCCCTCAACTACCGTGGCTGATGATGTCGCGGACTCACGCCAAAGCGCTTTCGGAATGCCGCAGAAAAATTGCTGCTGTGTCGATACCCGGCAAGCAGTGCGACTTTTTCGATAGACTCGCCCTGCTCCAGATAGCGTTGCGCCACCTGCAGTCGATACTCTCGGATGCATGCCATAATGGAGGTGTTAAATTTCAGGTGAAATTTTTTCCTGAGCGCACTTTCACCCATCTCTGCAAACTGTGACAATGACTCCATGGTATGAGGCTGCCAGGGGTTTCGATAAATATACTCGCGCAGTGCACTCAGACGTTCGTGATCCCGGCGAGTCAGTCTGTCATTGCTGTGCCAGTCATGTGAACCATCCGCCACCGCTCTGACACGGGCCAGCAATTGCAGCCCCAATGCCTCGTAAACCAGACCGCCGACACTTTCATCCTGCGCCAGTTGCAGCTGCAGCCTTACGCTTTCAAGAAAGGCATTGTCCTGCGCAGCGATTGAGAACGTGGGTGGGGCGGCCTCCAGAACTGGCTGCAGTTTATCGGTGAATGGCGAGTTGTCCACTTCCCGATTATCAACCACCACATCCAGTGCTGCCAGCCGCGTGCCGGGCAGATAATGGGTCTGCATGCGCTCATTATGATAGCGGGTATTGATTCCACAAGCCGGCCCTACGGTCTGCAATGGAGAGCGTTCCATGCCAATTCGCAACTGTCCATTGAGCAGCATCGCAAACGAATATGCATCGTGCAGATGTGAATGTGCATAGTAAGGGACCAGAAAATGGATATCTGTGTGCAGCAGCGTCACACCCTTGCACAGGGTGTGCTCATGTACATGGCCGTAAGCCAGCGTCTCCTGATGGCGAGTGGGATCCTGCACGATGGCATCGGGCAGACAATGTGTGACGCCGTACTGCTCGCCATACTGGACAAAATCCTCGTAGGTAAACGCTCTGGTCATAAATAACTTGTTCAGGAAGATCTGATTAACGGAATCTGATTAATGGTTAACGAAATCGGATCAATGAAATCTGGTTAATGAAATCCAATTAATGAAATCTGATCACAGGCTTCGGGCCAAAGTGATCTGGCTAAAAGAACCGGATCGCGAGAATCCGGCCCGCTGAGTTCAAATAAAAAACTCGTGCCGGTTAACAAGGCAACAGGCGGCAACATCAGGTGGCAAATGTGCAAACAGACCGAGACAACAGCATTTGGACAGCACTGGCATTTGGACAGATTTGCAACATAACACCTGTGATTTTTGGCATATTTCATATGAAATATGACATTATTGCAATAATTTGTGCATTATAAATAATAATCATTCCTATTTGTGTTGCACATTGATTTTAAGGACTTTTTTCCATCATGACCCCGTCCACGGTTCGCACTCCTGCGGTCCCCAGAATTTTATACGTTGCCGTACTCGCCCTGCTTTCTGCTACCGGTGCACACGCCCAGACGCAGACTGAGCAGGATCAGTCTAATACCACGCCTGTTACGCAACTTGGCATTATTCGTGCCACCAGCGATGCCACATCCACAGAACCGACTATCGGCTTCCAGTCAACGGTCAGCCGCGCAGCCAGCCGGGCCGATATGGAGTGGAATGAAACGCCTCATTCAGTGTCTTCCCTTACACGGGATCGCATCGACGGGATTGGCGCGACAACGGGTACGGATGCCTTGCGCTATACGCCTGGTGCGTTTACCGGACTGGTGGGTGCCGCCACACGTTACGATTACATCAGTCTTCGTGGCTTCAACGAAAACAGCACGGACAACCTGAATCTGGACGGTCAGAAAGTCCTGAGCGATTCGGGCGCCTACAGTTCTGTACAAATTGATCCGTTTTCCCTTGAGCGCATCGACGTCTATCGCGGCCCTACCAGCGTGCTGTATGGCCGCAATTCACCAGGCGGTCTTGTTTCCTACAGTTCCAAGCGCCCTCTGGATGAGCCCTATCACGAAATCATCGGCGGAATCGGCAATAACGGCCAGCGAATTCTGGGCTTTGACACCACAGGTCCGATTGACAAGGACGGCAATGCCGCGTACCGCATTGTTGGGATCACGCGCAACAGCGAAACGCAATTTGTGAATAATCGCGTAGAACGATATATGATTGCGCCCTCGCTCAAATTCAGACTGGGTGAAAACAGTCGTCTGCTGCTTCAGGGCTACTTCCAGAAGGACCCCAGCACGGGCTTTCATAGCGGATATCCCGCAGACGCCACCATCAATACCGATCACAATGGCCGTCGCATTTCGCCAAACTTTTCGGATGACGACGAAGGCGGAAAATTCAGTCGCACGCTGTCCATGCTGGGCTATCAGTTCGAACATGACTTTACGCCGAACCTGACCTTCAAAAACTCCTTCCGCATGACCAGCCTGAAGTCCAAAATGGCTCAGTTCTATGGCTATGGCTGGTATGACGAAAATTCCCTGAACCGCTATTACGCCGGCGGGTATGAAGAGCTCGAGGCCTATCAGTTTGATACGTCCCTGACCGGCGTTTTTCATACGGGCGCTGCATCACATGAAGTGATTGCCGGCTTTGATTATCAGGATCGTAATACCAGCGGCCAATGGGATGCAGGGATGGCCAATCCGCTTGATGCGTTTGATCCCGTCTATGGCAATCCTGGTCTGAATATTTATTACAACGAACCGTTTGACCGCAAGCTGGAACAGTTTGGTCTGTATCTGCAGGACACCGTGCGGTATCGCGGCCTGACCGGTCTCTTCAGCATTCGCCATGATGTGGTAAATCTTGACAATCGTAATCCGCTGCTGGGTACCAAATCGGGTTATAAAGGCAACAAAACCACTTACCGCGCAGGCCTGAGCTATGCGCTGGGCTACGGCATTTCTCCGTATGCCAGCTACAGCGAATCGTTCAATCCTAACGGCTATACCGATGTGAATGGTCAGGTACTGCCGCCCACCGAAGCACGTCAATACGAAGTGGGTGTGAAATACCAGCCCAGCGAGCATGTCATGCTGTCTGCAGCCTACTACGATCTGAAACAGGAAAATGTGGCAGCCCGTGAATCGTCAGCCACAACCTGGTACGTACCCCTGGGTGTGGTGCGCGCGCGCGGTATCGAACTGGAAGCCAATGCGAATGTTACGGATAACCTGACTGTGACTGCCAGCTACACCATGAATAACATGAAGCTGGAGAAAGGCGACAACGCCGGCAATCGACCGTTCCAGGCGCCCAAACAGATGGCCAGCGTATGGGGCCGCTACGGCTTTAACAATGGACTGGCACTGTCTGCCGGTGTTCGCTACGTTGGTAAAAGCTGGGCAGACAACGAGAATACCGTTGAAGTACCTGCCTACACGCTCGTTGATGTGGGCGCCGAGTATGACATGGGTCGACTGAACTCAAATCTGAAAGGCTCATCCGTACGTCTGAATGTGAATAATCTCACGAACAAAACCTACGTTGCGTCATGCGCGACAACGAATTACTGCTACTATGGCGAGAAGCGCAATATTATGGCGACCTTCAGCTATAAATGGTAATTCAGCAAGATATTCCCCTCTTCGAACAAATGCAACAGGCGCTCCGGCGCCTGTTGCCGGTTTCAACGGTTCCTTTTCAGTCACCTGCCGCCCAGACTTTCGGGCAGGTCCGACCAGAAGCATTACGTCTGTTATATGACGATGTGGTCAGACTGCATCCCGAAGCCGGCCGTCACTACTGGAACGCCCACACCTGGCGTACCAGTATGTGGGTGCCTGTCTACTGTACGATTCTTGCCTTTGAACATTTTCATTGCATGGTCGATGTCCGGCAGATGCAGGTGCTCTACGCCGATGGCCTCGCCAAAGAGATATTTGTTCCTGCCGAAGCGATCTCGCAAGGCATTTCAGATGAAATAGTGCCTGCCAGAGCGTTGTCAGAAGCGTTGGATAACATACGTGCTGCCCTGAGCTGCATTACACCTGTACCGCCAAAGCTCGCCGGCAGACATACGGCCGATAGCATTCTTGCCGCGTTGCTGCTGTATTATCACGACTTGTCTGAATATGACAATCAGCATATCCGCCAGCGGGGCGAATGCTGGCTCAACGCTATGGGCCTGTCCGAGGAAAGCGGTTATCTGGATATTGATATGAGCAGCTACGGCCTGCCTGACCGGATTGCATTGAACCGTCGCGTGTGCTGCCAGTATTTCCGCTGTGCCAATGCGGTCCTATGCAGCAACTGCCCCAAAATTCCAATGGAAAAGCGCCTGCCATTACTGGCGCAGGGCTGGGCCGAACATGATAGGGCACATGCCGATGCGGATGCCAATGCCGATGCCGATGCTGATGCAAAAGCACAGACGCAGACACACGATAAAACAAACGCTGACGCTGAGGTGCACTCAGCGGAAAAAGCCTGATCGGCCTTAGTGATCCAGCTCGTCAAGAAAAGACAGAATGGCACTGCCATAGGTATCCAGCTTGTGCTGACCCACACCATTGACCATCGACAGATCGCCCAGCGTTGATGGTTCAAGCTCGGCAATCTCTGCCAGCGTGTCATCCTTGAAAATCACATAGGCCGGCACGCCATGTTCTTTGGCAATCTCGCGCCGCCACTGCCGCAGGCTTTCAAAACGCCGCTGGGCGGGTGCTGACAGGTGACGGGTTTCGCGCTTGCCTTTGGGCATAATGTTGCGCGAACGCGCTGCAGCGCGGGCTGATTCCTTGCGCATCATCAGGACTTCTTCCCCTTTGAGCACAGCCCGGCTTTTTTCGGTCAGTGCCAGCGTTCCATAACCGTCGCCATCCACCGTCACCACATTCGCAGCCAGCAGCTGTCGCAATACACTGCGCCAGCCCTGATCGGAAATATCCTGACCAACACCAAAGACCGAAAGTGTGTCATGCGAATGCTGCACCACTTTTTCCGTACGTTTTCCTCGCAGGATATCAATCAGATGCCCCGCGCCATAACGCTGATCGCGTTCCCGATGCAGACGGTAAATGGCAGACAATATCTTCTGGGCAGCCACGGTACCATCCCAGGTTTGCGGTGGCGTCAGGCATACATCGCAATTGCCACAGGGTCCGGACTCCTGGCCAAAATAGGCAAGCAGCCGGGTGCGGCGACACTGCACGGTTTCACACAGGGCAAGCATGGCATCAAGCTGCGCACTGGAGCGTCGCTTGAAAAACTCATCGCCCGCAGAATCATCGATCATTTTGCGCTGTTGCACCACGTCCTGCAGCCCGTATGCCATCCACGCTGTCGCCGGCAGCCCGTCGCGTCCTGCCCTGCCGGTTTCCTGATAATAGCCTTCCACCGATTTGGGCAGATCAATATGCGCCACAAAGCGCACATCGGGCTTGTTGATGCCCATGCCAAATGCAATAGTCGCTACCATGACCACTCCGTCGTCCCGCAGAAAACGGGCCTGACGCTGCGCACGCAGTTCTGCAGGCAGCCCGGCGTGATACGCCATTGCATCAATCCCTTCACGACAGAGGAATTCAGCAGTGTCTTCCGTTTTATTGCGCGACAGGCAATATACGATGCCCGAATCACCCGCATGCTCTTCGCGAATAAAGCTCAGCAGCTGGCGACGCACATCGTTTTTTTCGACAATCACATAGCGAATATTGGGCCGATCAAATCCGGCAACAAAATGCCGGGCCTGGGTCAGCCCCAGACGCTGGGCAATTTCGTCGCGCGTTTGTGGCGTGGCTGTGGCAGTGAGCGCGATCCGCGGCACATCGGGCCACTGCTCATGCAGGCGAGACAGTCCCAGATACTCAGGACGAAAATCATGCCCCCACTGCGAGACGCAGTGCGCTTCATCAATGGCAAAAAGCGCAATACGTCCCCTTTCCAGCAAACGCATGCAGCGATCGGTCAGGAGGCGTTCGGGCGCGACATACAGAAAGTCCAGTTCACCGCGAATAAACGCGTTTTCGACTTCACGAATATCTTCCCATTCCTGACTTGAATTCAGAAATGCAGCGCTCACCCCGAGTTCGCGCAGTGCATCCACCTGATCCTGCATCAGCGCGATCAGTGGAGACACAACGATGGCCGTGCCAGGACGAACCAGCGCAGGCACCTGATAGCATAGCGATTTGCCAGCCCCTGTAGGCATCAGGACCAGTGCATCATTGCCCGCAATGAGGTGCTCAACAATAGCCTGCTGTTCGCCACGAAAGGATTCGTAACCAAAAACACGTTTCAGGACAGACAGCGGGGAGGAAGAATCAGACACTGGAAATCGGGGACTAATAGTAAAGCCGGTAATTAACTGACAAGGTTAAAGCCGCAACAATACCGGGAGCATCGTCGGGCGTAAGGAGAAAAACCATTATAATCCCTATATCGTTACGGAGAGTTCGATATGAAAATCAAAACCATGCTGGCAGGTGTGACTGGCTGTCTTCTTGCCTTTTCCGCGCAGTCTGCGCTGGCAAAAATTCCAGTCTACGTCTTTGGCAATACGCCAAATGATCCTATTGGAACCTATATCACTGCCCAGATCCGCAACCAGATTTCCACATCACCCACGCTCATGCTGGTCAACGATATGAATCAGGCGGTGGCCCGCGTCAACCTGCAGGGTGCCGATCCTACGCGAGAAGGCCGATTCACCGCCCTGGCGGAGAACATTGATATTGTCAACGCAGCCTCGCCGATCAATCCATGGCTCAACATTCAGCAGCATATTCGTATTTGCCTGTCTGAATCCAGCGGCAACTGCGCCTCAACCATCGTTAATGACCTGACGACGGTGGCACAGCAATACGGACCTGCCCTGCAACAGAAACTGGGTCGATAAGCTGTCACATCACGTATCACCATGAATATAGGTATTGCCGGCGCCGGGCTGCTGGGGCGCTTACTCGCAGTCGTTCTTTCCCGTCAGGGTCATCAGGTTACCGTCTTTGATGCAGCGGCATCGGTACAGACGCGCGCGGCTGCCGGATGGACTGCCGCAGGCATGCTCAGTCCCATTGCCGAACTGGAAAGCGGCGATGCCGAGGTCTTCGATATGGGAGTTCGGTCCATCGAACTCTGGTCCGCACTGGTTCCGCAGTTAAGCCAGCCGGTTGAGTTCCATGTGCGCGGCAGTTTGCTGGTTGCACACCGCGGAGATGAAGGTGCGGCCGCCAGACTGGTTTCCCTGCTTGACGCCAAGGCTCCCGCACACGCCAGGCCGCAATCCCTGTCGCGCGAGCAGTTGCAAACGCTGGAGCCCTCCATTCAGGGGCCTGGCCACGCCTGGATGCTGGAGGGTGAAGGCCAGATCCACACCGTGCAGGCCATGCGGGCACTGGCTGAATCTGCCAACGGCGCGATCTGGCATTGGGGCACACCCGTTATTTCACTGAAACCCGGCCAGCTGCAGACAGCAGACGGCGTGCACCAATTTGACTGGGTTTTTGATGTTCGCGGCACCGGTGCGCGCGAGCGTCCGCACGCAAACAGTCATCAACTGAACTGCCGCAATGTGCGCGGAGTACGTGGCGAGATTTTCTGGCTGCAATCCAGCGGACTGTCGCTCAGTCGTCCCGTGCGCCTTCTGCATCCCCGTTATCGCGTGTATATCGTTCCTCGAACGCCGGATACGGTCGTCGTTGGCGCAAGCGAAATCGAGAGCGAGGATCGCTCGCCCGTCTCACTGCGCAGTACTGTGGAACTGCTGACAGCAGCGCACAGCGTTCTGCCCGAACTGGCCGAGGCACGCATTATTCACACTGAGGTCAACCTGCGCCCCGCCCTGCTGGATAATCTGCCTCGCATCGAAAATGAAACGGGACTGACCAGGATTAACGGATTGTTCCGGCACGGCTGGCTGATTGCGCCCGCCATCGTGGAAAAGGCCCTACAATCAGTATTTGAGCCCGATTTCAGTCTGATCAAAGCGGCATGAGTACTTTACATATCATCGTCAACGGCAACCCGCAGAGCGTCCCGGAAGGCAGCACGCTGGCAGATCTGGTTGCGCAATTGCAGACCGAAGCCGGTCAGGACCAGGATCCTGGTGCACTGGCCACGGCCGTCAATGAAGTGTTTGTTCCTCGTCTGAAACGTGAAGGCACCCTCCTGTCTGAAGGAGATCAGGTGTTCACTTTCAGTCCCATTACCGGCGGCTGATGCCGCCAGCAGCAAAACCATGAAACCATTTGCCATTGCCGATACCTTGCTGGAAAGCCGTTTTTTTCTTGGCACAGCGGGTTACCCGTCTCCCAAGGTTCTGCAGGATGCCATCGCCGCTTCCGGTGCCGCCGTGGTTACAGTGGGCCTGAAGCGACAGCTCGCGCCGTCGGCCTCCGGTGGAGCCGGCGCGCCGCTGGATAATTCTTTTTTCCAGATGCTCAAGGATTCGGGACTGCATTTACTGCCGAACACCGCCGGCTGCAAAACCGGTCGCGAAGCAATCACCCTGGCGCAAATGGCACGCGAAGTCTTCGGCACCCACTGGATCAAGCTGGAAGTGATTGGCGATGACTACACCTTGCAGCCTGACCCGATAGAACTGATTCGTGCCAGTGAAGAACTGGTGAAGGATGGCTTTGAAGTCTTCCCGTATTGCACCGACGATCTGGTCACCTGCCGACGTCTTCTGGATGTCGGCTGCAGACTGTTGATGCCCTGGGGTGCCCCTATCGGCTCCGGGCAGGGATTGACCAATCCCCATGCACTGCGCACGCTACGCGCCCGCCTGCCGGATGTCCCGCTGATTGTGGATGCAGGCATTGGTTCACCCATGGATGCCGTACAGGCCATGCAGATGGGCTATGACGCCGTGCTGCTCAATTCGGCTGTTTCTCAGGCACACGATCCGGTAAAAATGGCTGGCGCGTTCAAACTGGCCATTGAAGCAGGTCGCATGGGATTCGAAGCCGGCATCATGGCGCGACAGGATATGGCTGTTCCCTCAACGCAAGTTACTGGCAGACCTTTTCTGCTGTAGATTGCTTCTACAGCACCAGTAAAGACAGACCGTAAGCGGCCATACCGGCCAATACCGCATACCCCGCGTTGCTTGTCATTTTCACGCAGAGTCCCGCAGCAATCAGACCCACAAGGTACGCCAGCACGGGACCTGCGCTCACTGTGGTGTGCAGGTCCGAATACACCACGACAACGGTCATGGCAACCAATAGTGCGGGTCCAAGTATCACAAAGCGACCCGTACCCAATCGACCAAAAATATTGGATTTGCGCATCAGAAGAAACGGCAGCGCGCGGCTCAGCCACGTGACCAATGCCATCACCAGAATCGCCAGCGCAAATTCAATGTGTCCCATGTTCGCCCCCCTGTGTGTGTGCGGCGGGAGAATCAGGGCGCTGCCGCGGCACGTAGCACAGCCATGCGCTTAACGTACCGGCGAGAATGGCCGCTGTCGGGCCCATGTAGATCACGCAGACCAGTGTCACCAGAGCGGAAATGAACAAAGCGAGCAGCATGGGACGCTTCACGCTGAGGAGCGCCAGCGCAAAAAACAGCGCGACCAGGGCGAAGCGCAGGGTCTGGTCGACCTGAGGAAATTGTGCGGCCAGACCGGAGCCTGCCAGAAGGCCGATAATGGTTCCGCCAATCCATGACAGCCAGGCCGTCAGCCCCAGGCCCATATACCAGCCGTAACGCGCCTGTGCGGGTTGTTGACCCATGGCATGAAAGGCTGTTGCAAAGACTTCGTCGGTGAGTAGAAACGCGGCCTGCAGTCGCAAGACGTCGGGCAGCCACTTTCCAATGAGTGGGCCATAGAGCAGATGACGGGCATTCAACAATGAAACCATAGCCACGATTCCGGTCAGCGGCGTGCCCAGTTTGATGGCGGCGAGAATGAAAAACTGTGCCGCACCCGCATACACAAAAACCGAGATGAGCAGGGTCTCCCAAAATGACAGCCCTACCCCTCTTGCTGCGATGCCGTAGGCCATGGCCACGGGAACATAGCCCAGCAAGACGGGAAGCCCTGCCTTCACCCCTCGCAACCCGTTAACTGACACCGACATGCTAAAGAAACCTCCACTGAACAGGAAGGTATTACATCATAAGCAGACGGATCAATCCAGTGTTCAGACTATGGTGCCTGAGAAGGACTGTGGTTCGTCGTGTGTCGCGTTCGTTACGTCTGCAGCACCAGCACGGCAAGCCGTATAGTCGCCTCGCCCCGGCGGCATACGCCTTATTGCCGGGGCGACATGAACCGGCGACTATTCCCACACAACCAGCAGCTTGCCATCCTGTATTGGATGCGCCATTGTCTGGCTGTGAATTCCGTAAGTGGCGTAAAGATTGTCGCGGGTCAGCACCTGTTCGGGTACATCGCAAATGACCAGCGCTCCATCAGCCAGCAGTGCGATCCGGTCGCAATACTGGGCAGCCAGGTTGATGTCGTGCACAATGACCAGAACACCCATGTGTTCCTTATGGGCCAGCTGACACACGATTCTGAAAAACTCATGCTGATGTTTTGGATCCAGTGCCGAGGTGGGTTCGTCCATGAGCAAATAACGCGTTTCGTCGGCGTTACGACCTGCCAGCAACTGCACCAGCACCCGTGCAAACTGCACCCGCTGTTTTTCCCCACCCGACAAAGTCATCCACGCACGATCCAGCAAGGACGCAACGCCGGCCGTTTCGGCGGCAAGCCGCAGCAGCCTTTCGGCTTCATCAGGTGCCATTTCGGGAAACGGATACAGTCCCATCTGTATGATCTCTTCCACGCCCAGATCGAAGGTCAGTCCGCTGCTTTGTGGCAAGACTGCCCGCTGACGCGCCTGTTCCCGGGCCGTTTGCGTTGAGGCCTCGTGCCCGTTGATGTAGATCACACCCTTGTCCTGCGATCCCGCGTCCTGACTTTCCTGGGCAAGAATGGAAAGCAAGGTGGACTTGCCTGCACCATTGGCGCCCAGCAGCGCAAGAACTTCGCCGCGTCGGATATCAATGGAAATATCCTGCAGGACCTGTCGACTTCCGCGCGTCGCGCAAATGCCCTCTCCGCGCATGCACTGTTGCATCGCGTTCATCGCATATTCCTTTTCACCAGCAACCACAGAAAAAACGGTCCCCCGATCAGGCTGGTAACCAGTCCGATGGGCAACTCTGCGGGAATGACCACCACGCGCGCAAGCCAGTCTGCGAGCACCAATGCGAGTGCCCCGCCCGCCAGAGAGGCAGGCAGCAAATGTCTGTGATTGGCGCCCATAATCATGCGCAGGCAATGCGGAACAACCAGTCCGACAAAACCGATACCACCAGTGACTGCGACCAGCGGACCCACCAGTAACGCAATGCCCACAATCAGGCGGCGACGCAGGTTCTTCATGGAAAAGCCCAGGTGCGAAACCTCGCGCTCGCCCAGCAGCAAGGCATTCAGCGCCCGCCATTCCCGACAAAGCAGAAGACCGATCACCAGGACCCACGGGCCAAGCGCCGCAATGGTTCTCCAGTTGGCCGCGGCCAGACTGCCCATCCCCCAGAACGTCAGATCGCGCAACTGGGTCTCGGTAGCGATATAGGTGAGCAGCCCGATCAGGCTGCCGGAGATGGCATTGATGGCAATCCCTGCCAGAAGCAGACCTGCTACGCCCGCATAGCGCCGGCCAACCAGATAGGCCAGCCAGGTGCTGAGCAGGCTGCCGCAAAACGCTGAGGTTGAGATGACCCAGAAGCCGGCGCCCGTCAATACAATGGCCGCCACCGCTCCCAGCGCCGCACCGGCCGATACACCGATCAGGCCGGGCTCAGCCAGTGGATTGCGAAAAAGGGCCTGCATTACCACACCTGACAGCGCGAGTGCGGCCCCCGTGATGATGCCGAATACAACCCGAGGCAGACGGATGTCGAAGAACACCTGGCGCAACAGCTGCGTTTCGTCGCCCTGCCCGCCTGAAACAACGGGCCACCACTGCTGTACAGGAATGACCACAGCGCCGCTGACGCTGCCCAGAATGATCGCTGCCACCAGTACCAGTAGCAGTACAACAAAGGATTTCCTGACTCTGCCCTGTCCTGGCGCAGCGTTAATTTGCATGGCCCGCAGCTGCCTTCAATTGAGAAATGGCGGTGCCTACGCGTGGCCCCATACCCAGCGCCAGCAGGTCATCCATCACCACGATCCGATTGTTTTTCACAGCGGGCGTGAAGGCAATGGCAGGATCAGCCTTGAATTTATCAATGCCACCAGCGGCTTCCAGTGAGCCTTTGGTCACAATGATCATGTCGGGCTTCAGTGCCAACAGACTTTCCGCTGATACAGGCTTGTAGCCTCGTTGCGACTTGAGCACATTTTCCAGTCCGGCCATCTCCATAATGGCACTGGCGGTGGTATCGCCGCCTGCCATCAGTTTGGAACCGGTACGATTCAGGATCAGCACGGTGCGCAGATTATCGCCCGGCAGATCCTGAGCCTGCTTCACTTTGGCACGTACGTCTTCCGCCAGTGCCTCACCTTTCTCGGGCACGTTCAATGCTTTGGCAATCTGCGAAATTCGCTCGTAGAGCGAATCGAGGTCGGGCTTATCAGACACCGTAACCACATTGACACCCACTGAGCGCACCTTTTCGATCGCTGCTTCTGGGCCGGCATTTTCGGATGCGATGACCAGATCCGGCTTCAGCGACAGCACGCCTTCTGCAGGAACCGCACGGTAGTAACCAACACGCGGCAGTTTAGTCGCCTCCGGAGGATACAGACTGGACTGATCATCAGCGACCAGCTTGTCCTGCATACCCAGGTCGTAAATGATTTCCGTGACCGTTCCGCCCAAAGACACGATACGCTGCGCTTCTGCGGCCATACTTGAACCGCCGCAGAACAGGCCTGCGGCAGCCAGCGCTGCCAGGGAACGGGTAATAAGCGCTTTTTTCATCAATGTTTTCCGTCTGATTGCCTGCATCTTCCAGTTACGCTGCCAGAGGCTGTTTGCACAGTGACTCAAGCAGTTCACGCCATTCCTTGATTTCCGGATTGCCAGGCTTGCGTGCACCAAAGAACTGAACGATCTGTTCGCCGCTTTCAGAAAAGCCTTCCAGAGACGTGACCCAGCCATCGTCTGTTGGTTTGTTCACGATCCAGGTACTGTGGATTGCCGTGGTGTCCAGATGCAGATTGAATTTGGGGTCCAGAATGTTGAACCACGGACCGGTACGCACCAATTTTTTGATCGGGCCGGAATGAATCTGAATAATGCCCTTGTTGCCTACGAAGCACATGATATCCAGATCGATTTCGGCAGCCTGCTGCAGCATGTTCTCAATCGCGTCGTTCTCAACGCGCTGTGCCAGATCTTCTCCGGCGCTTTCCAGCACCTTCAGACGTGGCAGATTCCATTTTTTCAGCAGACCGGCAAAATCATGCGTGTCTGTCATGCCAAGCCAGTCTTCGCGCAGAGATTCAGGGGCTTCTGTTGCATACGCTTTAGGTGCGGCAGGCGTGGTATCGACGGGTTCCGCTTCCTGATTCTGTGCACGGAATTTTTCTACCAGCGCATCGTACGCGGCCATATCGGAATTTTCTGTACAGTAGACTTTATGCAGCGCCATGCCAGCACGATCGAAAAACTGAATGCTCTTGCGGCCATTCTGTGTCACTGCCCAGGTGTATTTCCAGCTGGAAAAGAACACGCGCAAATCAATATCAGCGCCCAGAACGAGACCAACGGGACCATTACCCACTTTGACCGATTCGTAGCGACCATGACGTTCATGCACACACCATTCGTTGCGGGTCAGAAGCATCACTTCCCCCAGTGTCTGCAAATCCTTGAAGATGGTCTGTGCAGTGCCTTCAAGCAGGATGGCCTGAATATCGCCACATTGTGCGGCTACCAGTTCCATTTCACTTACACCGAGTTTTTCCGCTGCATTGCGAACGCGAAGTTTTGGTTCTTCCTGCACCAATGCATCGTATCGGGCTTTAAGGTTGCTGTTTTTTTCGGTCATGGGTCTAACTCTCGTATAGGTTTTTAAAATGATTTCAACCGGGCAGTCGTGCGACAGCCCGGTTGCGTTCAAATTCCTGATCGATCAGTACTGGTAACTGACTGAGACGCGTACGTAGCGACCAGCTTCTGAATAATAGTCGATAGGTCGGGCCAGTGCAGCCGTTCCTCCGGTGGTAGGCACATTCAGTGCATTCCAGTATTTCTTGTCGAACAGATTAATGACACTGAGCTGGAATTTCAAGCCCTTCATGGCCGCTGGTGACCACCAGCCATGGACGTCAAGCGTTCCGTAGCCGGGGGCTTTGAAATCCGGATATCTCACTGTGTCGGTAATCTCACGATACTTCACTTTATCGCGATTGTGAGCCACTGTCCACACTGTTTCCGCACCCCACTGCGGCGTTTTATAGCCCAGTGCCAATGTCCCTTTCAGAGGAGCAACCGAATTCAGATGGTCTCCGGTTTCCAGATCTTTGCCGACAGTCCACGCCGCTGTTGCGCGAGTATACAGATTGTCGTTGATGTTCCAGTAACCCATGGCTTCGGCGCCATAAATGCGAACACGACTGAGGTTGGCATAGGTGGTCACGCCGTTGGGATACAGACCCTGCTGCATCATGTCGTAGAACGGTGAACCGGGACCGACAGGAACGTTCTCTTCAATGAAGTTCTTGTAGCGTGTTTCAAAGATATTCAGAGAACCGCCGACCGTCTGGCCTTTAGCCTGGAATCCAAGTTCCCAGCCACGGCTGCGCTCGGCTTCCAGATCAGGATCGCCCTTGCGCATATAGTTGGCTGGAGAGCCGTATTGCAGATACAGTTCCGGTGCCGTAGGAGCACGATATCCGTAACCATAGCGGGCAGTCACACTGTAGATGTCCGAGGCATTCCACACAAATTCCAGAGATGGGGAAACCTGGCTGCCACTGCGATTACGCAGTTCGCTTTCGTAGCCGTTCTGGTTGGACGAAAAGCCGCCGCCGGTCTCAGGTTTGCGTGACCAGTTGTCGTAACGGATAGCGGGAGTCAGCTCAAACTGACCATTGTTCCACAAGAAGGCGTGGCTGGCTGACAGCGACAGATCACGGCTCTTGACTTTGGGTGTGTCACCCTGATTGGAATGCAGGAATTCGCAGGTACGCGGACCCATGAATGCAGGGAGACCCGGTGGGACGACCGGGCAGTTGTCTACCCCTGCAGAATACTGCTCGTAGGTATCGTCGGCAAACGTGGCGCCCACAATCCAGTGACCACGCAAGGCCGAATCGCCCCAATAGCCGCCGGCGTTCAGATTGGCACCCCAGCCTTTCTGCTCAATGCTGTTGTCACGCTCGTAGACGCCGCTAGGATAACCATACATGAATGGGTCACCGGGGATCGCATAGGCGCGACCATCTTTTTTGCGAATCGCACGCTGGTCGGTTTCAATTTTGGTTTTGGCCCAGTACAGCTGAATGCCGGCCTGATCCAGTGCAGAATAAGCCTGGGTTGACTTGTAATTGTAATCGGCCCAGATACGATCTCGCTTCAGGCGTTCGATCAATGTATTGTCACCAATCGCATAGGCCGACGTATTCTGGTCATGCATCTGGTCGATAGTGCGATCCAGGCGGAAAGAACTGGCACTCAGTCCCAATGTCTGGCCTGGAGCCAGTTCATGTTCAAAGCGGATGCCCGTATTCTTGCTGGTGTAATCCGCAGGATTCATCTTGGTACGGGTCGGCCCATAACCACCGATATCCGCGCCATTTTTGGCCTCATGGCCAGTACTGATGCCGTATTCCAGAAGCATTTTGGTGGATTCGCCAAGACGGGTGGCCAAGGCCATATTGCCACCAATGCTGTCATCCAGCCCGTCATGCGTGCCCTTGATCAGAAAACCAATGTCCTTGCCATCTGTCAGCAAATCATCCGGACGCAGTCCGCGCAGAATGACCGTGCCGGCCAGCGCAGACGCATTACCCGCACCCGCGCCACGTACCACATCAACAGCGGAAAGCGTATTGAAGTTGATGGTATCGAGCCCGCCCTTGACGCCGCGACTGCCATCGTTCAGCCATGGCAAAGGAATACCGTCTTGCAGAACCCGTACCCGATTGCCATCCAGACCACGCAGGTTCACGCTTTTGTTATCGCGATTGAAATCGAGTCCAGGAATGAGGCGGCCAAGGTCGGACCAGTTCTGAACCTGATTGCTTGAAATTTCACTGCGAGTGGTGGTGGTTTCCCAGCTGGGAGCAGGTGTTTCGTCCTGGGCACGAACCATACTTAGGGTAGGAACCGTGCTCTTGCCTGCTGGCGTTGTTGAGCTTGTGTTGCTGGTCTCGTTAACGAGTTGACCGTGGGCAAGGCCCGCGCTGAGCATGACGGACACAAGTACCGTCAGACGGAAGGGCAAAGTGACAGTTTTCATAAAAAAAATCGATAGAAAAGCGATGCGCCGCATCACCCTTCGTTCAGAAAGGGCGTGCCGAAATGTCACCGCGAGGGAGGCACATCTGAGATACACATTGAAATATCTGAAACGAAAGAGTACCTGTAATGCAAACAATTATCAATTACATTGTGATTTATTATTGAAATTTTTCGTATTCTGTTGTATTTCGTTCGGATTTTCGTAAGAAACAGGGGCGCTGATCGCTTTCGATCAACGACGCGGGCACCCGTCCGCTGTTCGCCTGGCACGCATACGAATTATCTGCAATGAAGGCACAGGCTTGAGGGTGCAAGCTGAGAGATAATTCGACGATTGATGAGAGATTGAAAGGCGTTCAGCCGCCTGAATACAGGTCGCCGGCGAAGTCGACAACAGGCTGACGTTTCGGGGCACTTTGCTGCGGCGAATTTGTAACAGCAGGATGTCCGGCCACTCCCTGCTCTGCGCCAGAATCCGTACCCGCCGGTGTTGAGACTGACAGCGGCGGCTGCGGCAGCCCGGCACCCAGACTTCTGAGCAGTTTCTGATATTCGGCGTTCTGACGCAGTGTCTGCCTGCCCGCTTCAATAAGCGCATCCACATCTTTGCGATTGACGGTAAAAAGCGTGGGAATGCGCAGCAGATGTCGGCGCGGCACGGAAAGGCCTTCGGGGACATCATGCAGACTGACAGGCACAACATGCAGTTGCGCATTCGGTGCCAGCAGCGACTTCAGCTGCGGGCTCAGCGATCTTTTCAATTCCGCCCACTGTCGCCCAGTGTCTTCGACCATCTGCATGGTTTCCTTGGTCACACGCCCCGACGTACTGAACATGATGGTATCGAACACCTCTGTCAGGGTAGGCACATTGCCGCTTTTGTCGATGTCTACGCTGGGGTCCCGCTCGGCGTTGACCACGACCAGCACGACTTTCTTGACTGTCCCTTTACTGATCTGCCCACGGCGCAACTGACCCACTCCCAGCGACACCCGATTGATCAGGCTACGCACACCCAGATTGTCGGATAACCCACCGTCCACCAGATGAATATAAGGCCGATTCTTACTGTCCAGATAACTCATGACATCTGCGCGATAGGTGCGCAGCTTGTAGTCTCCATGCAGCCGCGCTACTTCCTCGCGTTTTTTCTGGGAGTAGGCACATTGTCCCGCATAATTTTTCAGTGTGAGCGGTGACAGCACAATGGGCACTGCGGCCGATGACGCCACGGCAAACCCAAGCGGTACTTTACGAATATCCGAGCACAGGGTAGCGAACTGATCAGGCGAGAACTCAAAACTGGTTCCCTGCGAGAGATCGGTTGCCATCACAATCAGGTCCGCATGAGGGTTGCGGTAAAGATCCTCATAGGTTTTGCCCTCGTAGAGCCCATCCAGCTTTTCTGCCAGCACATGGCCGCGACCCAGTGTGGGCGAAATGGCAGCAGCATAATTACGAGGATTGAAAATCGCGGATACCAGAGTTTGCTGGAAATCCTTGTACAGATAGTCATTCTTGAAACCGGGAAAGGTCTGATCGCCCTTCAATGCGTAATAGGCAGCCATGATACTGCCGCCAGAAACGCCGCGCACCACATCCACCTGACTCAGAAGCGACTGCTGATGCCCATTCCATTGCACCTGAGTGTCGGCCAGTTCTTTGAGCACGCCATAACCAAAAGCAGCAGCCCGCGCTCCTCCCCCGGAAAAGCTCAAAACCATGACAAATGAGGGGTCGGTTCTTTCGTCCAGTCGGGCATTGTCAACGCCAGCATCGGGCGTTCCCTCTGGCAGCGGTGGATTTTGCCAGGGCGTGAGCGACGAACATGCGGCAAGCACGGCAAGCAAGGGAAGAGCGAGAAGTTTGCGCATCTGCATGATTGTTATTTTCCTGCCAGTGTCCAGCCGGATACCATGAGTCCCATACCGGCCAAAGCCAGTATCAGTCCTGCCCATTCTATGCCCGACAGCGCACTTCGGTCCACGATATTGAGCCACAGTACGGAAATGACGACATACACAGCGCCATACGCAGCATAGACCCGCCCTGTTGCCACAGGATGCAAGGTGAGCAGCCACGCAAAGACAAGTAGTGTTACCAGCGAAACTGCCAGCGTCCACCACGCGCCATCACGACGCAGCCAGTAATAGAAAAGATAGCAGCCGGCGATTTCCGCGATGGCAGTGAGGATAAACAGGAAAATAACACGCAGCACGACAGGCCCCGTAAATATGGGAATCCTGCAAATCATACCCTGCCGGAAGCCATTTCGCCAGAGTGGGTATGGACAGGCTCGCGCCCCCAATGAAATGTGTAGCACACGCGATGGCAGCGGGCCTCACCCAAAGGATCTCGCTGCGGGTCCCGCGTGGCAAATCTCACGCTGCGACCTAAGCAATGCTGCGAATGAGCCGTTGCAAAGGCTTTAGCGATGCAACGACTTATTCGATACCTGATTCGATCTCTTGGATGATCTCTTATTCGATGACACCGCAGACCATTCGGCCGGCGCCACCGCCCAGCTCTTTGGGATGATCGGAGTAATTATCGCCGCCTTCATGAATCATGAGCGCATGCTTACTGACGTCCGACAAGGACTTGAGTTTCGGCGCCAGAACGGCATACGTGGCGGTTCCATCTTCGGCAACCACAAGCCCGGGCAGATCGCCCAGATGGCCTTCATCACTATAGGGGCCTTCATGCTTGCCGGTTTTCCTGGGATCGAGATGGCCGCCGGCAGCCTGAGCAGGAACCTTCTTGCCGTCTTTATCGGCCGCATCACAACTGGGATTTTCGTGCACATGAAAGCCATGGACGCCAGGCTTGAGGCCCTTGATGTCAGGCGTAAATAGCAGGCCGTAAGGCGTTTCACTAATGGTTACTTCACCGGCAGCCTCCCCTGCCCCCGACTCGGTTGCCAGATTCATTGGCACCTTAATGTCTGCCGCTGATGCGACAGACAGTGTACCCAGACCCAGAATTCCGGTAAAAAGCAGCGTCTTCAATTTCATTGCATTCTCCAAAAAAATACGGTGTGAAAGAAAAGGCTAACACCAGAATCACCATTGTGATATCGATGTTTCATTTGTTCATAACTCGATGCAAATCCGTCATGAATTGAGATGGGCCGATCGAAAAAGGAATCTATTTTTCGCCGACTTTTTTGCCACGTGTATGCGGCAGATAACGCCAGAAAATAGCGGCAGACAGAAATCCAAATCCGCCTGTCAGCGCAATGCCTGCACCCAATGAAACCAGTGCAGTCATACCTGATAGCAGAAACGGACCGGCACTGTTGCCAATGTCGCTGATCAGGCGCCACAGGCCCAGAAATTCCGTGCGTCCATGTCTGGGAGAGGCGTCAGCACCCAGCGTCATATTGATACCGGAACCAAAACCATTTCCCAGTCCCATCAACATGGCTACGGCGACAAACGTGAAAATATTCGTCGTGAGTGGCATCGTCACAAGTGAAATACCCATGATCAGCGTACATGGCAAGGCAACCCACAATCGGCCCCATTCATCCATGATTTTCCCTGCAGGATAAAAGACCAGCATATCTACGGCTGAAGAAACACCGAATATCACAGATGTGGCAGCGGGACTCAGCCCAATATAATCGGCCCACAGCGGTATCACAATCTGCCGTGCTGCACGCATCGCGCTGATCATCATCACCGCAAGACCCAGCGACAGAAAAACGCCCGCATGCGTTCGGGCAATTTGCAGCATCTTCGGCTGCACGGCAGAGAGATCATCCTGTGTATTGGTTTCTACCTTCAGGTCAGGCAAATGGTAAGTCAGCAACAGCGACACCAGCAGCGCAACAATGCCGACCCAGTACGCACCGGCAAGACCCATGAAGTGCATCGCGCCCGCGCCTGCGAATGGACCGGCGAACATGCCAATACGATTAACGCCTCCCAGGATCGACAGTGCCCGGGCACGCATGTAATAAGGCACGGCCTCAATCATATACGTCTGTCGCGCCAGAAAAAAGACCGAGGTTGAGACGCCAATCAGCAAGGCGGCAACAGCAAGCAGGGACACATGGCGCGCAAAGATACAGAGCAGCAACGCAACAATAGTCAGGCACGCAGCGCCCAACAATGCCAGCCGCTCACCAATACGCGAAGTGACCATGGCAGCAGGAATGTTTGTGACCAGAGAACCCAGGCCGATGAGCGCAATAATCAGTCCGGCAAGCGCCGGCGTTGCACCCAGGTCTCGCGCGCTAAGCGCAATGACGGGAAGAACAGACCCATTGGCAAAACCGAAAAGCATCGCAGGACCATAGGCAGGAATGGCAATACTTCGTAAACTGAAACTGCTGTCTGCCATGTGTCTTTCCTTCCCGAATGCTGATAAACATTCGGCATTTTACCGCTGCAAATTCGCTGTAAAGGCGCAATGCGCCATTTCATTTGCATTACCCGAAAAACCGTAGCATCCGCCACAGTGCATTCAGCAAAACGTCAATTTAGTCAAACCATACATAACTTCAACGGCTTAATTTATAAACACTAAATACTGGACGCGCGCAAAGGTCCGTTCCTATACTGGTACGGTATTACATATGTAATATTAATATTAACGGAGAGGTTGATATGAAGAGTGAACCCTCAGCAGAAAACAACAATGCGCCCCTACAGGAAGACGCGCCAAATACACGCCGTCAGTTTTTGCGACAAGGCGCGGTGGCAGCCGCGGGTGCGCTGACGGCCACCGCCGGCTTGCGTACCAGCTTTGCAGAAACATCATCGGTTGTCGCCAGTAAAGGCCCGGTGCCTGATGAGCACGTGCTGGACGTCCCTTCGTGGTCGCGGCAGCCTGGCGCATTGGTAGGAAGCCATCCTTATGGTGTCCCTTCGCGATTCGAAAGTCGCGTCATTCGTCATTTGCGCAAAACTGACAAGCAGTATTTTTCGTCGTCAACGCGTTCACCCATACAGGAACTTGACGGCATCATCACGCCCAATGGCCTGTTCTATGAACGACACCATAATGGCATTCCCGATATTGATCCTGCCGCGCATCGACTGGTGTTACACGGAATGGTTGATAACGCACTGACATTCACCATGCAGGATATACGGCGCTTTCCTTCACACAGTCAGATCTATTTTCTGGAATGCTCGGGCAATCCGGGGTACACCGTTTATGGAAAGACCGCTGCAGAGGCCAATGGACTTGTCAGCTGTGCGCATTGGACCGGTGTCCTGCTCAGGACAGTGCTTGAGGAAGCGGGTGTCAAGACAGGCGCGAAATGGGTCATCGCCGAGGGCGCAGACGGGGCCGGCATGAACCGCAGCATTCCACTGGAAAAATGTCTGGACGACGCGATGCTTGTGTACAGCCAGAACGGTGAACGCCTGCGTCCAGAGCAGGGTTATCCTTTAAGACTGCTGCTGCCCGGTTTCGAGGGCAATATGAGCATCAAATGGCTGCGGCGTCTTCAGGTAACAGACAGACCACTGCATTCAAGAGAAGAGACCTCAAAATACACCGATAGCCTGCCCGACGGGAAAGCCCGCGAGTTCACATTTGTGATGGAAGCAAAATCCATCATAACCAGCCCATCCGGCGGTCAGAAAATCAGCGACAAAGGTTTCCACGAGATCCGCGGCATTGCCTGGAGCGGACGCGGCCGCATCACCAAAGTGGAACTGTCCGTGGACGATGGCAGGTCCTGGCACGAAGCGACCCTGCAGGGCCCTGTCCTGAGCAAAGCACTGACACGTTTTGTATTTCCCTGGAAATGGAATGGCGAAGCGGTGGTAATTCAAAGTCGTGCAACTGATGAAACAGGTTATACCCAGCCTGAATTGAAAACGCTGGTTGACTTGCGGGGTCCAAATGCCACCTATCACAACAATGCAATCACGCCCTGGCGTATTGCGCCTGACGGAAAAGTGACTCATGCACTCGCGTAAAAATCATCGCGCCGGAAAACCGGCTGTCGACAGAATATTGGCATCATTGACACTTGGTGTGATGCTGACAATGTCGACAGTGACTGCGCAGGCAGAAGGCAAATACGGCATTGGGCACGCGATCTCTGCGGAGCAACTCGCCCCCTGGAATATCAATGTGTTTTCCGATGGCGAGAATCTGCCGGCAGGAAACGGAACCGTGGCACATGGAAAAACCCTCTTCGCGCAACAATGTGCATCCTGTCACGGAGCGAAAGGCGAAGGTGGCACGGGTGACAAATTAAGTGGTGGCATCGGCACACTGGCCAGCGCAAAGCCTGTCAAAACGGTAGGCAGTTTCTGGCCTTACGCACCGACTCTGTTCGACTACATCAGACGCGCCATGCCACTGAACGCGCCACAAAGTCTGAGCAATGACCAGGTTTATGCAGTTACCGCCTATGTGCTGCATCTGAATGGACTATTAGCCGATAATGCGACGCTGGACGCAGAATCCCTGAGCGCAATTCGAATGCCCAACCGCGATGGCTTCGTGCCCGATGCAAGACCGGATGTCGGACAGACACACACGGAAAATCATCGCGCATCGCACGAGGCGCGCACAGGAAATATACAAATGCAATAAAGATTGTTTGTGCCTGGCAGCTGCAATGGTGTAATGAAGCTCTGGTCCGTTTTGCGCTCAGCACGAATCGATATGCTCCATGTGTTGATCGCACAGCGGTACCAGAACCTCAGCCAATCATCGAGAAAAGCATGCCGCGTTTTTTAAATACAGTTGTGATAAATGGGAGTCTTCATCGTCCGTCTCGCACGCGCGCTCTGCTCAATGCAGTAACCCAGAAGATCACAAACGATATTGCCCTTGAAACCGAGTTCATCGATCTAGTTGACCTGGTCCCCTACATAGGTACGACCCTGGCCGTTGATGCGCTGCATCCGGATGCCCGCCTGGCCTTGCGGCGTATTGAAGAAGCTGACTTTCTGATTGTGGGCGCACCGGTCTTTCGCGGATCGGTTCCCGGACTCTTCAAACATCTTTTCGACCTGATCGATCTGAATGCGGTTACCGGCAAACCCGTGTTGCTGGCTGCCACCGGAGGCAGCCCAAGACACGGACTGGTGATTGATCACCAGCTACGCACCCTGTTTGGCTTTTTTCATGCGCTGAGCCTGCCTGCCGGAGTTTACGCGACATCGGAAGAAATCCAGAACGAGGTGATCGTCAGCGATGCGCTCAAGGCACGCATCGATCTGGTTGCGGAACTCTCAATACCGACACTGGATGCCGTGCTGAGCCGCAAGCAGGTACGCACTGCAGAGCGCGCAGTCGCATAGGCGGTTTGGAGTCGCATAGTTAGTTTGGCAGACGCGCCCGGCATTGTTGCCGCGGTTCCGATCCTGCTCGCTACACTCCAAGCAGGAAGTTTACGCAATTTGAACTATTGCTTTTGCCTTCGCTACATCACCGAGAGCCGCGACAACTAATTCGTCATCGCCTTCTTCTATTGCCGCGTTCAGATATTCAATCATATCTTCCGGCGTTTTCAAATATTCAGCGGCATCAAATTGACTTATTGCTCTGTTGACTCTTTTCATACGGCTGACCTTTTATGTTTTACCTATGAAAAATGTAAATCTACAATTGCAATCATAGCAGCGCAGTCCATCTATCCGTGTACAAATAAAAGCCATTTATCGATTCTTTAAATGTCCCGGTCGGCTCGTACGCAGCATTACCAATAGCAATACTGTGAACCACGTCACGTTTTTCGCAGGCAATAAAAAAGCCGCTCTGAACGAGGCGGCTGAATTATTCTTTCTACAAGAGTTTCCTGGTGGGCTGGGCGAGACTCGAACTCGCGACCAATGGATTAAAAGTCCACTGCTCTACCGACTGAGCTACCAGCCCGGGAAAGAAAAAGATTATGAAGGAATCCGAACTCCGTGTCAAGCGCGTGTGCATATTTGCGACAAAGAAATTTGAATTTTTTCCTCTGTCGCAAGCGCACACGCCTGATTAACGTTCGCGCGAAATCCGTACTTCTGCCCCGCGCCGTTTGACTTCGAGACCGTCGGACTGCAGGATTTTAAGCCCTTCCAGCCCCTTGATATAGCTTGAGCCCTGCATCTGCATAACACGAATTTTGTTGCGCATAACCACCGGATTATGCAGTGGCATGCCGAACATCCAGACCTCATCCAGAATTCGCGCAGAATTGAATTCACCCATATGATGGATAACGGGCCCCAGACACAGCATATGGCCTTCACGTCCAAAGACAGGCACGGAATCAAGCTCGCATTCCACCTTGATGACCTGACCGCCCTCATAGCGCTGATTCAGGTTCAGATCCCACCAGGCATCGCCTTCGGGCAGATAGACGTTCACAGAAGATCCGGGCTGCAGCACAGGCGCAACAAGCAAGGCAGGACCCAACATGTATTGCAAATCCCAGGCACGAGCCTTGGCGTCATCGGGATAGGCCATCGCCATCATCCGTTGTACCGGCAGACCGGTACGCACAGAATCTTCGATGACACCATTGATGTAAGGAACAAGACGATAGCGCAGCTCAAGCAGCGTGCGGATTTTTTCCTGAACCTCTTCCGGATACGCCGTAGGCAGCAGAGCTGGTGCCGCCTGGAATGAAAAACCAGCGGAAAACACACACAAACCAAGCATGCGCAGATACAGATCCGGATCCAGGGGAGAATCATTCTGAAGCGCTGATGCATTCCCCAGATCGTGCGTGACGGCAACCACACCGCTAGCCTGCACAGAAAGCGCCTGACGCAGCCATTGAGTCAGACCATCCCAGTCGTTGCCGGATGCCGGTGTTTTTTGCCAGGCGACGCGTTGTACTGCCATGACCAGATCTGTGGAAGGGACCACACCTTCTGTGGGCGTCTTGTTCATGGACACCGCATCAAAAAGCGCTCGGCGCAACAGCAGGGGATACAGTTCGCGCAGCAAGGCGCCGCTTTCTCCATTGCGAGCACTGACCGAGTCAGGAATATCCAGCGCAAAGGAACTCTGGAATGCGCCCACGCCTTCATCAACCATCTGATGGTGGCGCTCGACCCAGAAGCTATAGGCGTCCTTGTATGTCAGATCCAGCAGACCGAAAGGTACGTTGCCATTTTCCGGAACACCGTCAAAGACAAAGGCACTGCCATCTTCGGCGGTCAGCAGCCAGCCGCGATCTTCAAGATCGTCGAAAAGCAGCGTGTTGCGTGGCACACCGGGAAACGACGGAATGCTGACTTCAAAAAACTTCTCGCGCAAACCACCCAGAGTACGCCGCGCATCGTCCATACGGGCGGCATCCCATTCCACGACCATTTTGTCGGTCTGAAATTGCACCATGGAAGGCTGCGCAAAATCGAGTACGTCCAGCGAGAATTTCTGCTCGCGCAGGGTCTCTGCCTGATGAATGAAATCTTGTGTAGACTGCCCAGGCTGCTGTTTGATCCAGGAGCCCATGGCCCAGAGTGGCGGCTGGCCGGCACGACCGGTCAGCGCGGAATACTGATTGAATATTTCGGCGACTTCGCCCGAGAACACGAACAGGTCGAAAACCGGCCCGTCAATAAAAATCTGATAAGTGTCCGGATTATCTTCTGTACCGGGGTCATGCATGACCCGTTCCAGTGAATTCGCGTACAAACCCCAGCCACGAGGATTCCAGACCAGCGGCAGATAGCGGAAATCGTTCAGATCAGACACCATCTCGGTGCCGCGACGGTTGAAGTCGCCCGCGGTTTCTCCCAGACCAAAGACTGGTTCGCCTTCAGGCAGGTCCAGCATAATGGACCAATGCGCGGGCTCGTTGCCTTCCGCTTCCATGACCAGTGGCGTTTCAAAACTGTCATCTGTCTTCAGAATACAGCTTTCGCCACGATACAAGGCAATGCTAAGCGGATTGTTGCGGATCACAAGAGAGACGTCACCCTGGGTAAAACGCCAGCCGGATTCGTCAAGAAGAGATTCGGTGGACATTTCACCGATACGCTCTTCGCGCGCGATGGTGAGGGCCTGCCGTTGTTTCTGACGGGCGGTCAGCTTGTCTTCGGCGAGCCGGTCGGGCAACCCGGCGAGGAGTCTGAAAACGCCCGGGCCATGAGCCTCGACGCGCAACAATAAATCTGAGTCCGTGGAAAACTCGGCATGCGTTGCATGAGCGGACTTGAATACAAGACGATCAAATTGAATCACGTGAGTTCTTTTCAGTGTGGGGATATTCCGGCGCAGGGACCACAGCAAGAGATTCCCTAAAAACGTTTATTTTGACTGATTTACCTCACAAAATAAAATCAATTTCGGGTTTTGGCTAAAAAACCGACTAGACCATCATATCCACATGGTTATTTTTATCGCGGGGCGACCGCCTGCAGCAAATCCTGTTCCAGAGGGACCGGCTCTGCACAGAGCATCGCTGCAATCACATCGCCGGCCAGCGCAGACCACGTCAGCCCATGGGAGGCATAGCCGCAGGCCAGCCAGAGGCCCTCCTGTCCCGGCACAGGTCCGAATGCGGGCAGTCGTCCTCGGATGACTGCCCGACTACCTGACCAGCCTGGAAAAGGCGCCTCAGACGGCGCCGTGGCATTATCCAGTCGCTCGCTTACCGTTTTCAGCACGTCAGGCGCCAGCGCACCCGCCAGTTTGCTCACAATCTGCCTCTGGCCCTCGGGTGTCAACGGTGGAACTTCTCTGCGTGGCTCATAGGTACTTCCCAATACGCAATGGCCGTCTATGGGCGGCAGAAAATACCCCTCGGCGCCAATCACGGTGGCAGGAACCTGCGGCAGCATACCAACGGGAACGTGCATGACCTGCCCGCCCAGGGTATCCATGGCCATGATGGCAGGCAGTGCCGGGTCCTTGCGGCCGCTACGGCGCGTCCGCGTATCAAGCCCACTGTTCGCCAGCAACTGCGGCGTGTGCGAGGCGGCGGCCAGAATGACCACTTCGCATTCGGCCAGGACCCGCAGGTCGCCGTGTACGTCATCTGTGCCATCTATGCCATCTATGCCATCTATGCCATCTATGCCATCTGCGCCCTCTGCGGCAACGTCGGCGTGAATGCCCGCATCAACGCCAATATCAACGTCGGAATCCTCCTCGACTCGATTCCCGCGATAGCACAATTGCCACCCCTGCCCGCCCTTGCGTAAACGGTGGACGCGCTGACCATGACATTCAATATTGGGATGAGAAAGCAGCTTTTGAATCAGGGCGGGCGGGGAAACGGTCAGCCCCCGGTCAAAGAAGGCGCCATCCCGCGTCACGGTGACGCCAGCACGTTCATGAGATTGATCTGCCCCCGACAGATGCACCCATTCCTGCGGGAACGCCATATTCTGCACTGCCTGCAGCAGATCCCTGGCATGGCCGGAGGTGCGCGCCAGTTCAAGGGTGCCGCTGCGTGAAGGAATAATATGCGGTCCAAAACTCGCCCAACGATCGTGAGCCCGGTAGATGCCCGCCCGGCTCAGCCGCGCCTTGAAATTGTCGTCAGAAGAAATCAGCGGTGTCATGGCCGCCGCCAGATGACCCTCATGCGGCCTGCGTGCCCCGGGCGCCAGGCTCGGGTCGGTCACATGGACTCGCCAGCCCCGCAACGCGAGCGCATACGCCACACCCGCACCGGCCAGACTGCCCCCAATCACCCAGGCGATCCGATTTGCGGGCGCAGGAGGCTTTGCCCGTTTGTGCAGGCGGGCACTCAGTATCTGCCATCCGTCCCCAGCCTGCCGCAGATCCAGTTGTTTTGCGCCCTTTTTACGCACTGCCGCCTGAATATCCAGCAAGACGGACTCGGGCGCCAGGACCTGAAATTGTGGTGCAGCCAGTCTGACCAGGATATCTGCATAGTGCAATACCGTGATCAGTGGCTGAGGACCGTCCACCAGGACCAGATCCGGCGTGGCCACCAGCTGAGGCAACAAAGTCGCAAAGGGGCCCACCAGACGGGTTATGGTGCCGCCCTGCACGTCATAGTGGTGGACACCGGGCAGCAGCGGTAATCCGGTCTCGTCCACTTCGGCATCCCGCTTTTGCTCAAAGACAACCAGATGCAGCCGCCGCTGCGACACCTCTTCACGCTGCCAGTGCGCCCGCAACCGCGCCACGCATTCCTTCCCGTCATGTGCCAGAATCAGGACCGTGACGGCATGCTCACCAGCCAGGGAAGCCAGCAGTTCCGGCAATACCTTGTCGAGCACGGCCACAAAGCCCTGGTCTGCATGATTCACTGCTTCCAATCCTTCCTCAGCAAAAAAACACGACATCATCTGTACAACAGTTCCGCAAAGAATACCCTCATTTGGCCGCAATGCGAACCCGTGCAAAGCTATTCATTTTATAATCTTTCGATTAACCGGAATAATGCCGGCAACGACCGGGATTCAAACGAAACGGAGTATCAGGCATGTCATCTTCCCTCATAGACTTTGGTATCGCACTTGATGCAGGCATCAAGGCAGCCCATGCGGGAGCGTCGGTACTCCAGGCCTATTCCCATCGGCGCGCAGACCTGATCATCGATCACAAAGCCAGGAATGACCTGGTATCACAGGCAGACAAGGAAGCGGAACAGGCCATTCTGGATACCTTCGCGCAGCTCACGCCGCAATTTGGCATCGTAGCCGAAGAAACCGGCGGCAAGCCCGAGGGCATCGCCACGTGGTACATCGATCCCCTGGACGGCACAACCAATTATCTTCATGGCATCCCGCATTACGCCGTCTCACTGGGCCTCATTGCCCATGCCGGCACTGTACTGCCGCATGCCACAGAGCCGCTGGATCGCGACACGCCCGTGGTGGCCATTGTTTACGATCCGAATCGCGAAGAACTCTTTACAGCCATCGCTGGTACGGGTTCCTGGCTCAACGGCCAGCGCATTGCCTGCTCCAAAACCGCTGATCTGAAAGATTCTCTGCTGGGCACTGGCTTTCCTTTCCGCGACTTTTCTTTCGAGTCCATGTACATGCGTATTTTCCAGGCGGCCATGCACGGCACGCGTGGTGTCCGTCGCAACGGCGCCGCCGCACTGGATCTGGCATGGGTCGCCTGCGGGCGCTTCGATGGGTATTTCGAAATGGGCCTGGCGCCATGGGATGTCGCTGCCGGTACGCTCCTGGTACGCGAAGCGCAAGGCATGGCAGAAGATATGTTCGGCAAGAACCCCTGGCCGATCAATGGCTATGTGACGGCTGCCGGAAAAGCCCTGTTTCCGGCGCTTTCCGACATGATCTCGCCTCACCTCACAACCCCATAGTCTCTGGTAGCAATCCAAATGGCGCAAGAAAATCAGCAAACGCCCGAGGCTCAGAAAGCACCAGAGGCGGTACTCGTCAACGTCCCCCGCAGACTCGACACCGAGGATGCGCAGCTTGCGCTCGAGCGCATTCAGGAACTGCTGAAGAAACACGCCATTGTTGAACAGCTGGTGCATCGCCAGGAAGAAGGTGATGAACAGTCTTCGCTGGTAGAGGGGCTGATCCGGCGCCAGCACGAAGCCGAATTAAGCAGCACCCTCAATGCCCTGCACCCGGCCGATATCGCGTTCATCCTGGAATCCCTGCCCACCGAAGAGCGGCAACTGATTTGGGGACTGGTCAATTCCAAGTACGACGGCGATATTCTGCTGGAAGTGGATGACTGGGTCCGGGAATCGCTGATTGCCTCCATGGACCGGGCCGACCTGCTGGCGGCAACCGAAGACCTGGATGCGGATGAACTGGCCGATCTGGCTGCTGACCTGCCACCCGATATTGTCGCCGAAGTCCAGAAAGGCCTGACCGATGCCGAAAGGGCCCAATTGCTTGAAGCGATGGGCTATCCCGAAGGTACGGTTGGGGCCATCATGGACTTCGAGATGGTCCGGGTGCGCGACGACGTCACGCTCGAAGTGGTATTGCGCTACCTGCGCCGCCTGAATGAGCTGCCCGACCATACCGATCAGATTTTCGTGGTCAACCGCAACGATGAAATCCTGGGCGTGCTTTCCATTGCACGACTGCTGGTCAGTGATGCAGACACAATCGTGAAAGACGTCATGAACACCGACTATCTTTCTCTGGCACCCGATGATGAAGACCGGGAGGCGGCCAGCGCGTTTGAACGCTACGATCTGGTGTCTGCCCCTGTGGTGGATCAGCAGAACCGCCTGATCGGGCGCCTGACCATTGCGGAAGTGGTGGATGTGATCCGCGAAGACTCTCAGGAACAGGACCTGTCACGTGCCGGTCTGCAGGAAGAGGATATCTTCGCTCCCGTCTCAAGCGCGATCCGAAACCGGGCACCCTGGCTGTTTCTGAATCTGTGTACTGCGTCGGTGGCTTCCTACGTGGCTTCCCAGTTTGAAGATACCGTCAGCAAAATTGTTATTCTGGCGTTTCTGATGTCGATTGTGGCCGGTATTGGCGGCAATTCAGGCAACCAGACCATGACACTTGTCATTCGCGCCCTGGCCATGGGCCGTATCACGTCCAACAACGTCAAATCGCTGCTGCGGCGCGAATTCATTGTGACGTTTCTGGTGGGTATTTCCGGTAGCCTGGTGGCCGCAGCCTTTGCCTGGCTCGTGTCGCGCAGTCTGTCGATTGCCGCTGTTATGATGGGTGCGCTGGTCTGTAATATGCTGATTGGTGCCATGCTGGGCGTGCTGATCCCACTAACGCGAGATCGCTTCGGTAAAGATCCCGCCATGGGATCTTCGGTACTGCTTACCTTTGCCACCGATTCGCTGGGCTTTTTCGTTTTTCTTGGCCTGGCCAATCTGTTTCTTATCTGATCTGGACACTATTTCGACACCGCAGCAACGCCCGCTGACATGCGCGCATATGGCACGCAGCAACAAGAAAGGCCCCTTACGGGGCCTTCCTCATCGTCAAGTACCTTGCCTTAGCTCAGTTTGCCGTGGCAATGCTTGTACTTTTTACCACTGCCACAAGGACATGGGTCATTGCGACCTACGCGACCGACCATGTTCTTGACCGTAATACCACCGGCAGATACATCGCCTTGTTCGTTGATCTCGGCATTGGCCAGCGCTTCATCGTAATCTGAATGATGGAACTGCACGTTGGAGACATGAGACTGTGCTGCATCCGCTTCGGCCTGCTCAACCTGTTCGGGTGACTGAATCTGTACCGTCATCAGCACACGGGCTGTTTCATTGCGAACCCGTTCCAGCATGCCGGAAAACAGCTCGAAGGCTTCACGCTTGTATTCCTGTTTCGGATCTTTCTGGGCGTAGCCACGCAGATGAATACCCTGACGCAGGTGATCCAGAGAAGACAAGTGTTCGCGCCACAAGGTATCAATTGTCTGCAGCAAAATAGCGCGCTCGAAAGAGACCCACTGTTCCTTGCCGACCAGATTGACCTTGTTGTCGTAATTCTCACGAGCCTGCGCAAGCACCGCTTCTACAATTTCCTCTTCGCCCATGCTGTCGTTTTTCTCGAGCATCTCGGTCAGAGGAACGGAGACGTGCCATTCGGCTTCCAGCGCCTTCTCAAGCGCAGGAATATCCCACTGCTCTTCCATGCTTTCGGCAGGAACATAAGTGCGAACAAAATCGGTGATGGCCGCATCGCGAAGATTGGCCACCAGCGGTCCGGAATCCTGTTCTTCCAGCACCTCATTGCGCTGACCGTAAAGTACCTTGCGCTGGTCATTGGATACATCGTCATATTCAAGCAGCTGCTTACGGATGTCGAAGTTGCGACCCTCTACTTTGCGCTGGGCTGATTCAATAGAGCGTGAAACCATTTTGGCTTCGATAGGTTCACCGTCAGTACCCAGGCGATCCATGATGGCACGGACACGCTCACCGGCAAAAATACGCATCAGCGAGTCATCCAGCGACAGGTAGAAACGGGAAGAGCCCGGATCACCCTGACGGCCGGCACGACCGCGCAACTGGTTATCGATACGGCGAGATTCATGCCTTTCGGTACCGATAATGCGAAGACCACCAGCCTGCTTGACCTGTTCATTGACAGGCAGCCATTTCTCGCGAATCGCGGCAATGCGCTCGTCTTTCTGCTCCGGCGTCAGCGTATCATCTGCGCGAACCAAAGAGATCTGTTTCTCGATACTGCCGCCAAGCACGATATCGGTACCGCGACCTGCCATGTTGGTGGCAATGGTAATTTTTCCGGGCTTGCCCGCTTCGGCCACAATCTCGGCCTCACGCGCATGCTGCTTGGCGTTGAGCACATCATGTGGCAGTTTTTCTTTCTTCAGCAATTCGGACAGCAGTTCCGAGTTCTCGATGCTGGTGGTACCTACCAGCACCGGCTGATTGCGTTCGTGGCAGGCACGAATGTCCTTGATAATAGCGGCGAATTTTTCCTGATCATTCTTGTAGATCTGGTCGTTTTCGTCCTTGCGCACCATCGGCAGGTTGGTAGGAATAATGACCGTTTCAAGCCCGTAGATTTCCTGGAATTCGTAGGCTTCCGTATCGGCTGTACCGGTCATCCCCGCCAGCTTTTTGTACATGCGGAAGTAGTTCTGGAATGTAATGGAGGCCAGCGTCTGATTCTCGTGCTGAATGGCGACGCCCTCTTTGGCTTCCACGGCCTGATGCAGACCATCGGACCAGCGTCGGCCGGCCATGAAGCGGCCCGTGAATTCATCCACAATCACGATTTCGCCTTCGTTGACCACATAGTGCTGGTCACGGAAGAACAGGTTATGCGCACGCAATGCCACCATCAGGTGGTGCATCAGCGTGATATGGCGCGGTTCATAAAGCGATTCGCCTTCGGGCAGCATGCCCAGACGAGTCAGAATTTCTTCGGCATGCTCGTGGCCGGCCTCGGACAGGTAAATCTGCTGAGATTTTTCGTCTACCCAGAAGTCACCTTCGGGCTCGGGTTCCTGCGGCTTGGGCTCGGAGGCCATGCGCGTGAGCATGGCAGGCACCTGGTTCATTCTGACGTACAGTTCGGTATTGTCGTCTGCCTGCCCGGAAATGATCAACGGCGTACGCGCCTCATCGATCAGAATGGAGTCGACCTCATCGACGATGGCATAGGTGAGTTCGCGCTGACGACGGTCCTCGACCTGATATTCCATGTTGTCGCGCAGATAGTCGAAACCGAATTCGTTATTGGTACCATAAGTGATGTCCGCGCGATAAGCGGCCACTTTCTCGGCGTTGTCCTGCTCGGGAACCACCACACCAACGGTCAGGCCCAGAAAGCCGTACAATCGGCCCATTTGCTGCGCATCGCGACGCGCTAGGTAATCATTGACTGTAACGACATGCACACCCTTGCCGGTAATCGCATTCAGATACACAGGCAAGGTACTCATCAGCGTCTTACCTTCACCCGTACGCATCTCTGCGATTTTTCCGTAATGCAGGGTAATACCGCCAATCAGCTGTACGTCGAAGTGACGCATGCCCAGCACGCGGCGGGAGGCTTCACGCACAACAGCGAATGCTTCGGGCAGCATCGCGTCCAGATTACCGTCCTTCTGGTAACGCTCCTTGAATTCCTGGGTCTTTGCTGCCAGCGCTTCATCCGACAGCGCTTCCATCTCTTTTTCCAGACTGTTGATTCTGGAGACCTGCTTGCGATACTGCTTCAGAAGGCGATCATTACGGCTGCCAACAATTTTTTTGAGTAAAGAAATCATTCTGCTTTCAGAGTAATCAGGAAAACCGGGATGCGGGTTCTGCCTGACAGGTTAGTGAGTCATCACGAGAAAATCACGATAGTTTACCGCATACGGGGCCGGGTAGTGATTCCTGCGGGCAATCTGACGCGCTCTTTTGTGTCCGTGACCATTTTGGTGCCCAGCGCGGCCGCACCGACATGCTCCGCCCGGTTAAGCAGGCCTTCTGGCGTGGCACTGGCAACGGCTGTTGACGATGACATCTGGCTTAAAAAGGCAATGGGATCCGTGGGTTCATCATTGACCCGGACCTCAAAATGGACATGAGAACCGGTAGAGCGACCGGTACTGCCTACCCTGGCAATGACCTGGCGTTTTGCAACCAGATCTCCTGCCTTGACCAGCAGTTTGGAGTTATGGGCGTAGCGCGTCACCACCCCGTTACCGTGGTCGATATCAACCACGTTGCCATAACCGTTCATGTTGCCTGCGGCCACCACAATCCCGGCCGAAGCCGCAAATACAGAGGAGCCGGCCGGAGCGGCAAAATCCACTCCGCTATGAAGCATATAGCGACCGGTCACCGGATTTTTGCGCCATCCGTAGGTAGACGACACACGCGCATTGTTCATGGAGACAGGAATGGCGGTGGGCGTGCGCTGCAGCTGAGCGCCTTTCATCTGCATGACCAGGTCAACCGTCTTAAGGGTATCATCCCCTTTGGAAAGGGCGACTTTGAGCCGATCCAGCTCGCGCCCGAGCTCTTCACCCGAGACTACGCTGTCATTATCGGGTTCCAGATCTTCCATGGGTTCACCGCTGGCCTGCGCATTCTGGCTAAGCAGTTCGTGCAGCTCAGAAGGATCAGAGTCGGCACCGCTGTTAATGGCCAGGCGCTCACCCATACGATTGATCATATCGGCCTTGGCACGTAACTGCCCAATCTGCGACGCCATGACGTTCAGATTATGGCGGATCAGTGCCGCATCACGCAACGCCTCAGGCGACGACTCGACCGACGCCAGTTGCTCGTGCACCGGCAACGATGGCATGCCGAAATGTCGCTCCAGCAAGGCGCCAGCGGCGACTGCCAGTCCAAGACTCAGCATGGAGGCACTGAATGCCCATACTTTCTTTGTCTTCGCAGGAGTGGTATTCTGCGAAGCATGTTGTTCTTCTTTCAATTTCGTACCTGTTAAAAGCTATGGCTCTGTTTTACAAAAAAAACGGTGCTTCGCGCCGCGATCGAGGCGAAGGTAAAACGGCCTTGAATTGGTTGGGACACGATCCCCGCCGCAGCCAGTTATTACAGACAGCGGAAAAATTCAGTCTGATTCAGGCGCTTATTGCAGATGCCCTGCAACTGCCTGTGGGGAATGCATGTCGCGTGGTAGGCCTGGAAAACGGAAAACTGGTTATAGCAGTTCCCAGCGCTGCCCACGCAGCAAAAATCCGGCAATTAACAGCAACTATACATCAGCTGCTGCTTGAAAAAGGCCAGCGGGTGGATGAAATCCGCATAAAAATCCAGTCCGGACTGCGACCCGTCACGGCAATTGATGCCAGTCTGTCTGCGGATCGCCCCCGTGACGGGAGGCTGAGTGAAGCCTCCTGCGAGGCGCTATTGAATTTGCAAAAGAACGCCAGCAATCAGGATCTGGCACAAACGCTGGCCCGAATCCTGAAGAAAAATCAGGCCAGGCGCCAGTCCTGACTGACTGCCTCGGCTGCCGCAGCTGCCGAATCATAGGTAATGATTTCGTAGGCGTCGGGCTGCGACAACAGCTCGCGCGCCAGCTTGTTGTTCAGACCGTGGCCTGATTTGCAGGCCACATAACGTGCAAGCAGCGGATGACCAATCAGATACAGATCACCAATGGCGTCCAGAATCTTGTGCTTAACGAATTCGTCGTCGTAGCGCAGTCCGTCTGAGTTCAGAATCCGGAACTCGTCCATCACAATGGCGTTATCCAGACTTCCGCCGCGGGCCAGACCATGGGCGCGCAGCGCTTCCACTTCCTGGGCAAAACCAAAGGTTCTTGCGCGGGCAATTTCTTTGGTATACGAATCGCGGGCGAAATCCACCTCTGCAAAACTGGCCGTTGAATCGATGGCCGGATGCTGGAAGTTGATGGAGAAAGCCAGAGAGAAGCCGGCATAGGGCTCAAGACGGGCCCATTTGGCGTTCTCGCCTTCACCTTCATGTACTTCCACGGTTTTCAGGACACGCAGAAAACGCTTGGGCGCATCCTGCTCTTCAATACCTGCAGAGCGCAACAGATACACAAAAGTACCTGCGCTTCCGTCCATGATGGGAACTTCTTCGGCATTCAGATCTACATGAATATTGTCGATACCCAGTCCGGCCAGCGCCGACATGAGATGCTCTACTGTTGAAACCCGAACATCACCATTCTGCAGCACAGAAGCCATGCGGGTGTCCCCGACCTTGTCTGCGGCAGCAGGCAGATCCACGACTTGCGGTGTATCTACGCGATGAAAGATGATGCCCGTATTGGCCTGGGCGGGGCGCAATGTAATTTCAACCCGGCGACCGGAATGCACACCGACACCAGTGGTTTTCACCAGATTCTTGATGGTTCTTTGTCGTAGCATGGTCATTCTCAACTTACAAAATATTCATAAAATCAGGCGTGGCACGCCTGATACAAGACGAAAAAAGGGATTTTCCGGCTAAAACGCACAGAATCCGAAGGCACGTCTCGTTTCCGACTATTTTACTCTGATTAGCGTAAAAAAGCCTTTTATTTGACTGGACAAATGTTTCAGTCAGCATCTTTTCCTGCCGGTAGATTATTTCGGCTTAAATGTCAGAAACAGCGGGCGGAAACATCGCAGAAATGAATCAAAGAAAACGGCCCGCAAGGGCCGTTTCCAGTCATAAAACGCATTACAGAAGCGAGCGATCCCTGCCCGGGCAGCAGGCCGGGATTCGCTTTTTGGGAAAAATACGCGTCAGTCAGCCTGTTTGCGCAGGAATGCAGGGATGTCGAAGCGCTCAACACCTGAAGATTCCATGGCACGAACCTGCTGTTCGAACTGCACTTTGTTTGACGCTGCTGCACCACCGCCACGGCCGGAGCGAATGACGGTAGGAGGCACGGGAGCGCGACCGCCGCTAGGCTGATTCAGGAAGCTGCCACCGTAAAAATCGGCGTTGCCACCATGCGTACCGGTAAGTGCCTCAAACTCGGCATCAGGACCATTGTTGACAACCAGTTCAGGCTGCTTGCGACCCAGGCCTGTTGCCACAACAGTCACACGCAGTTCGTCGCCCATTTCATCGTCGTAGGCACTACCCACAATGATGGTGGCATCTTTGGCTGCGTAGCTGCTGATGATTTCGTTGATAAGACGGGTTTCGCTCATTTTGAGAGAACGGCTTGCTGTGATGTTGACCAGCAGACCACGGGCACCGTTCAGATCCACACCTTCCAGCAATGGGCAGGCAATGGCATTTTCTGCAGCAATGCGTGCACGGTCCGGACCGGAAGCCACAGCCGTACCCATCATGGCCTGGCCGTGTTCGCCCATAATGGTTTTCACGTCTTCGAAGTCGACGTTGATGTTACCTTGAACATTGATGATTTCTGCAATACCAGCACATGCGTTGTACAGCACATTGTCGGCTTCCTTGAAGCAATCATCCTGAGAGGCGTCATCGCCCATCAGTTCATACAGTTTTTCATTCAGGACCACGATCAGGGAATGAACGTGTTTGGAAAGGTCTGCAATACCTTCTTCTGCAGCACGCAGACGTTTGGTACCTTCAAAGGAAAACGGCTTGGTTACGACACCGACGGTCAGAATGCCCAGTTCCTTGGCCACTTCGGCCACAACAGGACCTGCACCTGTACCTGTACCGCCACCCATACCGGCAGTAATAAACACCATGTTCGCGCCATTAAGCGCGGCGCGAATTTCTTCACGTGCTGTTTCAGCTGCTGCACGTCCCTGCTCTGGTTTGGCACCTGCACCCAGGCCACTGCGACCCAGACGAATCTGGATAGGGGCTTCTGTGGCGACCAGCGCCTGCATGTCTGTGTTTGCGCAGATGAAATCTACGCCCTTGAGGCCGGCCCGCATCATGTGCGCAATGGCATTACCGCCTGCGCCACCCACACCGATTACCTTGATGACGGTACCGCTGTTGTTGCTATCGTCCAATAATTGAAAGTCCATATTCCCAACTCCTGTATTCCGAAACGTATTAACGAAAAGTCCTTCCTGCGTTTTTCGGAAACCGTCTCAAAAACAACGCCAGCGCCTGTCTCGCATCGTACTTGAACCGTCTCCATGGCCATCTGCCCGGCCATTGCGGCAGTTTATTCCGCACTGCCCTGCGTTACTACAACAACAATTGCTACCGTGCTGCTGTTACCTCTTTGAAGCCAATTGAATTTCGCTGAATACATACTTTTCAGCTTATCCAATATTCTAATTCATAAACCATTCTTTCATGCGGGAAAAAATATCTTTTAGCATTCCATTTTGTTGCTTAATCTTACCGCCACGCAAACGCTGCACCCGTGCTTCGGTCAGAAGCCCCATGGCCGTTGAAAAGCGCGGGTTGCGCACCATGTCGGCCAGACTGCCCCGATAATCGGGAACCGCCACGCGTACCGGCTTCAGAAACACGTCTTCTGCCAGTTCCACGATGCCAGGCATCAGCGCCGTGCCACCGGTCAGAACAATACCTGAGGCGATCAGATCTTCGTAACCGGAATCACGCACGACTTGCTGAACCAGCGTAAAGAGTTCGTCGATTCGCGGCTCGATCACCGCACCCAGCGTCTGGCGTTTCACGCGTCGCACATCGCGGTCTCCCAGACCAGGCACTTCAATGAGTTCTTCGGGACTGGCCAGAACCTGTTTGGCAATCCCGTAACGCAATTTGATTTCTTCTGCATCGGGCGTCGGGGTACGCAGCATGGTAGCGATATCGCTGGTGACCTGGTCTCCGGCTACCGGAAGCACGGTTGTGTGGCGGATTGCGCCGCCGGCGAAAATGGCAATATCGGTCGTACCTGCACCAATATCCAGCAAAACCACGCCCAGCTCTTTTTCGTCATTGGTCAGGCAGACCATGGAAGACGCCAGTGGCTGCAGGATCAAGTCCTGCACTTCCAGGCCGCAGCGACGCACGCATTTGACAATATTCTGCGCTGCGCTGACTGCACCCGTCACAATATGCACCCGCACTTCAAGGCGGATACCACTCATACCTACAGGCTGACGGATATCTTCCTGCGAATCCACAATGAACTGCTGGGTCAGCACATGCAGTACCTGGTGATCAGTCGGAATATTGACCGCCTTGGCCGTTTCGATCACGCGCGCCACGTCGGCTTCGGACACTTCCTTGTCCTTGACCGCGACCATGCCGCTGGAATTGAAACTGGTAATGTGGTTGCCCGCAATGCCCGTGTACACTTCACGAATCTTGCAGTCGGCCATCAGCTCGGCTTCCTCGAGCGCGCGCTGTATGGAGTTGACCGTGGATTCGATATTGACCACGACCCCTTTGCGCATGCCCTTGGACTCATGCTGTCCGAGTCCGATTACTTCAAAGCGCCCTTCTTCAGGCAAAGCTTCAGCCACTACTGCCACCACTTTGCTGGTGCCGATGTCTAAAGCAACGATGAGGTCCTTTAGGTCACGAGTCATTTTTTCTCTTTACTATCCGATTGTGTTGTCGCTGCCGGCTCGAAGGTGATGGCAAAACCTTTGGTATAACGCAAGTCCACCTGGGCAATGTGCCGGCCGGCAACCTTTTCCTTTAAAACAGGCCACGCCTGAACAAAACGTTCAATCGTAGATGCAAATGATACCGCACCCTGTCCGCCATGCGGGTTCAATGCATCAGCGCCGGGGTCCCGTCCCAGGACCAGTTTGGTATTATCGTTCAATTCTACACGCCATGCATAGCGATCACTAAGCGTAATTTCATCTACGCCCAAATTAAGCGGTGCAAGCCAGCGCACCAGTTCTGCATATCGCTGCACAACAAGGGTTTCAGAACCCGGTGGCCCGTTGAACTGTGGTAAATCCGCATCCTCGGGCAGCTCGGCCTGATTGGCCGTAAACACTTCGCCCCAGGTGTTGATCATCTGTCTTTCATTCCAGTAGGCGAAAGGTTCCTGCTCTTCAATTTTCAGCAGCAGACCATCGGGCCAGACACGCGTGACATCCACATGGCGAACCCACGGCGATTGCTCAAACAGTTTTTTCGACTCAGGCAGATTGATCGTAAAGAAATTGCCTTGCAGCTTGCCCGCGATTGTCTGCTGAATGCTGGCCGGTGAGACATATTCCAGCTTGTTGCCCTTCATGGGCTCAATGACGATGCGGGTCAGATTGAACATGGGCCGATGTATAACCCAGTATCCGCCGGCGCCCAGCAATACCACAACCGCCAACAGCATGACCATGTTGGCAACAAAGTTGGTGATCCGGGCGCTGGGCGTTATCATTTACAGTCTGGCCTCCGTCACGGGTTGGGCGCGGTGAATTTTACAGCTGGCCTGAGAAAGAATCTTCACACACAGATCGGCGTAGCTCATACCGTCGGCTTTGGCAGCCATGGGCACCAGCGAATGCGGCGTCATGCCTGGAGAGGTATTGACTTCCAGCAGGAAAAAACGATTGTCGCGGTCGAGCATAACGTCAACGCGTCCCCAGCCTTCGCAACCCACTGCCGCAAAGGCGCGCTCGCAGGTGCTGCGGATTTGCGCGGTCAGTTCATCGGGCAGATTTGCCGGGCAAAAATACTGGGTTGCGTCGGACACATATTTATGTTCGAAATCGTATTTGCCATCGGGAGCCACAATTTCCACAATCGGAAAAGCCCGCGCCTCGCGACCCGAACCCAGAATGGAAACGGTCAGCTCGCGACCTACGATGAATTTTTCAGCCAGCAGTTCACTATCGAACGGGCTGACCTCTTCATATGCCTTATCCAGATCTTCGGGACCCATCACTTTGAACAGACCCAGCGTAGAGCCCTCATGCGGTGCCTTGAGAATCAATGGATAGCCCAGTGTTTGCGCGGCCGTGTCCAGGTCCTCGCGCGAACTCACCTTGCAATAGGGAGCGGTGGGAATGTCCTGCGCGATCCAGATGCGCTTGGTCATGATCTTATCCATGGCCAGGCCCGATGCCATCACACCACTGCCGGTATAGGGTATACCCAGCAACTCCAGGGCGCCCTGAAGCGCACCGTCTTCACCGAAACGGCCATGCAGCGCGATGAAAACGCGATCAAAACCGGCCTGCGCCAGTTCTGCCAGCGAATGTTCACCCGTATCGAACAGGTGGGCATCCACACCTTTGCTGCGCAGCGCCTCATAGACGCCTTTTCCGGATACGAGCGAAACCGGCCGTTCCGCTGCGCGTCCGCCGTATAGTACGCCAACCTTGCCAAACTCATGATTCATCGCGATCTCCCAGCAGAGCAGGTACCTTGTTGATGGAGCCCGCGCCCATGACGACAACCACATCGCCATCCCGAACGAAATTGTTGATGGCTTCCGGCAGTTCTGCAATGTCTTCGACAAACACCGGTTCAACCTTGCCTGCGACACGTAATGCGCGCGACAGCGAACGACCGTCAGCCGCCACAATAGGCTGTTCTCCTGCAGAATAGACTTCTGTCAGCAGAACAGCATCGGCACGACTCAGAACACTCACAAAATCTTCAAAGCAATCCCGGGTACGGGTGTAGCGATGCGGCTGGAACGCCAGCACCAGGCGTCGTTCCGGCCAGGCACCGCGGGCAGCCTCGACCGTTGCCGCCATTTCAATCGGATGATGGGCATAATCGTCGATCACCGTATAGGTGCCGCCGCCATGCGCTTCGGCTACGGGGAAATCGCCAATATGCGAGAAGCGGCGGCCGACGCCGTTGAAGCTGGCCAGCGCGCTCACAATATCCGCATCGGGAATTTGCAGCTCGGTTGCCACGGCAATCGCTGCCAGCGAATTGAGTACATTGTGGCGTCCCGGCAGGTTCAGATCGATCTGCAGGTCGGGCAGACGTTTATCGGGCGACAAGCGGCGCTCAACGGTAAACGTCATATGCGTTTCTCTGGCCTGTACATCGACGGCGCGGAACATGGCTTCTTCACCGAAACCATAGGTCACCAGCGGGCGGGAAATGAACGGAATAATGTTGCGTACATTGCTGTCATCCACGCAGACAATGGCACTGCCGTAAAAAGGCATGCGCTGCGTGAATTCCACAAAGGCACTTTTCAGGCGTGCCATGTCGTGACCATAGGTATCCATATGGTCCGCATCAATATTGGTGATGATGGACATGACAGGCAGCAGATTCAGGAAAGAAGCGTCCGACTCGTCAGCCTCGACCACAATGTATTCGCCCTGCCCCAGTCTTGCATTGGCTCCCGCTGAATTCAGGCGTCCGCCAATCACGAAAGTCGGGTCCAGGCCGGCCGCCGCCAGTACGCTGGCAACCAGGCTTGTTGTGGTGGTTTTTCCATGTGTGCCGGCAATGGCAATGCCGCGCTTCAGACGCATCAGTTCGGCCAGCATGATGGCACGCGGAACTACGGGAATACGTCGGGCTCGCGCAGCCAGCACTTCGGGATTACTGTTGGCCACGGCGGTGGATGTCACGATGGCATCGACGTCTTCCACATTTTCCGCGCGATGCCCAATATCAATTTTCGCACCCAGCTCGGCCAGGCGACGAGTGACAGCGGACTCCTGCAGATCCGAGCCGCTGACTTTATATCCGAGGTTCACCAGAACTTCGGCAATGCCGCTCATACCAGAGCCGCCAATACCGACAAAGTGAATGTGTCTAATCCGATGTTTCATGTTTTCCCTGCGCTGCGCGCTCGCAAATATCTGCAATGGTGCTGGTGGCCTGCGTTTTTGCGCAGGCCCGTGCAGCCACTGCCGTCTGCATCAATTCGTTACGAGTACGACTATGTATCCACTGTGCCAGCCAGTCTGCGCTCAGATCGCGCTGAGGCCGTGTCCATGCGGCCTGCCGGTTGCTCAGCCAGGCCGCATTGGCCGTCTGATGATCGTCAATGGCATGTGGTAATGGCACGAACAGGGCGGCTACGCCGACAGCAGCCACTTCGGCCACGGTCATTGCACCCGCCCGGCAAATAATCAGGTCGGCCGATGCCATGGCCGTTGCCATATCACTGATGAACGCCACGCATTCTGCCTGCACACCGGCCTGCAGATACGCATCCTGCAAAGCGGCAATATGCTGTTCGCCTGCCTGGTGCACAATTTGCGGCCGCTGCGACTCGGGAATCAGCGCCACGGCTGCCGGCACCACCGTATTGAGCGCCTGCGCGCCCAGGCTGCCACCGACAATCAGAATGCGCAGCCTGCCCTCGCGGGCACCATAGCGCTCCGCAGGTTCGGCAGTCTGAGCCAGTTCGCGGCGTACAGGATTGCCCACCATGCAACCACCCGGCAGCACGTCCGGAAAACCCGTCAGTACAAAAGCCGCCATTTTAGCAAGCCATTTGTTGGCTGTACCGGCCACAGCGTTCTGTTCATGAATCACCAGGGGAACCCTGCCCAGAGAAGCCATCAGCCCACCGGGGACGGCCACATAGCCACCCATACCCAGCACAACTGCGGGCCGGGATTGTCGTATGGCCTGCCGCGCCTGCAGGCAGGCTTTGATCAGCAGAAAAGGCATTTTCAGCAAGGCAGCGGCACCTTTGCCGCGCAGCCCCGAGAAATGCAGGGGCAGCAACGAGACGCCCGCAGGGGGCACAAGACGCCCTTCCATTTTTTCCGGATTGCCCAGCCACACCACCTGCCAGCCCCGCTCGCGCATCTGTGCGGCCACGGCCAGTCCCGGCATGATATGCCCGCCTGTGCCACCGGCCATCACCAGCAGTGTACGAGAGGACGATTGCACCTTGCTCATCGATACTCCTGCAGCGGCTTGCGATCCGGTCGTTCGCCGCGCATCATCAGCCGGCTTTCATAATCCACGCGCATCAGAATGGCGATGGCCACCAGATTCATCACAATGGACGAACCGCCGTAGCTGACCAGCGGAAGTGTCAACCCTTTTGTCGGCAGGAGGCCCAGGCATACGCCCAGATTCACCAGCGCCTGAACGCCCATCCAGATGGAAACACCTTGTGCTACCAGACCACTGAATTCACGATCCATGGCAATGGCCTGACGGCCGATCTCGAAACCGCGATGCACAATGATCAGAAACAGGATCACAACGGCAATGATGCCGACAAAACCCAGTTCTTCTCCTACAACGGCCATAATGAAGTCGGTATGCGCTTCGGGCAGGTAATGGAGTTTTTCCACACTGGAGCCCAGGCCCACGCCAAACCACTCGCCACGACCAATTGCAATCAGCGAATGCGCCAGCTGATAGCCGGTAGACTGTACCGTGTCAGGATCAAAGGGATCCAGATAGGCAAAAATACGTTTGACCCGCCAGGGTGCCATCAGAATCAGCAGCGCAAAGCAGCCCAGCAGCACAACCACCAGAATCAGAAACAGAATGGCGCTGATGCCACCCAGAAACAGAATTCCCACGGCAATGGAAACACTGACCATGAAAGCACCCAGATCGGGCTCCAGCAACAGCAGAATACCCACGACACCCAGGGCCACCATCATGGGAACAAACCCGCGCCAGAAATCATGCATGTACTTCTGCTTGCGCACGGTGTAATCGGCCGCAAACAGCACCATGGCCATTTTCATCATCTCTGAGGGCTGAATGTTCAACGGACCCAGGGGAATCCAGCGATAGGCCCCATTGACCTCATTACCGATATGCGGAATCAGCACCAGAACCAGCATGAACATGGATGCCAGAAATACCGGGAGGGTAAACTTCTCCCAGACCTGCATGGGCAGGGAAATGGTAATGGCAAATCCCACCAGGCCGATGGCGATAAAAATCAGGTGGCGCACAAAAAAGTAGTAGCGTGTTGAGTTGGCGTACTTGGGACCGTCCACCAGCGCGATCGAGGCCGAAAAGACCATCAGCAGGCCAAACATCAGCAATGCGGCAACTGCTGACGCAAGCAGCAGATCATAATTGCGCATTTTGGTACGGCCGGGTTTGACCGCATTGACGCTTGCCCTCAGATCGCCCAGCAGACTCATGCCACCTCTCCATTATCCAGTGCAAGCTCGTGCACGGCAGAAGAAAAGACCTCGCCGCGATGTGCATAGCTTTTAAACATGTCAAAACTGGAGCATGCCGGCGACATCAGCACGGCATCACCTTCCTGGGCCAGTTCCAGCGCCTGCGCAACGGCCGCCTGCATGGAATCAGCACGATGGCAGGTCACGCCGGTATCGGCCAGTGCCTGCTCAATAACATCTGCCGCCTCACCAATCAGCACCACCGCACGGGCAGTGCGTCTGACGGGCGCAGCCAGCGGTGAAAAATCCTGTCCCTTGCCCACACCGCCGGCGATCAGCACAATATTGCGCCCCATGCCGTCCAGCGCAGCAACGGTTGCACCTACATTGGTGCCCTTGCTGTCATTGAAGAAATCTACGCCACGGATACTGCGTTCGAACTGGGTACGATACTGACCAGGCGCGAACTCACGCAGCGTATTGAGCATAGGCCCCCAGCCCACCCCCACTTCGCGACAGAGCAGCATGGCCGCCTGCGCATTCATCATATTGTGCAGACCTCGAATCTTCATGGCATCGCCGGGCATCAGCCGCTTGATCAGGCCTGTCTTGCGACGGGGCTTCTCTGCATTCTTCCTGCGTCGTGCACCGGGTGCCTCGGGCAACTCGAAATCATCGTGTTCGCTTGCCGTAATCCATAAGACACCGTGTGCACTCTCCATGCCTACGTCACCCACCAGCACGGGTTCATCCGAACCGAAACTGCGCACTTCGGTGTCCTTGACATCCTCAACCATCTGCAGCACTGCGGCATCGCTTCGATTCACGATGGCAATTTTACTGGCGGCAAGCAGGCTGGCCTTGGCGGCACCATATTCCCGCATGTCGAGATGCCAGTCCAGATGATCCTGGGTCAGATTAAGAACAACCGATGCATCAGGTGTCAGCGAACGCGTTGTATGCATCTGAAAACTGGACAGTTCCAGCACCCACACTTCCGGCAAGGCATCGGCTTCCAGTGCCTGCATCAGCGCTGTCAGGGCTGATGGACTGATATTTCCTGCGGCAATGGCGGTTTTACCCGCGGTCTGCAACATTGCCTGGGTCAGCGAGGTTACAGTCGTTTTCCCATTGGTGCCCGTCACCGCCAGCACTTGCGGGTGATAATCTTTGTCCTGCGCCAGCATTGTCAGCGCCTGCGCAAATAATTCGATTTCGCCGATGATGGCAATCTGGCGTTCCTTCGCCTTTTCCAGAAACGCTACCAGCGCCGGCTCGTGAGGAACCAATCCCGGGCTCAGTACGAGCGCCTGCACACCCTCCAGCGCCTCATCAGTCAGCGCCGCGGATCCCAGAAAGTGGATGACCTCGCCGTCTGTTGCACCTGCCTGCAGGGCAGATAGTCCCGGTGGTGCCTCGCGTGTGTCCGCGATATGCAGGGATGCGCCCTGACGCAGGCACCAGAGCGCTGCAGCCACGCCGGTCTCGCCCAGGCCGAGAATCAATACTCGAGAAGGAAACGCGGACACGCCGCCAGTATTGGAACTCATCGCAATTTAAGAGTGGCCAGTCCAATAAGAACCAGCATCATGGTAATAATCCAGAAACGCACGACGACCTGGGTCTCTTTCCAGCCGCCAACTTCAAAATGGTGATGCAAGGGCGCCATACGCAAAATCCGCCTGCCGGTACCGGTTTTCTTCTTGGTGTATTTGTACCAGCACACCTGAATCATGACGGACAGCGTTTCAGCAACGAAAACGCCCCCCATAATAAAAAGCACAATTTCCTGACGCACAATCACGGCGATGGTGCCCAGCATGCCTCCCAGGGCAAGCGCTCCCACGTCGCCCATAAACACCTGTGCGGGATAGGCATTGAACCAGAGAAAGGCCAGACCGGCCCCGCCCAGCGCGGCACAAAGGACCAGCACTTCCGAGGCCCCCGGAATGTAAGGGAACAGCAGATATTTGGAATAGTCGACCCGTCCCACCACATAGGCAAAAATGCCCAGCGCACTGCCGACCATGACAGTTGGCATAATGGCCAGTCCATCCAGACCATCCGTCAGATTCACGGCGTTACTGGCGCCCACAATAACCATCCAGGTCAGAATGGCGAACCCGAATACGCCCAGCGGGTAGCTGACGCTTTTGAAGAACGGTACGATCAGATCGGCACGCGATGGCAGCGGCATGGTAAAGCCACTGGTCACCCATGACCACATCAGGCGAAAAATATCCGCATTGGCAGGTGCCGATACGGCGAAGGTTAAATAAACCGAAGCGATCAGACCGATGATGGCCTGCCACATGAATTTTTCCCGCGAAGACATGCCTTCGGGATTGCGATGCACCACCTTGCGATAGTCATCGACCCAGCCAATGGCGCCAAAGCCGAAAGTCACCAGCAGAACCACCCAGACAAAACGGTTAGTCAGATCGGCCCACAACAGGGTGGTAATGCCGATGGCAATCAGAATCAGCGCGCCGCCCATGGTTGGCGTGCCGTTTTTTACCAGATGCGTTTCCGGCCCGTAGCTGCGTACAGCCTGACCGATCTTCAGTTCAGTCAGCTTGCGGATCACACGGGGGCCGGCCAGAAGACCGATAAACAGAGCCGTTCCGCAGGCAAACATGGCCCGCAGGGTAATGTACTCAAATACACTCAGAACGGAGAATGTGCCGGAAAGCCAGCGGGTGAGTTCATACAGCATGCCCGGCCTCTTTCTGTTCCGACCAGGACAGCAAGTCCTGCACTACCCTTTCCATCCGCATTGATCTCGAGCCCTTTACCAATATGCTTGCGGGCTGTCTTGCAACGACCCTTTTTGCGATTTCGTGAATATCTGTCATATGTTCTGCCGTGGCGCCATAGGCGCCCGCGGTTCCTGCCGTGGCATTTCCATGCGTAATCACATGTGTAATGCCCTTGCTGCGGGCATAATGCCCCACTTCTTCATGCATTTGCGGACCGTTTTCGCCCACTTCGGCCATATCTCCCAGGACCAGCACCGTGGGAGCAGGAAGGGTGGCCAGGACATCGATCGCTGCAATTACCGAGTCCGGATTCGCATTATACGAGTCATCGACCAGTGTAATGCCGCCAGACAGGGTATGGGCGCGCATTCTTCCCTTGACCGGATGAAAAGCCTGCAGGCCGTCACGGATTTGTTCAAGGGAAATCCCTGCTGCATGGCCGCAGGCGGCGGCCGCCAGACTGTTGCGCACATTGTGCATCCCGGCAATGGACAGCCTCACACTGATATCGCCCGCCGGCGTTTTCATGACAAATGAAATCCCCAGCGGGTCTGCCGCTACATTTTCGGCACGGAAATCGGCGTCTTCGGACTGACCGAAAGTCAGGATGCGCCGCTCACCTGCCAGCCCGCGCCACAGATCAGCGTAGGGCTCGTCGGATGGAAAAACAGCGGTGCCCCGGGCAGATAGCAAACGAAATACCTGCCCATTCTCCTGAGCCACTGCCTCTACCGTATGCATGAACTCCTGATGTTCGCGCTGCGCATTGGTAACCACGGCAATATCGGGCTCCACCAGCGTGGCAAGCTGTTCGATTTCTCCAGGATGATTCATGCCCAGTTCAAGCACGGCCAATTGATGATCGTGCGTCAGTCTGAGCAGACTGCGCGGCACACCCCATTGGTTGTTCAGATTTCCTTCAGTGGCAAAACGATGTTTCTCGCCAACGGCCGCGGCCAGAATGGAAGAAATCATTTCCTTGGTCGTGGTTTTGCCATTGCTGCCGGCAACGGCAATCATGGGAAAGGTAAACTGGCGTCGCCATGCATGTCCCATGCTCATCAGTGCCGTTGTCGTGTCGGCAACCAGAATCTGCGGCATCTTCACTGATGGATCACGCCGGCTTACCAGCGCCGCAGCCGCGCCACCGCGAGCGGCGTCGGCGATAAATTCATGGCCGTCATGCACCTCGCCACGAATCGCAATAAACAGGCCATTTTCCGGAATATGGCGCGAGTCTGTGGAAATTTGCGGCTGATCGCGCAGCAGCAAACCCAGGCGGGACCATTCCAGATCATCAAAGGGATGACGAACGTGATTGATCTCCTGATAGGTCTCATGACCCTTGCCTGCCACCAGCACCACATCGCCAGGTCCGGCTTTCAGAATCATTTCGACAATGGCACAACCGCGGTCCGGCTCGGCACGGGCGTCTTCGGGCATACCCTTCAGAATATCGTTGAGGATATCGCCAGGAACCTCTGTGCGCGGATTATCACTGGTCACCAGAACCGAGTCTGCCAGGCGCGCTGCAATCTGGCCCATCAGGGGCCGTTTTGTCTTATCACGATCACCGCCACAACCGAAAACACAAACCAGATTGCCACCCCGGGCACTGGCCACAGGCCGCAGGGCCTGCAGGGCTCGTTCCAGTGAATCCGGGGTATGGGAATAATCAACAACTACCAGCGGCTGCTTGCGACTGGAATCGGCACCAATGGGTGTAACAGTCTGCAGCCGACCCGGAACCGGAGTCAGCAGCGACACAAGGCCCGCGCTCTGACGCAGATGAATGCCCAATGCGTCCAGCACGGCAACCACCAGCAGAATATTGGAAATGGAATGTTCGCCAACGAGCCGGGTTGCCAGCTGCGCATCACCAGAGGGCGTGCGCAGGGTGAACACCAGTCCGTAGTCCTGGAACTGATGCTCCACGGCGGTAAAGGTGGCAGAAGGCGCGGCTTTCAGGGAATAGCCAATTTTGCCTGCAGCACTCGTATGTGAAAAAATTCTGGCCCCGGCTTCATCATCCAGATTGATAATGGCATGACTCAGGTTCGGGCAGGCAAACAGTGCTGCCTTGGCCGCTTCGTAGCGCTCCATGGTCTGATGATAGTCCAGATGATCCAGCGTCAGGTTGGTAAACGCAGCCACCCTGACCTGCACGCCATCCATCCTGCCCTGTTCTATCCCAATAGACGAGGCCTCCATGGCCACGTACTGCACGCCGGCATCGCGCATCTGTGCGATCTGGCGATGCAGCGTCAGGACATCCGGGGTGGTGAGATATCCCCCCAGATTTTTTCCATCGGCAAGCACGGTTCCCAATGTTCCAATAGTGGCGCAGGACTTGCCCGCCGCATTCAGCGCCTGGGCAATCCACGTTACGCAGGAGGTTTTCCCATTCGTACCAGTGACCGCAATCACCGAAACGGCCGCCGAAGGATGTTTGTACCAGCTATCGGCGAGATCGCCCAGCAAGGTACGCAGATTCGTCACGGGCAGCAAGGGCACCGGATGAGCCGCCTGCGTCAGGGCCTGAATCTGGCTGGCGTCCTGCCCGGACACCTCGGCCAGGATAGCAGCTGCGCCATTTCTGACGGCATCACCGATGTAAGTAAGGCCGCTGACAACGCTACCCATACAAGCAACAAAGACATCCCCTTTCTGGATGTCTCTGGAGTCTAGCCGCAAATCCGCTTTATCCGTGACGTGGCTCTCGAGCCATTCCGTTACCTGTCTGATACTCATCCCTGACTCCTCTTGGGTACGGTGTTACGCGCCTCAAGAGGAGCCGGTTCGATCGGCGCGTCCGGCGGGACGGCCAGATACTTCAGCGTATCTTCAATGATGGAGGCCGCAACCGGCCCGGAAATCACACTTCCGTAATATCCGCCTTTTTTGGGCTGGTCAAGTGTGACAGCGACGATAATGCGCGGTTTGGAAATCGGTGCCATGGCCACAAAGGAGCCACGATAATCCTTGCGGCTGTAATGCCCATTGACAATCTGACGGGCGGTACCACTCTTGCCGCCAATACGATATCCCATCACTTTGCCCTGAATTTTTGTACCTTCCGAACCTGCGGCATCTTCCAGCATTTCACGCACGGCACGGGCAGTTTCAGGTTTGTAAATCTGTATGCTTGTAGGGTTGGCGCGGTTCTTCACCAGCGACAGTGAAATCATGTCACCGTTGCGGGCCAGCGCAGTGTAGGCGTGAGCCATTTGCAGCAGGGAGACAGACAAACCGTAGCCATAAGCCATGGTGGCCCGCTCAATCGGCCGCCAGCGCTCCCAGGGACGAACACGACCGGATGCCGCACCCGGAAAGCCCATATTGGGTGCCTGACCGAAGCCCAGCGCATTGAACACAGTCCACATCTGCTCGGAACGCAGACGCTCGGAAATCATGGTCATACCGATATTGCTTGAGCGACGGATAATGCCCGCAACATCCAGCACGCCGTTACGTGTACTCACATCGGTAATGGTTGCACCCTGGTAACGATACGTACCGTGACCGGTATTGAATTTGGTTTTGGTGGTGATGGCGCCCGCATCCAATGCCAGTGCCGCCACCAGCGGCTTCACGATGGAACCCGGCTCAAACGTATCGGTAATGGCGCGATTGCGCAAGGCAGAACCGCGACGTTCTGCCTGGATATTCGGATTGTACGTAGGCAGGCTGACCATGGAGAGGATTTCGCCATTTTGCGTATCCACCACCACGGCGGCAGCAGAGCTGGCCTCGTGATCAACCATGGCTTTCTGCAATGCCTTGGATACCAGGAACTGCACGCGACTGTCGATAGTCAGTTCCAGATTCTGTCCGTCTCTGGCAGGTTCCACTTCCTGCATATCGCCGATGATACGGCCCAGGCGGTCACGCAGCACTTTGCGCAGGCCCGGCTGACCGGACAACTGCTTGTTGAACTCCATTTCCACGCCTTCAATACCGCGATCCTCGATATTGGTAAAGCCCACGATGTGCGCCATCAGTGAGCCTTGAGGATATGAGCGGCGAGTCTCGGACAGCAATCCGATACCTGGAATTTTCATTTTCTGAATTTCCGTGGCCGGTTCCATGGCCACCTGACGACGCAGATACACAAAGGTTTTATCTGAACTGCTCAGACGAGTCGTCAGGTCCTTCAACGACATATCCAGCAACTGGGCCAGTTTGGCCAGCTGTTCGGGCGTAGCGGCGCGGGTTTCCTCTGGAGAAGCCCAGACGGCCTTGGCGGGAATACTGGTTGCCAGAAACTCGCCATTGCGATCCAGCACACGACCGCGACTGGCAGGCAGCACCAGCGTACGTTCGTAACGCTTGCCACCTTCCGCCTGCAGAAAATCATTATTCATTGTCTGCAGATACAGGGATTTGGCAATAACGGTCGTAAAACCCAGACTGATGACAACAAACAGCAGGCGCGCGCGCCATTTCGGAATCTGCACATGCAGAACCGGACTGCTGCTGTAATAGTGATGCTGGCTGATGCGCTTACCGGGCTGATAGCCACCGCGCGTTGTTTTTTTTGATTTGAGCAGATTCAGATTGAGTTTCATTGCGCTCCCCTTGGCGCCGGTGTGGCAGCAGATTTATCCACGGCTGGCGGTCTGGCCGCACTGCCATGAAGTTCTGATTCTTTGATGAAAACGGTCTGATTGATCTGCGGGGTCTGCATGCTGAGCTTTTCGGACATGACCCGGTCAATATTCGCACTGGTTGTCAGCTGCGCGCGTTCGAGCAGCAAATGACGCCAGTCCACTTCAAGTTCACGCTCTGCCGCCTGTGCGCGGCCAATATCAATGTAAAGCAGGCGCTGCTGATAACGACTGGACACCAGGGAAATGGCGCTGTACATGAAAAAGCCGATCAGAAATATCAATGCGAGGCGGGCCATCACCCTCTCCTTTTCTGTTTATCCATTCCCGGCAGTGCCGAGTGTATTGCGCTTTCATGCATGGGACTCCAGGCCGCGGCAGTGCGCTCGGCGACCCGCAGTACGGCTGAGCGGGAGCGCGGATTCTCGCGCACCTCTGCATCATCTGCCAGTACTCGTCCCAGGTTCTTCAGTATCGGTTCAGGCATTTCACTCTCGCGCAATGGCATGCGTGCCAGATCAGCCGGCAGCGAGGAGGCTGCGGCAAAGCACTGCTTGACCATGCGGTCTTCTAGAGAATGAAAACTGATCACCGCCATTCTTCCCTGTGGAGCCAGTACCTTCAGAATTGACGAGAGGGTGTCCGCCAGTTCCTTGAGTTCTTCATTGATGTGAATCCGTATAGCCTGAAAGGTACGTGTGGCCGGATGTTGGCCTTTTTCCCGCGTACGGACGACGTTTGCGACGAGCTCGGCAAGTTCGAGCGTTGTGCACAAAGGGCTGGATTGGCGGCGAGCATCAACCGCCTTTGCAATCTGGAAAGCAAACCGTTCTTCGCCAT
>JAEWHK010000040.1 GCA_023387815.1 Pseudomonadota bacterium
CATTGGCATTCGCCGTTGTTGCAGCCGCAACGTCAGGTGTAGCATCAGCGCAAACCGTCGATAACTGGGTTAATCCATACGGTCTGGTCTGGATGAACGGCACGAATGAACACTGCTGGCGCGACAACTTCTGGACACCTGCAACCGCTGCTCAGGGTTGTGGCGCTCCAGTTGCTCCAGCTGAAGTGGTTGCCAATAAAGTAACCTTCAACGCCGATACATTCTTCGACTTCGACAAAGCAACCCTGAAACCAGAAGGCCGCAATATCCTGGATCAAGTTGCCCAGCAAGTTACCCAACTGAACCTGGAATCTCTGATCGCTACTGGTCACACCGATTCTGTTGGTACAAACGCATACAACCAGAAACTGTCTGAGCGCCGTGCTGCTTCAGTCAAGAACTACCTGATCTCCCGTGGTGTTCCTGCTGATCAGATCATCGCTTCCGGCCGTGGTGAAACACAACCTGTTGCATCAAACTCAACTCGCGAAGGCCGTGCTAAAAACCGTCGCGTAGAGATCGAAATCGTAGGTACACGCCGCTAATCGCAGCTTTACCTGCCGGACGGCTCCTAGTAGCAGTGAAAAGGGCTCCTTTCAGGGGCCTTTTTTACGCCTGCCGGCTTTTCGATATCGGGCCTTCGGTATTCTGGGCCTGGCTACTGCGCAAGCCCCAGCAAGGAAAACCGGCAGTGCCGGGGAAAATGGGGCTATCATATAGTGTCTCCTCATTACTCTCGTTTTGCATATGTCTGATACCAGCGCGCCCGCAACACTCCCCCCAAACGCCAGTCAGTCTGAACTGGACAAGTTTGGTGAACTCGCCGCCAAATGGTGGGATCCGACCAGTGAATTCAAACCGCTGCACGCGATCAATCCACTGCGGCTAGAGTGGATCACCTCGCTGGCCGGCGGACTGAATGGGAAAACCATTCTGGATGTCGGTTGCGGTGGCGGTATTCTTGCTGAAAGCATGGCCGTCGCCGGCGCCAACGTCACTGGTATTGATCTGGCCCAGAAATCGCTCAATGTTGCGCGGTTGCATGGCCTGGAAAGCGGTGTGCAGGTCGAATACCGAAACATCAGCGCAGAAGCGCTGGCCGCCGAGCGTCCGGCGCAATACGATATAGTGACGTGCATGGAGATGCTGGAGCACGTCCCCGATCCTGGTTCAATCGTTCAGGCATGCGCAACGCTGGTCAAACCTGGCGGAATGGTATTTTTCTCAACGCTTAATCGCAACTTCAAATCTTTTCTGTTTGCGATCGTCGGTGCCGAATATATTCTCAACCTTCTGCCGCGCAATACGCATTCACACAGCAGTTTCATCCGACCCAGTGAACTGGCCGCCAGTGCACGTGCCGCCGGCCTGCAACCCATGGCCATGAAAGGAATGCTGTATAACCCCCTTACCGACGTCTATTCTCTGGGCAACGACACTTCGGTTAACTATCTGATGGCGACATGCCGATGATCAGCACGGTTTTTTTCGATTTCGACGGAACAGTCGCCGATAGCGCACCCGATCTGGCCCATGCAGCCAATCTGCAGCGGCAATATCGTGACCTGCCCCCTCTGCCTTATGAACAGCTGCGAGTGGTCGCTTCCCAGGGCGCGCGTGGACTGCTTCGTGTCGCGCTGAACCTGACGCCCGAAGATCCCGATTTCGAACCCACCCGCGTGCAGTTTATCAAAGACTATCAGGGCTGCATGACGCGGCATACCACGCTCTTTCCTGGCATTGAACAACTGCTTGAGCAGATCGAGACCGCAGGACTGCGCTGGGGGATCGTTACCAACAAGGCAGAAGCCCTGTCGTTCCCCATGTTTGATTACCTTGGACTTACGGAACGCAGTGCTGCCAACGTTTGCGGCGACACGACGGCCTATTCCAAACCGCACCCTGGTCCGCTGCTGCATGCTGCAGAGCTGGCCGCCGCAACACCCGATTCCTGCATATACGTGGGCGATGATGAACGCGATATCATTGCCGGCAAGGCAGCCGGCATGCCGACCATTGCCGCCGCATATGGATATTGCACAGATGCAGCCGAGGTACAGAGCTGGAATGCAGATCAGATTGCCCTGCAACCACAGGACATCTGGAATGCCATATTAAAAATCAAAGAAAAGGTGAAAATAGGGAAATCATGAAAATACTTTCGTATTTACAGATTGGTGCAGCGGCCATGCTGCTGACTGCCTGTGCGCCGATGACTAAACAGACGACTGAACCCGGTGGAGGGATTGCAGTAGACACCAGCGGATTACCGGTAACCCAGCGCACCGTCACCACGCCGGCAAACTGGAGCGAACTGATGAAAGAGATTCGGGCATCAGATACGCAAAATCTGGGCGTACAGGTCAATCGCGTTCGCGACGGCAGCGTTCGAGTGATTCTTCCTGGCGGAACGGCGTTTCGCGGCGGTAGCGGTCGCCTGAACAACAAGATGAAGCCGGTACTCAATACGGTGGCAAATGCGTTTCAGCACTCCCCATACTTGCGTATCAAAGTGGTGGGACACTCGGATTCAAAAGGCGATACGGTAACGAACCAGACTTTGTCTATTACCCGCGCCACTGCTGTTGTGAATTATCTGATACAGCGCGATGTGAAAAGCGTGCTGATTGAGCTGGAGGGCCGTGGCTCCATTGATCCACTGATGAGCAATGCCACGGCGCAAGGCCGTGCCGCAAATCGGCGCATTGAGCTGTATCTGTACGAAATGCGGTGAAGTCCGCAATAAGGAGACAAAAGAAAAAGGGAGCCGAAGCTCCCTTTTTTATCCGTTCTGTTGCCAAGTGGATAAGACTCCTAGCGAGCCAATATTAGGCTGCTAATGCGTAACTTTCGTCGTTTGCATTTAAAGGTTTTGCTTGATTTACGGTCATCGCCTACCGGCTGCCGATCTTCCTATCTTTTCCTGTCGAAACCATGGCGTCCCCATCAACAGCATACTTGAATCGTATGCCCTGCAGCCGGATATAATAAATATCAAAGTACAACAAAGATAATTACGATAACGACTACATCAAATACACTGTTGGTGGAGACGGCGGGAGTCGAACCCGCGTCCAGAAAACATTCAGTCAACCAGATATACAGCTTAGATTACATAATACCACAAGCACAGCTCAAAAACAATGAGGCAGGAGGCTCATAACTCGTTGCATTTCAACAAGTTACTCCTGATCTAAGCTCAAAAAGTGACGTGTGATCCTGAGACGGACCCTGAGTCGAATGCAGACTATTTCTGATCCTCATCCAATAGCCTGTGCCAGCCCTCCTTGCCGATTTCACTCACTACCCGAATGTTTCGCTCGAAGATGACGCCGGGATCCGGATATTGCTCGGCAGCGCGGTCCAGGCTGTCTTCGCGCAATAAATGCAATATCGCATACGGCGCGCGGTTCGTATAATTGCTGATATCGTCCGCTTCCGTGTCGGCAAACTGATAGCGAGGATGAAAGCTGGCAATCTGGATTTCACCGATCAGTTCCATATTGTCCAGAACCGCATCTGCAATGTCCAGATAATCGTTGAACGCATCAAACTGCTCGAACATACAGGGAACAACCAGAAGCGTTGTATCAACCTGTTCGGCTGGCGTATCAGCCAACAGCTGCAATTCGGTCTGCAGCTCTGCCGTCAGTGTCTCTACATCTTCAGCCGCGCTGATCACAATTCTCACCTGCTCCTTTACGTAAACACTTTTGGCAAAGGGGCAGAGATTCAGCCCAATAACGGCCTTTTCAAGCCAATGGCGCACGCGACGTTCTACGAGACGAGTATCGTTCATGATCAGAGTATGGGGATGAATGAATAAAAAAGGGATAACCGGCTCAGTATTATCGCAGCATTTCCAGGCTGCGGGTATAACCGCCTGTGGCGCTCACTTAACTTGGTAAAATAACCGGTTTATACGAAAAATTCCGGGCCGTGAGTCTGGCCTTATACGCATGACAGATACTAGCACAAACGCGGTTTTCATTATTACAAGCAGCGGCAACGCCCCTTACTGGAACGTCGGGAACGGTGCGAACCCAGGACACACTGGCAATAGAAGGAATTCCGGCACCGACGAACAGCAGGATGCAGTTGCAAACACACGGCCCCTGTCCGACGATGCCTTGCCGGGCAGCGAACAGACACCTGGCTTTGCCAGCCTCCTGGCGACGGTCGATTCCGTCAACGAGTATGCGCCGGGCAGCCGCATTGCCGTTGTCCAGTACTCGGCTTATCCTTTTACTGCCGCGGAACACGAGACGCTGATCCATCGCATCGATTATCTGATGGACTATTCGGGAAATGAACAGATTAAGGCGTTTGATCGTCAGCTAGGCAATAATCAAAGCATCGCCGCCTTCAGTGAGCTGACAAGCCTGTTGTGGTTCTTGCAGCTGGGTCAGCATCACGGGCTCTATGCTCCGGCCAAACGCGTATTCAAGATGTCCGCGGGCCCGCGCCTTTTATCGAAAATTGCTGACAGTGCGCATTATTCTTCCAATGCGAAGGGGCGTTACGTCTTTCCCAATGCCACACTCGCCGCGAATGCTACCGGGAATATGGCGTTGCAGTTTTCCAATGCCTTCTGGAGCTTTGACCCAGGTCTGGTGCCCTCTCTGATCAGCACCCTCGAACAGATGATTCAAAGTCTTGTTGCCGCCGAAGAACGCAATGAGCCCGCGTCTGTGGAATGCCTGTTATATAAACTGATCGATGCGGCAAAGATTTTCTACGACCTGAAACCACCCATCGCTCAGCCGGCAGAAGCCCTTACCGCTTAATCGTTGAGCAGACCCGATCGACAGTTTCATCTACATCGGTCTGCCAGTCGGGCAATGACAACTGAAATGTGTCCGAAATTTTTTCGGTGCAGAGTCGGCTGTTCAGTGGCCGCCTGGCGCGACTTGCATAACTGGCCGAACTGACAGGAATCACCTGCCTTAGAGGCAGATCCACGCCATTTTGCTTCATGCAGGCAAAGATATGACAAGCGTAATCAAACCAGCTGAGTGCTCCATTGGCGGCCAGATGATAGATTCCATCAAATTTGCCTGGATGGCTGCATGCCTGATTCATTGCATGGGCCGTTACGTCCGCGATCAGATGTGCATGCGTTGGCGAGCCAATCTGATCATCCACGACGCTTAAGGTTTCTCGTGCCATGGCGAGCTGCATCATCTTTTGCAGAAAACTGCTCCCCTCATCTGCGTAAATCCAGCTGCAGCGGAAGATCAGATGCCTGCAGCCGCTTGCCTTGATTGCATCATCAGCGGCCAGTTTGCTGGCGCCATAAACATTGCAGGGGCGGGCTGTATCCATTTCGCGCCACGGACGTGAGCCCGATCCGTCAAAGACATAATCGGTAGAATAATGAACCAACAAGGCGTCGCACTCCCGGGCGGCGCGTGCCAGCATTGCAGGGGCTTCAGTATTGATAAGTCTGACCGCCTCCTTGTTGTCTTCTGCGTCATCCACAGCCGTCCATGCGGCAGCGTTGACAATCACATCAGCCTTTTGGTCGGCGACGAAGTCGTACACGGCAGACGGATTACTGAAATCCACATGCCGATCCGGCGCAATGAGCTGTCCTAGCGGGGCCAGCGACCTGCTCAAGGCACTCCCCAACTGACCTGACCGTCCGAAAAGCAAAATTTTCATGAATATCGTCTCCTGCCCCGGTGATCAAATGGCAGCAGCTGCCTGCCCTTTTATTCAGGATCGTTGAACAGTTTACCCGTGTGCCGGGCAAAAAATGCGCTCACGTCGTCGACTATCAGGAACACGGCGGGAATGACCAGCAGGCTTAAAAACGTGGAGGTAATCAGCCCGCCGAGAACGGCAATCGCCATTGGTGACCGGAACGTGGGATCGGCCGCTCCCCAGCCCACTGCCAGTGGAACCATCCCGGCCCCCATGGCCAGCGTTGTCATCAGGATTGGTCTGGCGCGCTTGTGGCAGGCGTCCCTGAGCGCATCCAGACGGCTCATACCCTTTTCCCGGATCGCAAGAATGGCATATTCAACGAGCAGAATCGAATTCTTGGTTGCGATCCCCATCAGCATGATCAGTCCGATCAACGACGGCATGGAGAAACTTTTCTGCGCAATCATCAGCCCCACGAATGCCCCACCCAGTGATAACGGCAAGGCTGCCAGAATCGTAAAGGGATGCAGAAACTGCTTGAACAGAAGAACCAGCACGACATATATGCAGACGATACCAATGATGATGGCCAGGCCGAAACTCTGAAACAGTTCCTCCATGACTTCCGCGTCGCCAATATCAATAACGGAGACGCTGGCAGGCAATGAACGCATCGCAGGCAGGTCCCGTACCTGTTTGACGACATCGCCCAGAGCGACGCCAGAGAGCTCTATTTCAAACGTGATATTACGGGCACGATCGTAACGATTGATCACCGCGGGACCACCACCCAGACGTACGTCCGCCACACTGCTCAGGGGAACCGGCCCCTTGGCGCCTGGCACTTGCAGGTTCTCAATAAAATCCAGATCCTGGATGGCCCATTTCTTCAATGCCACGACAATGGGAATCTGGCGCTGGTCCAGATTGAGTTTGGACAGAGACACCTCGAAATCACCTGCCGTTGCAACACGCAACGTGTCAGCCATGGCCGCACTGGTGACACCAAGTTGCGCTGCGTCATCAAAGCGTGGATGCACTTCAACTTCCGGACGAACCAGACTGGCGGAAGAGGAAATATTGCCCAGACCAGGAATGGTCCGCAATTGACTTCCGACCTCAAGTGCCGTCTGCATGAGTACATCCGGCTGTTCGCCAGACAGCACCAGCATGTATTTTTCTCCGGAGCCACCCAGACCGACCTTGAAACGCACCCCTGGCACATCGGCAAGTCGATTGCGAATATCGGCCTCTATTTCCTGCTTGACCGGCCGTTCGCTGCGCGGCTTCAGTTTCACGGTCAGGGTAGCCTTACGCTCTTCCTGAGTCTGACCACCCGCGAAAGGATCTCCGCCTGCCGCACCGCCACCAATACTGGTGTATACAGCCTCGACAGACGAATTCTGCATGACGCGCTGGCGCACCTGTTCAGCAACACTTTCCGTCTGCGACAGCGGTGTGCCCGGCTGCAGTTCAATATAGACCTGTGTCTGAGACATATCATCTGCAGGCATGAACCCTGTGGGGAGCAACGGAATAATGACAACCGAGCCCACGAAAAACACGCCTGCAATAATCACCGTGACCCATCGATGACGTAATGAACGGTCCACCCATTTCATATACGTCTTCATCCAGCCCGGATCTTTGACTTCCTCTTTTTTAGGTTTCAGAATATAGGCACACATCATGGGGGTGAGCATGCGCGCAACAACCAGCGACGCAAACACCGCCATGGCCGCCGTCCAGCCAAACTGCTTGAAAAACCGGCCCGCGATTCCGCTCATAAAGGCAGTGGGCAAAAACACTGCAATCAAGGTAAAGGTTGTGGCAACCACTGCCAGGCCGATTTCGTCTGCCGCTTCCATGGCAGCCCGATAGGGAGATTTCCCTGACTGCAGATGTCGCACAATATTCTCGACCTCCACAATGGCATCATCCACCAGTATCCCGACCACCAGAGACAATGCCAGCAGCGTGACACCATTGATGGTAAATCCAAACACATACATGCCCATGAAGGCAGGAATGATGGAAAGTGGCAACGCCACCGCAGACACCATTGTTGCCCGCAGATTTCGCAGAAATAACCAGACCGCAATCACAGCCAGGATGGCACCCTCATAAAGCATACGCATGGCGCCATCGTATTCTGACTGTACAGGCTCAACCATATCAAAGGCGTTCTGAAATTGCAGGTCGGGATATTGCACACGTAATTGATCGAGCGCTTCCGAGACGCCGTGGCCGACATCAATTTCACCCGCGCCTCGGCTACGAGCAATTTCAAACGCGACGACGGGCTTGCCGTCCAGATACGCGGCTGTGCTCGGATCGGCAAAACTGTCCGTGACAGAAGCGACATCGCCCAGCGTGACCACCTTGCCATTGCTCAGTGGAATACGCAGGTCGCGCAGCTCCGCTGCACTTTTGACAGATCCCAGCGTGCGAATAGGCTGCTTCTGCTCACCCAGTTCGGCCTTGCCGCCGGACTGTTCCTGCTGAACGGATTTGAGCTGCCGGGACACATCGGCAACCGTGACGCCCAATCCCTGCATCAGAACCGGGTCCATATCGACCCTGACCTGGCGATCCCGTCCTCCTACCCGACTGACCTTCCCGACGCCCGATACGGTGAGCAATTTGCGCGCTACCGCATTGTCCACAATCCACGACAGATCCGTTTCATCGCGACGCTGTGAGCTGACAGTGAAGGCGAGAATGGGTTGTTCGGCAAGATCCAGCTTGGTAACGATTGGTTCCTGGGTATTGGCAGGCAGATCATTACGTACCGAGGCGACCGATGAGCGCACATCATCCACCGCTTCCTGTATGGGCTTTTCCAGTACGAACTGGGCCGTCGTGGTAGCCACGCCGTCCTGCAGCGTACTGAAGACGTGATCGATACCCTGTACGGTTGCCAGGTTGTCCTCTATCTTGCGTGCGACGTCGTTCTCCAGCTGGCTGGGCGTGGCGCCTTCCAGAACCGTAGTCACCACCACGGTGGGCAGATCAATGTCGGGGAAATTCTGAATCCGCATGGAGTGGAACGCATACAGCCCCATCAGGGTCAGCATCACAAACAACATGCATGCCGGCAGCGGATTTTTAATCGACCAGGCCGAGACGTTCATGATCAGCTCCCTGGGCGCACAGCGTCAGACGGCTCGTTCTTTTGCCCGGCGGAATCTGTCGCGGATCGAGAGGCGTCATCGGGCTGCGCCTCTGGTCTTGAGCCCGAGTCTGGTGTCAGCCTCGAGTCTCGTGAAGCACCGGATTCCGGCGCTGAACGGGAGTCTGCCTGCACCACGCGAACCGTATCGCCATCATTTAGAAAGGCTGCGCCCTGGGTAACGATCCGGTCACCTTCATGCAATCCGGCGCTGATCTGCAAGGTATTGCCTTGCGCGACCCCGATTTCCACCTTGGTTTGTGCCACCTTGTTTTCCGGCCCCACGACAAAAACAAAATTGAAGCCGTCACGCAGCACAAGCGCCTGCCGGGGCACAGTCAGACTCTGCACGGGGGCCAGTTCGAATTTCCCCCGCAGAAACATTCCCGCACGCAGTTGCGGATCCTGCGCCAGATCGACATAGGCAATGCCCTGCCGTGTGTCTTCGTCCAGCGTCGGCGCAACCTGACGGACCGTACCTGTTACCTCCCGGTCATCGGGCAGGAAAACCTTTACCGGCATGCCCTCCCGGATTTGCATGAGATTGCGCATACTCAGCTGCGCCTGCCATTCCAGGCGATTATCCACAACCAGATGAAAGATTTCCTGGCCAGGATTGACTACCGCTCCCAGTACGGCGTTTCTGACGGAGATGACGCCATCCGAGGGCGCAAGCAACTGGGTATATGAGGTGCGCTGTTTCTGAGTTTCCAGCGCTGCCCTGGCGGATGTGACCTCTGCCTGCGCGTTCTTCTCATTCGATATTGCCTGATCTACCTCGGACTGACTGATCGCACCCGTATTGCGGATCTTCCTGATACGGTCGGCATTTCGCCTGGCCGTATCCAGCGATGCCTGAGCCTGGCGCAAGCGCGCTTCTGCCTGAGTCTGCTCACCGCGACTGGTCGTATCCTCAAACTCGGCAAGCAGCTGTCCTTTCTGCACGCGGTCACCGACATCTGCATGCAGCGATTTAAGACGCAATCCGCTGGTCTGTGCGCTGATGCTGGCATCATTCCAGGCGCGAACGTTTCCGGTCGCACCTATGCCCGGTGTCACCGTCGTCCTGACAACGTTGTGCAGAGCCACTGTGAGTGCGGGCCGCGCTGCGGTCGCCTCTTCTGCGAAAGACGGATTGAGGGCAAGGGTCCAGAGCCCCATCACCAGGATGACGGAACGCGTCAATGTCGTTAAGGGATTCAGCACGATGTCTGCCTGCTCAAATACAAAAAAAACAGACGTATCGTACATGTAAATACGATACGTCTGCACTTATGTATTGTGAATTGTTGTAAATGGCCAGACCTGACTGGTTACTTTTTCGCCGCCAGGTCTGCCACGATATTGGCTGCTTCCTTGATTGCAATATCCAGACTTTCCTTGCGTTTTTTCTCGTCTGCCAGTTCCTGGGTCAGATTGCCCTCACCTGCAGCAAGTCCATCGTCCAGGCGGAACGAATTGACATCGGATTCGCCCAGTTTCTTGCGGCGCTCTTCAAACTGCGATTGCTCCTGAGACATTTTCTCTCTTTCGGCAAGACGGGTCTCATAGCGCAGAGAAATGACCTTCTTGTCTGACGTTTTGCGCGCGTAGGCCAGTTCGTCCAGTAGCAGTTTCCAGCTCTCGGATTTGCCTGCACGGTCTTCGTGCTGAGTCTTCAGCGAACCAATTTTTTCAGCAAGCGTGTCGTTTGCGCTGTACTTGGTTGGCTCGATCTTGCTCCATGGCATGGCGTTTTCGTAACTGGACTCACCCAGCTCTTTCGGATCGAAGGCCGACGGGAACACAATATCGGGAACCACGCCCTTCTCCTGAGTCGAACTGCCGTTGACACGGAAGAATTTCTGAATCGTCCATTTCAGCGATCCCAGCTCTTCACCTTCGTGACGACGCAGAAACTCATCCAGGCCACGAATGGTCTGTACAGAGCCCTTGCCCCAGGTCGGATCTCCAATCACGACACCGCGGCCGTAGTCCTGAATCACCGCCGCAAAAATTTCAGAGGCCGACGCTGAGATGCGGTTGACCATAACGCCCACGGGCTTGTCCCATACGACTTTGCCACTGGCGCTGCGAACATTGGATACTGTTCCTTCCGCCGTACTGACCTGCACTATCGGATTGGGGCCGCCAAGAAACAGGCCGCTCAGATTTGCAGCTTCACTCAGCGAACCGCCACCGTTATTGCGCAGATCAAGCAGCACGCCGTCCACGCCCTCTTTTTCAAGCTTTTCAAGAATAGTGCGTACATCGCGGGTCACACTCTTGTAATTGCTCTCACCACGGGCTTTGGCATCAAAATCTTCATAAAAACTGGGGATGGTAATAATGCCAACCTTGTGTTTATTGCCTTCTTCACCGGCTTCATAGATGCGATAACGCGCGGCCTGATCTTCCATTGTCACTTTCTGGCGAACAATGGAGATGGTCGTATGCTTGCCTTCCATGCCTCGTTCAGCAGGGATGATCTCGATACGCACTGTGGTACCGCGCTTGCCGCGAATCAGCTTCACGATATCATCAAGACGCCAGTCAACCACGTCCTCCATGGGACCGGAGGCACCCTGACCCACTGCAACGATCCGGTCGCCCGGATTCAGCTTGCCCGACTTGGCTGCCGGACCGCCAGGTACCACCTCGCGGATCTGACCATATTCATCGCGTTTTTGCAGCACAGCGCCAATGCCATCAACCGACAGACTGATCTGTACATCAAAATTCTTGGCTGAACTGGGGCTGTAATAAGACGTGTGAGGATCTGTACTGTTCCCATAGGCATTCAGGAACATCTCGGCGACGTCTTCACCGTTCATGCGCATGATCTGGTTGCGATTATTGATGTAGCGCTTCTTGAGCTTTTCAACAATCACGCTGTCCTTGCTGCCCGCCAGTTTGAGTCGCAGGTAATCGTTCTTGATCCGCTTACGCCAGAGGTCATTGATCTGTGCATCTGACGTGGCCCATTCTGCCTTCTTGCGATCTAGATCGAACGACTCTTCCTTGTCGAAATCAAAAGGCTTGTCCAGCAGTTTGAGCGCGTGATCGAAACGCTGCTCGACGCGATCCCGGTATTTTTCAAACATCACAAAGGCCGGCGCAAGGCGTCCGGTCATGAGCATGGTATGAATGTTCTTCTGAACCGGATCGAATTCATCGATATCTGATTTGAGCAGGTACATTTTGGCCGGATCCATCATTTTGAGGTATTCCTTGAAGACCGCCTGAGACATCTTCTCGTCCAGCGGTTTCTTGTCATACTCAAAACGTGTCAGGATGTTGGCAACAATAATCGCTGCCTTGGCCTGATCGACAGTGGGCTCCAGCGCTTTCTTCTCTGGCTTCTTCAGAGAAACCGGTGCTTTGCTTGTATCTGTCGTGGCGCTATTGTTCTTTGCCAGCAGTTGATGCTGAGTGGATTGCGACTGTTCAAGCCGTTCAATGCGGTTCAGCGCTTCCGAGTCGGCATATACGCAGGCCGAAGTAGCCAGGAGTGCAAGAGCCGTTGCCAATACTTTCAACTTCATACAGTGCAATCTCAACGAATGGGTAGGATAATAGGGACTGATTCTAACGAACTGCGGTCAATTTTACCCATGTTTTCCGGCAAACACATGAAATCACAAACAAAATAGCACATACGTTAGAATCTGACTTCAGTCGATTACAGGAACTGACCTAACTTTCAGGAGCCCCATTGATGTCTTTTCTGCGTTCGTGCCCGTTTTTCCGTCCAGCGATGCATGCTCTTGCCACAACTGCAATATTGAGTGCTCCTGCGACGGTTTTCGCGCAAAGCGGCGGAGATTTTTCCGCCTGCCTGCAACGGCTGCAGCCACAGGCGGCTCGCGCGGGTATTTCGTCTCAGTCTTTCGCCCAGTTTACGCAGGGCGTCACGCCGGACATGAGTATTCTGGAAAAGCTCGACTATCAGCCGGAATTTCGCCAGCGCATCTGGGACTATATGGCGGGACTGGTGGATGAACAGCGCGTACGGGAAGGCCGCAGTAATCTGTCGCGCTACGGTGATGTCCTGCAGCGGGTCTCTGCCAGGTACGGCGTGGATCCTGCAACGGTTGTTGCGGTATGGGGAGTCGAGAGTAATTACGGACAGACCCAGGGAAAATATCCCCTCGTTCAGGCCCTGGGCACGCTGAGTTGTTACGGACGTCGGCAAGCCTATTTTCAGAAGGAATTTTTCGCCACCTTGCGCATCCTGCAGTCGGGTGACATACAGCCCCAACGGCTGGTGGGGTCCTGGGCAGGTGCATTTGGTCACACCCAGTTCATGCCTTCCACCTTCGAGCGACTCGCCGTGGATTTTGATGGAGACGGTCGACGTGACCTGATGGACAATGCAGCAGATGCGCTGGCATCGACAGCCAATTTTCTTGCCAAGGGTGGATGGCAGGCGGGCCAGCCCTGGGGATTTGAAGTCCGTCTTCCGGCAGGCATGTCCACCGCAGGAGAAGGTCGCCGCAATAAGAAAGCGGTGTCTACCTGGGCAGCCCGCGGCGTAACAATGGTGGATGGACAACCGCTCTCTTCGCGCGTCTCCGGCACCCAGAAAGCCGGTCTGCTGACACCCGCCGGCGCCACGGGGCCGGCATTTCTGGTCTTCCGAAACTTTGACGCCATCTATGGCTATAACGCTGCAGAAAGTTATGCCCTGGCCATTGCTCATTTGAGCGACCGTCTGCGTGGTGGTGGCCCCTTCGTCACACCCTGGCCTACCGACGACCCGGGACTGTCGCGTGCAGATCGGGTAACTTTGCAGAAAGCGCTGCTCAGAAAAGGCTATGACATTGGCGAACCTGACGGTCTGATCGGCAGCAAAACCCGTGATGCCATCAAGACGGAGCAAAGCAGACTGGGAATGAATCCGGACGGCCGTGCAGGACAAAAAATACTGCGAGCCCTGCAATAAAAACTTGCATATCAAAATAAATGCTGATATAGTTTCATGCTTCGTTGAATTACACTTTTCGCGCTTTGAATTTCAGAGACGCCGGAATCGAAATCAGCGAAGTACTGAAAATGGAAATGGCTCTTTAGCTCAGTCGGTTAGAGCGACGGAATCATAATCCGCAGGTCCCCCGTTCGAATCGGGGAAGAGCCACCATCATCCACTTCAGTTTACATAGAAATATCAAGCACTTAGGCCGCCTCGTACGCGGCCTTTTTGTTTTCGACGATCGTGTTGTCTGCCAACTTGACAAAAACATGACACCATTTGCATGTTCAGCCAAGTGACCAGCATTCAAATGCGCATACTTTTAACCATTCCCGAAATTTCTTTTGCTAGCATCTCGGCTGTATATTGGTAGCGATGTGAGAGAGTCAGCCCAATGACCTTATAAGAAACAAACTTATTGCAGTGAGCCGCGCTGGCCCAGTCGTTGCAGCTGTGAAAACAGCATCGCCGTTGTCAGCGAGCCAAGAATTGCCCTCTCGACGTCAGCTCGGGCCGAATCTTCGCTATCATCGACAATAATGCGAATAGACCTATTTTCCAGATATGGTGAGTTCTGAATATCAGCCGTCTTGCGCATCACGGCGCCAGTCGCATTGTGATTAGGCGAAATGATATCGATGAATTCATTATCCAGAAGAAAATCAAAGGTATAAATATTCTTGGATTGTCCCTTGATCTTGGCTCGCTTTTCCAGCTTCTGATTTGGCTTCCAGGTGCGGAGATAAAACTCAGCTTCCTCTACCAAATTTCGATCTTTATCAGTGAGTCGTAGGTGCTCGCGCTCCCATTGCGCCACCGCGAGCATACCCTCAACGAATTGACCAAGCATATTGTGCGACGTAGACTTGGGGTAAATAGCACGCAGGTCATAATGCTCACCGAAAGAAAGACCCATCACTCCGACGCGCTCCGCAAGCGACTTAATACTATTGGCACTCACGTTAATGCCCATTGACGAAAGATGAGCAACCGATTCACCGTTATCGGAGATCAGCGTATGCTTATTCTCCTCAATCACGTAAAAAACAATGGACGTCCCATCTGCAAAAGTGAATGGTGTTGATACTTCGATAGCCTGTTCACCATGGATGCCCGTTACCGGCACGCAAGTGAATGCAGCAGCTTCTTTAAGCCAGGCGCAGTTCATGCTCACCTCCAGTAAAAGTTAAATTAACGCGTTGACAGAATATTTTAAAGGCATTATCAAAATTTTGACAGTCAATGCCTGGAATTTTCACCGGTAGCGTCGCATCACCAATGTGTTCATGGGGACCGTAGATGTCTCCGTTTTCGTCGTGGTGGCTTCGCTTATCAGGTGGTGAGACATTCAACTGATAGACTCTCCATAGGCGACCAAGTTCGTATTGAAATAAGCCAAATTCCCATCGACATCTGCCTTTAATTAAAAAATGGCGACCCCGTTCCAGCCGCATTGTTAATCCGGGAATGATTGCACCAATTTCGTCATAGAGTTGCTCAGAAATCAAATCTATACCCAGATTATTGGCTTTTGTCTCCCAAACCAGGCTTTTATCCAGGAATTTTGGAATAGCCATAATTTTCTCGGCGTGCTGGCGCGTTATTATTGCCATGCTTTGCTATTTTCCAATTTTATTCATATTGTGACCCTAACCCGAAATATGACTGGGCAAAAACATCTTGATTCAAATAGACAATATCTCATATCCAGTGCTGTGTAAACTGCGTAGAATCCACACAATCGGGGATCGCCATCCTGGCCTATGATCTGCCCTTTCGGGAGCAGATGGAACTTAATGAACTCCCACTGTGTGAACCCCGTATTCGACGTCTCCTCCAGGAAATGATGAGGTTCGTCAAGCTCTCATCCCAGATAAGGAATATCGTATGAAGAAGGTATTTATTGTCGGCGGCTCGGGCAAAATTGCCCGCCACCTCGCAAAACAGTTAAGCTCTCGCGGCTACGCGCCGCAGTCCTTGCACCGGCATGCCGAACAGGCCGAGGAACTCAAAGCGCTGGGTGCCGCACCCGTATCTGGCGATCTGCTGAAACTCAGTGTGACTGAGCTTGCCGACCTGATGTCGGGCAGCGAGATCGTCGTGTTCTCGGCGGGTGCAGGCGGCAAAGGCGGTCCTGAAATGACAAATGCAATCGATGGTCGAGGCCTTGAACTCGCGGTTGCCGCAGCACAAAAGGCCGGCATCCAACGCTTCCTGCTGGTATCGGCCTTTCCCGAGGCGGGCCGCGGCAAGCAGATTTCGGCCACATTTGAGAATTACATGGCGGTGAAGAAACGGGCAGACGTCCACCTGGCCGAAACCGATTTGGACTGGGTCATTCTGCGGCCTGGCACATTAGTCGATGCGGGCGGTACCGGCAAGGTGCACGCGGGTCTGGCGATCCCCTATGGTGAAGTGCCGCGTGAGGATGTCGCAGCCACGTTGGTAGAGATCATCGAGCGTCCGCAAGTGAACCGCGTAATTATTGAACTGACCGGAGGCGATACGCCAGTGGACCAGGCGATTCAGCAGATGGCGGCTAACTAAGAAACTTACACGCAGAGCCGGCCGCTCCGACGGAACGCATTTGTCATAACAGACTGACCGGCTGACCTGAGAAATAACGGTTGATATTGTCAAATGCAATAGAAAAGTAGTTCTCGTAATTATCACGTTCGACATACCCCAGGTGCGGCGTACATAATACATTTGGCATATCAGCAAGTGGGTTGTGGACTACTGGTTCATGATCATAAACATCAATTGCTGCGTATCCTGGCCGCCCCTGTTTCAGGGCATGCTCCAGCGCACCCGGTTCAATCAGCTCGGACCGACTGGTGTTGACAAGCAAGGCGTACTTGCTCATTTGCAACAGATCCGCCTTTTTGACGATGCCACGACTTTGGTCGCCAAGCCGAATGTGCAATGTGACAATGTCGCTTTCGGAAAAAAATGCCTCGCGCGATTGCGCCACTTCAAAGCCGTCTGCGCTCGCGCGCGCAGTAGACTGTTCTCCGCCCCATACCCGGACATGCATGCCAAAGGCCTGACCGTAACGGGCGACCTGCTCTCCAATCCGACCATAACTCCAGATACCCAGTCGATGACCGCGCAATTGCTGGCCCAGACTTCCCTGCCATAAACCTTTTTTCATGCGATTGGCTTCATCCACGATATGACGCCGGCTGGCGAGTATCAATGCCCAGGTCAGTTCGGCCGTTGCCGCACCTGAACCCTGCCCTTCTGCAACGGCAATACCGAACTTGCGGCAGGCGTGTAAATCAAGATGGCTGGAAACTTTGCCAATCTGGCTGATGATTTTCAGTCGGGGCAGCCGACTCAGAACGTCTTCGCCCAGACGAGTCCGCTCGCGGGTCAATACCAGCGCATCCGCATCCTGAAAGCGTTTGACCAGTTCCTCTGGATCATTACAGCTGTCATTATAAACAGTGACATCGTGGTCTTTCATGCTGGTAAAGCAATCAAGATCGCGTACACAGTTCTGGTAGTCCTCGGGAATAATAATGTGCATGATCAGCCGCTCATTTCGTTCAGGGTTCACGAATCCGCAACGCGCGGAAACATACCATGAATTCTATCGAACAAACACCACGTCGCAGTCGATGCAATTTCATACAGTGGAATAGACATATGACGACGCATATCGGGATTCTTCCCGCGCTGCCCATTGCGGCGTGATTAATTCGATTGTAATCAACAGGATCGGCCCAATAGCGCGGACCTGGTTCGCTCAGGCCGTAAGCTGTCTGTCATTCCAGAGATTCGTTGGAAACACAATCGTGATTTCCAGGCCTGGCTGTGCATCACCAAAGCTTAGCGTACCATCATGCATGGCAACGATGGCCATCACGCTTTTCAGTCCCAGACCAAAGCCGGTGGCATTGGGATCAAGCTGATAAAAATGCCTGCCCACCTTTTCATATTCCTGGCTGGGAATGCCCGGACCATCATCCCGAACCACAACGCACAGTTGCGTGTCATCGCCGCTCACATTCACCCAGACGTGCTGATTCGTGTATTTGAGCGCATTATCAACCAGATTGGCCAGCATACTGGCGAGCAGGTCTGCGTCACCAAGCATTCGGCAGTCTCCCTGAATAGACAGGAACAAGTCGCGCTGCCTGTCTTCCGCAAACGGGCTGTACAGGTCGATCACATCTTCCGCAATGTTTGAAAAATCGCAACTGTGAAATTTTTGCCTGTACACTCCCGCTTCAATCTCGGAAATCTGCAACAGTTTCTCAAAAAGCTGATTCAGATGCCCGATTTCTCTTACCGCAAAGTGCGTGGCTTCAAGCACTTCTTCTGCGCTGTGTCCTGGTCGTTGTACAGTACGTAATCGACTCAGGATGCGAGTCAGTGGTGTACGAAGATTGTGCGCAATGGTGTCGGAAACATGACGAACGCCACTCATCAGCCCTTCTATCCTGTCGAGCATGTGATTGATTTCATGACTCAGGTGATAAAACTCATCCTGAATCTCGGAAAGAGGAATTCGGGATGACAACTGTCCGCTGCTAATCTTTGTGGCGGTTTTATGGATGGTGCCCACCCGAAAGTCAAGTTCCCGCCTGAAGATGAACGTGCCGACAATGACCAGCATGAACGCAACAAATAGCGTAACCAGGCAGGCCTGTCCGATAAGTGAGATCGTTTTATTGATATCTTCCAGATCCATTCCTACCACAAGCGTGCTGCCATCAGACAGCGGCACGATTTTCAGTCTAGCCATGAGGGGGACGCCATTTCTCATGACCTGAGTCTCGGCAATTTCTGAAAAACGGGACGTGGGTGCCGCATCCAGATTGCCGATGACTTTTTCATGCGTCTGATTGAGCAGAATATAAAGTTCACGGTCTGAATCCACATCATCGGACAAGGTGAACGCCAGAGAACGCACCAACCGGTCAGAACCACCGATCTCAAAATCCGTGACCAGTCTGTGCGTCGAAGAGGCAATCTGCCGTTGTAATTGCGAATGCAATGCGCCCACAACCTGCAGATAGATGAACGCCATCAGAACCAAAATGGAAAAGATCGCCAGCAGACCGTAGTTGAATGTCAGGCGAAAGGAAATCGAACTCCAGATACGGCCCAGGGACCGCAGGCCTCGGCCAATCATGATGGCGTCATGGTCTGGCCTTCCGGTGCAGCCTGTTCAGAAAGCATATACCCCTCACCCCAAACTGTATGAATAAGAGGGATCTGCTGACCGCTATCGATCTTGCGACGCAAACGGCTGATCTGGACGTCAATCACATTTGACTGAGGATCGAATCTGAAATCCCAGACGGCCTCCAGCAGCATCGTCCGGGTTACCACATTTCCCGCATTCTGCATCATATGAACAAGCAGTCGATACTCGCGTGGCTGCAGGCTGATTGGTTTGCCGGCCCGCTCCACCTTGCGGTTGATCAGATCCAGTTTCAGGTCCGCGACCTGCAGGTGTCGGACCGTGTCATCTGTACCCGCACGCCGGATAAGGGCTTCGATACGGGCGATGAGCTCGGAAAAGGCAAAGGGCTTTGTCAGATAATCATCGCCGCCGGATTTGAGGCCACGCACCCGTTCATCGACGCCAGACAGCGCACTCAGAACCAGTACCGGTGTTTTATTGCCCAATGACCTGAGCGTAGAAAGTATCGAGAGCCCATCAATATTGCCGGGCAGCATCCGGTCCAGAATAATAATATCCCACTTTTGCTCAGAGGCGCGACGCATGCCATCGGCTCCGTTTCCACACACGATGGCATGATGGCGCAATTCACTCAATCCGTTGGCAATATACCGCGCGTTTTCATAATCATCTTCGATGACCAAACAGTGCCACATGGGCAAGTCTCCCCTTTTGCTGACGCATTTGCGTCAGTGATTGCAACATTATCTCATGCGCCTGTACTCGCGCTGCCGCAGGAAGGCGAATGCACCCGCTCTGCTTCCAGTCGGCAGAAATCCAAATATACATTTTAATTCAAATGCAATCATGACAAAACGGTAATGTTTTCGTCATCCCATCAGGCACATGTGTCTCTTTACAATCCTTCGGTTACAGACCTGCAATTTTTTTGGAGACGAAAAGGTACATGTTATGCAAATAAAAAATCAACAGGACTTCTGGTCCGGCCTGATGTTCATGGCCGTTGGCGCAGGGTTTTCCATATTTTCCTATAACTACGATATGGGCACGCCGGGCCGCATGGGTCCGGGTTATTTCCCTTTCTGGTTGGGCATCTGCATGGCAATCCTGGGTGCCGTTGTCTTTCTGCTCTCAATGCGTGGAGAACCACAGGAAGACACTGAGGTCGGCAAATTCGACTGGGATATTCTTTTCATGATTATCGGCAGCATCTGTCTTTATGGACTCATGCTGGACCATCTGGGTCTGTACATTGCTACACCGTTACTGGTCATTTTCTGCAGCCTGGCAAGTCACGAATTCAGTCTGCGTATTGCAGTTGGCAATGCCATTTTCCTGACGGCATTTTCATGGCTGGCTTTCGTCAAAGGTCTGGGACTGATTTTCCCCTTGTGGCCCGAACCCTTTGCTGAATGGAGCATGCTTGCCAAAATTCTGATCCCTGTAGGCATTGTTATTGCAGTTGTCATGCTGGTGCGCCGGATCAAAGGAAAATAAATATCATGGAATTATTTGAACATTTGATGCTTGGATTTTCGGTAGCATTTACACCAGAGAACCTGTTGTATGCGCTGCTCGGATGTATTCTTGGAACCCTGATTGGCGTGCTGCCTGGTATCGGCCCTGTCCCTACTATCGCCATGCTGCTGCCACTCACTTATATCCTGCCACCAACGGCGGGGTTGATCATGCTTGCCGGTATTTATTACGGCGCCCAGTACGGTGGCTCAACCACTGCGATTCTTGTGGCCTTGCCGGGCGAAACATCGGCGGTGGTGACGGTGCTCGATGGGCACCAGATGGCCAAAAATGGTCGGGCAGGTGCGGCACTGGCTATCGCCGCGCTGGGTTCGTTCTTCGCTGGCTGCTTTGCCACCGTTCTGCTGGCTGCCTTCGCGCCGCCACTTGCGGAAGTTGCCTTTAAGTTTGGACCGGCGGAGTACTTCTCGTTAATGGTGCTCGGTCTGGTGGGTGCGGTTGTGCTGGCATCCGGTTCGCTGCCCAAAGCCATTTGTATGATTCTGCTGGGTCTGCTGCTGGGTATGGTTGGCACCGACGTAAACTCGGGTGTCGCCCGTTTTGACTTCGGTATTCCTGAGCTCCAGGACGGCATTGACTTTGCCGTGGTTGCCATGGGTGTTTTCGGTCTGGCCGAAATCATGAACAATCTGGCACAGAAAGAGAATCGCGTCGATATTACCGACAAGATCGGCAGCCTGTACCCCAACAAGCAGGAATTCAAAGAAGCTGCGCCGGCATGTATTCGTGGCACGATGTTGGGTTCCGCGCTGGGTATTCTGCCCGGTGGTGGTGCTGTGCTGTCTTCTTTCGCGTCGTACACGCTTGAGAAAAAAATCTCGAAAAATCCGGAACGCTTTGGTCGCGGTCATCCTGCCGGTCTGGCCGGTCCTGAATCGGCCAATAACGCCGCTGCACAGACTTCGTTCATCCCTCTGCTGACGCTGGGTATTCCTGGTAATGCCGTGATGGCCCTGATGGTTGGTGCCATGACCATTCACAACATCCAGCCTGGTCCTCAGGTCATGAGCAGTCACCCCGAGTTGTTCTGGGGCCTGATCGCTTCAATGTGGATTGGTAACGTGATGCTGGTGATCCTGAACCTGCCGCTGATCGGTCTGTGGGTCAAGCTGCTGAAAGTGCCTTACCGCGTACTGTTCCCTGCCATCGTGCTGTTTTGTACCGTGGGTGTCTATTCGCTGAACTACAATGTGTTCGACATTTATATCATGGCAATCTTTGGTGTCATCGGTTATATCTGGAGCAAACTGAAGTGCGAAGGGGCTCCCCTGCTGCTGGGTCTGGTTCTGGGCCCAATGATGGAAGAGAATTTCCGTCGCGCACTGTTGCTGTCCCGCGGTGATTTCACCACGTTCGTGACACGGCCATTGTCCCTGTCCCTGCTGGTCCTGGCACTGGCTCTGGTGATTCTGGTGGCCCTGCCTTCGATTCGCAAAAAACGCGAAGAAACGTTCGTCGAAGAGGATTGATTGGCAACCCGCTGATCTGTCAGTAACAGCGATTGCTGTCGACCCGCCCCATGCTTATGGCATGCGGCGGGTTTTTCACGTTTGGGGCATCTTTCAGCAAGATCAAGGAATTTAAACCCGGTTACGTTGAAAATTCGCTAACATGTCGCTCTGCCGGTGGCCGGGATATCCGGAAACGGCATGTTTGGTAATTGTGATTGTTTTTTGACCTCTGAATTTCCCGCGAGCCAGCCCCGTGCCTGGCTTTTGTTATTCACCTCCCTGTTATTGAACAGGGAACGTTTAGCCTCTGAACCCGCTGCGGGAAATGACGTTTTTTGGAATAATTTATGTCTTTGCAGCACGTCTTCTCGGGCATCGCCCGCGGAAATCTGGTCCGTCAGATCATCATCGGTCTGATTCTTGGTATTCTTTTCGGATATTTCTTTCCTCAGGCTGCCCAATCGAGTGACATTATTGGTACCTTCTTCACCGGCGCACTCAAAGCCGTGGCGCCGGTTCTGGTTTTCGTTCTGGTCATGGCCGCCATCGCCCAGCACCAATCGGGTACCGAAGTTTATATCAAGCCAATTCTCTTCCTTTACATTCTGGGTACTTTTTCAGCAGCCCTTGTCGCGGTGCTGGCCAGCTTTGCCTTCCCGACCACACTGACGCTGGTGAGCAGCCAGGTAACGCAATCGGCACCCTCCGGCATTGCCGAAGTGCTGCGTGCACTGGTTCTGAACCTGATCGATAACCCCGTCAATGCCCTGTTGAATGCCAATTACATCGGCATTCTGTGCTGGGCCATCCTGCTCGGGATTGCCTTGCGTCATACCGGCGCCAATACCAAGACACTGCTGAGCGATGCTGCCGATGCCGTTACCAATGTTGTGCGCTGGGTAATCCGCCTGGCACCGCTGGGCATTTTCAGCCTGATTGCTGTCACGGTTGCCACTACCGGCCTGCAGGAATTGCTGGCTTATGGCCGCCTGCTACTGGTTCTGGTCGGTTGCATGTTGTTTGTTGCGCTGGTTGTCAATCCACTGATCGTCTTTGCCAAGATTCGCCGCAATCCATATCCCCTGGTCTTTCAGTGCCTGGCCGAAAGTGGCGTAACAGCTTTCTTCACCCGCAGTTCTGCCGCCAATATCCCGGTCAATCTGCTGTTATGCAAAAAACTGGGACTGCATGAAGACACCTATTCCGTTTCCATTCCTTTGGGTGCCACGATCAATATGGCGGGCGCTGCCGTTACCATTTCAGTGCTCACGCTGGCTGCGGTACACACGCTGAATATCACGGTTGACATTCCCACCGCACTTCTGCTGAGTCTGCTTGCCACTATTGGTGCTTGCGGTGCGTCTGGTGTACCTGGCGGATCACTCCTGTTGATTCCAATGGCTTGCAGCCTGTTTGGCATCAGCAATGATTTGTCTGCCCAGGTCATCACAGTTGGCTTTATTATCAGTGTGATACAGGATTCGGCCGAAACCGCACTCAACTCTTCAACGGATGTGCTGTTTACTGCTGCCGCCGACAAGGCGATGCAATCACCCGTCGCGGCCAGGAGTGATGCGGCCATTTAGTCATTCCCTCCAGGACCCGTTGAGCTCACCGGCTCTCATTGAATGATGCAATACGGCCTGTCAAAAATCTGACAGGCCGTATTTTTGTATGAAGCTCAGGTTGCGCGCATCCGATGCTGCCCGCTGCAATCGCTACTCCAGCTCGATCTGCACATCCTCGCGTTCTGCAGCCACTGCGCGAAAAATATCCAGCAACCCTTCGTAATACAGTTCGCCCAGTTCCACCGCACTGCGCGCATGGCCTTGCCAGATAATGCGATAAGGCCCTTTGACGTCATTGCTCAGACTGTCATAGAGCGCATCAAGATTGCGACCGAAATACTGCGGCAAATGCAGGGCAACCTGCAACTGATCATAGACATCATCAATATTGTGAATATGCGTGAGCTCGCAGGTTTTGACGGCAGGCGCAGAAAGCCGCACCGTTTTCATTCTCCTGCGCTTGAAAGTTCTCATTGACATGCGGGCACCTTGTGAAATGTCTCATAATGATCGACGGTCACATACTGCTGTCCGGACTGGCCGAAAATCAGGCGTTTGGCATTGCGCTTTTTCCCCCGGTAATCCAGATCCGCTTCCTTCCATTGTCCCTTTGGCAGTCGACGTTCATAGTTTCCAAAGTGATCGCCGCCAATCGATTTTCCGCGCAGTGCCGGAATGTCCGAGAAATACCTGCCGGGTGACCACCCAGCCTCGCGGGCCTGACGTTTGGTCACAAACGTGGAAGGTAACTGATGACGCGCTGCAAGCGAGCGCACAATATCTGACAACTGTGCCGTGTCAATCTGTCCGCCCAGCGTCTGCTTGTTGAAACTGTCCAGTACCACTTCACAGCGATCCTGACCCCGTTGCAGCGCGCCGGACGAACCGGAAGGTGCAGATTCGGGCTGAGCCCAGCCCATTGCATAGGCTGGCGCGCAAATTGCCAGAATAATTGCTGTAACGGACCGACGCATATTTTCTTCCGCAAATGTGTTTTCGGTGCAGAGAGTGTAGCCGATTGTGTTGACAGAATGACGAAAATCTGACAGATGCATGGATACATTTTGATCAAACCCGAATTCCTTAACCGCGATCCTGCAATTTGGTTTAATGTTGCGTCTGTAATTCCGCGAGCATTGTGTCTTGCCGTAACAAAGATCTTCATGACGAATCCATCTGCCCCGCAACCTGAAAATCACGGATCTGCGCCGGAACCCGGTCCGCACATCATGTTTCAGCGTCGTTTCGCCCCGTATTTCTGGACTCAGGTCTCAGGTGCGGCAAATGACAATCTGTTCAAATTCGCCGTGACCATTATGCTTACCTACCACCTTTCGGTCAGCTGGCTGCCACCGGAAATGGCAGGCGTGGTCATCAACGGCATGTTCATAATCCCTTTCCTGCTTCTTTCTGCAGTCAGTGGACAGATGTCGGATAAATTTGAGAAAGCGCGTTTCATGCGCTGGATCAAGACAGCAGAGATCGTCATCATGGCGCTGGCCGCTATCGGCCTGATCTATCAGCAGGTTTTCATCCTGCTTCTCTGTGTGCTGCTGATGGGCGTGCATTCGACGGTATTCGGTCCGGTCAAATTCGCCTACCTGCCTCAGGTATATCAGGGCACGGCCCTGGTCAGCGGCAATGGCTGGGTGGAAATGGGTACGTTTGTCGCGATCCTGCTGGGTAATATGGTGGGCGGTTTCATGGCGGGCATAGAGGGTATCGGATATCATTATGTGGCTGTGTCCTGTCTGCTCATTGCTCTGGCCGGCAGGCTGTTTTCGGCGCTGGTTCCGCCCACAAGCACTTCGTCTCCGGATCTGCAGCTCGACTGGAATCCCATAGGCGGTACGATAGAAAATCTGAAATATGCATTCCACGATCTGCATGTGTTCAAAAGTATTCTGCTGATCAGCTGGATGTGGTTCTTTGGTGCTGTCTATCTGGCAATCTTCCCTGTTTTCGCCAAGGAAATCCTGCGTGGCGACGAACAGGTGGCGACATTGCTGCTTGGGGTCTTTTCAATTGGCGTCGGATTTGGCTCCGTTCTTTGCGGCTGGATCGGAAAAAAAGGCCTGAATGTTCTGAAACTGGTACCGATAGGCGCTGCCGGGATGACGATATTTTCCATTGGCCTGTATTTTTCCACCGACGACCTCAATTCCAGTCATCTGCTCAGTCTGCATGAATTTGTGACCATGGCTTCCAACTGGAAGCTGATCGCCGGCCTTTTTCTGCTCAGCATGTCGGCCGGGCTGTACAGTGTTCCGCTATATGTGCTGATTCAGCAGAAAACGCCCAAAACGCATTCATCACGCATGATTGCGGCAAACAATATCATGAATGCAATCTTTCTTGTTGCCAGTTCGATCATTACGGGCTTGCTGATTGCCTACAGTACCATTCCGCTGATTGTTCTGTTTCTGGGTATTGCCAACGCCATTTTCGTGTTTCTTGTCATGCGCTCGGACCACTCCTATATTTCGGAAATGCGCGAGCCGATGCTCTGATGCAATCGACCAAAGCAGCCCTTGCAATGCCGGATTCGGGCTGAGACGGGTTCGTATGATTTCGTAAATATGTTTCCGTGTTACTGAATTTTCTGTCTGCCTGAAATAAGTTATAGTATATTGATTCGTCTAAAGACAGTAACGGCCTCTCGTGCCCGTTCGCAAGCGTAAGGATATACATGAAATCGTTCATCAAGTTGCTCATTTTGCTGGCAGTTGCAGCAGCCATTGCCTTTGGCGCATGGAAAATTGTTGAGACAACGCTTTTTAATGACGACGATGTCGAGCCCCCCCAGCAAACCGAATTGAACCAGCCCCCTCCTCAGCCCGCGCCTCCCAAACAGGAAGATCCGTATCAGAATGCACAGGGCGATGATGCCAGCACTGATAGTGCGCCGGCCACACTCACTTGCGCAGACGCAAGCAAAATTATTGGCAGTCTTTACGATATGCGTGTCCAGGGCAAGACCCAGGAAGAGGCCAACGAAGCGGTCAGCAATAATGACTCCATCCCGGATGAACGGGTTTCTTCATTCATCGAGTTTGTGAACCTGCTATGGACCACGCCGAAAGAGAAAATTGCCGATAAATCACGGTTCATCAAAGACTTTTCGGCCAATTGCGAGAAGCTGAGCCAGGATACCCCTGCCGCCGGCGCCCAGGCACCCGCCGCACAATAAATCCTGTTGTCATGGGCACTGTCCAGGTTTCGATAGTGCCCCTAGGTCAATAATGACCGCTTCCCTGCGCCCGCGCTCAGCAAAAACAGCTTGCTTTATGCTGGAGGCCGGACACTTTACCTTTCCCTCTTTCACAGCCGATCCAGGCTGCTTCACGTCGAAAACCGGATGCGTTATGCACCCTGCGCAGCGGGCCGTGCAGGATTTTTCGTATGGGTCGCGTCAGTATCAGCCTGATATCCGGTATTGATCTCTGTTGCCACCTGATCCATTGAGCGTGCCGGCTGGAAAGAATGTGCCTGCGCCAGCGGCCAGCAGATCTCGAATATTCGCAGACGGCAATTGCCTTTTAGCAGATCGCCCTCTTCCAGTTCCGGATAGATCGCCGATAGCAGCTTCACCTCTGAACTGGAGACGCGTCTTACCACGTGATGTGCCCGGAGCTGTCCGGGATGGGTCAGGCCGGCAGCCTGCAGCAGTTCGCCCAGAGCCTGCAGCGAATTGCGATGAAAATTCATGACACGCTCGGCTTTGTCCGGTACCACAATGGCACGCTGCCGCGACGGGTCCTGCGTCGCCACGCCAGACGGACACTTGTCGGTATGACAGGCCTGGGCCTGAATACAGCCAACCGAGAACATAAAGCCACGGGCGCTATTGCACCAGTCTGCTCCCAAAGCCAGGGTTCTGAGCATATCAAAGGCTGTGATAATCTTACCCGAGGCGCCGATTTTGATACGGTTTCGCAAGCCCACCCCCACCAGCGCGTTGTGCACCATGCGTAAGGCTTCCTTGAGAGGCACCCCCATATGGTCAACAAATTCGACTGGCGCGGCACCCGTTCCCCCTTCGGATCCGTCAACCACAATGAAGTCTGGCGTGATGTTGGTTTCTACCATCGCCTTGACGATGCCGAACCATTCCCACGGATGCCCGACACAGAGTTTGAAACCGACAGGTTTGCCGCCGGAAAGCCTGCGCAGCCGCTCGACAAACTGCAGCAGCTGCGCGGGTGTGGAAAACTCAGAATGTGCCGAAGGGGAGTCACAATCGACTCCGGGTGTGACGCCGCGCACTTCTGCAATTTCCGGCGTCACTTTCGCGCCGGGCAGGATCCCGCCGTGACCGGGCTTGGCGCCCTGAGACAGCTTGATTTCAATCATTTTGACATTCGGCAGCGTGGCTTTCTTCACGAATTCGCTTTCCGAAAAACGACCGTTTTCATCGCGACAGCCAAAATAGCCGGAACCGATATTCCAGATCAGATCACCACCATTTTCCAGATGATAACGGCTGATGCCCCCTTCTCCCGTGTCGTGAGCAAATCCTCCCGCCTTCGCCCCGCGATTCAGGGCGCGGATGGCATTGGCTGACAGTGCGCCAAAGCTCATTGCTGAGATATTGAAAACGGACAGATCATAAGGCTGGCTGCATTGTCCTTCGCCCACGGTAATACGAAAGTTGCGATCCGGAATATGGCTGGGAACCATGGAGTGATTCACCCATTCATAATCCTCGCCGTAAACATTCTCGATGGTGCCAAACGGGCGTTTGTCGATCTGCTGTTTCGCTCGTTGATAAACAATGGAGCGCTGCGCCCGCGAGAACGGCAGACTGTCTGTATCGCTTTCGATAAAATACTGGCGCATTTCAGGACGAATGAACTCCAGCAAAAACCGAAGATTCCCGATCACCGGATAATTGCGCTTGATCGAATGCGCATGCTGCAGCAAATCGTAAATTCCCAGCAACGTAAGTGCCAGACAGGCAACAGCAACCACATACCAGCCGTTGCCATCCACTGCACCCAGCCAGAAGAAAATAATTGCACCTGTAATAACGAGAAAAAATGTCAGAAAACGGACAGGAAACAGCGACGCCATGACAGCCCTTTTTAATTGAATTCAGATACTTGAGTATATAGCGGCTTTGTGAAGATCGGCCGCATAAAATGCCAACTGAAATTACTCGTGGCTGGGGAAGGCGCAATCACAAATGTGGCAGACGTAAAAAAACCTCGCCCTGGAGCGAGGTTTTTGTTGCCACATGCCGCCTGGCGGCAGTGCTGTGGCTTTGCGTATCAGCGCAAATTACTTGGCTGCTGTACTTGGCGCAATGGCCTCTACAACAGAACCGGCAACCTGATCATCACGCACCATGAACAGGAAATCGTTGTTCTGGCGAATACCCGTCAGGGATGCCAGCTGACCACCGACAGTGGTTGCATAGCCCTGATCTTTAGGTGCAGCATTCAGTGCAGCCACACCGGCAGGATTCAGAGACAGTTTCACAAAAGAACGACCCTGACTGTCGCGCACACGATCTACACTGGTCAGATTGGCACGTGAGATGATTGGTGTTTTGCTGACATAAATAGTCTGTTTCTCACTCAGCTTAACAGGACGATAACTTTTGATGACTTTGTCAGAAGCCAGGAACACGTCTACCGCAGTTCCCTGGGCAGCAGGCGTCTGTGCTGTGGTGCCGGGATTGCTTTCGGTACCGGTTTTCATTGTGTTACATCCAGCCAGAACTGCAGCCAGAGGAAGCACAACCAACGCAACTTTTCTGGATAATTTCATAGTAATTCCTATTTAAAACCAATTTGAGAACAACTTCGCATAAAGTCGTCCTTTCACGTTACAACAGATTTGCATAAAAAACAACGCACAATTGTTAATATTATTCATAGCAAAATACCGTGTATCGCAAAAGGACTTAAGGGGCTAAAAGATCTGTGCCGCCTTATTTTGTACCGCGAATGATATCGGCAGCCGTTTTGGCATTCTGCAGGGTGGCCATAGGCAACAGCAATACGCCATCATCCACCGCGCCGGGTGACGCGGTCGTTGTTGAGAACACAGCATCGTTCAGGCTGGCAATGACCATTTTGCCCTTCGCTATTTTGCCAGTGATTTCAGCATTTAGCTTGCGGGTGCCTTCAGGAGTCAGGCGCAGACCCAATGCAGGACGATCCCCCGCTTTGGTAACGAAGACTTTTTTCACATCAGTCTGAGTAAGGACAGGGCCAACTGCGAGGAACGTTTGAGCACCAACCTGCAATGGCGTCGTTTTAGCAGGTACGACCTGGGTAGTTTTCTTGCCGCGTGCGCCAGTACGAATGGTTGTTTTTGGCTGCTCGGTAGAGCCGACGTAGATTTCCAGATTGCCTGCACCGGTTTTTTGAACTGTGCCGGAAATGCTGCCAGGACGGGCCTGTGTAGCAGGAACCGTTGCGGGTTCTTTCTTCTCGAAGACGCTGCAGCCGGCAAGTGCGGCTGCCACCGCTGCGACGGTAACAACAGTTGTTAGTTTCATAATTTGCCTTTCTCACAAAGATAAAAAAATACTGCAAAAACGGATAAGCAGAATCTTTTGCCTGTCTCATTTAATCATTTACATCTGCCAATTTCATTGCAAAATGTGAATGAAGCCACTTGAAACAGGCGAAAAACGTTCGGGGGGAGAGTCACCCATGGCATCGGCCATCACAAATGTGAAGTGCTGCATCGCAACGTTCAATGAAAGTAGCCTCTGCATTTGTCACTGTCCGACAAATTGATGGTATTGGTGCCAGGAATCAGCCTGACTTTTTTTGCGAGCAGGCCACCGTACTGCACTGCACCTGAGAACGGTTTGGTGTCCATCCAATAGAGACGTGTTGTCAGATAATAATCGCCGGCAGGCACGTTGGTAAACGCATACTGTCCAAAGGAGTTGGTTTTGGAGGCATAGGCTCTGGCTGCGTATCGCGGATCGGGCTTGCCCACCAGGACATTGCCGCTGCGGCATACTACATCAAACCATTGATTGCTGAGTGCCGAGACCGGATTGAGGACAACATCTACATTCGAGCCGCTGCGTTCACCGCCGTTAACAGCATCATAGATAAAGGTTCGTCCAACAAGCATGGTAGGCTGTCCCACGGGCTGGGTGTACGCACTGTCCTCATATACTATCCTTTGAACCTGTTTGCGCGGTGAGTGGCTGATTGAATGATCTCTTCCACCTGTTTTTGTGGAGGAGCAACCGGCCAGCACGATCGCTGCAATGGTCATTAGGAATATGTTTGTTGAACGCGACATGAACACCTGTACCGTAGCCAAATTGAGTAGTCCGCCTATCATAGACCAACTCCAACACAATTACACTGCAAATATAAAAATAAGCGCAAAGTCCGGGAGGCACTTGACAGCGGTGCTATGCAATATTTGTGCGGTCGATCCGGGGTCGCATGGTGATTTAGTAACGTAACATTACATCTGCAATATAAACTTACATTTCGCGAAAATCTTCCCGATCCTGTGTGTTCTTTCACTGCAACATTGCAGGTCGTGACACCTGACAAGAATCAAATACGAGCCGGAAAGGATATCAGGCATTCCGGCTCGCACCGGATTTAAATATTCTCGGCCAGCTCTGCGGCCAGGCCTATATAGCTGCGAGGCGTCATTTCCAGCAGACGCTGCTTGGCATCATTGGGTAATTCCAGACCTTCAATGAAGGTACGCAGCGCTTCCTGTGTAATACCGCGACCACGAGTCAGTGCTTTCAATTGTTCGTATGGCTCGGGCAGGCCGTGACGACGCATGACCGTTTGTACCGGTTCAGCCAGCACTTCCCAGCATTGATCAATGTCGCGATCGATCGCTTGCGGATTCAGTTCAAGCTTGCCCAGACCTTTGCTGCAGGAATCCCAGGCCACCATACAATATCCAAGCGCCACGCCCAGATTGCGCAGCACCGTTGAATCGGTCAGATCACGCTGCCATCTGGAAACAGGCAGTTTCTCGGAAAGATGTTTCAGCACCGCATTGGCAAGGCCGATATTGCCTTCCGAATTTTCAAAATCAATCGGATTGACCTTATGCGGCATGGTAGAGGAACCCACCTCGCCTTCGCGCAGGCGCTGCTTGAAATAGCCCAGCGCAATATAACCCCAGATATCGCGATTCAGATCCAGCAGAATGGTATTGGCACGCGCAATGGCATCAAAGAGTGAGGCCATCCAGTCATGCGGCTCAATCTGGATCGTGTACGGGTTTTGCGTCAGACCCAGCTGCGTCAGCACTTTTTTGCTGATTTCCGGCCAGTTCAATTCCGGATAGGCTGAGTAATGGGCGTTGTAATTACCGGTAGCGCCATTGAGTTTAGCCAGCGGTACAACGGCCGAAATGGCCGCAATCGCGTTTTCCAGCCTTGCAGCCACATTCGCAAACTCTTTGCCCATTGTTGTAGGACTGGCTGGCTGACCATGCGTTCTTGCCAGCAACGGCTGCTGAGCAAACTGATGCGCGTATTGTTTCAGAGTGGACAACAATGCCTGCAGCGCCGGCACCAGGACCTGGTCCCGTGAACGCGTGAGCATCAGGGCGTGAGATGTGTTATTGATATCTTCGGACGTGCATGCGAAGTGAATGAATTCCGCCGCGGAAGACAATTCCTGATTGCCCGCTGCTTTTTCCTTGAGCCAGTATTCCACGGCCTTCACATCGTGATTGGTTTTTTTCTCGATGTCTTTGATACGCTGCACATCCGATTCGCTGAAGGCATCAATCCAGCTGCGCAGGGTTTTCTCTGCCTCTCCCGAAAACGCAGGCAGTTCGGGGAGACCGGAATGAGAGAGCGCAATCAGCCACGAAACTTCAACCTCTACACGGTGAGCCATAAAGCCGGCTTCAGACAGAAAAGGACGCAGCGCCGTTCCTCGTGAAGCATATCGTCCATCAAGCGGGGACAAGGCGTTGAGCGGCGTAATCGAATCGGAAATTTGCATAATAAAAAATCAGTTTGAGTGAAAATAGGTCGACGTCTTGCGTCGCGCTTCAGGTAAGTCTGACGTTGCTTCAGGTAATAATGCCGCCGCCCAGACAGATATCACCGTCATAAAGGACGCTGGACTGGCCCGGAGTGACCGCCCATTGCGGTTGTGAAAATCGCAAATGCAATTGCGACAAGTCTTTGGGTGCCAGCAGCTCGCAGGGCGCATCGGCCTGACGATAGCGCGTTTTGGCTCCATACTGCCCGATTTCGGGCGCGTGGCCAGCCACCCAGCTCACATCATCAGCCGTGACTTCGTTCTGCAACAGCCATGGATGGTCATGGCCCGAAACCACATACAGAACGTTATTCTTCAGATCCTTGCGGGCCACATACCAGGCGTCGGCAATGCCATCCTCATTCTGTCTGCCTTTGATTCCGCCGATCCTCAGACCTTTGCGCTGACCCAGGGTATAAAAGGCCAGGCCATGATGCTCGCCGATCTGCTGGCCATCGTCAGTCAGAATCGGGCCGGGATTGGTGGGCAGATACCGGTTGAGGAATTCGCGAAACGGCCGCTCGCCAATGAAGCAGATCCCTGTGGAATCTTTTTTCGCGGCGTTGGGCAGACCCAGCTTGTGTGCGATCTTTCGCACTTCGGTCTTGTTGATTTCCCCCAACGGAAACATGGCCTTGGACAACTGCGTCTGATTGAGACGATGCAGAAAATAGCTTTGATCCTTGCTGGCATCGAGTCCCTTGAGCAGTTCGTAGCGGGTCGCCCCGCCCTCTTTTACCGCGCGCACACGCGCATAGTGACCGGTGGCAATATAATCGGCACCCAGGGTGACCGCGTGATCCAGAAAGGCCTTGAATTTGATTTCGGCATTACACAACACGTCCGGATTGGGCGTGCGACCGGCAGAATACTCGCGAAGGAATTCGGAGAAAACACGATCTTTGTAGTCGGCAGAAAAATTGACGGCTTCGATATCCACGCCGACCAGATCAGCGACGCTGGCGGCGTCCAGCCAGTCCTGCCGGGTAGAACAGTACTCGGAATCGTCATCGTCTTCCCAGTTTTTCATGAAAAGACCAACCACGTCGTAGCCCTGCTCTTTGAGCAGCCATGCGCTGACCGAGGAGTCTACCCCCCCGGACATTCCCACCACAACGCGAGGTTTTACAAATGTTTGTTCAGTCATGGGCAGTATTTTACCGCCCCGGCCGGGTTTACGGGAGAAACAGGGACTTTGCGCCGCTTAAGGTGACGCAATGGCCTGGGTCTCAGGCGCTCAATGCCTCATCCACCACTTCGACCCAGTGTCGAACCGGCGTCTGCGTTCCCGTCTGCAGATGAGACATGCAACCCATGTTGGACGTAATGATGACCTCGGGTGACGCAATGGCAATGGAAGCGAGCTTGCGGTCACGCAGACCCGTGGCAATTTCCGGCTGCAGCACAGAATAGGTGCCTGCGGAACCACAGCACAGATTCGCCTCGCCAAAGGCTTTCAGGTCAAAACCGAGCTCGGACAGCATGGATTCGGTCTGCGGGCGCAGTCCCTGCCAGTGCTGTAGCGTACAAGGGGGATGAAAGGCAGCCGCCGGCAGCGGTTTGCGAAGTTTCTCTTTCAGAACGCCCGCTTCCGGCGCAATCACTTCTGCAATATCCTTAACGTGCTGAACCAGATAGCGAGCCTTGTCGGCATACTCAGGCTCATTGCGCAGATAAAACGGATATTCCTTGACGAAGGCACCACAGCCCGAGGCATTCATGATGACCGCCTCTACCTGACCTGATTCCAGCAAAGGCACCCAGGCATCGATATTCGATTTCATTTGTGAAATGCTGTGTTCCTGTTTGTCCAGGTGGAAGTTCACGGCACCGCAGCATGTGTTGCGACTCAGATCCACAGATGAAATACCGACAGCATCCAGAATGCGAATGGTTGCAGCATCGATGGACGGCATCAGTGCGGGTTGAACACAGCCCAGAGGAACCAGCATTTTCCGCTTATGCTGCGCCGCCGGCAGTTTCCCTGCGGGACGCGACTCGGGCAATTTGGCTGCAAGCGTGGCCGGAAGAAATGATTTAACCATGCGGCCAAACCGAACCGCTGGTGCGAAGAGTGGTGAGGTCAGGCCGTAGGCAAGCAGGGTACGCTTGATCTGATCCCCTGCCTTGCGCGGTACTCTTTCCGCAACCAGTTCGCGACCGATATCGACCAGGTGGCCATACTGCACACCCGACGGACAGGTGGTTTCACAATTATGACAGGTCAGACATTGATCCAGATGCTTCTGCGTAATACTGGTAGGTTCCTTGCCTTCAACAATTTCCTTGATCAGATAAATTCGGCCGCGCGGACTATCGCGCTCGTCGCCGAGAATCTGATAGCTCGGACAGGTTGCAGAGCAAAACCCACAATGCACACACTTGCGCAGGATCGCGTCAACTTCTTCGCCATAGCTGCTGTTTTTTGCCCAGTCGGCAAGATTGGTCTGCATAATTCGCTATAGATTCCTGAGTAACCGGTCTGAGTAGAATGTACCCAGCGGATCGAGATTGCTTTTCAGGCGGCGGGTAATGCCTGCAACGCCTTCACTGACAGGCTGGAAAACGCCATCAGCAGGCTGACTGGTTCCCGGGCCTGCCCGAAAGAGGGTTGCATGGCCTCCGCGCTGGGCCGCGGCGTGACGGATATTGGTCACATCGCTTACCTGACGAAGCCAGCGTTGCGCCCCGCCCCACTCCAGCAACTGCGCCGCGTCGCTCACGGAATCGGCCAGGGGTGGCACACTGACCCGCCAGACGGTGTCGGCAAAAAACGGATGCGTCTGTTCTCTTAAAGACAACCACAACTGGCTGGCTTGCGCCGGCTCAATCAGATCACCACCGATCTCATCGCGCGCCTGTCTGACTGCCGGTTCGGCGCCCGACAGGCGAACGTACAGTGTTCCATCCTGTGAGTCATCCTGTGGAATCCAGGCAGACGCGCTGATACCCAGCGCCTTCGCATGCCATGTTCGAAAGCTTTCACAGGCCTCGCGGTTCGTGCAATGACGCGCAACCGTGATTTCACAGATCGGCTTGGGCAGTACCTTGAAAGAGATATCCAGAATCACGCCAAATACCCCCATGGATCCGGTCAGAAGCCGCGACATGTCATACCCAGCCACGTTTTTCATCACGGTTCCGCCAAAATGCAGCTCCTGCCCTTCGGCATTAAGCAGAACAGTACCGAGCACAAAATCACTGGCGCCACCAGCAGCCATGCGTCCCGGTCCCGCCAGGCCCGTCGCAATGGCACCACCGATGGTCGCGTTCTCTCCGAAATGCGGAGGCTCCCAGGCAAGTCGCTGATTCTTTTCATCCAGCGCCGCTTCAATTTCTCTTAATGGTGTGCCGCAACGGGCAGTCATTACCAGTTCGGTAGGTTCATAGCTGCTGATTCCCGAATACGACGTCACGTCGAGTTCGATCAGGTTATCGCTATTGTTGATCGCATTGCCATAAAACGATTTGGTACCGCCGCCGCGTATGACGATTTGCCTGCGTCCTGCAACAGCTGCAGCAATCTGCTCTGTCAGATCTTCTTTAATGAATTTCATAATGATCAGAACCGTTCAATATCGGGAAAAGCAATCTGTCCGCCGTGGACATGCATGCGGCCATATTCGGCGCAGCGATTCAGGGTAGGAATCTGTTTAGTGGGATTAAGCAGCATGTCCGGATCAAAGGCGCGTTTGAGCGCCGTAAAGGCATCGAGTTCTTCGCGCGTAAACTGCGAGCACATCTGGTTGATCTTTTCCAGTCCCACGCCATGTTCGCCAGTGACTGTGCCTCCCACCTTGATACAGAGTTCCAGAATCTCGGTACCAAAGTCCTCTGCGCGACGAACCGAATCGGGATCGTTGGCATCAAACAGGATCAGGGGATGCAGATTGCCATCGCCCGCATGAAAGACGTTGGCACAGCCCATCTGGTATTTTTCCTCCATTTTCGTCATTTCACTCAGCACATAAGCGAGCTGACTTTTGGGGATGGTGCCGTCCATACAGTAGTAGTCGGGAGAAATACGACCGGCGGCAGGAAACGCATTTTTGCGACCTGCCCAGAAACGCAGACGCTCCTGTTCGGACTGAGACACCTGCAGGCGCGTTGCACCGCAGTCGGAAAAGACTTTTTCCATACGACCGATTTCGTCCTCGACTTCGGTTTCCGTTCCGTCAGACTCACACAACAGAATCGCTTCGGCATCCAGATCGTAGCCTGCCTTCACAAATGGCTCCACCATACGTGTTGCCCGTTTGTCCATCATTTCAAGTCCGGCGGGAATAATACCTGCGCCGATAATATTCTTGACGGCTTCGCCGGCCGCTTCGACCGATGCAAAGCTGGCCATAACGACACGCGCTACTTGTGGCTTGGGAATGAGCTTGACCTTGACCTCGGTCACAATGCCGAGCATACCTTCGGAACCAATAAACGCCGGCAGCAGATTCAGTCCTGGTGCATCGGGTGCATCGGTGCCAAGTTCGATGATCTCGCCTTCAATAGTCACGATACGCAGGCGAATGACGTTATGAACCGTGAGACCATATTTAAGGCAGTGAACACCGCCGGCATTTTCGGCGATATTACCGCCGATGGAACAGGCGATCTGGCTGGATGGATCTGGTGCGTAATAAAGACCGTAAGCCGCCGCCGCTTCCGAAACAGCAAGGTTCCTGACACCCGGTTCAACAATAGCCGTCGCCGCGACCGGATCAATATGTTTGATGCGATTCAGTTTTGAAACGCCCAGCAGAACGCCCTGTGAATGTGGGGTCGCACCGCCGGACAAACCGGTGCCTGCGCCGCGAGGGACCACGGGCACGCCCAGCTTCCTGCATGTTTTCAGCGTGTGAATAATCTGCTCTTCATTCTCTGGAAGTACCACAATGCCAGGTATTTCCTTGAACAAGGTCAGACCATCACACTCGAAAGGTCTTTTTTCTTCAAGACGGGACAGCACGCAGTGCGCCGGCAATCCACGGTGCAATTCGGCGATAAGATCTGAGAAATCCGGAACGCTTTCCGCAAGCTGCGGAGCATGCGCAAGCTCGGCACTTACATCCATGTCAAACCTTTTTAAAGACGACTGATACAACAGGAAAGTATACCTTGCCCGGGCCGGGGCAGAAACGTGATTAACCCTAATGATTATTGACTAAGACGGTAAAGCAAAATGACTTCGGTGCACATAATGACAGCACATGCGAACGTCAGCACGGTTCTGGAAACCGGTCCTGCCAGCAACGAAATCGTTGCTGGCGTATCCTTTGTCAGCCGTTCATTTCGGTTTTGAGTTCCCGTCGTGTACGGACCGCTTTGGCCAGCCGCTCCAGAACTTCGACTGATGTTTCCCATCCGATGCAGCCATCAGTGATGCTTTGACCGTAGGTCAGTTCAACTCCCTCTTTCAGATCCTGACGACCCGCGACCAGATGGCTTTCCACCATCACACCAAAAATACGATGATCGCCGCTTTCAATCTGACCCGCCACGTCATTGATTACCATTGGCTGATTTTCATATTTTTTATTGCTGTTGGCGTGGCTGGCATCAATCATGACGCGGGATGCCAGACCTGCCTTGGACAGCTGTTCGGACATCAGATTGATATTTTCGGCGTCATAATTGGGTGCCTTGCCGCCGCGCAGAATCACATGACAATCGTCATTGCCCGCGGTGGATACAATGGCTGAGTGTCCGCCCTTGGTTACTGACAGAAAGTGATGCGGCTGGGACGCTGCATTGATCGCATCGATGGCAATCTTGATATTGCCGTCAGTACCGTTTTTGAACCCGACCGGGCATGACAGGCCAGAGGCGAGTTCGCGGTGTACCTGACTCTCTGTGGTCCGAGCGCCAATGGCTCCCCAGGAAACAAGGTCTGCAATATATTGAGGGGTAATCATATCCAGGAATTCGCATCCTGCAGGCACGCCGCTTTCATTGACTTCCATCAGCAGTTCCCTGGCCAGGCGAACCCCCTTGTTGATATTGAAGCTGCCGTCCAGATCGGGATCGTTGATCAGCCCTTTCCATCCTACCGTGGTACGTGGCTTTTCAAAGTAAACACGCATGACGATTTCCAGATCTTCGCTGAAACGGTCGCGCTGTTCCTTCAGACGTTTGACATATTCGCGCGCGGCCTGTGGATCATGAATGGAGCAAGGTCCGATGATGACAACCAGACGATCATCTTTGGCATGAAGAATGCGATGAATGGCTTCGCGGGTATCGTGCACGAGACCGGATACGGCAGCGGAACAGGTAAATTCACGCATCAGATGAGAAGGCGGGCTAAGCTCTTTAATTTCGCGGATGCGCAAATCGTCGGTATTGTAGGACACAGAAAACTCCAGATATATCGTTAATCAGATAATTACACTTCGAATCGGTGATCGTTCACTCAGCCCGGCAAAGCATGGAACACAAAACAAAAAGGCCACCAGTTTTTCTGGCGGCCTTTGATGTTTTGTAGCTTGTTCTGCTTTCGCTAAGTACGCAACGTCCTTTCCTCCGCCTATCGCGTCGAAAATCCAAAATAAAAGAAGAAAAAAACGTGGCTGACTTGTTTCATAGCGTTAATCCTAGCACAGCTTTTTAATACATGGGTACTCATATTGGGCGCAAAAGCAAAAATATTTTCGGACTGTGCCTGTAGCACGACAGCCGCAATGCCCCAACAAGGGTAAACACCAAGTATCAGGCAGTACCCCCGACTGTGAGGCCGTCCATGCGGATAGTGGGCATGCCTACGCCAACCGGCACGCTTTGTCCTTCCTTGCCACAGGTTCCCACACCCGAATCGAGTGCCAGATCATTCGCGATCATGGAAACGCGGTTCATGGCATCAGGGCCGTTACCGATCAGCGTTGCACCCTTGACCGGATAGGTGATGCGACCATCTTCAATCATATAGGCTTCGCTGGCGGAAAAGACAAACTTGCCACTAGTGATATCGACCTGCCCACCACCAAAATTGACTGCGTACAACCCTTTTTTGACTGAGCTGATGATTTCCTGTGGCTCATGTTTGCCACCAAGCATGAAGGTATTGGTCATGCGGGGCATGGGCAGATGCGCATAGGATTCGCGTCGGCCGTTGCCGGTAACCTTGGTTTTCATAAGGCGCGCATTCAGAGAGTCCTGCATATAGCCTCGCAGAATGCCGTCTTCAATCAGCACATTGCGTTGCGTAGCGTTGCCTTCATCATCGACATTCAGTGAGCCGCGTCTGTCCTTGATGGTGCCATCGTCTATGACCGTGACGCCCTTGGACGCAACACGCTCGCCGATACGGTCAGAGAAAATACTGGAACCCTTGCGGTTGAAATCGCCCTCCAGACCATGGCCGACGGCTTCGTGCAGCAAAATACCGGGCCAGCCGCTACCGAGCACAACTGTCATTTCACCGGCAGGTGCGTCGCGCGCTTCAAGATTGGTGAGGGCTTCGTGAACAGCTTTATCAACATATTCCTGCAGCAGCGCGTCCGAGAAATAATTCAGACCTAAACGACCGCCACCACCGCCATGTCCCATTTCGCGGCGGCCATCGCGTTCAACAATGACCGTAACTGACAGGCGCACCAGTGGACGAATATCCGCAGCCAGGCGACCATCACTGCCGACGATCATAACGACATCGTATTCCGAACCCAGCCCGGCCATAACCTGGATGACATGCGGATCCTTGGCACGAGCCAGGGTTTCTACACGACCAAGCAGTGCAACCTTTTCGGTAGCTGGCATGCTGGCAATGGGGTCGTCCTGACCATACAGGTTGTGCCCTTTTTGCTTGCCGTTGCCGACCACTTTCATGCGACCTTCGCCCTGACGCGCGATGGCCTTAACGGTGCTGGCCGATTCCATGAGCGCCGCGGGTGACAAGGTATCTGAGTACGCAAAGGCGGTTTTTTCTCCGGCCAATGCGCGAACGCCAACCCCCTGGGAAATGGAAAAGCTGCCGGTTTTGACAATACCTTCTTCCAGACTCCAGCTTTCGCTGCGCGTGTACTGAAAATACAGGTCGGCATAGTCGACTTTATGGGTAAAGATTTCGGCCAGTGCCGACGCCATGTGGTTTTCGTTCAGGTCCCAGGGATCGAGCAACAGCGATTTTGCTGTAGCCACTGCCTGGAGATCGGATTCAATTGGTTTCATGTATGAATGTCTTTTAAGGTTTCTTTATTGTAATGGGAGACGCCGAGCCACCCACCTTGTCTTTGCTGCGTTCGAATTCCACGGTGCGCACCTGACCATTGCCACCGGGGAACTGGTCAAAGACCGAGGCCGCCAGATAAGGCATGACTTCCGGCAGGCTTCGCGCACGTGAGTCTGCGGCGGCAGTGGCGCGGAACACTTCCCTGCCACCCTGCTGCCGATCACGAATAAACACGGTCAGCGTATAACGCTGATAAGGGACCTGCACGGTCTGGTAACGAGGCGCCACCGAAAATCCTAAGCTGCTGTAAAACGGATTGCGGTAATAACCATAGGGGAACCCCATGCCAAACCCAAGCGTTGGGAACATATCGTAATCGCCGGTTTGCTGTTGCACCAATTGCTGCCGCACTTCGGTCCCGGTAGAGAGGTCGACCTCAAACCTGGCGGGCTGACGTCCCATGGCCTCGGTCAGGCCGGTGCGAAACATATTATTGCGTACATAACCGACATAAGTGGCGCGTTCCAGATCCTGAGATCCGCCGTCTGCAAACCGATAGTGCTGACCGGACACGGCGCCCGGCCACTGCTGAAACGAGGTGACCTGAGTAGTGAACTCACTGGTACTGGCGCAGGCGGCAAGGACAAGAAAGGCCATTGCGCCCAGACTCAATTTAACCCAACGGGGCAGATGCAGTATTTGCACGTTTTTTCTCCTGCCAAACGCAAATCAACAATGACGCCGGTTTGCGGGACCCTGCACGCACCCGAAACCGCAGTTCAATTTTGACACAAAACCCCTTTTAAGGTTCCAATTCGGGGCGAACCTCTATAATTAACAATATATATCCATTCTGCTTTTTTGCAAGTGTGAGAGTCCGCAATGACGCGGTGTCTCTGCCGCATTCAACAGCCCGACACAGACCATTTATGCCTACACAAATCAATGAAGAAAACAGCCGTACCGTGTACCGGAAAGACTACCTACCCTATCCATTTACCCTGGATTCGGTTGCGCTGAACTTTGCGCTGCAAGCGTCGCAAACCATTGTCAATTCAATCCTGACATTTACGGCAAAGGGCGGCGAACCGGCAGATCTAGTGCTGGATGCGGAAGATATCGAACTGGACAGCCTGCTGCTGGACGGCAAGGAACTGACCTCTGACGCTTATCGTCTTGACGAGGAAAAGCTGGTCATTCCCCGGCTTTCCGGAACGTTTGAAGTGCGTGTCCGCACGATTCTGGATCCGTCTGACAACTCCACGTTCATGGGGCTGTACAAATCCGGAACGGGTTACTTTACCCAGTGCGAGGCTCAGGGATTCAGGCGGATAACCTATTTCCCCGACCGGCCCGATGTCATGAGCATTTTTACCGTGACGATCTCCGCCGACAAAATGGAATTTCCCTATTTGCTGTCAAACGGCAACCTGGTGTCTTCCAAAGACCTGCCCGATGGCCGCCATGAGGCAGTGTGGCATGACCCTTTTCATAAACCCAGTTACCTGTTCGCACTCGTTGCGGGCGACTTCGACATTCGCGAGAAAACGGTAAAAACGCATAATGGTCGTGATGTCCTTTTGCAGATCTATAGTGATAAAGGCAGCCGCGACAGAACCGAGTGGGCGCTCGCGTCGCTGGAACGCTCGCTGGTCTGGGATGAAAATCGCTTCGGGCTGGAACTGGACCTGGATCGGTTCATGATCGTTGCCGTTCGCGATTTCAATATGGGTGCCATGGAAAACAAGGGGTTGAACATTTTCAATTCCGGTTATGTTCTGGCCGATCCCGATACAGCAACCGATGCCAACTTTTCTGCCGTAGAGGCGGTGATTGGTCATGAGTACTTTCATAACTGGACCGGCAACCGCGTCACCTGCCGCGACTGGTTTCAGCTGAGTCTCAAGGAAGGGCTGACGGTTTTCCGTGATCAGGAATTTACAGCCGACATGATGGCTGCCGGCCTGGACGATCAGGCCGCTGCAAGCGCGCGCGCTGTCAAACGCATTGATGATGTCAGCGTCCTGCGCGCCGCCCAGTTCTCGGAAGACGCCGGTCCCATGGCGCATCCGATACGACCTGACAGTTATGAATCCATCGGCAATTTTTACACTGCCACGGTTTATGAAAAAGGCGCGGAAGTCATCCGCATGCAGCATACCCTGCTGGGTGAGGCAGAATTCCGTGACGGCATGGATGAATATTTCAGACGTCATGACGGCCAGGCAGTCACCTGCGACGACTTTGTCAACGCCATGGAATATGTGTATACCAAATCGCATCCCCAGAGCGATCTGTCGGTCTTTCGCCGATGGTACTCACAGGCGGGAACGCCTCGCGTTAAGGTGACGATGCAGTACGATGCTCACAAGCAGACAGCCACACTGACGCTGTCGCAGCAAACGCCGTTGGTGGGCGTGGAAAAGATCCGCAAGGATTTTGTGAAGAAACCATTTCACATTCCTTTTGCCGTGGGCCTTCTCTCGGAAAATGGCGATCCATTGCCTCTGACACTTTCTGATGCGCATGCCCAAGAGCAACGCAAACCGGATCAATCCGGCCAGCACACTGCTCTGCTTGAACTGACAACCGACAGCCAGTCCTGGACTTTCACGGACGTTGCTTCGCGACCTGTTCCCTCTTTGCTGCGCAATTTCTCTGCGCCGGTCATCGTACAGTATGACTGGACAGACAAGGAACTGGCAGTACTGGCCAAGTCTGATCCCAATCCGTTCGCGCGCTGGGAAGCCGTGCAGGCCCTGGCGACGCGGGAAATTCTTGGGCTGGTGAATGTTCTCAAGCAAGGTACGCAGGCCTCATTGTCTGACGTCATCGTGTCTGTATGGAAAAACAATCTGCAGGACGCAAATCTGGACGCCGGTTACCGGGCACGCCTGCTCACGCTGCCTTCGGAAAGATTCCTGGCCGAGCAGATGGATTCCATTGAACCCGTATGGCTCGCCCGCGCCCGCCATTTCGTTCGCGAGCAGCTGGGCAAGGCTGCTCATGATGACTGGCGCAAAACGCTGCAGAGCAATGACACGCCCGGTGACTACAAACCGGACCCCATCAGTGCCGGCCGTCGCAGTCTGAAGAATCTTGCACTGAGCTACCTGATGGCCAGCGGCGACACGCAAGCGTGTCAGCAGGCGCTGCGTCAGTATGAGGCAGCAGAAAACATGACCGATTGCATGGGCGCTCTGGGTGCCATCGTCAATTATCATCATGGTGAAAAACGGCAGGAAGCCATCGCCAGCTTCTATGAAAAATGGCAGCACAATCCTCTGGTGATCGACAAATGGTTCACACTGCAGGCGACGGCTCAAGATACCAGTACCGAAACGATACGCGGCCTGATGGCCCATCCGGCTTTTTCGCTGCGAAACCCCAATCGCGCCCGCTCTCTCGTCTTCCAGTTCTGCATGAATAATGCAGAAGGCTTTCATCACGAAGATGGATCCGGTTACGCACTGTGGCGCGAAATCGTACTGGCGCTGGATGATATCAATCCCGAGATGGCTTCACGTCTGGCTCGCGTCATGGATAACTGGGCCAGGTATACACCGGCGCTTGCCGCCCAGATGAAGTCTGCACTTGAACAGGTGCGCGATCATCCTGGTCTGTCAACCAACACCAGCGAAATCGTATCCAAAGCATTACGTATTTAATATTATTTTCCGGAGACCGTATGTCACGAAAAACCCTCACCCAGTATCTGGTCGAACAGCAGCGCAACAATAAAGCCATTGAGGCTGAGGTTCGACTGCTCGTGGAAGTCGTTTCGCGTGCCTGCAAGGCGATCAGTCATGCTGTCAGCAAAGGCGCGCTTGGCGGCGTGCTGGGCAGTCTGGAAAGCGAAAACGTTCAGGGCGAAGTACAGAAGAAGCTGGACGTCATGTCAAATGAAATTCTTCTGGAAGCCAATGAATGGGGCGGTCATCTGGCCGGCATGGCCTCGGAAGAGATGGAAACCATCCATCACATTCCCAACCGCTATCCCAAAGGCGAATATCTGTTGCTGTTTGATCCTCTGGATGGCTCTTCCAATATTGATGTCAATGTGTCTATCGGGACGATCTTTTCGGTATTGAAAGCGCCCTCGGATATTTCCGGCCGGGAAGTGACCGAGAAAGATTTTCTTCAGCCCGGCAGTCAGCAGGTAGTGGCAGGCTACGCTGTGTACGGCCCGCAGACCATGCTGGTTCTGACTATCGGCAAAGGTGTCATGGGCTTTACGCTGGATCGCGAACTCGGCAGCTGGGTACTGACGCACGAAGACATGAAAGTGCCGGAAGACACTAAGGAATTTTCAATCAATATGTCCAACATGCGTCACTGGGCACCCGAGATGCGTCAGTACATTGAAGACTGCCTGGCCGGCACTACCGGTCCGCTGGGTAAAGACTACAACATGCGCTGGATTGCATCCATGGTCGCAGACGTGCATCGCATCATGACGCGTGGCGGCATTTTCATGTACCCGTGGGACGCTCGCGATCCGAAGAAACCCGGAAAGCTGCGCCTGATGTATGAAGCCAATCCCATGAGTTTCATTATCGAACAGGCCGGCGGCATGGCAACCGACTCGGTCAACCGAATCATGGATATTCAGCCAACCGAATTGCACCAGCGCGTTGGCGTGGTGCTTGGTTCGAAAAATGAAGTGGCTCGTGTGAAGGATTACTGCGCCGGATCAAAATGAGCTAAACGGATCGCATCAATTTCTTCCAGAATCTGGCTGTCCAGCGTGAAACCGCTGACAGCCAGATTTTCTTTAAGCTGCTCCGGCGTGCGAACACCAATGATAGTGCTGGCAACCTGCCACTTCGAATTGCAGAATCCAAGTGCCAGTTGCACAGGTGTCAGACCATGCTTGCGTGCAAGCGCGTTGTAGACACGCGCCGCTTCCAGCGAGGTCTGTCTTCCCCAGCGCTGTTTCCTGACCGATTCGTAAATTGTGATACGCGCATCCTGTGGCGCATCCGGTCCGGTCGTACCTGACTCGTCATATTTTCCGGTCAGAAGACCGTAACCCAGCGGGGAGTAAGCAAGCAGCGAAACCTGCAAGTGATGGCAGGTTTCATCCAGCGCGTTCTCATACGAACGGTTCAGCAGGCAATACGGATTCTGAATACTGGCCACGCGAGGCAGGTTTTCCGCCTCGGCCAGCCGAACGAACTCGCTGACCCCATAAGGCGTTTCATTGGACAGACCCACGTATCGGATCTTGCCGTCACGTACCAGTTTGTCCATGGCCCGCAATTGTTCTTCGATGGTGCTCTGATCAGGATTGCTTTTTTCGGGATCAAAATAACGATTGCCAAATGCGGGGACCGGGCGCGCGGGCCAGTGAATCTGATACAGATCGATATAATCTGTCTGCAGTCTTTTCAGACTGCCGTCGCATGAGCGGATAATATCTTCCGCCGTCAGGCCTTTGCCTTCCCGCACCCAGGGCATCCCTCTTGAAGGCCCCGCAACCTTGCTTGCCAGTACCAGCGATTCGCGCGTACCGCGACGACGGGAAAACCAGTTACCCAGAATGGTTTCTGTTGCGCCATAGGTCTCTTCTCTTGTTGGGACGGCATACATCTCTGCCGTATCCAGAAAATTGACACCTTCGCCAACTGCCAGATCCAGTATTTCAAATGCAATTGCTTCTGAGACCTGCTCGCCGAAAGTCATTGTACCCAGACAGATGTCTGTCACTTCCAGACCGCTTTTTCCCAGCTTGACTTTGTTCATTGGTAACCCTTCGCGTATTGACTGAAACTTTTCAATTGTAATGCCACTTTGCTGTATCAAAAATTTTGAACTTATAATCGGCAGTACTATATCTTGCCCATTGCACCATGAATCCCCCTCCCTCACGAGAAATCCATCAGGTTCTTAC
>JAEWHK010000042.1 GCA_023387815.1 Pseudomonadota bacterium
AAGCAGCGTATCGTAACCATGACGGTTGAGATATTCCGCGAGAAGCTGGCGCAGGGCAGGATCGTCATCGACGACGAGAATTTTTGTCAGTTGCTTGTCCATAGTGCCTCATCTTGCCAAAGGGTAGGGGGAAGCGCAAGCGGCAGAAATGGGCTGAAACCACAAACCGCCTGCCTGCGCCGCGGATCAGCGGCCGATCTGGAAAGTCCGCGTTGTCAGCACTTTCCCGGTAGCCACATCGGTGATTTTAACCGTAACTCGTCTTGGGGACATGGTGGGGGGGAGATCAACGGTGCCGCTGGCCTGCTGAAAGTCTGTCACATCAAGCGGAATCGGATCCAGCTCGGCTGTGCCATAACGGCCATTGCGATAGCGGCCATAGACCGCAAACTGGATGGACGCCTTGTAGTCGGGATCCTGCTCGCTTTTTTTCATGAGCAGCATGCTGTAGTTCAGTTTGCCGGTGGGTCCGCTGAAATCGCCCACCCGGATACCCAGGGCACTGCCCGTGGGATCTGCTGGGATCACTTTTTTGATGAGGGCCAGATTGCTGGACAGATCCTTGGCCTGGGTCTGCGCCTTGTTCAATGCACCGGACTGCGTATCCAGCTGATTCTTCAGGGTATTGCGTTCCTGGGTAACCGACTCGAGCTGAGACTGCAGGCGCTGACGATCTGCCGACAGTGATGTCACTTCGGTAGTCAGTTTATTGGACTCATCCAGGCTCAGACGCTTGGGGCCATAATTGGTTTGCAGGAACCAGTAACCGCCCGCACCAATAATGATGCCCGTGAACAGCACACCCAGCCAGGGCGGCATACGACGACGGCGACGACGGCTGCTTGTTTCAAAAACAGAAGGTTTGAAGGCGGCTCTTCTTGAGGATCCAAACATGGGAAGGTAATCCGAAAATCAACAGCGTAATATTGTACAGTTTCCACCGGCGATTTAGCCGGCGCTGCGAAGTTGCTCATCAAGTTCTGCCAGCCTCTCGGGCGTGCCGACATCTGTCCAGCGTCCGGTGTAATGGAAGCCTTCGATGCTGCGGTTTTCCATGGCAAGCTTGAGCAGTGGCGCCAGTGGTACCGGCTGCCCGGCTTCAATATTGCGAAACAGACTGGGATGATAAACACCGATACCTGCATAGGTAAGTGCAGGTTTGCCCGGCTGACGTGGGCTCAAATATCCTTTGCTGTCCAGATGGAAATCACCCTCGGGATGGTGGGCAGGATTATCGACCATCAGCAGCCACGCCTGTGAGGGGGAGTCATGCAGGCGGTTGACCACGCTGACGGCCTGCATGGGATTCCAGTCGCACCAGACGTCGCCATTGATGACCAGAAAAGGCTGATCGCCCAGCAGGGGCAGCGCATTTGCAATGCCGCCCGCGGTCTCCAGCGCAGTGCCTTCGGGGGAGTACTGGATGGCAACATCATACTGACTGCCATCGCCAAGTTCTTCTTCCAGTTTCTCGCCCAGCCACGCATGATTGATCACGACATCGGTAATGCCCACAGACGCAAGCCGTTCCAGATGATGCACGATCAGTGGCTTGCCATCGACGGGCAACAGGGGTTTGGGCAGCGTGTCGGTCAGCGGACGCATGCGTTCACCGCGTCCGGCTGCCAGAATCATGGTCTGAATCAAAATGTATATCCCACTTTTGTTTCAATATTGTCCAGCCGGTCCAGCAGTCTTAACAGTGGCCGGAAGGCGTTGTATCTTGCGGCGACCTGACGCACATAGGCGTTGACCCGCGGCATATGCTGCTGGTAATGAGGTTTGCCATCGCGAATGGACAGGCGGGCGAAGACGCCCAGGATGCGCAAATTGCGTTGCAGACCCATCCATTCATAATCCACATGAAAGTCTGCAAAATCGGCGGGGACGGGGATGCCGGCTTTTTTTGCCATTTCCCAGTAACGGATGGCCCAGTCCAGTTGCTGAGGTTCTTCCCAGGTAGTTCTTGCATCCATGACCAGCGAGACCAGATCGTAGGAGACCGGCCCCAGTACCGCATCCTGAAAGTCGATAATGCCGGGACCGCGGCCATCCTGGGGATGTTCATTAAACATCAGGTTGGGTGAATGAAAATCGCGGTGGACAAAGCACGTTGCCTGCCGTGAATTATGGGCGGTCAGCCGGTCGAATATGGCCTCCAGCGCACTGTTTTCATTTTCACTCAGGGTGGCATTGCAATGGCGTGCAACATACCAGTCCGGGAACAGTGCAAGCTCGTCCCGCAGCCTGGCTGCATCGTATACCGGAAGATTCTGCGTGGGAACCTGTTGCATGGTCACCAGAGCCTGCAGGGCGCCTCGATAATGTGCCTGCAATGTGGCATCGTCAAGCCCGGCCACAATGCGCTGATAAAACGTGTCATTGCCCAGATCGGTGAGCAGGAGCAGCCCCTGCTCTGCATTGTTTTCCAGAATGACCGGTACGTTGAGTCCGGCAAGCTCAAGGCGATGTGCAATGTCCACAAACGGGCGGCAATCTTCGTGGGCGGGGGGCGCATCCATGATGATCAGGGTGCCATCGGCCGTATCTGCCCTGAAATAGCGTCGGAAGCTAGCATCGCTGGATGCGGGTCGCAGCGATTCCTCGCGTATCCCGTATTTTTGTGCCAGGCCGGCTACCCAGGTCTGAACCAGTGCGTAACGGTTATCCGTATCGGTTGAGGAGGGTGCCTTGGCCGGCGTCGATGAAGCTGGGGGGGTTGTCATGAGAAATGGTCGCGAAAAAAGGATTTGATATCAGTTGCTTGGGTGAAACCCTGATTTTTATTTCTGCAAATCGGACAGGCATTGCCGTAGTCTGCAGTTGATAACTATAATAGCGCGCTAAAGTAAAAACTTCAGGCTTTCCGTATTTTATGCGGTATCCTCTGTTTTGTCCTGCATCCACAACATGTCGGAAAAGGCGCAAGTGACCTGTTGTCCAGGACTGTTACGTCCTGATGCCTGAGGTTCTGTAATTTCCGTCTTCGCCCCAGCCTATCGGGCAGCAGGACAGGTTTCTTCAATTATTTCCGGTAAAAAGCACAGTGCGAAAGATCTGTCACCTACTCCTTCTGACCGTATCCCCGATCGCGTTTGCCCAGACCGGTGTTACGGTGCCCGGAGTCGGGCAGACCTCTGCACCGCGACTGTACGTATCTCCCATGTTGACCAGCCCGGCGCTCAACAACGATGAGATCATCACCTTTACCGACAGTGCGCGCGCCGACGTCACCAATAATACCAACCGCATTACCCTGGATGGCCAATCGCAGATTCGCCGTCCCGACGCCATTCTGAAGGCGGATACCATTGATTACGATCGCGGCACCGGTACGGTGACTGCTACCGGCAATGCGCGACTGCTGCGCGATGGCAATCTGATTACCGGTCCGGGTCTGCGCTATAACGTTGACAAGGTGAACGGCACCATCAATTCACCCGTATACAGCCTGGCAACAGGTGGGAAGGGACAGGCTTCAGAGGCCAATATTATTGATGACAACCATCTCAACCTGAAGGACGCGACGTATAGCGGCTGTAGCTGCGAAGAGCCGTTCTGGCAGATCCGCTCAAGCAATGTGAATCTGTTCAACGACGAAAATGAAGGGATTGCAGATAACGGAACCCTGTATATCAAGGGCGTGCCGGTACTTTGGTCGCCTTATCTGACCTTTCCGATCCGGGCCGAGAAAAAAACCGGTTTTCTGACACCCACTTACGGCATGACCTCGCGCAGTGGCCTGGACCTGACGGCGCCGTATTTCATCAATCTGGCTCCACAGTATGACCTGACGCTGTATCCGCGGTATCTGAGCAAACGGGGACCGCAGATGGGCGCGGAATTCCGCTATCTGCAGCCGAATTATTCAGGCACGCTGACCGGTACTTATATGTCCAAGGATAATGAGCTGGGCCGCTCACGCTGGATGTATTCCTGGCGCCATCTGCAGTCACTGGGTTCAGTGCTGGGACTGAATTTCAATCTGTCTGTCGACTGGAATGGCGTATCCGATGATGATTACTACCGTGATTTCACGGATATGACCACAATCACCCAGGCGGACAAGACCTATCTGAACCGGAACGTCACGCTGGGCTTTTCCGGCTATAAATACTGGGACGGGTACCTGCAGATTCAGAAATACCAGACGCTGCAGGATTCCACGACCTCCGACATCTATGGCCAGTATGAAAAAGTGCCCGAATTGCGCGTGCATGGTGCGCGCTATAACTGGCATGGTCTGGACATGGAAACCACCAATACGCTGACCCGCTTTGAATACCCGACATATTTCGGTAACAAGCTCAGTGAAGAGGTCATCGATCAGACCAACGGCCACTTGCGCCCCAACGGCACCCGCCTGATGTCGTACTCCACCTTAAGTTACCCCATTGTGAGACCGGGCTGGTACATTACGCCGAAAATCGGTCTGCACGCATCTCAGTACGAGACCGACTGGTTTACGCGATATGGGGAATATTCCTTTTTCAGCCAGGGCGGTACGCAACGACGTTCTTTGTCTCGCGTCCTTCCCATTCTGTCGCTGGATGCTGGCATGACCTTTGAGCGGAACACCACGCTTTTCGGCTATCCCACAACGCAGACCCTGGAACCTCGGCTGTATTATCTCTACATCCCGTATCAGGATCAGAGCGACATTCCCGTCTTCGATACCGATGTCAGCCAGTTCGGATTTGCCAGTGCGTTTTCCGAGAACCGCTACAACGGCGGCTGGGATCGCATCAATAATGCCAATCAGGTCACACTGGGTCTGACTTCGCGCTGGTTCGACAATGACACCGGCTTTCAGCGGCTGGCCCTGCAGGTGGCTCAGCGAATTTACTTTGAAAACCAGCGTGTGACGTTGCCCTATGAATCGCCTCGCATCGGCACCAAATCCGACTGGATTTTCGGGGCGGAAGCGGCGCTGACCAACAAATTCACAACACAGGCAGCCCTGCAGATCGATCCCTACCAGGGCAAGACCACGCAAAGCTATGCTGCTGTCAAATGGACGCCCAAACGGCTGACTACGCTTTCGCTGTCATACCGCTACCAGCGTGACCCTTATGCAGATGAAGAGCGTACGGACATCAACCAGGGCAATCCGCTGTCGTACCAATTGCAAGGAAAAGAAACCGTCAGTTTCGCCGGTCAGTGGCCGTTTTCGCGCAAACTGTACGGTGTAGGCCGCATCGATTATTCCCTCAAGGAAAGCCGCGTCACCCAGCATATTATTGGCGTGGAGTACAAAGGGGACTGCTGCTGGACAGGACGAGTTGTTTTGAAACGTTACGCTGTTTCGAAAGAAGATTCGAATTCTGCTATATTCTTTCAGTTGGAATTGGCAGGATTGGGCTCGGTGGGCAAAGACCCGATGGAGCTGCTAAGGCAGAATGTGCCTGGTTACGAAAGCGTCAACACGCCAGTTCCGGCAAGAACATCATTTGAAAGGTATGAATAATGCGTAAATTGGGTTTCATGAGAACAGCTGTTGCTCTGGCCATTCCCGCCATTTTTATTGCGGTGCCGCCTGTTGCACAGGCGCAGGCCGCAAAGAAACCTGCTGCCAGCCAGCAGCGTGCGCCCGGACAGTTCGCAGACGGCATTGCCGCCGTGGTTAATAATGAAATCATCACTGTGCGCGAACTTCAGCAGCGCATGGCCAGCAATCGGATGACCTCTGGTGGTCAGAACCAGAACCAGCAAGCCGTACTGCAGTCCATGATCGATGAAAAACTCATGCGGCAGGACGCAGAGCAGTTTGGTATCAAGGTATCGGATGCCCAGCTGGCCCAGGCGATGGCAAATATTGCCCAGCGCAACAATCTGCCTCCGGAAAAACTGCGGCCGGCCATTGAACAAATGGGTCTGAACTGGGATGACTATAGGCGCAACCTTCGTAATGAAATGGTCATGGAAGAACTGCGCACCCGAATCATCCAGAGCCGTGTGAACGTCAATGAATCTGACGTGGACGCCTTCCTGAAGCAGAATCCTACCGGCATCCTGCCTGGTCGCGAGGCCGCAAGACAGAATCAGCCCAAGCCACCACCACAGAAACAGGTCGTGGTAGAGCGCTCGTTCGTACCTAAGGCGGTCGCATTGCAGCACATCTACATTCGCGTGCCCGATAACTCCACCGAAGACGTGGTAGCTGCGGCCCGCAAGAAAGCCGATGCCGCCATGGCCAAATTGCGCAGCGGCAGCAGCTTTGACAGTGTCGCCAAAGAGTATTCCGACGGTCCTGAAGCGTCCGCGGGCGGTAACCTGGGTATTCGCATGTTCGAAGACTGGCCGTCTCTGTTCGTAAACGTGACCAAGAAAGTGCCCGATGGACGAACCACCGGCGTTTTCAAGGCACCTAACGGCTTTCACATCCTGAAGGTCGTTGAGCGTCGCGGTCTGGTTCAGGAGAACAAACGCGTGGTCACCGTGCAGCCACCTGCACCGCCACCACCGCCTGTACCGCCAATCGAGAAAATGGCGAAGCAGCAGGGCCCGGTCAATATTACCGAAACCAAGGCCAGCCATATTCTGATCAAGATCACACCAGTATTTTCTGATCAGCAGGCCAAGGCAAAAATTGAAGACATCCGCAATCAGATTGCAAATGGCATGTCCTTTGCCGATGCGGCCAAGAAATACTCACAGGATACCTCGGCACCCCTGGGTGGCGAAGTGGGCTGGGTTCCTCCTGGCGCATCGGATCCCGCTTTTGAGCAGGCCATGAACGCCCTGCAGCCCGGACAAATGAGTGCACCTGTGCGTTCCAAATTCGGCTGGCACCTGATTGTTGTGGAAGACCGTCGTAGCTCCGACAAGCAGCCGGAAATCCGCCGCAACCTGGCACGTCAGTCGCTGTTTGAAAAACGTGCCGAACCGGTATATGAAGACTGGTTGCAGCAGCTGCGGGCCAAGGCCTATATCGACAATCGTCTGACCGGTCAGAACAGCAAGTCATAGGTCCAGAGCGCGAGAAAATGGCAGTTCATCAGGCCCGCAAGCGTTTCGGTCAGAACTTTCTGACTGACGAAAGTGTGATCGAATCCATTGTGCGGGCCATCGACCCCTCGCGGGAAGACAAGGTCATTGAGATCGGCCCGGGACTGTCCGCACTCACTGAGCCCTTGCACGAGCGCCTCAATCATCTTTCTGTTATAGAAATTGACCGCGACCTGGCCGCGAGACTGCGCAAGCGGTTTTCGGAAGACACCCTGACCATTCACGAAGCCGATGCCCTGACGGTGGACTTCGGCGCATTTGGCAGCGACCTGCGTATTGTAGGTAATCTGCCTTATAACATTTCGAGCCCGCTCCTGTTCCATCTGGTTGAATTTGCTGATCACGTGCGTGACCAGCACTTCATGCTGCAAAAGGAAGTGATTGCCCGCATGGTGGCCAGACCCAGAGAAGGGGATTACGGTCGATTGTCGGTGATGCTGCAGGCGCGCTATGATATGCGTCATTTATTTGATGTGCCGCCGGAAGCGTTTGACCCACCGCCCAAGGTGGTTTCTGCCGTGGTGCGTATGGTGCCGCTACCCGCAGACCGTCCCAGAGCCAGAAGCGAAAAGGCTTTTTCACAGATTGTGGCCCGCGCCTTTTCCCAGCGCCGCAAAATGTTGCGTCGTGTGCTGGCAGACTGGCAGATCGACTGGGTTGCCGTCGACATCAAAGAGACGGCAAGGGCAGAGGAATTATCGGTCGCAGATTACATCCGACTGGCAGACTATCTGGTAGACCAGGGCATCCTGGCCTGACGGTCTGATAGCCATGAAAGACCGCGCCAGTTAATGCAGCGCGGCCTCCTGACCTCAATATATTTACCGCTTTCCTGATTGGCGCCCGGCCAGATAAACAGCCAGGATATCGCGACTGCGTCCGCTCAGTAACTCGCTTGTTTTCTGCATGGTGTCTTTCAGACTCATGGGCCCGGAAGGCAGGCTGAAAGCCGCGGTAATCCCCCCTTCATACACCGCCGTGTAATCTTCATGCAGTGAACCGGCAAGCGCAATCAGCGGAACCTCGTAACGGCGCGTCAGCGCGGCAATGCCGGCAATCGTTTTGCCGCGCAGGGTCTGGGCATCCAGCCGTCCTTCCCCCGTAATGACCAGATCGGCCTTCTGCAGATGGGCGTCAAGCCCTGCATATTCCGCCACCACTTCCACACCAGGTTTGAACGTGGCATTCAGATAGGCCAGGGCGGCAAAGCCCAGGCCGCCTGCGGCGCCGGCACCGGGCTCGTCGCGCCGATCCTGGCCTGTCGCTTTTGCAGTGAGATCGGCAAAGTGCGCCAGCGCGTCATCCAGAAAACGTACGTCTTCTTCGGTAGCGCCTTTCTGCGGCCCGAAAATCGCAGATGCGCCGTGATCCCCGCATAGCGGATTATTCACATCAGAGGCAATCAGCCACTCCGTTTTTGCCACACGCGGGTCCATGCCCGACAGGTCAATCGTGGCAAGGTCGACCAGTGCCGCCGGACCCTGATCTATTGGCTTTCCGGCCTTATCCAGAAACTTCACGCCCAGCGCAGCCAGCAGGCCACTGCCGCCATCATTGGTGGCCGACCCGCCCAGTCCCAGCACTATGCGGCGGGCACCCTGATCCAGGGCTGTCGTGACCAGTTTGCCCAGCCCGAAGGTGCTGGCCCGACGCACATCACGTTTGTTTTCAGCGATCTGTTCCAGGCCTGCGGCGCTGGCCATTTCAATGACCGCGGTGTTGTCTTCAAGCATGACCCATTCAGCCGAGATCTCATCACCCAGGGCATTAACAGTCTCCTGCGATTGCAGTGCGGCGCCGGTGCTGCTGGCTATGGCCTGTACGGTGCCTTCGCCGCCATCGGCCATGGGCATGAGAACCAGCGTGGCATCGGGGGCGACGCGTTTGATGCCTTCGGCGATGGCCTCGGCTACACCGGAAGAGGACAGACTCTCCTTGAACGAGTCAGGAGCAATAACGATATAAAGGGGCTCATTCATCCAGAAAATCATCCATGCAAAGCAGTTTCATGCTATTGGTCGCGCCGGGAACACCGTAATGGTCACCCTGAAGAAGCAGTACCCAGTCGCCGCGATTCAGCGTCTGGTATTTGAGCAGTTGCGCTACGGCAGCGCGTGCCACATCGGTGTTCGTTTCTGTCGACGGATCAAAATGCACCGGATAGACGCCGCGGAACATGGCCACGCGGTTGCGGGTGCTGTCGTGCGGTGTCAGGCAGTAAATGGGCACACCCGAACGGATGCGCGACATGATGAGCGGGGTATGACCGCTTTCGCTCAGCGAGATAATGGCGCGGACCTGATGAAAATGATTGGCTGCGTACATGGCAGCCAGTGCAATGGTTTCATCAAAGCGTGTAAAGGTTTCGCCCAGTCGATGATGCGATTGCGTGGTGGTGGGGTGTTTTTCCGCACCCAGGCAGATTCGCGCCATGGCCTTGACGGTTTCCACCGGATAACGCCCGGAGGCGCTTTCGCCGGATAGCATAACGGCATCGGTGTAATCAAGCACGGCATTGGCCACGTCGGACACTTCGGCACGGGTAGGGAAGGGATGATTGATCATCGATTCCATCATCTGCGTTGCCGTAATCACAAACTTGTTCAGCGTGCGCGCATGACGAATGATATTTTTCTGGATACCTACCAGCTCTGCATCGCCGACTTCCACGCCCAGATCGCCACGGGCCACCATCACGCCATCGCTGGCGGCAATCAGTTCATCCAGGGCACGATCATCGGCCACGGCTTCCGCGCGTTCGATCTTGGCAATGATCCATGCCTGGCTGCCGGCCTCGCGCACCAGTCTGCGGGCTTCTTCCATGTCCCGGCCATAACGCGGAAATGAGACGGCAATGAAATCCACGCCAATCTCTGCGGCCAGCAGGATATCGGCCTTGTCTTTTTCTGTCAGGCTGGGTGCCGACAGACCGCCGCCACGGCGGTTAATGCCTTTATTGTTGGACAGTTCGCCACCCGAGATGACCGTGGTGTAAACGTTCTGACCTTCAATGCGGACAACCTCAAGCACAATACGACCGTCATCAAGCAACAATTCGTCGCCGGGCCGGCAGTCGGTTACCAGTTCAGGGTAATCAATGCCGACGATTTTCTCGGTCCCTTTTTCGTAGGGGTAATCGTTGGAGAGGACGAATTCCTGACCTTCTTCAAGCATGACCTTCTGATTCTCGAAGCGGGCGATCCGAATCTTTGGTCCCTGCAGATCGCCCAGAATGGCGATATGGACATCGTGCTTTTCTTCGAGTTTGCGGATGATCTTTGCCCGTTCACGGTGATCGTCGGGCTCGCCATGCGAAAAATTGAAACGGGCCACATTCATGCCCGCGGCAATCATGGCTTCAATCTGTGATTCGGAGGTGGTGGCAGGACCCAGTGTCGCAACAATCTTGGTGCGACGTCTTACGTTTGTCTGCATTGTCATGTAGGCGTTTCCTTTGGCTTGGTCGGCAGCTGGCGGTCAGCAGTATGCCAGCCGCTACAGTATTATTATCTTTGGCAGGTGAATTCTGCAGTTGATTTCAGTAACTGATCTCAGCATCTGATTTCAGCAGAAGATATTCACCAGGAGATCTCAGCGAAGTCCCGTGCCTGCAGCGTCCATGTCCTTGCGCTCGATCAGTTCGATCTTGTAGCCATCCGGATCCTGCACAAAGGCAATGACCGTTGTACCACCTTTGACCGGACCGGCCTCGCGCGTGACATTTCCGCCGGCTTTCTTCACGGACTCACAGGCGGCATGCGCATCGGGTACACCAATGGCGATATGACCATAGGCATCGCCCATATCGTATTCGCTGACGCCGTGGTTATAAGTGAGTTCCAGTTCTGCCTGCTCGGGATTGGCAGCAAAGCCCAAAAAGGCCAGGCTGTATTTGTATTCGGGGTTTTCGGAACGGCGCAGCAGTTTCATGCCGATGACATTTGTGTAGAAATCAATGGATCGTTCCAGGTCGCCAACGCGTAACATGGTGTGCAGAAATTGCATGATAGCCTCGTAATATCGTAATGGAAATAACTCGCAGGTGCGAGTCCCTATGATACACGATCGCTGCGCGTCCACCCACACGATCGTGTCATGGCGGCGCGCTGCGCCAGCCGTCAGTCTTCCAGTTCCGGCAATGCAGACATATCAGTGGTCTTCAGTGTCTGCATGGCGGCTTCATAGCCCGGCAAAATCACGCCCACCTGCGCCCAGAATTTTGCGCTGTGATTCATTTGTCTGAGATGGGCCAGCTCGTGGGCGATTACATAATCGATGACATCATGCGGGAAATGGACCAGACGCCAGTTCAGGCGAATATGGCCGGCACTGTTGCAGGAACCCCAGCGCCCCCGTGCACGCGACAGCTTCCATGCCTGAAACTGCAAACCGGCATTTTCAGCCAGTTCCCTGATGCGCGAATCTATATACGCCTGTGCCTGCGCGCGCAGCCAGCGGACGGCAGCAGCACGCTTCTCTTGCGGGCCGGCCGCAGCGCCCATCGGCAGCCACAGCGTATCCTGCGCTTGCGGTTGCAAGGCATCGCCGTCAAAGCGCGGTCTGCGAGCCAGGCTGTCAATGTCAACTGAAATGGTAGTACCAAGGTAGGGCAGGCGAGTGCAGGCACGCCAGGCAGCCTGTGCATCGGCCGCTGTTTCTGCGCGATTGCGCCAGATTTGCAGCTTGCGCTGTATCCATGCCGCTTTTTCCTGGACGGCCTGATCAATCTGTTTGAGTGACACCCAGTAAGGCGCCGTCACACGCAAACCGTCAGTGCCAATCACAAATCCGATACTGCGGCGGCGACTGCGCAACAGGGTAAAGCTGATCAACCCCTCGGTGGTGGCCACAGTGCGCAGACGCGCGCCCTCGGGCAGAAGGGGGGCTGGCGTCTGAAAAAGTTCAGGCTGCGTCGTCATGATAGCGCTCGGGATTGAGCACGCGCATTTCCGCTTCGATCCAGTTGCGTACATCGGCCATGACTTCGTCGGGTGACCGACCTGCTGGCTCGATGGCCGGTCCGAAGGAAACGGTGACCAGGCCGGGTTTTTTCACAAACGGTTTTTTGGGCCAGCATTCACCGGCGTTATGCGCTATCGGAATAATCGGCGTATTGGCATGCACTGCCAGTCGAGCCCCGCCCAGTTTGTAGCTCCCCACCTGCCCGGGTGGAATGCGTGTGCCCTCAGGAAAAAGAACGGGCGCGCGTCCTTCTGCGAGCCGTTTCGTCCCAATCTCCATCACCTGTTGCATGGCGTTCTTGCCTTGCTTCCGGTCAATGGCGATATTGCGCAAACTGGCCAGACCCCAGCCGAAAAACGGGATGTAATTGAGTTCGCGTTTGTAGACGAAGCAGGCGGGACGGGGCAGAAACCAGGCAAAAAACATGGTTTCCCAGGTTGACTGATGCTTGCTCAGGTAAATGACGGGCGCATCGGGAATGTTTTCCAATCCCTTGGTCTGATAGCGGATACCCACCAGCACCTTCGCCGCCCACAACACCATGCGTGGCCACTGAACGGTATAACGATAGCGCCAGATGAATGGGAACGGCATGACCAGTACGCAACTGAAGGCGTAAGGCACAACGGTGATGGCCTGGAATAGCAGGAAAAGAACAGAGCGCAATAAAAGCATGATCAGGATTCCGTAAGCCAGCTCTCTACAACATCGGCCAGCGTCGGCCGCACCTGAACGGAATCGGGCAGCGCCGGGTCGCTCAGGGTCTTTTTACCATTTCCCGTTTCCACGAGCCACGTCTGACATCCGGCAGCGTGTGCCGCCTGTATGTCGCGCAGGGAATCACCTACTGTGACCACTTCATGCGCAGGCACATCGTAGCGATCCAGAATGTCCAGAAACATGCCAGGCAGGGGCTTGCGGCAGGTGCAACCGGCATCCGGCAAATGCGGGCACATGAAAATGGCATCGATGTGTCCGCCAAGCAGTGCGAGCTGTTGCTGCATTTTCTGATGAATGGCAGTGAGTTCGTCTGGTGAAAACAGGCCGCGGCCCAGGCCTGACTGATTTGTGGCAACCACCACTTTCCAGCCAGCGCGCGAGAGGCGGGCAATGGCCTGCAGACTGCCAGGCAAGGGGATCCATTCGTCAGCCGACTTGATAAAGTCGGGGCTGTCTTCATTGATCACGCCATCACGATCGAGGATGGCAAGCTTCATTGCGCCAGCCTTGAAATGTCCGCAACCAGATTCATGATGCCGTGCAGCTGAGAGAGCAGGGCAAGACGATTCTGACGGATTTTTGGATCATCGGCCATGACCATCACATGGGTGAAGAAATCATCCACAGCCGGGCGCGTTTGCGCCACCGCCGCCAGACTCTTTTCGAACTGCCCACTGGCTGCATCACTGCGCGCCTGATTTTCAATGGCTGACAGCGCTTCGTACAAGGCTTTTTCTGCCGGTTCCGTGAACAGGGACGGATCAATGGCAGGCAGATCGCCTTCGGTTTTCTTGAGCAGATTGCCGATACGTTTATTGGCCGCAGCCAGGCTTTCGGCCTCTGGCAACTGGGCAAAGGCAGTCACGGCCTGGATACGCGCACTCATTTCCTGCAGGGGAGGTTGCAGGGCGATCACGGCGTCAACCACCGATTTGGCGTAATCACCGCTAAGCTGATTACGATAGCGTTCGTAAACGTAGGCCAGAACTTCATCTGCCGTTGCTTTGTCCAGGAGGTCCTGAGGGAAAGTGCTGACTGCAAAGGCCAGAACGGCCTGAAGGTCAAACGCCGGTTTGCCAGAAGACTCAGGGCTCAGATAGCCGCCGGCAGCCAGTTGCTCCACGGCACTGATGATACCAAGTGCGGCACGTCGCAGACCGAAAGGATCCCGTTCACCCGAAGGCTGCAGGCCGATGCCCCAGATGCCGACCAGCGTTTCTACGCGTTCAGCGATAAAGAGTACGGCGCTGACCAGGGTATCGTCTGTCACGGGCGTATCAAAGCGGGTGCGGTATTGGCCCGCAAGTGCCTTGACCACGTCTTCGGGTTCGCCATCGGCTTGTGCGTAATACGCACCCATGATGCCCTGCAGTTCCGGAAACTCACCCACCATATTGGAACTGAGATCGGCCTTGGCCAGCTGCGCGGCACGGTCGGCACGTGATTCATCGGCATTCAGAGCCTGAGCCAGGAACACGCTGATGCGGCGCAGACGTTCCACGCGGTCGTGCTGGGAACCCAGCTTGTTGTGGTAGACAATATTGCCGAGCTGAGCCACGCGCGACGCCAGTGGCGACTTTCTGTCGGTTTCAAAAAAGAACTCGGCATCGGCCAGGCGCGGACGGATCACACGTTCGTTGCCCTCGATAATATGATGCGGATCATCGACCTGCATATTGCTGACGATCAGGAACTGATGTGTCAGTTTGCCGGTACTGGGGTCAAACAGCGGGAAATATTTCTGGTTCAGACGCATAGTCAGAATCAGGCATTCCTGCGGCACAGCCAGGAATTTTTCGTCAAACTGGCCGACATAAATGGTGGGGTGTTCCACCAGTGCAGTCACTTCATCCAGCAGTGGCGTTACATCGGCTTCATCGCCCAGGGACGCCCCCAGTTTTGCGGCGGAATCATCCAGCTGTCTGCGAATGGCATCGCGCCGTTCGTCAAAGGACGCAATGACGCGGCCTTGCTCTTCCAGCGTTTTCGCGTACTGGTCCGGGTGAGTAACGGTGATGTTACCTTCGCTCAGGAAGCGATGGCCACGAGTCTGGTTGCCCGCGTCGATGCCCAGGATTTTCACGGGCAGCACATCGCTGCCGTGCAGTACCACCAGACCGTGGACAGGGCGTACAAAGCGAACGCTGGTTTCTCCGTCGGCCAGCTGGTAGCGCATGACTTTGGGGATGGGCAGATCAGCCAGGGCCGATTCCACCACCGCCTGCAGCACATCCTTTAAACGGGCGCCGGCTGCCGTGCCCTTTGCCACCAGATACTCCTGTTTGCCATCGGACTCGCGAACCAGGTCGGCGGGGGTCAGATGTGTCAGGTTTTTTGCGGCCAGCTTTTTCTGCAGGGCAGGGGTGGCCTCGCCATTGGCGTCCAGCCCCACTTTGACCGGCATGAGTTTTTCGGTAAACGGCTGATCAGGCGCGACATCCAGAACGTCACTCAAGTGTGCGGCCAGACGACGCGGTGTGGCGAAATTGAGGGTAACGCTTTCCCTGGCCAGCAGGTGCTGCTTTGCCAGACCCTGCGTCAGGCTGTCGGCAAACGCCTGCCCCAGTTTTTTGAGGGCACGCGGAGGTAATTCTTCGGTAAACAGTTCAACAAGTAAGGGCGAATTCATGATACTGCCTTGTTATTCTTGAGCATGGGAAAGCCAAGCTGCTCGCGTGAGTCATAGTAAGCCTGGGCGACCTTGCGCGACAGATTGCGGATACGGCCAATGTAGGCTGCACGCTCGGTCACGCTGATGGCGCCGCGTGCATCCAGCATATTGAAGGTATGCGCGGCCTTGAGCACCGATTCATAGGCGGGCAGGGCCAGGGGGATCTCAACCAGCCGGGCGGCTTCCTTTTCGTAGTCGTTGAAATGCGCAAACAGCATATCGGTGTTAGCGTATTCAAAGTTATAGGTGGACTGTTCAACCTCGTTCTGGTGGAACACATCGCGGTACAGGATCTTTTCGCCATTCGGACGGGCCGTCCAGACCAGATCGTAAACGCTTTCCACGTTCTGCAGATACATAGCCAGGCGTTCCAGACCGTAGGTAATTTCACCCAGGGTAGAGGGGCAGTCCAGTCCGCCCACCTGCTGGAAATAGGTGAACTGAGTCACTTCCATGCCGTTGAGCCAGACTTCCCAGCCCAGACCCCAGGCGCCCAGTGTGGGGTTTTCCCAGTCATCTTCGACAAAACGGATATCGTGTTCCTTGGGGTTGATGCCCAGTGCTTCCAGTGAACCGATATACAGATCCAGAATATCCGGCGGTGCAGGTTTGAGCACCACCTGGTATTGATAGTAATGTTGCAGGCGGTTGGGGTTCTCACCGTAACGGCCGTCCTTGGGGCGGCGGGAAGGCTGAACGTAAGCGGCATGCCAGGGCTCGGGCCCGATAGCGCGCAGAAACGTGGCGGTATGCGAGGTGCCGGCACCCACTTCCATATCGTAGGGCTGCAACAGGGCGCAACCCTTGGTATCCCAGTATTCCTGGAGTTTCAGGATAATCTGCTGAAAAGTTAGCATGGACGACTCAAGATAATTAAAAAGCTGAATCGCCGATTTTAACGGATTTGACCGCTGCTTCGGCTGTTTCTTGTGGCAGGGCGAGCATCTGGGCGCATTTTGCCCATGGAATGATTTAAAGTTCTGATATCACAAAAATGACAGTCCGGAGCTCGCATGTCTGATCTAATCAAGTCTGAAATACGTGGTCGCGTTCTTGTCCTGACGATCAATCGTCCGGAAGCGCGCAACGCCCTTACCTATGACACCTCGTTTGCCCTGGCTGACGCCCTGGACCGACTGGACGCCGATGACAACCTGGTTGTGGGAATTCTTCGGGGTGAAGGCAATACCTTTTGCGCAGGCATGGATCTGAAAGAATTTGCCCGCACCCAGCGACGCGCCGTTGTTCCTGGCCGCGGGCTGGGCGGGTTGGCAGAGGCGCCACCGAAAAAGCCGCTGATTGCTGCGGTTGAAGGCTATGCGCTGGCCGGTGGCTTTGAACTGGCCCTGGCCTGCGATCTGATTGTGGCCGCCAACAACGCCAACTTCGGCCTGCCGGAAGTCAAGCGCGGTCTGGTGCCGGGATCTGGCGGCATGCTGCGCCTGCCAAGACGCCTTCCGTATCATATTGCCATGGAAGCACTGCTGACGGGTGACATGATTCCTGCTACACGCGCTTTTGAGCTGGGATTGGTTAACGATCTGGTCGAACCGGGCGGGGCGCTGGAAGCTGCGTTAAAATTGGCTGACAAGATTGCGGCCAACGGGCCACTGGCCATTCGCACCGTCAAGCAGGTCGTCACCGAATCCCTGGACTGGCGCACAGAGGATATGTTCGCGCTGCAAAGTCCGCGCATGGCTCACATTTTTTCTTCGGAAGATGCCAAGGAAGGCGCCACCGCCTTCGCCGAAAAACGCCCCCCCGTCTGGAAGGGCAGGTAATTTTTACTGGTAACTACAATTCAATCATGACAACTGTAATCAAACAAGATGATCTGATCCAGTCTATTGCAGATGCGATCCAGTTCATCAGCTACTATCATCCCGCCGACTACATCCAGCATCTGGCCCGCGCCTACGAACGCGAAGAAAGCCTGGCTGCCAAGGACGCCATTGCGCAGATTCTGACCAATTCGCGCATGTGCGCCGAGGGCAAACGCCCCATCTGTCAGGATACCGGCATTGTGAACGTTTTCCTGAAAGTGGGTATGGACGTGCGCTTCGATCTGTCCTGTACCTTGCAGGAAGCCTGTGATGAGGGCGTGCGCCGAGGTTATCTGGACCCGGACAACAAGCTGCGTGCATCCGTGCTTTCTGATCCGATTTTCGAACGGAAAAATACCAAGGACAATACCCCCTGTATCCTGCATGTGGAACTGGTTCCCGGTAACACCGTGGACGTTCAGGTTGCATCCAAAGGGGGTGGTTCCGAGAACAAATCCAAGTTCGCCATGCTGAACCCCAGCGATTCCATCGTGGACTGGGTCCTGAAAACCGTACCGCTAATGGGTGCAGGCTGGTGCCCACCTGGCATGCTCGGTATCGGTATTGGCGGAACGGCAGAAAAAGCCATGCTTATGGCCAAGCAGTCGCTGATGGAAGATATCGATATGTACGAACTGCTTCAGCGTGGTCCGCAAAACAAACTTGAAGAGCTGCGCATCGAGCTGTACGAAAAAGTCAATGCCCTGGGTATTGGTGCCCAGGGACTGGGCGGCCTGACCACCGTGCTGGATATCAAAATCAATACCTATCCGACGCATGCCGCCTCCAAACCCATTGCTATGATTCCCAATTGCGCGGCCACCCGCCACGTGCATTTTGTACTGGATGGCTCCGGCGTAGCCAGCCTCACACCGCCTGCGCTGTCGGACTGGCCGGACGTACATTGGGCGCCAGACTACAACACCTCTAAACAGGTTAACCTGGACACGCTGACCCGCGAAGAAGTGGCCAGCTGGAAACCAGGCCAGACCCTGCTGCTGAACGGCAAAATGCTGACCGGACGCGACGCAGCCCATAAACGCATTCAGGACATGCTGGCAAAAGGCGAGCCGCTGCCCGTGGATTTCACCAACCGCGTTATCTACTACGTGGGTCCGGTCGATCCCGTACGCGATGAAGTTGTGGGTCCTGCAGGTCCGACCACGGCCACACGCATGGATAAGTTCACCGACATGATGCTGGAGAAAACCGGTCTGATCGCCATGATCGGCAAGGCAGAGCGCGGTCCGGTAGCAATCGAATCCATCAAAAACCATCGTTCAGCCTATCTGATGGCCGTGGGCGGCTCAGCGTACCTGGTTTCCAAAGCGATCCGCAATGCGAAAGTAGTGGGCTTTGAAGACCTGGGCATGGAAGCCATTTACGAGTTTGAAGTCAAGGACATGCCCGTGACGGTGGCTGTTGATTCCAGTGGTACGTCGGTGCACACCACCGGTCCCCGCGAGTGGCAGGCCAAAATCGGTATCATCCCGGTCCCCGCATAAGCAAAAAAAAAGCACACCCGCGCCCCGGACACGCCAGGTCCGGGGGCAGCCCGAATTATCTGGTTACACAGTGCTGTTATAACCAGGGCAGAGACACCGGGTTTTTATGGGTATTTCCTAATTGTTCCGAGTGCGCGCGCTCTGTAACCTTGCGCTGTTCGAGTCAGCCCCCGCAACCTAGCGATCCGGCTGACTTTTTACCGTATTTGCAAAGGAACACCCATGAAGATTAATGCGACAAGCATGATTCTGTCAGTCCTGCTGGGCGGGCTCGCAACGAGCGCGCAGGCAGCAGGCACGCTGGTTTACTGCTCAGAAGGCAGTCCTGCCGGTTTTGATACTGCCCAATACAGTGCGGGTACCGATTTTGATGCGTCAGCCGAAACCGTATATAACGGCCTGGTGGCCTTCAAGCGCGGCACAACGGAAGTGATTCCGGCCCTGGCCGAAAAATGGGACATTTCTGATGATGGCCTGACTTACACCTTCCATCTTCGTCCAAACGTCAAATTCCAGACATCGCGCTTTTTCACGCCCACCCGTGGCCTGACCGCAGATGACGTGGTCTATACCTTCCAGCGCATGATGAGCAAGGATCATCCATTCCGCAAGGCGTACCCCACGGAGTTTCCTTATTTCACCGACATGGGCATGGACAAAAATCTGAAGTCCGTGGAAAAGGTTGACGACAATACCGTGAAATTTACGCTGAACGAAGTAGATGCGGCGTTTGTCCAGAACATGGCCATGCCGTTTGCCGTGATCCTGTCACAGGAATACATGGAAAAACTGCTCAAGGATGGCAAACCGGAAATGATCAACCAGCAGCCGCTGGGTACCGGCCCGTTCGTCTTTGAACGCTATCAGAAAGACGCACAAATTCGCTACAAGGCAAACAAGGATTACTGGGATAAAGAAGAAGGTCCGCTGGTGGACAATCTGATTTTCGCCATTACCAAAGACCCGTCTGTTCGTGCGCAGAAGCTCAAGGCCAATGAATGCCAGCTGGCTTCCTATCCGCTGCCGGCAGATGTTGAACGCCTCAAACAGGACCCGAACCTGAAAGTGCAGTCCAATCCGGGCTTCAATGTTGGCTTCATCTATTACAACACCGAAAAAGAACAGCTGAAGAAAAAAGAAGTTCGGGTAGCCCTGGATATGGCCATCAACAAGCCGGCAATCATCAAGGCCGTATATGGTGGTCAGGGCGTGCTGGCTGATGGTCCCATGCCAACCAGCCAGTGGTCTTATGACGATACGATCAAAAGCCGTCCAACTGACGTGGAAAAGGCCAAGGAACTGTTGAAAGAGGCCGGTTATCCTGACGGATTCAATATGGGTCTGTGGTCGCTGCCTGTGGTTCGTCCTTACAACCCCAATGGCCGTCTGATGGCTGAAATGATCCAGTCTGACTGGGCCAAGATCGGTGTGAAGGTAAACATCAGTACTTACGAATGGGGTGAATACCTCAAGCGTGCCAAACAGAATACGCACGATGCCATTATGGTTGGCTGGACCGGTGACAACGGAGACCCGGACAACTGGCTGGGCAATCTGCTGTCATGCAACTCGGTTGGCGGCGTGAACTATTCTCGTTTCTGCTACAAACCGTTTGACGATCTGGTGGTCAAGGCTAAGCGCGTGACCGACAAGGACGAGCGTACCAAACTGTACAAGGAAGCACAGAAAATCTTCCACGAACAGATGCCCATGTCACCTATTGGTACATCGATTGTCAATGTCCCCATGAACAAGAAAGTCGAAGGGTTCAAAATCAGTCCCTTCGGTCTGTTCCAGTTCTATGGCGTCAGTCTGAAATAATCGTTTCAGTCGCTGTGTGAATCAAAGAGGAGGCTGCCCCGCAAGGGGAGCTTCCGCTTTGTCATTGTTTTTCAGGACACGCACAACATTATGCTTTTCATCCCTTTGATGTAAGTGTCCGCGGAGCCTGACCCCATGTTTTCTTTTATTCTGAAGCGGCTGGCGATCCTGATCCCGACTTTTTTCGGTATCACGATCCTGACCTTCCTGCTTATCCATATGATTCCCGGTGATCCGGTGATGACCATGCTGGGTGAACGCAATGTTGACCCGGAAATTTACAAATCCATGATGGCAAGGCTTGGGCTGGATCAGCCGCTGCATGTCCAGTATCTGCATTATCTTGGCGGCCTGCTGCAGGGTGATTTCGGCAAATCCTTCTCCAGCCAGAGCAGCGTGTGGGGTGAATTTATTGCCTTGTTTCCGGCCACGCTGGAACTGGGTATCTGTGCTCTGATGTTTGGTGCTGTCTTTGGTATTCTGCTGGGCGTACTTGCGGCAATCAAGCGTGGCACCATGCTGGATCATGGCGTGATGGGTCTGTCCCTGACCGGTTATTCCATGCCGATCTTCTGGTGGGGCCTGATGCTGATCATGTTGTTTTCTTCTTACCTGGGCTGGACGCCGGTATCGGGGCGCATCAGTCTGACTTATGACGTGCAGCCCTATACCGGTTTCATGCTGATCGATTCGGTCATCGCCCAGATCCAGGATCCGGAATACAACAGCGGCGCCTTTCTGGACGCGGTAAGGCATCTGATTCTTCCTTCCATCGTGCTCGGCACCATCCCGCTGGCCGTGATTTCGCGCATGACCCGTTCATCCATGCTGGAAGTCATGGGAGAAGATTATGTACGTACCGCCAAAGCCAAGGGGCTGTCTCCTCGGCGGGTGATTTTCGTGCATACCCTGCGCAATGCCATGATTTCTGTGGTGACCGTGGTGGGCCTGCAGATCAGTTCGCTGATCGGGGGCGCGGTTCTGACCGAAACCATCTTCTCGTGGCCGGGCATCGGCAAATGGCTGGTGGATGCGATCTTTCGGCGTGACTATCCTGTCGTGCAAAACGGGCTGCTTATTGTGGCCATTCTGATTATTCTGGTGAACCTTGTGGTGGACGTCGTGTACGGCGTTGTCAATCCACGAATTCGCCATGCCAAATAAGGAACTGAACATGACCCAGGTCGTTTCTGCCGCCAATGTTGCGGCATCCGCGGGGACCATGACGTATCCTTCGCCCCTGCGGGAATTCATTAGCAGTTTTTCCAAAAACAAAGGCGCTGTCGTTGGCTTCTGTTTCCTGCTGCTCATGGCGCTGGCGGCCATTCTGGCTCCCTGGCTTGCGCCGCATGATCCGCTCATACAGTTTCGCGACCATATGCTGCAGCCTCCCGCATGGCAGGAGGGCGGCAGCAGTGCCTATCTGCTGGGAACCGATGAAGCCGGGCGCGATATCCTGTCGCGCCTGATGCACGGCGCCCGGCTGTCACTGGTCATTGGTTTTTCTGCCGTACTGATCACGCTGGTTCCGGGGATTCTGCTGGGACTGCTGGCAGCGTTCTTTCCGAACAGCGCCGGGCGTGTGCTGCTGCGCATTGCCGATATCATGATGTCACTGCCTTCAGTATTGCTGGCCATTGCGATTATGGCGGTGCTTGGTCCTGGCATTACCAATGCCATGATTGCCATTGCGGTGGTGGGCCTGCCGGGCTATATGCGTATCGTGCGCGCATCGGCGATGAGTGAACTGAGCAAGGACTACGTCATGGCTTCCCGTGTCTCGGGTGCCGGCGTGCTTCGACTGATGTTTATTGCAGTGCTGCCCAACTGTATGGCACCGCTGATCGTGCAGGCAACACTAGGTTTCTCTTCGGCCATTCTGGATATCGCGGCACTGGGCTTTCTGGGGCTGGGTGTGCAGCCACCCGCGCCGGAGTGGGGCACCATGCTTGCCACCGCGCGCGACTATATCACCAGTGCCTGGTGGGTCGTGACGTTTCCTGGCCTGACGATTCTGCTGACAGTGCTGGCCATCAATCTGGTCGGCGATGGGCTGCGCGATGCGCTGGATCCCAAACTGAAGCGCGCAGCATAAAGAGGTGAAGATGAGTTTATTGACTATTCGAAATCTTTGCGTTCGCTTCGGTACCCAGGAGAAGCCTTTTCTGGCGGTGGATGGTGTAGACCTGAACGTAGACCAGGGCGAACTGCTGGGTATTGTGGGCGAATCGGGTTCGGGCAAATCGGTATCCATGATGGCGCTGATGGGACTGCTTGAAGGTCAGGGGGTAGTGACCTCCGATCAGATGCTGTTTGATGGCAAAGAACTGTCCACCCTGAGTGCAAAGGAAAAACGCAAGATCATCGGCAAGGATATTGCCATGATTTTTCAGGATCCGATGACGGCGCTAAACCCCAGTTATACCGTGGGTTTCCAGATTGAAGAAGTGCTGAAGGTGCATATCGGACTCAATCGCAAGGCGCGTCGACAGCGTGCCATTGAACTGATGCGCGAAGTGGAAATTCCCGATCCGGAACGCCGCCTGTCGGCCTATCCACATCAGCTTTCGGGCGGTATGAGCCAGCGCGTTGCCATTGCCATGGCCATTGCCTGTGAGCCCCGTCTGCTGATTGCAGACGAACCCACCACGGCGCTGGATGTCACCATTCAGGCGCAGATCATGGACCTGCTGCTGCGACTGCAGAAAGAACGTGGGATGGCGCTGATCATGATTACGCATGATCTGGCGGTGGTCTCCGAGCTGGCACAACGTACGGTTGTGATGTACGCGGGTCAGGTGGCAGAAACCGGCGCGGTCAGCGATGTGTTTTTTCAGCCCGCGCATCCCTATACCAAAGCACTGATTGATTCCATTCCCGAGTCCTGTCGAGGATCGCGACGACTGTCTACACTGCCTGGCATGGTTCCGGGGCAGTACGACCGTCCGTCGGGCTGTGTGCTGTCGCCGCGCTGTCCGATTGCGCACGAAAGGTGTGTGGTCGAGCGCCCTGAACTTATCTCCTATGTTGGCCGGGCGGTGCGCTGCCATACGCCGCTGATCCCTCTGCAGGAAATCAAGTCATGAACGATATCGTATTGAAAACCGAAGATCTGGCTCGGCATTACGAGGTGTCGCAAGGGTTCATGAAACCGCGGGCGACGCTCAAGGCACTCAATGGTGTATCCCTGTCACTGGAACGCGGCAGGACGCTGGCCGTCGTGGGGGAATCCGGCTGCGGAAAATCCACGCTGGCACGACAGATCACCATGATTGAAGCGCCCACGTCGGGCAAATTATGGCTGGACGGCAAGGAGGTTGACAGCCGGTCTGCTTCCCAGGTCAAGGCGCTGCGCAATAAGGTGCAGATGGTATTTCAGAATCCCTATGGGTCTCTCAACCCACGTCGCAAAATCGGCGACCAGCTGGAAGAACCGCTGATCATTAACACAGACATCAAAAGCGCAGAGCGTAAGGCGCGCGTGCGCGACATGATGCAGCGTGTGGGTCTGCGACCCGAACATTATTATCGTTATCCGCATATGTTCTCTGGTGGTCAGCGCCAGCGGATTGCCATTGCGCGGGCTATGATGTTAAGGCCAAGCATTGTGGTTGCCGATGAGCCCACTTCTGCACTGGACGTTTCCATTCAGGCTCAGGTTCTCAATCTGTTCCTGGACCTTCAGGAGGAATTGAAGACCTCATATATCTTTATTTCACACAATCTGTCGGTGGTGGAACATGTTGCCGATGATGTAGTGGTGATGTATCTGGGGCGCGTGGCCGAGAATGGCCCCAAGCAAACCATTTACCAGAAACCGCTGCATCCCTATACGCAGGCGCTGCTGTCGGCAACGCCGTCCATTTATCCGGAGAATCGGGTTACGAAAATCCGGATTGAGGGGGAACTCCCGTCGCCACTCAATCCACCTTCAGGCTGTGCCTTTCACAAGCGCTGTCCACATGCCGTGGCGCGTTGTACTTCGGAGGAACCCCAGTTACGGGAGGTGGACGGCAGACAGGTCGCCTGTCATCTGGCAGAAACGTTTGTTTGAGTGTGATCAGGCCTAGTGCGTTTTGTACAGCGTTATACCCTGATCGCTGCAGGCGGCCAGCCATTCGGTTACCGGCTTGCCCAATAGCTGCATGTCTTCGGCAATATCCAGCAACGGCCGAAGCACAAAGGCACGCTGGTGCATGCGCGGATGTGGCAGAATCAATTGTGGGTCGTTCTGAACCAGCTCATCGTAGGTAAGCACGTCTAGATCCAGCGTGCGTGGCGCATTCCGATAGGGGCGCTGCCTGCCATGGGCATTCTCAATGGATTGCAGCGCCCTTAGCAGTTCCAATGGCGACAGACCAGTGGCGAGCTCTGCAACGGCATTGATATAGTCGGGACCCGAGGAGTCCACGGGGCTCGTTCGATAAAAATCGGAAACCGCCATCACCCGGGTGTCAGGCACGGCAGCAATGTCCCGCAATGCCTCCTGCAGCGTTTCTTCACGCTCACCCAGATTGGAACCCAGTCCGATATAGGCGGTATGCACAGAACTACGTAGCCGAAGAGGGCGGTGCAGATTTACTGCCCGCGGATTGGCGGGAGCCTGAGCGGGATCCACCCGATTTGGCGCTGCCAGAGCCGGAGTCGCCTGAACCAGAAGTGCCGGATCCGGAATTTCCAGCTACATCGGTACGAGTGCCGCCAGAACCGGAACCGCCGTCAGATGATGACCCGGCATTATTATTCGATCCTCCGCGCGCTTTCTGTGCATTGCTGCGACGCTTGCGGCGCTTACGCGGTGCAGAAGCGGGCGCGCCTTGCTGCTCGGTGGTCAGCGCTTCGATCATCTCTGATCTGGTAGCGGGCGGGGCATCGGCCAGGTCCATCCACCATTGGGCCAGCACACTGTCAAATTCATTGCAGGCAGCACGCAGTTGCAGGAAATCGCAGGCCGCACGGAAGCGCGGCTGTTCGGTCATGCGCCAGATCTGTTTGGGAATGCGGCGCTCAAAGCGTGGCTGCATAAACCAGATTTCGCGCATATCGGCGGTATGTCTGCGTTGAATCGCCATCCTGGCGATATGCGTATCGATGACCGTATCGGCTGCCTGACTCAGGGCAGGAACGGGGTGTTCCTTGCGCTCCAGATTCCGCTTCCAGTTGACGTCCACCATTCGCCAGAGCAGGGCGGCAAACAGAAAGCTTGGGCTGACCGACTTGCCGGAACGTACGCGATGGTCGGTCCGCTCCAGGGTAAGCTGTACGAACTGCTTGCCACCGGGCAATGTCAGTACCTGATCGATCAAGGGCAGGACATTCTCATGCAGACCTTCTTCGCGCAACTGGTCCAGCGCCTTGATAGCATTGCCGCAAGTGAGCAGTTTGAGCGTTTCATCAAACAGCCGTGAATCGGGCACATTTTTGATCAGGCCGGCCAGCGCTTTGATGGGGGCGCGGGTGGAGGGCTCGATCTTTCCATTGAGCTTGGAAGCAAAGCGGACCGCACGCATCATGCGTACCGGATCTTCACGAAAACGGGTTTCCGGATCACCAATCATACGGACCAGATGATTTTTCAGATCGGCCACGCCGTTGTGATAATCGATCACGGTTTCTTTCACCGGATCGTAATAGAGCGCATTCAGTGTGAAGTCACGTCTGGCCGCATCTTCCTGCTGGGTACCGAAAACATTATCGTTCAGGATACGGCCATCGGCATCGGTATGCTGCTCGCTGTTGGACGGCGCGCGGAAGGTAGAGGTTTCGATGATTTCCTGGCCGAAGACCACATGGACCAGTTGAAAGCGTCGTCCGATGATACGGGCGCGACGAAAGAGGGGGCGAATTTCTTCGGGTGTGGCATTGGTAGCCACATCAAAATCCTTGGGTTCGAAACCCAGGACCAGATCACGTACTGCACCGCCCACGATAAAGGCATCGTAGCCTTTTTGCTGCAGCACTTCGCACACCTTGATGGCATTGCGCGAAACCAGGCGCCGGTCAATCTTGTGCTGTTCCCGGGTGTAAACCTGGCGTTTGTCTTTCGCGACCGGCGGTGCAAAAAGCCGGCTGACGAAAGTTCGAATCGTGTTCTTAATCATGGTTTTTTTGTTGTTAGGTTCCTGTTACTGCAATGGAAATAAATCCAGAACCGGCCAGCCTTTTTCTTGCGCCAGCTCTCTTAGGGGCGGAACCGGATTGGTGGCTACCGGATGGGTGACCACTTCCAGCAAGGGAATATCATTCTGCGAATCGCTGTAGAACCAGCTCTCGGAAAAGTCCGACAGCTGCTTGCCCATACTGCCGAGCCATTCGTTGACCCGTGTTACCTTGCCGGCCTGATAGCTGGGCGTACCTACTACTTTACCTGTATAACGGCCATTTTTGTACTCCGGAACGGTGCCAATCACATTTGGAATACCAAAAGCGCGCGCCACAGGGCTGATCACAAATTCGTTGGTGGCTGACACCAGGCAACACAGATCACCCTGTTCCAGATGCTTTGCCACCAGGGTGACGGCTTCTTCGCGGAAGGCTGGCCGAACCACTTCGTGCATGTACTGCTCGTGAAACCGTGCCAGCTCGTAAGGTGAGTGCAGACTCAGAAAGCCCAGCATGAATTCAACGGATTCTTCAATCTTCAGGGTGCCGGCAGTGTATTTTTCCATCAATTCACGGTTTTTGGCCTGCACGACCTTGGGGTCACCACCCCACCCGTTGCGGGCAAGAAAATCTACCCAGTGTCTGTCGGTATCGATGGGCAGCAGAGTATGGTCAAGATCAAACAGGGCAAGGCGTTGCGTCATAATGGTTGGTAAAGCTCACAGGTAATGCGGAAAATGCATCGATAAAAAATTGAAAAAGGCCCGCGACCTAAGGGTGCCGGGACTGAAGGTACGATTTTAACAAGGGAACGGTAATTGCCCGCTTTTCTGCAAGCGAATAACGATCAAGTGCGTCCAGCAGCGAAGACAGGGCACTCATATCACGCGCGTAATAATTGAACATCCAGTTGGTGACTTCCGTGCCCAGGCGAATGCCTTTGTCGGCGGCACGCTGCAGCAGGGCATCGCGGCGCTCATCATCCGTGAGCGTTTCCAGGCGATACACCAGATCCCAGCCCAGCCGGGTGCGCAGATCTTCGCGGATCTGCAACTGCCTTGGTGCGCAGGGACCGCTGGTAAGCAGACTGAATGCCTCAGGCGTATTCTGCCGAATTTTCCACTCGTTGAATAAACCAAAAAGGGCAGCGGCCTGGGCCTCGGACAGATGATCCACTCCATCCACGGCAATGGTTACACCGGCGGTGATCGCTTCGCCCGGGTCGGGCAATGCATCGCTGGCCGCATCCACAAAAAGCCCGTTATTGCGGGAGGCAGCGCGCAGCAGATGCGTCTTGCCACTGCCGTGTTCACCCCAAAGGTAAACGCTTTGTCCCGGGCGTGCAGCAAGCAGGTGGCTGACCGCTTCGCCGTTTCTGCCCACTACAAAATTGTCAAAGCGGGGGGGCACCACCGGCAGGACATCAAGAATTAGTTGCTCTGTCATGTTCGATAAAAATCACTGCGTCGATACTGCCGGTAGACACGCCGGATCAGTACAGAGAGGGCGGCGCTAATAGGCAGGGCCATCAGCACACCGAAAAATCCAAAAATCTGCCCGAAAACGAACAAGGCAAAAATGATCACCAAAGGATGCAGTCCGATGCGCTCACCCATAATTTTGGGCGTAAGCACCATGCCTTCCAGAATCTGTCCCAGGCCGTACACGATGGCAACAGAAATCAGTCCGTAATAATTGTCAAACTGCAGCAGTGCCGACAAAATGGCCAGGAGCAGGCCAAAAGTCACACCCAGATAGGGTATGAAAACCAGCATGCCGGTGAGGACCCCAATAGGAATGGCGCTTTCGAAACCGGCAATGGACAGGCCGATACTGTAGTAGGCGGCCAGAATCAGCATGACCAGGATCTGGCCGCGCAAAAAGCTGGAGAGCAGCCGATCAATATCGCGAAAAATACTCAGCGTGGCATTCAGATAGCGACGGGGAATCACTTCGCGAATGGAAATAATGAATTTATCCCAGTCAAACAGAAGATAGACCAGCACCACAGGCGTAATCAGCAGATTCACAAAAAAGAAGATAACGGCCGAACCACTGGACTTGATGTAAGTAATAATCGTGGTGGTGAGGCTATCGGTCCCGGTAATGGCATCCTGCAGCATTTCCCGGATTTTCAGAATATCGATTTCTGCCTGCACGCCAAAAAGGTGGTTTATCCGGGGCGCAAAGTTGACATTGTACTGCGCCACCCAGCCGGGCAGATGTTCCAGTGCCAGGCCTACTTCCTTGCGAACCAGCGGAATCACAATGAGCAGAACCCCCAGAATGACCGCAATGAGCAGGAAAAACATGATTGCCACTGACAGCCAGCGGGGAAATTTGAGCGCCACCAGCATATTGACGCCTGGCACCAGAATGTAGGCCAGCGCCATGCCCAGCATGAACGGCGTGAGTACCGGCGACAGCACATACAGCAGAACGAGCAGTATCAGGCCGACTCCTGACCAGAGAAGGGTCTGTTTCCGGCGCAAAATGTATTCGTTCATCGTAAAATAGGGCCTTCCTGTTCAATTCATTGACATTTTACATATTTAGGCAGCCCGCTCATGACAAATTCAAACAAATCTTCCTTAACGTATCGCGACGCCGGCGTGGATATCGACGCTGGGGATGCGCTGGTTGACCGGATCAAGCCGCTGGCAGCCAAAACCATGCGGGAAGGGGTCATGGCCGGAATTGGCGGATTTGGCGCCCTGTTTGAAGTGCCCAAGAAGTTTCGCGAGCCTGTGCTGGTGTCCGGAACCGATGGCGTCGGTACCAAACTGCGTCTGGCTTTTGAATGGAATCGCCATAATACCGTGGGAATCGACCTGGTGGCCATGAGTGTCAACGATATTCTGGTTCAGGGTGCAGAACCGCTGTTTTTTCTGGACTATTTCGCCTGCGGCAAACTGTCGGTAGACACTGCTGCCCAGGTGGTCGGTGGCATTGCCAAAGGCTGCGAACTGGCCGGATGCGCCCTGATTGGTGGTGAAACCGCTGAAATGCCCGGCATGTACCCTGACGGCGAGTACGATCTGGCCGGGTTTGCGGTTGGCGCGGTAGACAAATCAGCCATTATCGATGGAAAAAGCATTGCGGTAGGCGACAAGCTCCTGGGGCTGGCCTCCAGCGGTGCACACTCCAACGGCTTTTCTCTGATCCGCAAAATTATTGAGCGCGCGGGCGCTAAACCCGACGATGATTTCCATGGGCAGCCGCTGGTAGACGTTGTGATGGCGCCCACCCGCATCTACGTGAAGCAGATTCTGGCCGCACTGGCAAAGCATGGTACGGCCATCAAGGGCCTGGCGCACATCACCGGCGGCGGCCTGCTGGATAACGTGCCCCGCATTCTGCAGGACGGCCTGACCGCCCGCATTGAAAAGTCATCCTGGACGCTGCCACCGCTGTTCCAGTGGCTGCAAGAGGAAGGTCAGGTTGCCGATACGGAAATGCATCGCGTCTTCAACTGCGGTATTGGCATGGTACTGGCTGTTTCTGCGGATCAGGCACAGGCTATTGCCGACACCTTGCGCGAACAGGGCGAAACCGTTTACGAACTGGGCGATATTGTTCAGCAGGAAAACGGCATGGCGCAGACGGTTGTGGTCTGAGGAAACCGGTAAAAACGTTATTGTAAAAACGTTATTGAGAAGCGACGCCGGACGAATCCGCCACCGATGCCTTCATAATCGGGGCGGCGGCGTCGATTATTCTTGACACCACATCATCTGCCAGACAGTCGATCACTTCTCTGTCCTGCATGCTGCGAAGCCAGGTCAGCTGGCGCTTGGCGAGCTGACGGGTAGCGGCAATGCCTTTTTCCCGGGCCTCATCCAGCGTTGTGTCACCGGCCAGATGTTCCCAGATTTGCCGGTAGCCCACGCAACGGATGGAAGGCAGGTCTTCGTGCAGATCACCTCGATCACGCAGGGCTTGTACTTCCTGCACAAAACCTTTTTCCAGCATCTGATCAAAGCGCTGGGCAATCCGCTGGTGCAAGGCGAGTCGGTCAGACGGTTCCAGGCTGACGATATGAAAACGATGGTCGCCTTCCTTTTCCCCTTCCTGTTCAATCAATGAGGAATAAGGCCTGCCGGTAATCAGGCAGACTTCCAGCATGCGCTGAATGCGTTGTTTATCGTTGGGCGACAGTCTTGCCGCCGTGTCAGGGTCCAGTCGGGCCAGTTCTGCGTGTACATGCGGCCAGCCGTGCTCCCGGGCCATCTCGTCAATGCGCGCACGAACATCGGCATCCGCTTCCGGCAGGGCATTCAGGCCCTGGCGCAGCGTATTGAAGTACATCATGGTGCCGCCTGCCAGCACGGGAATACGTCCTCGCTCACGAATCTGTGTAATCAACGCGTGGGTATCCCGCAGAAACTGCGCGGCGCTATAAGACTCTGACGGATCACGAATATCCAGAAGATGCTGGGGTGTTTCCGCGCGCTCCTGAAGCGTCGGTTTCGCTGTGCCGATATCCATCTGTCTGTTGATGGTAGCCGAGTCGACGTTGATGATTTCCACGGGCCAGCGACGAGCCAGGGCCAGCACGCCAGCACTTTTGCCGGATGCCGTTGGCCCCGCCAGGCAGAAAACAGGCGGGGTCACTGTCCGCGCATGAACAGTCTGTCAAGATCGTTCATGCTCCATTGGAACCAGGTGGGTCGTCCGTGATTGCACTGGTTGGCTCTCTCGGTGTGTTCCATCTGACGCAGCAATGCATTCATTTCTTCAATGGTCAGCCTGCGATTGGCGCGTACTGATCCGTGACAGGCCATGGTGGAAAGCAGTTCGTTGCGCTGGCCTGTGAGCTGTTCGGAAACGCCCACCATATCCAGTTCTTTCAGGACATTCAGAACCAAAGATTCAATATCGCCACCAGCCAGCAGGGAAGGCACCGAACGCACCGCAAGCGAGCGCGGCCCCGTGGCGCTGACGGTCAGACCCAGCGTCATCAGGTGTTCGCGATGGCTTTCCATGACCGCGACATCTTCTTCGGTGCAGTGGATTACATACGGTACCAGGAGCTCCTGCCGCGGCAGCGCCTGCTGATCCAGCAAGGCTTTGAGCCGCTCATAGACTACGCGTTCGTGGGCGGCATGCATATCTACGAGAATCAGCCCCTTGGCGTTCTGCGCAAGAATATAAATACCGTGCAGCTGTCCCAATGCCATGCCCAATGGGTACGGATCGGCATCATCACCGGTATCCGGCAGGCCGTAAGATGGTTGCGCGCCGGATTTGCCGGACAACGCGGCATTGACACCCGGACGATAAGCGGGTGGAGTTGCGCCAGCAGAAGCCGCCCCGGGGAAATATCCGGTCAATGCGTCCGGATAAGCCGCGCCAGTCGATGCTCCATTAGCGGCGCCATTCGGTGCGCCATTGAACGCGCTAGAATTCGCACCATAATTGGAAGCCCCGCCACCCGCAGCCGAATCTCGCGCCGCGCCGCCATCGGCGCCTCCAGAAGCCGCATCGGAATCCAGCGGCGAATAAAAACTTCGCCAGCTGTCTGTCACGGGCGACGACGAGCCCGGATAACCGGGGCCCCCATAACTCTCATGCAGACGCAAGGATGATTGATGTCCATGTGAATACGGCGCCTCATTCGCAGCCCCTGGCGCACCGGCAGCTGGCTGCAAGCCGGCAGGCATGCGCGCAGGTAAAGTATTGGCCGCCGCCGCTTCCCCACCCGCAGCGGCCAGGGCCTGCGTCAGAACCTGAGCCACAAAACGGTGGATGGCGCCGCTGTCACGGAAGCGCACTTCGTGCTTGGCCGGATGCACGTTCACATCCACCGCGGCAGGATCGATATCCAAAAACAGCACATAGGCGGGCTGCCGGTCACCATGAAGCACATCCGAGTACGCAGAACGGATGGCGTGGGTTACGGTGCGATCCCGCACAAAGCGTCCATTCACATACAGATACTGACGATCAGCCCGCGCACGTGCGGCGTTGGGCAGCGTAATCAGCCCGCGCAGACTCGCGGCTGGCAGATCGGATTCCACCGCCAGTCCGGCTTCGGTAAACTCATTGCCCAGCACGTCACGAATACGCTGAATGGGATCTACCGGCATCCATTGCCGATACGCCTTGCCATTATGAAAAAGACGGAAAGCGATAGACGAATTTGCCAGTGCAATGCGTTCAGCCACGGCCACGCAATGGCCCAGTTCCGTTCCTTCGGACTTCAGGAATTTACGTCTTGCGGGCACCGCATCAAAGAGCTGACGCACATCAATGGTGGTACCGGTATTGCCTGCGGCCGGGTTGATCTGCAGCGAAGTACCGTCAATCTGCCAGGCATGGTCATCTTCTTCGGTACGCGAGGTAAGCGTGACGCGGGCCACAGAGGCAATGGAGGCCAGCGCCTCACCCCGAAAGCCCATGGAACTGACCGATTCCAGATCGCCCAGACTATTGATCTTGCTGGTTGCATGGCGCGTGAGCGCCAGCGTCAGTTCTTCTTTGGGAATGCCGTGACCATCGTCAATAATGCAAATACGTCTGATACCGCCACCGTCCAGACGGATTTCAATACTGCGGGCACCCGCATCCAGCGCATTCTCCAGCAATTCCTTAAGCACGGAAGCCGGGCGCTCAATCACCTCGCCAGCGGCAATCTGGCTGATCAGAGTATCGGGCAGGGGGGCAATATGACGGCGGTCGGACATGTAGAAAGCTCAGACGTTGTAATCTGTCATTTTACCCATAAAAGAAAACGCCTCCAATCAATGAAGGCGTTCACTTGAACTTGTGATATTCCGAAGGGCTGCACGAAAGGTTTGGCGCTTATCGCGTGCAGCCTATCATATGGGACTTAACATAAGCGACTTAACGTAAGCAACTTTACGTAAGCCACTTTACGTAAGCGGATTAGCGTATCCGGCTTATCCCACGCGCGCCAGCGGCGGGTTGGTCGCAAAATAGTCGTTGACCCCAGAGAAGATCGCACGGGCAATCTGCCGCTGGTTGGACGGACTGCGCAGGAAAATTTCCTCTTGCGGATTACTGATAAACGCGGTTTCCACCAGAATCGACGGAATATCCGGCGCCTTCAGAACGGCGAAACCGGCCTGTTCAACCTTGCGGCTGTGAATACCGTTGATCTGCGCCAGCGAACCCAGCACCCGATGCCCGATCTTCAGGGAATCATTGATCTGGGCGTTGGTGGACATATCCAGCAGCACGCTGGCCGTTTGCCGGTCATGGGCACCGATATCCAGGCCACCGATCAGATCCGAGGCATTTTCCTTTTTTGCCAGCCAGCGCGCCGCGGCACTGGAGGCGCCGTTACGCGACAGGGCAAACACAGAGGTGCCCCGGGCAGACTTGTTGGTAAACGCATCAGCGTGGATGGAAACGAACAGGTCAGCCTTCACGCGCCGTGCTTTCTGCACGCGCACATGCAGCGGAACGAAGAAATCTGAGTCACGCGTCATATAGGCGCGCATATTGGGCTGGGAATTGATCACATCGCGCAGCTGACGTCCGATAGCCAATACGATATCTTTTTCGCGCGTACCGCGGCCGCCAATGGCACCGGGATCTTCGCCGCCATGGCCAGGATCGATTGCCACCAGAATAGGGCGATTCGGATTTGCCCGGGAAGGCTGGCGCTGTGCCGTTGCAGGACTGGACTGCCCGTTGACTGAGGGCACAGGCGCATTGCTGTTGTTCTGTGCCAGATTGTCCAGAACCTGGGCCAGCGGATCGTTCTGCAAATCATTGGCCAGCGCCATGATGGGATCTTTGGCGATTTTGGGATACAGATCCAGCACCAGACGGTATTGGTAATCGCCTACTGGCTTCAGCGTAAACACCTGCGGCGCGATGGCCTGTTTCAGGTCAAATACCAGACGCACCACGTCTGCCCGGTTCTGGGCGACGCGCACGGAAGAGATATAGGGATCGTTGGGGCGAATCTTGGAAATGAGCGAATTGAGCGCCTGGCTGATGCTCAGACCCTGAATGTCCACCACCAGCCGGTTAGGATTGCCCAGCATGAAGTGCTCGGCCTTGAGGGGTGCGTTCAGTTCCAGGGTGACTCGGGTATATTCGTCTGCGGGCCAGGTCCGTACCGCCAGAATCTGGCCGGCTGCTGCCGAGGCCACTTTGGAGACGACAGGGAGGGACAGCAGCGTAGCAGACGCACCCAGAATGCGACGACGGCTTAGCCGTTTGCTGGCATTTGCCTTTGTATGAGCTGAGTTATCCATGTCTTGCCCTTTTCCGAAAAAGCGTTAATTTGTGCTGTTCTACCTGCCGATTCGTATATCAGGTTCAGTTCAAGATCTGGCTTCGGAAGCCCAGGTCCTGCTTTTTCTGCCCACTCTATAAAAACAATTGCGTTTTCGCTCAGGTTTTCGCGAAAGCCAGCGTCCAGCCACTCGTTGTTATCGCTAAATCTATAAAAATCAAAGTGATACAAGTATAAACTAGAAATATTATAGGTTTCAAGCAAAGTATAGGTCGGGCTTTTAATTCGTCCTTTCACGCCCATGGAGCGAAGAAAGTGGCGCACAAAGGTCGTTTTTCCGGCGCCCAGATCTCCCTTCATATAAACCGCGGCACGCTTTCCTTCGGTGGCGGGTTCATCATAAGTCATTGAAAAATAATCGGAAAAAATCGCTGCCAGATGTGCGGCCAGACTTTCGGTAGCCGCCTCATCGGGCAGAAACAGGGCATGACTATAAAGGGCAGAATCAGGGGGCAGGGGCGTACTGGACATGGAAATTGGGCAGCTCCACGAAAAAATATAAGGTAAATAATAAGAAAAACGTGGCAACAGCTTAATATTTAATACGAATTTTGCAAATGAAGCGTGGCTAATTTACCAATTTCTGAACTACGGACAGCCAGAACGGGATGGTTAACACGCAAAAAACCGTCCCCAGACTGATTGCCGTGGCCACGCTGCGCCCGTCGCCGCCCATCCTGGCGGCCAGAATATAGGCGGCCGACGCCGGGGGCAAAGCGGCAAAAAGTACCAGAATACTGGTGACCAGCGGTGTCAGCGAAAACACCATGGCCAGCGCAAAGGCAAAAACGGGCATTAATAGAAGACGCACCGCCAGAATCCAGGCGATGACCTTTTTATCCTGACTGCCTCCTGCCAGGGAAAGACTGGCACCCACACAAAGCAGACCCAGAGGAATGGCGCTGTCTCCCAGCTTGGACAGCGTGAGCGATACAGTCGGATGCAGGCCGATGCCAGAGAAATTCAGCAGCAGACCCGCAAGCGTTGCCAATACCAGGGGGTTTTTGAGAATTTCCAGCCAGACATTCGATCCCTGAAAGCGGGCCAGCGACTTGACAGCCAGCACATTGGCTATGGGTACAGAAAAACCCACCAGCACCGCCATGGTCGCCTGTCCCTCGCTGCCGGCAAGTGCCGTCGACAGGGAAAAACCCACATAGGTATTGAAGCGATAGGCACACTGGGCCAGGGAAGCCAGGGCAATGGGGCGCGGCTGGAGTACCGGTCGGGCCAGCCATGCCGTCACATAGCCAGCCAGGCAAAGAATGATGGAAATTGCCAGCAGTTGCGTGGCAGAACCGGCAGAAATCGGCGTTGAGGAAATGGATTTGACCAGCAGTGCCGGAAACAGGATGTAGTAAACCAGCTTCTCGGTATTGCTGAAGAACTGAGGAGAAAATTTCAGCTTGTGAAGCAGCACCCAACCCAACGCAACAATAAAACAATCTGGAATAACAAGCAGGGCAGTGTGCATGGAACAGGAAACGTGGTGAATGAGGAAATCTGGGCTAGAATTCAATCATAAATCAGAAAGCCACAGCAGAAGGGCGATCCAATTTTTTGATCTAAATAAATTACCGTGAACGACAGTCAAGGCAACGCTTCGCAATCCGCAGCCGAACATCAGCAGGACATCGATCCCTTCATCGACGCCTTATGGCTGGAAGACGGATTGTCGCAGAACACATTAATGGCCTACCGCCGTGACCTGAAAGGCTTCGCGGACTTTCTGGCGCGCGCCAAACCACCCAAAACATTGTTGCAGGCAACTCGCGAAGACATCGACGCCTGGTTCGCCTCCCGGCACGCCAGCAGTAAGGCAAGCACGGCCAATCGTCGCCTTGCAACGTTAAAGCGCTACTTTGCCTGGGCCATACGTACGCAACAGATCAGCGAAGATCCCTGTCTGACCTTGCAGTCTGCCAGACAGCCTGTGCGCTTTCCCAAAACCATGAGCGAGTCCCAGGTGGATCAGTTGCTGGAGGCCCCCAACACGAAAGAGGCACTGGGCCTGCGTGACCGTGCCATGCTGGAAACGCTTTATGCCACTGGCCTGCGTGTGAGCGAACTGGTCGGTCTGAAAGTGCTGCACTTGAGTCTGAATGAAAACGTGATTCGTGTGGTGATGGGCAAGGGCGGCAAGGACAGGCTGGTGCCAATGGGCGCACAGGCTGCGTACTGGCTGGAACGGTATCTGAAAGAAGCCCGTCCGGAACTGGCGGGGCGCAAGCAATCTGATGACCTGTTCCTGACCCGGCGTGCCGCAGGCATGAGCCGCCAGGCCTTCTGGCAACTCATCAAGAAATATGCGCTGCAGGCAGACATTCACGCGCCACTCTCACCGCATACTCTGCGTCATGCCTTTGCCACACATCTGCTCAACCACGGTGCGGATCTTCGCGTCGTTCAGTTGCTGCTGGGACATGCGGATATTTCCACAACCCAGATATATACACACGTAGCACGCGAGCGACTCAAGCAGCTGCACGCCACCCATCATCCAAGAGCCTGAAAATCGTATCATGGCAACAAGCAAACACGTTTCCGAAACCCCCGCTACACAGATGCTGAAAAAGCACAAGATTGCGTATACCGAACATCCCTATGACTATGTAGATCATGGTGGCACAAATGAAGCGGCGCGTCAGTTAGGCGTTGAACCTCACATCGTTATCAAGACGCTGATACTTGAAGATGAAAATGCAAAACCGCAGGTCGTACTGATGCACGGCGATTGCGAAGTCTCCATGAAAAATCTGGCGCGACAGATCGGCGTCAAGAAAATGCAGCCCTGTCAGCCTGCTATTGCTCCTAAACATTCGGGCTACCAGGTAGGCGGAACCTCTCCTTTCGGAACGCGTAAGCAAATGCCTGTGTGGGTAGAAGAAAGCATACTGGCGTTGCCGCAAATCTTTATCAACGGCGGAAGACGCGGCTACCTGCTGGGCATCGCACCGCAAGTGCTGGTTGATCTGCTGAAAGCTAAACCGGTGAATGTGGCGAATGTGGGGTAGTGAGGTAGTGGAGTAATGGGGTAGTGGGGGGCGCTGGGG
>JAEWHK010000050.1 GCA_023387815.1 Pseudomonadota bacterium
TCTTTTCTTGCAGTTGCAGCGCGCCCGTAGCTCAGTTGGATTAGAGTACTTGGCTACGAACCAAGGGGTCGTGGGTTCAAATCCTGCCGGGCGCGCCACATTACTTAAGGTCTCCAGATGGAGGCCTTTTGTTTTTGTGCGATTGAGTTGGAGCTGTATTATTCAATCAACAAAAGTATTCGATTCAAACTTCCCCTTGCCCTGCCTCTTCTCCTGGACAGCACTCCTTCAATAGTACAGAGCACTCGCACTCAATGGTACTGACTACGTCTTCATTTTTTTGAAAATTTCTATATTCTCCTGGCTCGCACTCGCATTTCTATTGGCGACCTGAGCAGACATGTGATGACAAGTTACAATTCGCGCGGAAACTTTGGTGGATAGAAACAGGTGATGCCGACGTGCGTGCGACCCTACCAGCACGATACATTTCAATGACGTCATAGTTTCAATCACGTCAGTGAGATATCGCCGTGCCTCAACAATCTCTGCTGGTTTAGGTGATCGAATTTTGCTGAAGTTTTCATTACCAAGATACCACGGCACGGCATTCCAAATCGCGATCTCGCTCCGTGTGATGCCGGCCTCAGCCAGCTGGATACGCAAGTTTCTTGCCGTCGGATCTTGATTATCGAAAGAAACACACCCTGACCTTATCGCGCCCGGCCCCGGCGCCTCCATAAGGAAAAGGAATTTCGCGTTTTCATTCCCGTTTTGCGGGTCAAAGGAAGGGACGTTCTTCTCGCCCTTGATTGATCTGATGTTTTCGACAATCTCGATAAAATTCATTTATTCTGGATTTTTGTTAGCACTGCACCATGTGATTATGCGAAGCATGAAGTGGACATTAAGCGATTATAGGAAATACAAAAGAGTACGTTCACGCCTCAAGATCAAATAAAAATATCAAAACTTCAAATTTCTGGTAGAAAAATATCATTGGATGAATTTCCACCAATTTATACATCAATGCTGCATATTCTTGAGACCAATGCATGAGAATGGCCGTTATAACCCGAGCCTGCCCTTGGCCGTCGCAATAGTGCGCCCGTTTGACATGGCTACTAAAGAGATATATCACGCGTGGCCATCGATGCCTCCGCCTTACACCTATCGTGGGAGGCAATTTAGTCATGGAATGGAGGAAACGACCTTTTAACAGGAAAATTTAATTTGTAAGCCGTATCTGGGCGCAGGCCGCCCTAAAGTTGCGAGCTTCGAGATGCAGCCACTGCTCGACTTTCCTTACCGATTCATCAGCTTCATGTGGAGCAATGAAAACATAAGATGCAATGGAACGTATGGGAATCCCAAAAACATTCACCAATCTACCTGATCGCAGTTCATCCACAACGAGTGCGGCGCGTCCCATTGCAACTCCCTGATCGTTGGCTGCAGCAGCAAGTGCAAGCTGAGAAAGGTTGAATATATGACCAGCAGAAAGAGAGTCAAAACTAACCCCGACCTGCTCTAGCCAATATTCCCATTCCTCGTATTCGCTCGCGCCCATCCAAGGACTTGAGTCGTGTAGCAACCATTCTGGTCGAAGATCACTGGGATGCTTTAGTTCAGGATGGGTAGCTATGAATTTTGGACTGGCTACGGGTAAAAGCCATTCGTCCAGGAATGGCTTTGCGTCCAAATCGTCGTATACGCCTAAATCGTAACGCACTGCGGCATTGAGATCTTCGCGGTGCAGTTGTAAACGATCCAGACGATGAAATTCACCCTGGATCCTGAGCTGGATGTCTGGATAGCTGGCAAAGAAATTGCTGAGCCTGGGAGTTAGCCATCCCATGGCGAACGACGGCGAGCAGCTAAGTGACACATCTTTATGAGTCTGGCTGCTGCGCAATTGGGACAACGTCACGTCCAACACTCGAAATGTATCCCCCACTACGGCATATAGCCGTTCGCCTTCTGGCGTCAACGTGAGCGACCGGGACGCGCGCAAAAAAAGTGGTCTGTTAAGAGCTTCTTCAAGATTCTTTATTTGCTGGCTGATAGAACTTTGCGAAACGCACAGCTCCTGCGCTGCCCGTGTGAAGTGGGCATGACGTGCCGCGGCTTCAAAGCTGCGAAGCCAGACCATCATGGATGACGAAAGCATACTCATAGTCAATAGTATGCGAAAGCAGACACGATCAAGAGGCCATATTATACATTAGTAAGGGTAAATACTAATTATTGTAGTCTGTGATATTTCTTCGTGTTTCCGTAAATCATGTGGCAGCACCATAAGTTTTACTAATCTTTAGATCAGTATAAAGCGTTTCTATTTTGTCTTATCGATTCCTATAATTTCTCTGATGCAAACCTCAAAGAAATTAGGAAAGCACAAGCTGGTATTTCAGTTCTACTATGATCACGGGCTATTAAATGACAGATAAACGACAAAAACAATACAGAGTCGCGGTAGCGTCTTTCGAATTCGAAGGGAATGATTTTTCTCCGAAGGAATGTGGTGCTCGCGAGTTCGCTATGTATTTTGAAGCATCGGAGCTTCTGGCCGGTATTGCCGAAAACCCTTTGGCTTTGACTGGTGGAGTGGACATTTTACGACATGCGGGCAACGTAGAGATCGTGCCAATACTGGCTACACAGGGCGGCTCCGGCGGTACGGTCAATCGCACTTTCTTCGAATCCATCGTTTCAAAAATTTTAGAAGGCTTAGCCTCTGCTGGCCAACTAGATGGTATTTATCTGGCATTGCACGGAGCAATGACGTCGCCAGGAATTCCTGATGCCGAAGGTGAATTGCTGGAGCGCATTCGTGACAAGTTCGGTAAAACTCCCACTATTGCCGTCAGCCTTGATCTTCATGGCAATGTTACTAAACGCATGGTTCAACACGCGTCTATTCTGGTGGGATACGAAAACTATCCTCATGACGATGCGTATACGACTGGACAGCGGGCATGCCGGCTGTTATTAAGTACATTAGCCGGCGAACTTGAGCCAAGCATGCACATGACACGACTCAAGATGCTTATCCCTGTCGTAGGCGGTTCCACCCTTGCTGAAGGCGCGCCGCTTGGAGATATCAAAAAATTTGCGCGAGCTCATGAAGCAGAAGGTGTTGCATCAATCAGTTATTTCACATGTCAACCCTGGCTGGATGACGATCATGCAAGCAATGTGATCATCAGTATTACCAACGGCGATCCGGCGCGAGCAAAAACAGTGGCCAATGAAATAGCTCAGGATCTCTGGCGTCGACGTGAGGAGTTCCTATTACCTCTTCTGCCTGTAGATCAGGCTATCGAACGCGCATTGGCGGCACCAGTCAAACCGTGCATACTCGCGGACACAGGCGATAGTGTGGGCGCAGGTGCCCCAGGCGATGCGTCCTTTGTCCTGGCACACTTACTGAGCCTTGCTGGTGACGCGAAGTGCGCGCTCTCCATTGTGGATGCGGAAGTTGCGAAGGCTGCCGCCGAAGCGGGAGTTGGAGCGAGATTGTCAACGGCCGTTGGATTCAAAACTGACTCGACCTATGGAACTCCGCTAATGATCGACGCAGAGATCGTCTGTGTTCACTCGGGCCAATTCGTTTGGTCAGCGGGACCATACGCCGGAACAAAGGGGTACATGGGACAAAGCGCTGTCCTCAGAGTTCGCAACATATTCATACTCGTGACGACTCAGGGCACATACGAATATGCAGACGAACAGTTTCTGGCTGTAGGTATCGATACGACACAGATGGATATTGTCGTACTGAAGAACGGCATGAACTTTCGCAATTTACTCAAAGATAACTCATCCTGGTACTTAATCGATAGCCCCGGATCGTCGTCATCCAATTTGGCTGCGCTTGCCTGGAAAAACAGAAGAAGCCCGTTCTGGCCTCGTGACGTTTCTATTACGAATCCCATCGTCGAATGAGTATCTGAAGGAGACAGGAGACAAAATGAAGAATATTGATAGCTTGTATAAACGCGTGACGATACGCTTAGTACCTTTCCTGGTGCTTTTGTATCTCGTTGCATACATTGATCGTTCAGTGCTTGCATTCGCTAAATTACATATGAATGTCGACGTGGGAATTAGCGACGCCGCCTATGGGTTTGGAGCAGGTCTATTTTTCCTTGGCTACATCATTTTTGAAGTTCCGAGCAACTACTTTCTTATGAAGGTCGGTGCGCGGCGTTGGTTCGCACGCATTCTGATTACATGGGGGATTATCACGATCGCCATGGCAACGATCCAGAGTACTACAAGTTTCTACTGGCTGCGCTTTCTGCTCGGGGCAGCTGAAGCGGGCTTTTACCCCGGCGTATTGTACTATCTGACACTCTGGTACCCCTCAGCTCGTCGAGGAAAAATTTATGGCTATTTTGCGTTCGCCCAGCCGCTGGCACCAATGCTCGCCGGTCCGCTATCAGGCGCATTACTGGGACTCGATGGATTGGCTGGCTTGCACGGTTGGCAATGGGTATTCATTATGTGCGGTCTGCCTGCAGTATTGCTGGTCATTCCTACACTCAAGCTCTTGCCCGACACGCCTGCTAAAGCCAAATGGCTGTCGAAGGACGAAGCTGCTGTATTGAATCGCGAGGTCGAAGATGACGCCAAGGCTATCTCGCAAATCGAAAATAGCAAAGATGGCGCGAATCATAGCATGTTCAAGGCACTGACAGATTCCCGCGTTTTGATGCTGGCATTCGCCTACGTTCCGATTCCATTGGCGTTGTACGGCTTATCGCTCTGGTTACCAACGCTGATTCAAGGGTTCTCCACAACCGATTTGACAACCGGATTCTTGTCCGCCATTCCTTTTCTCTTTGGTGCGATCGGATTACTGATTATTCCCGCCCATTCGGATAAGAAGAACGAGCGTTACTTTCACATCGTAGCATGCTGTCTGGTGAGTGTTGCGGGGTTGCTTGGCGCAGCATGGTTTTCTTCGCTGGCTCTGCAACTGGTGTCGCTATGTTTTGTGGGTTTTACGCTGTATTCTGCATCTGCGGTGCTGTGGGCTCTACCTGGCCGATTCTTAACAGGAGGCGGCGCAGCGGTTGGTCTGGCCGCCATCAACTCAATTGGTAATCTCGGGGGATATATCGGCCCCTTCGGTATCGGCATTATCAAGGAAGAGACAGGCAGTCTTGCCTACGGACTAGTATTCCTCGCTGCTGGGCTCTTCCTTACCGTTGCTCTGGTTTTAATTCTTCGAACTAAAGATCGCCTCGCAGTTAACATGAAGTGATCTAGTTCATTACTGTTAATGAGAAATGAGTCTTCAGTAAAAATGAGTATCAATATGAATGAAAAACAGAAGGTAGAATTCACTTCACCTGAAATCGCGACTATCTATAATTCGCCGTCAGTAAGTCGTCTGCGCGAGCAACTTGCTATTGCGTTGCGTGCTGCAGCTATCCACGGACTGGCCGAAGGCGTTTGCAATCACTTCAGCATTGCGTTACCTGACGATACTGACAAGTTTCTGCTTAATCCGCGCGGACTGATGTGGAGCGAGATTTATGCAGAAGATATTCTGCTCGTGGACGGCAATGGGTACAGGCTCGCGGGCGCGCATGATGTGGAGCCCTCGGCCATGTTCATTCACGCGGCAATGCACCGAGTGACGAAGAAGCAGGTTGTGCTCCACAGCCATGCTCCGTTTGCTACAACGCTGACGTTGACGGAAGAATGTTGTCTCGACACCAAATTGTCGCAGAACGCAATGCGTTTTCATGGTCGAACGAAAAGCGATCCTGTCTTCAACGGGTTGGCACTTGATCATGCCGAAGGTGAGCGCATTGCAAACGCCACATTAGGTGCCGATATCATTTTCCTGGCGAATCACGGCGTAATCGTTTGTGGTGATCGGATCGATTATGTCTACGACGATTTGTATTATCTGGAGCGTGCATGCCAGCTGGAGGTCCAGGCGCGATCGATGGGTGTTAATTTACGGTCTGTCAATCCAGATTTGACAAACGTGACCGCAAACCAGTTACATGGCGAGCGTTTACAATCCGAATTATTCTTCCAGGCTTTGGAGCGGACAGTCAAATGAAGATTGGAATTGATGCATCGGCTCCCTTGGTCGATTCGGGTATAAACGCTGTATCCGATACCTTGGTTCATGGAAAAACATTGGCGCAATGGGAGAGGAGTCATCCCCTCACGGCGAATATGATACGTGGTGAACCTGTTTTATGGCGCAATCCCGAAGTAGTTCCATTTGCGCAATCGCGGACTGATATCGAATTGGACGCACAAGATATCGCTAATGCAGCATCCAGACTTGAACGATTTGCACCCTGGTTGGCGAAAGCGTTTCCAGAGGTAAACGAAGCTGGTGGAATTATTGAGTCTGAACTTCGTGAAGTACCCAAACTCGCGGCTTCAGTTGCCAAGCGTTATGAAGTGCCAGAGCCCGCGCGATTTCTTGTAAAACTTGACAGCCAACTTCCTATTTCGGGTTCTGTCAAAGCGCGAGGGGGAATTTATGAAGTTCTTTTCCATGCTGAGAAGCTTGCTCGACAGCAAGGATTGCTCAACATTGAAGACGACTATCGCAAATTGGAAAAGCCAGCGGCGCGAGCACTGTTCAAGCGACATAGTATAGTCGTTGGCTCTACAGGCAACCTGGGACTTGCCATTGGAATTGCGGCTGCAAGGCTGGGATTTTCTACGACAGTGCATATGTCCCACGATGCGCGCTCCTGGAAGAAGGAGAAGCTGCGTCGTCATGGTGTCAACGTAATCGAACATACTGGAGATTATGGTCTGGCAGTCGAACAGGGTCGACGTGAAAGCGAACAAGATCCAACTAGTCATTTTGTAGATGACGAAAATTCGCGCGTGCTGTTTTTAGGCTATTCCGTGGCGGGAATGCGTCTGAAAGCACAACTGGCAGCTGAAGGGGTGGAAGTATCGATGCGTCAACCTCTGGTCGTATATCTCCCTTGTGGCGTGGGGGGCGGCCCCGGCGGCATTGCCTTTGGACTGAAGCATGCGTTTGGGGACGCCGTACATTGTGTCTTCGCTGAGCCCACACAAGCCTGCTGCATGCTATTGGGCATGTACACTGGACTGCATGATAAAGTGACCGTAGGTGATTTCTGCATAAATGGACAGACTGCTGCCGATGGACTTGCTGTGGCGCGCCCCTCTGGCTTCGTAGGTCGTTCAATGCATCGCATGATTGATGCAATCTATTCACTGACCGATGAGGAATTGCACGCACTGCTATATGCTGCACATAATACCGAGGGGTTGAGATTGGAGCCCTCTGCAGTGGCAGGCATGCCTGGTTTCGCTCGTCTTTATCGCGATAGTCCAGGACAAATAGTTGGTTTGAATTCCGAGGCCTTTGCAAACGCAACTCATATCATGTGGGCTACAGGGGGCGGCATGGTCCCCGATGAGGAATATGAGAAGTACCTATTTCTTGGAAAGAGAATGTACCACGCAAACCAAGTCAGCTAGGCTGGTCAGAGTATCAATGTTAAACAGGTAATAACAGGCTGTACAGGCGGGTGCGGGATCAATCATTGGAGTAAATATGAGCTACCTTCAATCTCAATAAGGAAACCCAAATGCAAATCTCTGCTTTCTCGAAAGTCATCCAGCATAGCCCAAGTCGCCGGGACATACTGAATCGAACCGCCGCATTCTGCCTTCTGGGGGCGTTTGGACTGGGCGCAAAAACATCGCAAGCACAGGACTACCCAAATCGTGCCATAAGAATGACCGTCGCTTATCCACCTGCAGGGGCGACAGATATTTTGGCGCGGCTGGTAGGACAGAAAATGAGTGATCAATTGGGCCAGCCAATCGTCATCGAAAACAAGCCTGGCGCAGGCAGTACGTTGGGTATGGATATCGCTGCCCGCGCTACCCCTGACGGATACAATGCGTTTCTTAGCGCAGTGACGTCGCAGGCAATCGCGAGCAAACTCTACCCCAATGCCAAGTCCGATCTTCAACGCGATTTTATTCCAGTTGCGTTAATTGCCAGTGCACCGCATGTACTCGTTGTCAATAACGAAGTCCCAGCACGCAACATGAGCGAGTTCATTCAATGGCTCAAGGCCAATCATAAGAATGTATTCTACGCCTCTCAGGGGACAGGTACGCTCTCTCATCGTGAGTCCGAACTGCTTGGTAAACACCTGGGCGTAGAGCCAACACATACACCTTATAAAGGTAGTTCAATGGCCGTAACGGACTTACTGTCGGGCACTGTGTCGTTTATGTTCGACAGTGTGGCTGCCTCCATGCAGCTCGTTAAGTCCGGAAAGCTGCGGGCCATTGCAGTTGCCTCGTCCAGCCGAGTTCCTGCAATGCCGGAACTGCCGACAATCGCCCAGGCGGGCATTCCCGGATATGAGGTAGACAACTGGTTTGGTATTTATCTTCCAGTTGGATCCCCAAATGAGGCTGTCGCGGCAATGGCCAAGGCAACCATTGAAGTGCTGCACGAGTCTGATGTGGTCGAAAGTCTCGTACAGAATGGTTACATCGTCACACCAGGTGATGGAGCAGAACTGGCCGAGCGAGCAAAAAGCGATTATGCGCGTTGGGGGTAAACTCGTGGCCAGGTTCCGAACCCTTGACTAGCCATTCCGAAAAACAAACCAGAGACAACGTTACTTATGCATTGGAATCTCCCATATACTACTACTCGACAACCTGTACTCGCGCGCAACATGGTTGCCACCTCACAACCGCTCGCGGCACAAGCTGGCGCAGCCGTGTTCGCACGGGGTGGAAACGCTATAGACGCGGCCTTGGCAACCGCGATTGCTCTCACGGTGGTAGAGCCAACTATGAATGGCATCGGTGGCGATGCCTTCGCGTTGGTCTGGGATGGCAAATCGCTACATGGTCTGAATGCATCCGGCCGCTCTCCAAAGTCCTGGAATCCACGGAAATTCAGTCATCTCCGTCAAATGCCACGTAATGGCTGGGATACAGTCACGGTGCCCGGAGGTGTCGCTGCATGGCTCGCCCTGTCGGAACGTTTTGGAGCACTCCCATTTGAGGATCTCTTTGTTGACGCCATTCGTCACGCCCGCGATGGCTTCCCCGTTAGTCCGGTAGTATCGCGCCATTGGGAACAGTCGATTAATGAGCTTGGACATCAGCCCGGCTTCGAAGCATTCATGCCCAATGGCCGAGCGCCAAGAATTGGCGAGATCTGGCGCTTTGAAGACCAGGCAGAGACACTTGAAGAGATTGCGAAAACTCGCACGGAGTCATTCTATCGCGGTCGTCTCGCCGCAAGGATGGCGGATTTTAGCGAGCAGCACGGTGCAGGATTAAGTCTTGAAGACCTCGCGGCTCACAAAATTGATTGGGTGGATCCCATCTCGGTAAAGTATGGTGATCGCACAGTGCACGAAATTCCCCCGAATGGCCAAGGGTTAGCAGCACTAATAGCGCTTGGATTACTTGAATATCTGCCGTACCGCGATGCTGCTCCCTGCTCCGCAACGCGCTTGCACCTGGAGATTGAGGCAATGCGAATGGCTTTTTCAGATCTCTACGCACATGTCGCCGATCCAGCTTATATGAAAGTCACACCAGCGCAACTGTTGGACCCAGCATACTTACGTGAACGTGCCAAAGGTATTAATCACGCAAAGGCTGGTACATACCTGCCTGGCCAACCGCCCAGCGGAGGCACTGTCTACCTTTGCACAGCCGATGCTGAAGGGCGAATGGTGTCGTTTATTCAGAGTAATTTCAAAGGCTTTGGTTCCGGCGTTGTAGTGCCCGATACAGGTATCGCTTTGCATAATCGAGGCATGGGTTTTGTCACAACGCCAGGCCATCCCAATCAGGTAGATGGAGATAAACGCCCTATGCATAGTATTATTCCTGCGTTCATGATGCGCAACGGCCAGCCACATATGGCTTTCGGTGTAATGGGCGGAAATATGCAAGCACAGGGGCACGTACAAATGACGCTTCGAGAAACGATCGATGAGTTAAACCCTCAGGCCTGCTCCGATGCACCGCGTTGGAGAATCAATGACGCAGGTACCCTAACAGTGGAGCATTCGATGGATCAGAACTTGATCCAAGGCTTGAAAGCCTTGGGGCATCAGCCTGAGATTGCGGCACCTGACAGTTTGGATTTCGGCAGTGCACAGTTGATTCGTCGAGTCAGTGATGTGTCATCCGCGCCATTTGTTTACGTGGGAGGCTCGGACCATCGCCGCGACGGACAAGTAATCGGCTATTAAGACCAACAAGCGGAAAGAGCCAAGTCTAGACAAGTGCTTATCTACTGGCGCTTTCAATTGAAATTCCATCGAGGTGTTCTTCAAAATGAATGAAGCTGTTCACATTACGTCTAAACTATTGTCCGAGCATGTTTGAACCATTCCACCCTATTGAATTCTGGCTGGATTACCAAATGCCACTTTTCCCTCTGGAACATCTCGTGTAACAACACTTCCAGCACCAATGATCGCATTGTCGCCAATTTTTATACCTGGCAGTATGATTGAACCCGCCCCTATCCAGACGTTGTTGCCAATCTGTACAGAACGTCCGAACTCTAATCCTTGAATTCTGAAACTGTTCTCCTTCGGATGATCTGCAGCTATGATCTGAACACCTGGACCAATTTGCGTACCATCTCCGATTGATACTGATACCACATCAAGGATCACACAATTGAAATTCAGAAAAACGTGATCACCCAGGTGAATATTAAATCCGTAATCACAATGAAACGGAGATCGCACGACACAATCTCTTCCCACCGTTCCAAATCGATCAAGCAAAAATCCTTGGCGCTTCTCTGCCGGCAACGTCGAATTCGAGTTGTAGTTTGCCAACCATTTGGCAGTCAACATCAATTCATTCTGAATTTCAGCGTCGGCGGGATTATAGAACTCACCTGCTAGCATTTTCTCCTTTTCGCTAAGATTACTGGGTTCATCTGCCATTAAATACTCCACTCGAATAAACCTTGGATTATCTCATTCTATTGAACTATACGTCCGACTTCCGCTCCGATACTCTACGCTTGGTTCGCTACGATATCAATCAAATATGTAAAATAACCTTTACATCACCATCAACGTAATGCTATAGTAAAGCTTCCTTTACATTGATTGCGGCGGTTCACTTATGAAAAAGTACTTTATCGAATTTGGCATAGCCATGGTCAGTTACGTGGCGCTGCTTCTGTTGTCGATGTTTTTGCTGAAATCCATGGATGGGGATTCACCCTTTCGTGCGCCGATTGCACTCTTGCCTATGATTCCGGCTGTAGGTATTCTTTGGGTTGTGATCCGCCAATTGCGAGTCATGGATGAGTTGCAGCGCAAGATACAGTTTGAAGCTTTGAGCTGGGCATTCGGGCTGACGGCAGTCACCACTTTCAGCTACGGCTTTCTTGAAACTGTTGGGTTTCCCAGATTATCGTATTTTCTGGTTTGGCCAGTCATGGGTGCATTCTGGATCATTGCACTCTGGTTCAGTAAAAAACGCTACTCATGAAAAATATCATCAAGCAGTTGAGAGCCGAAATGGGAATGTCCCAGGCTGATTTGGCAGAACTTTTGAACGTATCGCGACAAACGGTCATTTCCATTGAGAATGGCCGCTATGACCCGAGCCTGCCCCTCGCCTTCGCGATAGCGCGCGCGTTTGGTATGAGTATTGAAGAGATTTTTCAGGAGTGAATACAGGCTTGATTATGTATCTAATGTCGGGAAATATTCCAGCTTGAAATGAACGAACCATGAAAAAAACGAACGGCCCGACAATGAATCTTTCCCTGCGTCAGATGAAAGCCTTCGCAGCGCTGGCAACATTGCGCAATTTCACCAGAGCGGCTGAACATTGCAGCATTACGCAATCGGCATTCAGCGCGCTGATCGGCAATCTGGAGAGTGGTCTCAATGTCAGGCTCTTCTCGCGCAATACCCGGAACGTGGAGCTGACCGCTGAAGGAGAAGTCTTTCTTGATATTGTGAATCATCTCATTCCGCAAACTGAAGACGCGCTTTCTGAAATGCAGGACCATATTTCACTCAGGAAGGGTCGGGTCGCGATCGCAGCGCTGCCGACTATTTTCTCCGGATTGCTGCCGGAAATCATCGCGACGTTTTTGAACCGTTATCCGGGTATTGAACTGAAAGTGGAAGATGTACCCAATACGGCTTGCGTAGATCTCGTGCGAACGCGCAAAGTGGACTTCGCCTTGTGTGCGTCCGTGGAGACAGGAACCGACCTGGTCATGGAGAAACTCGCTTCTGATACGTTTTATTTCGTCTGCCAGGCAACACATGAACTTGCAAAACGAAAACGTCTGACGGTGGACGACATTCTGCCTCATCCCATTATTGTCTTCGAAAAGGCCAGCAGTATCCGCCAGCACCTGGACGCATCGGTATATCCACAGCAATGGATAAAAGCGATTCAGGTCAATAATCTGTCTACAGCTGCCGGACTGGTCGGCGCGGGAATTGGCCCAACCATTGTGCCGGTTTTGGGACTTGGCCAGTTCGATCTGAAGACGCTGCGTGCCGTACCTGTCACCCTGCCCATTAACGAACGTGATATTTGTTTGCTTCGAAGAACAGAATCCACAGAATCTCTGGCAGCCCGGAACTTTATCAAATTACTGAAAACACATGTCGCCGAAAAACTGGCAGCACTGTCAGTGCGCCAGCCCGACTGATAAACGGCATGCGTACAATCACGGCACGTTGAATTCTGTATCAGTACCAATATGGCATTCGTCATTCCCCATCCGTCACATTCTCGGGCTTTTACGCACAGCAATTAATCGCTTTTATCGCTGAATTCACAAAAACTATCCATATATCCGCTTAGCGTATCAGGCTAGACTGCAGCAAATAACGACAAAAAAGCAGTCAACACAAACAGGAGACCATGGAATGAACTATTTGAAAAAACTGGCGCAAGCCTCAATATGTGCTGCCCTGATGGGTAGCTCACTGACCGCAGTCGCTCAGGAATACCCCGACAAACCAGTCAAAATCACGGTTGGCATGGCACCAGGCGGCTCGAACGATACCATTGCTCGGCTGATGTCATCTGAATTGTCCGACCGGATGGGTAAATCATTTGTCGTGGAAAACAAGCCAGGCGCCAACAGCACAATAGCCACTTCTGAGCTGAAGCGCTCCAAGCCCGATGGTTATAACCTGATGCTGGTGATCTCATCTCACGTCACCAACACGATGCTGTATCCCAAACTGAATTACAGCCTGGATGATTTCAAACCGGTCAGCGTAATTGCTGAAACGCCTTTCGTTCTGGTGGCGAATCCGAAATTCAAACCGAACACACTTCAGGAATTCATCGATCTGGCAAAATCCAGCAAACAGAGAATCGATTTTGGTACACCGGGACTAGGTTCTACACAGCATATTGCCATGGAGCTGATGGATCAAATGGCCAGCATCAAAATGAACCACGTTCCCTATAAAGGCGGCGCGCCGGCACAAACGGATCTGCTTGGCGGCGTGATTCCGCTGATTTTTGCGACACCAACCCAGAGCCTGCCGTTTATTCAGAGAGATCAGCTGAAGGCCATTGCCGTCACTTCCAAAAAACGCCTGCCTCAACTGCCGGATGTGCCAACCTTTGATGAAGCCGGGCTGCCCGGATACGATGCCAATGTCTGGTTCGGCATTATTGCACCCAAAGATACGCCAGACGACATTGTGCAAAAACTCAATGGCGAAATCACATCGATCCTGAAGGACGAGGCAGTACGCAAACGCCTTGCCGACCTTGGTCTAACGCCTATTGGAAGTACGACCGAGGAATTTGCGCAGTTGCTTAAAGCGGAGCAGAGCAAATGGCAGGACGTCATTAAAAAAGCCAATATCAAATTCGAGTAATTTCGATTAGCTGCATTTCGATCGGCATTTTCTTGATTTTCTCTTTTTCGCCCCCTTTTTTCGATCACCTTTTTTCGATCACCTTTCTTCATTTTCATGCTCAGGAGTTTTGATTCCATGCCAGTCATTGAGTCCGTTTCCGTATGTATCGCGCGTGTTCCTTTGGATCAGCCGGTGACTTTTTCTACACGTCGCGTCACTGCCCGCGAATATTGCCTTGTTCGAGTTAGATCCACCGACGGCGTTGAAGGTTTGGGCTATTGCTATGCAGTCAACAGCGCAGGCCGACTATTATCCGTTGCCGTCACCGACCTGCTCGCCGCAAAGCTGGTGGGTCAGGACTCTCATCGGGTCGAGGGCTTGTGGACTGATATGTATCAGGAAGCCTTGCTCGTGGGGCGCGTTGGCGCTGTCATGCGAGCGCTTTCTGCACTGGATACTGCGTTGTGGGATCTGAACGCCAGATCGGCCAAACTGCCGCTTTACCGATTTCTTGGCGCAAAATCGCTGGATCGCGTGCCTGCTTACGCCAGCGGCGGGTATTATCTGCCAGGCAAATCCGTTGACGACCTGGCCAAAGAGATGTCCGATCACGTTGCTGAAGGATTCAAGGCCGTGAAAATGAAGGTGGGTCTTGAGAGTCCTGCGAATGAGAAAAAACGCCTGGCTGCCGTGCGCGAAGCCATCGGCGATGATGCCCGATTGATGCTGGACGCTAATAACGCATGGCGCGATCTGCCGACGGCTCTGGAGTACATGCGTGTCTTTGAGCCATACAATCCGTTCTGGATCGAAGAGCCCTTTTCACCCGACGATATTGATAATCACATTCGTCTTTCCCGCGCGACACCCATTACCGTGGCCACTGGCGAAGTCGAAGCCGGACGCTGGAGATTCAAGGATCTGATTGCGCAAGGCGCAACAACCCTGCTTCAGACTGATGCCACGGTTTGCGGAGGCATCACAGAATGGCGACGAATTGCTGCCACTGCGGCCAGTCATGGCCTGACGGTAGAGCCTCATGCCTGGCACGACGTCCACGCCCATCTGGTGGCCAGTACACCAAATACCACATATGTTGAGTGGATGCCTGATGATCATATCGTCAACTTCCGCAAGGTGATTGATCGTCAGCTTGTCGCAGACAATGGCGATCTGCTGCTTCCGCAGGATCCAGGGCTGGGCTTCCAGTTTGACGACGCCGCAATAGAGAAATATGGTGTGGTCTATCCGGGTGAGAAAGATCGCTGGATCACAATTCGCTGAAGAAAAAAGGTCACATTCAGAATAAATATCAACTTAGGTCCAAATGAGGCACCAGGTCTCGCTTGATATTTCATTTGGTCAAATACCTGCCCAGGCGGTGATGTTGCCCGGATATGTTATGTTTTCATATCATATTGAATAAATCGCGGTGGCTTCCAAAAGCGCATTTGCGCCGAGGAATCATCGCGGGGCAACATATCACAGAGGACAGAATGGGACTTCTCGTTGACGGCAAATGGCAGGATAAATGGTATGACACTAAAAGCAGTGGCGGACGCTTCGTGCGCAGCGAAACACAATTTCGCAACTGGATCACGCCGGACGGCAGTGCCGGCCCCACAGGCACAGATGGATTCAAGGCAGAAGCCGGACGCTACCATCTGTACGTGTCGCTTGCCTGCCCGTGGGCGAATCGGGCTCTGATTCTCAGGGCATTGAAAGGTCTGGAATCCATGATCAGTCTGTCTGTAGTCAATCCGTATATGGGGGAGCGCGGGTGGACTTTCGAACCTGCACCAGGTGTGATCGGGGATCCTGTCGGCAACGCTGATTATCTTTATCAGGTGTACTTGCAGGCACGGCCGGAGTACAGCGGACGGGTCACCGTACCGGTACTCTGGGATCTGCAACGCAACACCATTGTGAATAATGAATCGGCAGAGATTATTCGCATACTCAACTCAGCTTTCGACGGGATTGGTGCGAAACCCGGCAATTATTCACCTACCGAGCTGATACCTGACATAGACAGAATCAATGCCCTCGTCTACGAAAACGTTAATAACGGCGTATATAAAGCTGGTTTTGCGACACAGCAGGATGTCTATGAAAAAGAAGTGAGCAAGCTGTTTGCCACACTCGATGAGCTGGAGAAACGTTTGGGGCAGAACCGGTATCTGCTGGGCGATACCCTGACAGAGGCAGACTGGCGGCTATTCACAACCCTGATCCGCTTTGATTCGGTCTACCATGGTCATTTCAAGTGCAATTTGCGACGCCTGGTCGATTATAAAAATCTGTGGAGCTACACGCGTGAACTCTACCAGTGGCCGGGAATCGCAGATACCATCAATTTTGATCATATCAAACAGCATTATTATCGCAGCCATGCCACGATCAATCCGAATGGCATTGTTCCGCTAGGTCCAATACTGGATCTGGATGCGCCACCAGGCCGCCGCGTTTCAGGGGAGTCAGCTCAGACCTGACCGTCTGAAATCCGTAATGTGCCGATTGCTCCGCTCTTTGTGCGCTGAGCACTTCGCTCTCACGAACGCTCCTGTTACCACCTCACCCCCACGTTCATGGCGTTATCCTGCCTGACGCGGCCGTCGCAATATTGTGTATGCAATAATGCCTACCGATAGCACCAGCGCTGACATGACGAAGGCGGACGTAAAAATATCGCCGTTTTCAAAGCTGAACAGGTCATGCGCTTTACCTGAAGCCCACTGCATGAACGAAGCACCCATAAACAGCGATGTATTAAAGAGCGCAATTGCCCGACCTTGCATATCCTGTGGGTAGACTTCTTTTGCATCGGCCAGTTGCCAGACGGTGTTGCTGGCGGCAACAGCGATAACTATGATCGCGGCAATGCTTCCCCACAAATGCTGGCTCCACGCAAGAAACAGAAAGCCCGCAACCAGAATCCACGGCTCTATACAGAGATAGCGGTATCGGCGACCCGGACCGGGATCCAGGCGTCCGAAAAGCAATGGACTGAATACGGAAATGATTGAAAGCAGGAGCGCCAGATTTCCGGCAAAAACCAGACTCACCTGATGACGCTCCACCAGCAATGGCCCAAGCCACAGACCGCGCAGGGTCAGGAAAGCGGCATAGATGACAAATACCAGCGACAGAATGCCGGGCGTTTCGCGTATCTGCAGCAAAGCTTTATAGCCGGAGAATGAACGCAGCGCCTGCACCGTTCTCTGACGGATGCTGCTTGATGAGGCGTCCAGTGCCTGGTCAACATTACGAACCCCGAAGAAAATCAGAATCCAGGTCATCAGACTGAGCATGGCCAGCAGAAAAAAACAGCTGCGCCACCCGAAGTGGTCAACAAGCCAGGCGGTGGGTGTCGAGGTGAAGATCAGACCCAGACTCCCGGAGCCTAGCGCAAAGGCGTACATCATGGAAAACTGCTTGCCCGTAAAATGACGCGCCATCAGCACAATACAGCCGAGGAAAGCAGGTGCGCAACCAAAGCCAATCAGTATCTGACCCCATTGCAGCATACCGGGTGATACGGCCGTTGCAGAAAGCAAGGCTCCCAGTACTGAAAACGGCGAAACGGCAAGAATGGTTTTACGAATACCGAAGTTATCGATCAGAATGCCGATCAGCAGCTGCAGACCGCCAAATGCGATGTGAAACGAGCCAATGACACCTGCCAATCTGTCGCTGTTCAGGGCGAATTCGGTTTTTAATGGAACGGATAGAATGCCACCAACGGTGCGGTAGGCCTGACTAAGCACAAACCCCGCCAGCAGAAAATACAGCATGAGTTTGATTTTTGAAATAGGTATAGACTGCGAATTCAACTTGCGCCCCGATCAGGATTGTCATATCAGGATTTTGATTGTAGCTTAATGCAATAATAAAGCGCGTGTTCAATACTACAACTGATTCATTGCATCAGATAATGTTTCTGCCAGGTCCAGCAATACCGGACTTAATTTGCGCTCGATTTCACTGGGCGCCATTTGCGAATTCACGCTGACGTTAAGAATATGCACGGGGTAATGCCTGAACGTAAGAGGTGTTGCCAGTGCGACAACGTTTGGCTGCCACGAAGCAACGCAATAGCCCGTTTTGCGCACCTGCGCAAGCGCCTGTGCAATCTCCTGTTCCAGAGTCGGCCAGTCTGCATGGCGATGGTTTTTCAAACGCTGCAACATCTCACGCAGTTCGTCGCCTGTCAGGGTTGACAGATGCGCGCGACCCAAAGAGGTCAGTTCCACGGGAACCCGCTTACCTGCCACCACATTGCGCAACGACACTTTCCTGTTGAACCGCACCGATTCCAGATAGACCATTTCGTCTCGATCGATTCTGGCAATGCCCACATTTATCCTGTGCGCTTCGGCAACCCGTTGCATCAGCGGTGCTGCACATTTGAGCAATGGGGAACCGGAACGCATCGCGTGTGCAAAGCTCAATAGGGGCGCAGCCAGTCTGTATGCCCGCTCACGCGCTTCGTATTCCAGCATTCCTGTGCGCACCAGCGTCTGGGTAAGGCGGCTCACTGTCGCTGGCGCAATGCCGGTACGCTCCGAGAGTTCACTGTTTCCCATCAGGTCCGTGCCCGGTCGAAAGGCACGCAAAATCTCGACACCCCGTTCAAGTGAACGGTTCTGCGCGGGCCGCTTCAGTCGCCCCAGATTTGTTGATGCTGGCAAAAGAGTCTCCGTTATCAATTCCACAGAATGAAATTGCAATATGTTCTGGCGCAAGTTTAACGCATAAACTCATTTCAGTTGTTCAGGCTTGCTGCCCGTGCCTTTACCGTGTCCGCAGGCTGAAAATGACATTTTTGATAAATGACAAACACGATATCAATGGCGATAAAAGCGCAGACAGGAATTCGTATCTGCACGCGAACCCATTTATCGCAGGAGACCAGAAAAATGAAAGAGAGAACATTTCGCCGCTGTAAACGAGCCGCAATCACCTTGTTCAGCCTGACCGCCACAGTTGCCCTGATGACAACAGCGCCGGCACAGGCTGCTTTTCCCGATCGACCCGTCAAGCTGATTGTTCCATTCGCGCCAGGCGGCGGCACAGATTTGATTTCACGTCTGCTTGCCGATGGCATGTCAAAGGAACTGAAGCAGCCCGTCATCGTGGAGAATAAACCGGGCGCAGGCACCACGATAGGTTCGGCTGACGTTGCAAGGGCCAAACCCGATGGATATACCCTGTTGATGGTCACATTCGCCCACGTTGTGAATCCCTATCTGCATCCCAAACTACCCTACGATACAGACAAGGCGTTTGCCGCTGTCAGTATGATCGGCCACTCGCCCAGCGTACTGGTTGTCAAGCCCAATAGCCCGATCAAGTCTGTGAGCGATCTGCTGCAGGCAGCAAAGCAAAAGCCCGGAACCCTGACTTACGCGTCGCAGGGTGTGGGCACCTCCGCACATCTGGCAGGCGAACTGCTTGAATCGCTAGCCCAGATCGATTTATCACACGTGCCATACAAGGGTGCCGGACCAGCATTGAATGATCTGCTTGGCGGTCATGTGGACATGATGTTTGGCACAGCCGCCGCCGTGGGCTCCTCACTGGCAGCTGGTACATTGCGGGCACTTGGCGTCACTACCAAGGAGCGCTCACCGGCCTTGCCCGACGTTCCCACCATCGCGGAAAGTGGTGTGCCCAATTATGTTCTGGACAGCTGGTACGGTTTATATGCGCCGGCGGGGACACCACAGGATGTCATCGAAAAACTCAACCACGCAGCGCATCAGGCTGCCAGTACGGAGTTGTTCAAACAAAAAGTACAGAGCGAAGGCCTGGTAATTTCCACGGGCACACCCAAAGACCTGGACGACTATATCAAGGGTGAACAGGCTCGGTGGAAAAAAGTGATCTCTGCCAGCAAGATCACACTTGACTGACTCAATGGAAAAGGAAAAAGAAACTATGACAGCGACACTGGTTAAGGTCGAAGTAACCGACGGCATTGCAACCGTAATTTTGAATCGACCGGAAAAACGCAATGCGATGAGTGATGATATGCGCAGCGAGTTTATCGCTGTACTGGAACAGATTGCAGCAGATGCCAGCATTCGCGCGCTGGTCCTGACCGGCAGCGGAAAGGGATTCTGCGCGGGTGGGGATATTTCAGGCATGCAGAAAAGGATGCAGGCACCTACCGGCGAAATCGCCATTAATGGCTGGCGTCGCCAGCAACGTGTTCATCACGCGATTTCCCTTCTGTACACCATGCCCAAACCGACGATTGCGGCAGTCAATGGCGCTGCGTCCGGCCTGGGCGCTGATACCGCCATGAGCTGCGATTTTGTTATTGCATCTGACATGGCAACGTTTACCTGGTCATATATCAATCGGGGACTGATTCCTGATGGTGGTGGCATGTACTTTCTGCCGCGACGAACCGGCCTGCCCAGAGCAAAAGAACTGATTTTCAGTGGCAGAACCGTTAAGGCCGAAGAGGCACTGTCATTGGGAATTGCAGATCGTCTGTCTTCAGCGGAGGCTCTCTTGAGCGATGCGCGCCAATGGGCCGCTGAATTGAGCTCGGGATCGGGCACCGCGCTTGCGCTGGGTAAAACCATCCTGAACCAGACTTTCGAAATCACCGCCGAGCAGGCCTTTGCGACGGGCAGTCAGGCCCAGGGTATCTGCTACACCAGCACAGAACATCGGGAATCGGTAAAAGCGTTTCTGGAAAAAATGGAAAGCAGAAAAACGGAAGGGAAAAAATCGGATAACGCAACGGAGCAGCCGAAGTCATCATGAATGCAATATCGCGTCTTATTCATCCACGCAGCGTGGCAATTATCGGTGCCTCTGCGGATCGGAACAAAACGGCTGGCCGACCGCTGGCCTACCTGCTGAAACATGGCTTTACCGGATCCCTGTATCCCGTCAATCCGCGCGTATCGCAGATTGGCGACCTGCCCTGCTATCCCGACATTGCCTCGCTGCCTGCAGTGCCAGACGTTGCAATCGTACTTCTTAGTGCAGAACGTACGGTTCAGGCTGTGGCCGAACTGGCAAAAATCGGCACAGCTGCGGCCATTGTTCTGGCCAGCGGTTACTCCGAAGCCGGTGAGGACGGTCATCGTCTGCAACAGCAATTGCTGGATGCTGCCGGGTCCATGCGGATTCTTGGACCCAATACGATTGGTCTGGTCAATCTGACAGAGAATATCCCGTTGTCTGCCAGCGGAGCCCTGGAAATGGATACGTTTCCCGCCGGAACTGTGGGCGTCGTGTCGCAAAGTGGAGGCATTCTGGGCTCGCTGCTCTCCCGGGCTGCAGCGCGGGGTATTGGCCTGTCCAAACTGATTTCAACCAGTAATGAAGTGGATCTTGAACTAACCGATTTTATCGAATATCTGATCGATGATAGTTCGACCCGTGTCATTGCACTTTATATTGAAACCATCAGGAATCCGCAGCGGTTTCGGGCAGCCGCGCGTCGCGCACGTGAGGCTGGCAAACCGATAGTGGCTTTCAAAATCGGCAGATCACAAGCCGGTGCGCAGGCGGCCGTGTCCCATACCGGAGCACTGGCAGGTCAGGACGTGATGTATGACGCCCTTTTCGAGCAGACCGGCGTCATCCGGGCCCAGCGATTCAGCGACCTGCTTGATATTCCGGTCGCCCTTTCGGCAGAAAGAACGCTGACCGGCCGACGTGTGGCCATTCTGACCTCCACAGGTGGCGCCGGTACGCTGGTGGCAGACAGTCTGGGTGTGGCGGGATTTGAAACTCCCGCACCTGGCGCACAGACAGCAGCGGCTCTGCGCGCCCTGCAATCGGGCATGCCGGCCGCACTGGATCGCAACCCGGTCGATGTCACGCTGGCGGGCCTGCAACCTGATGTGTTGCGCGGTGCCATTACCGCACTGGCTGAAAGCAACGATTACGACGCGCTCATCATGATTGTAGGCTCATCAAGTCTGGCGCATCCTGAACTCATGGCAAATGCCATTTCGGATTGCCTGCCCGAAACAGAAAAGCCCATCCTTGCCTTTGTGAGCCCCCATGCTCCACAAGTGGCACATCTTCTGAACGAAAGAGGGATTCCTGCCTTTACCGAGCCCGACTGTTGCGCGGTTGCACTGGAAGCCATGTGGCATCACAGCGCCTCCACGAGGAACGCGACGACAAATGAAGCTGGCCTGAGCCGTAAGCATTCAGCCGCACAGCTCTCAGCCTCAACGCAAGATACGTCAACCGACACCGACATTGTGTCAACATCATCTGCCCGGCCGCCTCAAACACATGCAGAACTGGCTCGCGACAATCTGAATGAAGCGCAGGCCAAACAGCTGTTTGCCCGCTATGGCATTCCGGGCGTGCGCGAGGTGGTCGTCAGCGATGACGCGCAGGCGCTCGAGGCAGCAAGTCAATTCGATGCGCCAGTTGTTGTGAAGATTCTGTCTGGCGACATTGCACACAAAAGCGATATTGGCGGCGTTGCGCTTGGCGTAGATCCTTCGCAAGTCCCCCAACGCATTGCGCAGATGAAAAAAGAAGTCGCCGAAAAAACCGGGATCAACGTGGATGCATTTCTGATCCAGGAGCAAATGACAACTGGCATTGAATTGATTCTGGGCTTTCACCGGGATGCGCTGGGCAGCGCGGTTCTGCTAGGTTTGGGTGGCGTCACTGCCGAATTGCTCAATGACACTGCCATGCGCCTGCTTCCCGAATCTGGTGGCCTGACTCTGGACGATGCCAACAGCCTGATGAGACAGCTGCGAACCTGGCCGCTGCTGGATGGATACCGCGGTCGTGCCACAGCTGATCAGCGCGCACTGGCACAGGCCATCGTCAACTTTTCGTGCATGGTGGCTGATCTCGGCGACACTCTGATTGAAGCAGAAATCAATCCGATATTTGTACTTTCAGATGGTCAGGGCGTCAAAGCCGCCGACGGTATCGCGATTCTGAAGAAAGATATCTGAACTCCCTCGTGGCCTGTATTTCCCGGAAGCAGAAGCTTTCAATTCGGGAAAATATGGGTCACGTCCTGTGCCTCTGGCCTCGCTCCTAGTAATTAGCAAACGACTGACAACTAAAACAGCGGTTGTGGATTATCTCGTCCGAAATATTGCGAACGTAATCGTGAAGCGGAATGAACCACACCAGCAACATTCAAATTTACTGTAGTAAAAATTCACATTTCTTATATGGTATTTGGCGTTACAAGCGACTAGGATAATCATAATACCCCACCGTCGACGCTGTTTCCCTTCAAAAATAGACATCAAAAGGAGGACTGCCATAGACCCTAAACTTCAGCGATCTACTCGTTTGGTCGCCCGCTACATCGCGGCACCGATACGAGCTTTATTAACTGTTCGTTTAAATTAGTGAGTCCAAAATGGTAAAAACGACGATAGCCACTCAGGATTTCAGAGTCTCCTGGGGTAGTATTTTTGGCGGTGTTGTAACTGCATTGGCCGTTTCCTTTCTTCTTTCACTGCTCGGATCAGGGCTGGGTCTTTCTGCGGTCGATATCTCCACAGCTGATGCGCCAGACGGAATAGGCACAGGTATCCTGGTGTATACCGGCCTGTCTGTTCTTGTCAGCCTTGCGCTGGGTGGTTACGTAGCCGGGCGCCTTTCCATTCACGAAGGCTGCATCCATGGGTTTCTCGCCTGGGCTGTATCCATTCTGCTGGCTGTCATTCTTGCCAGCATGCTGGTAAACAGCGCATTCAACGCTGCCAGCAGTATTGCAGGCTCGGTCGCTTCTGCCACGGGATCTATTGCTTCCGGTGCCGGCAGTCTGATCGGCAAGGGTGCCTCGGGTGCAGCTGATATGGCCAAAAATGCTTTTGGTGACGTCAATGTCGATACCCAATCGGCCGCCCAGAACGCTGATCAACAGGTTCAGCAGGTGTTGCGCAAGAGCGGTATTCCGGAATTACAGCCCGAATATCTGGGGCAGCAACTGGAGGCCGTAAAAAGTGATGTCACCGAGGCCGGAAAAAAACTGGTTCAGAATCCGGATGATATTGACGCCATCAGCAAGGAGCTGGTCGATAAAATCAAAGCGCGCGGTGAAAATATCGGCAAGGAGATCAACAAGGACGATCTGACGCAAGCGTTCAAAAACAATACCGATATGACAGATGAAGAAGCTTCCCAGGCGGCTGACAATGTTATTCGTGCCCGCCAGGAGACCGTGAAGACGGTTCAGGAAGGCATCAATAATATCGACAAACAGATCGAAGAAGCGAAGGTAAAACTTGAACAGGCCAAAAAAGAAGCGCTTGAACAGGCTGAGCGTGCCAAAAAAGCCGTCGCTCAGGCTTCCATCTGGTCATTTGTTTCCCTGCTGATCGCGGCAATCCTGTCAGCGTTCATGGGACGTCTGGGGGCCGCCCGCTCTCGTCGCCTTCTGCTTCTGGCTGAATCCGACGATGTATATGTAACGCGCCGTACCGAGACCGTGGCACCGCAAGGCGATGTTTCCACACGCAGCGATATCCCTCCCAGAAGCGATGTCACGCCTCGCCGCGATCTGTAATCTGCAAGGCTGCGCTTCACCATTTTTTGTGAAATCGCAGTTGCAGGATTTTTAAGAAAACGCCAGTCTATGAATGACGCCAGCCCTGCGGGGCTGGCGTTTCTTTTATCAGCGACCGATCTGCGATCGCCAGTCCCCCTCTCGCACTGCGATGCGGCACCGTTCAGGGAAACAGTGTTGCTGCCTGCCCCTCTTCCCATGGATCATATTTTTGCATGACACATGTGAATAGCTCAGAAGACTTCCAGGTTTCCAGCCACTGAAGCACGTGAGGCCAGGCATGGGCTTCAAACCAGGCAAAATCGGTATGTGCATATTGCCGTACAAATGGCAGGATCGCCATATCTGCAAGTCCACAATGAGCGCCCGACAGATATGGCGAATGTGATAACAGTCTTTCGATATCCATTAACCAGTCTGCGGCCGCATCGCGATGCGACAGACCATTCTCCAGCGCATAACGCTGCGGATATTTATACCGGTCCAGATGAAATTTGAAAATCTGCTCACAAGCCTCGATCAATGCCAGACTGTTATTCAGCGATCCAGCAGAGGGAGAAAGCCACAATTGCGGATCGTTCTGCCTGAGCGCCCAGAGCATGATATCCAGGCTTTGCTCAATCACTTTTTCTTCGTTAATAATCAGAACGGGTACGGTACCTTTCGGAGACGCCGCCAGCATGGCTGCCGGCTTGTTGCGCAACACGATCTCGCGCAGTTCGCAGGATTGCCCGCTCACAGCCAATGCAAGCCGTGCGCGCATGGCGTAAGGACATCGGCGAAACGAATACAGAATAGGAATTGACGTAGTAGACATAGGCGACAGCAAAAAACAATGCCCATCAGATTACGATGGGCATCCTTGAACTGACTCTACCATATTTGCAATTGCGACAGGTGCAGTCGGGCTATTTTTTGGTTTCTTCAGACGTTGCCGGCGATTTGAGTGAAGCCATGGCCTTTTCATAGTCAGCGTGAGCCGCAGCGCGGTCCTGACCACCATATTCGACGCTCAGATACTCAACAATTGCCGGAATCATTTCTTCCTGTAACGGCGCCTTGTACACATCCTTCATTTTATGTACCGTAGCACTCCAGTATGCAGGCGATGAGTTGGGTGGCTGCGAGGATGCATATTGCGACGAATGACAGATCATGCACAGTCCGCTGGCAGTCTGAAATCCCGGCAGGTCACTTTTTTTATACGTTGCTGTTTCACGCGGAAACTCAACGCCTGCAGCCATGCCGGCCAGCGGCATCAATGCACAACAGGCCGTCAGCACACAGAGTATGGGTTTATTGAAATGTGTCATATGTTGGCTCCTTATGCGGCCAGCACTTGAATCTGCTCGATGCGATTCATGCGATAGCCCGATGGATTCCAATTGGCGCTAACGGGCTGCGTTTCACCATTCTGATTTGTCGCACGCACCATCAGCCGGTATTCTCCCTTCTCGGGCGGTGTGAACTCGCCGGTCCATTCCCGAAACGAGTATTTGCTGATCTCCTCTCCCAGTTTCGTGCTGGTCCAGGAAGCCCCGCCGTCTGTTGAAAGCTCAACGGTTTTGATACCGGAACCACCATCAAATGCAATACCACGCAACGCCATGGGTTTTCCAACCGTGGCCTGTGCGTCATTGGCTACGTTTGTAATAAACGACCTGACGGAAAATCGTTCTATCGGAATGGTCTTTTTGGGCGTCTCGCCGGGTTTGACGCAATGACAGTCGTTATCCGGAATTCGATAAGCCTTGCTCATCCAGAATCCGTCAAACACATCATCCATGACTTCAATGTCATTTACATGCTTGACCCAGTACGTACCATAATAGCCAGGCACCACAAGGCGCAAAGGAAAGCCGTTAAGCAAGGGAAGATCTTCATCATTCATGGCCCAGGCCAGCATCACTTCTCCGTCCATGCCATGTTCAATATCCAATGCCTTTATAAAGTCCGGCCCTCCGGGAACAGGTGGTTTGTCCAGCCCGTTGAATGCAACCTGTTTTGCCGATTTCGCAACACCCGCCCGCTCAAGCACATCCTTGAGTGCAACACCCTTCCAGCGCGCGTTACCCATGGCTCCGTGACCCAACTGTCCGCCATTGATACGGGGTTCAAAAAAACCTCGACTGTTGCCTGAACACTGATGCACCGCGGTTATTTCCTTGACTGGAAGCTTCTTCAATTCGTCCAGCGACAGTTCCAGGGGAGTATTGACCGAGCCGTGAATTTTCAGGCGAAATGTTTTCGTATCGACTTCATTTGGAATACCGCTCCAGTGATAGCGCACAAAGAATGCGTCATTGGGCGTAATGAGGCCTTCATTGAATACAGTGAAAGGCGTTTCCAGCTGGGGCGGTCGATTGGTCAGAACAATGAGAGGACGTTTCCCCGGAAATGCCTCAAGACTGCGCTCTCCATTTGCAAACGGCAATGTGATTGTGTCTTTTTCTGTAGCGGCAAACGCATTTCCCAAAGCCATGGAAGACCAGAGCCCGATGCTGCCGTATCCCGCTGATTTCAGAAATCGCCGTCTGGCAGCGCCTTGGTAGCTATCCTTTTGCATGTCTCTTCCTTTTACTTCGTTTGCGAACTGGCACGGCTTGCTTCCTGCCTGGCAATCCGGCTTTCCCTGAAATCTGACAGTTCGGCCGCAAGACCGGAATATCAGGCAATCAAACCAGAATCGTGAAATTCATATATATGACTTTAATCGCATATATTACTACAGGTAATTAGACATGTATAGCACCAGCTGTAACCGCACGATGGAGCCAGCCAATAAAATGCCGGCGGAGAATCTCGCGCCGGCAGATAATTGTTCAAATGATTGTCTGTCTGGACAGTATTCGTTATAAATAATGGAATACATGACAGATGAATTTATGTCGTATGAAATTATGAAGATGAATTCATCACTAATGAAATTAATTGCTCGCTGTTGAACACCAGTCAGAAAATGACTGGTATTCATTACCGCAATTAACGGTGATGTTTGGCATAGGGACCGTGGTTATTGACATGGCTGCGCGGTCCGCCCTGACGATCCGTGCGCAGTATCCTGCCATTGCGGGCGTCAACTTCCACCTTCACAACGGAACGTGCCTTTCTGACGCCCACTGAATAGGCACGACGTCCTTGATAGTGATCGGGTTCGGCGTTGAAAGCCTTGCCGCCAACGGCTCTTTCGGCGATTCTCATTGCCTGAGTCGGAGAAACGTCACCGCGGTATCCGTGCTGATAAGACAGCGCCTGACTCACAGGTGCTGCTGCAACAAGTAAACCTATCATGCCGGCAGTAAGGAATTTTTTCATGATTTCACCTTGTAAATGTCTCAAAAACGGCCATGAAATTTCAGTCGTAATTAATAGACTGTTCACTGTTGATCGGCTGCACGACACCAATATAATCACAAAAAATCAGACAGCAAGGCTTTGAAAGGTACTGACATATCTGGCATTGTGCCGTAACCGATTGCAGTCAAACCTGCTCAAATTGCAGACGCACTCTGCCTCGCTGGCAAACAATATGACAACCTTCATGCTTCAGCAGAATATTGCGGTCATGGCCCAGCGCATGGACTTCACGCAGTTGACGCAACCACTGAGTCAGACGCGCTTCTGTTGGCATGGGCAGCCGAACTCGCCGCAGCCACTGCCGCAAGACATTGGCCTGGCGATAAGAAGGAAGCTGTCGCCAGCGGGCCAGTGAAAACGATAGCCCGTCTTCTGCCAGTTCACATTCGCGCAGATCCATCTCTCCCAGATCCTGCAGCATCAATGCGCTTTCTGCCATGACGCGCGCATGACGCAACATATTGCCCTGCCACTGCGGCCAGCGGTCGTTCAGAATGGGTGTGAGCAAGGTTCTGACAGCAGCTCGTGTATATCTGGCATCATGATTGGTTGGGTCACTGACAGCCCCCCATCCGGTCTGGGCTTGGTATCGCGCTGCTGCTTCCAGAATATGACTTCTTTCTAGCTGCAGCCAGGGTCGGTGAATATGCAAATGGTCGCGCGTGACCTGATCCGGCATGCCAGACATTCCCTGAACACCTGCACCGCGCAGAAGCCGCAATAACAGGGTCTCTGCCTGATCATCCCGATGATGAGCGAGCAGCATATGATGACAGTTGTGATAATCTGACCAGGACAGCCAGGCGTTGTAGCGCGCCTGCCTCGCAGCCGCTTCGGTCCCCTTCCCGGTTCCTTCTGCCACCTGCACAGGCAGGTAATGAAAGGCCACGCCCGATGCGCGCGCCAGTTGCGCTGTGTGCGCAGCCCAGGCGTCTGCATCGGCAAGCAAACCGTGATGTACGTGTACGGCGTGGAGTGTTTTTTGATATTGCCCGGCAATCTGAGCCGCAGCGACCAGCAGCATGGCGGAGTCGGCCCCGCCACTCACGCCAATTGCGATATCGGATGCACCAATACCTGAAATGACCGTGTGCAGCGGCTGCAGCAGTGCCTGGTCATGCACCGCCACTTGCGGCAAAGAAGAATTATTTATCCTGGACTCGACCATAGGACATGAGTCGCTCCAGCCGTTTGTCCAGAAGCTCGTCGATGTCCATGCCTGACACCAGGCGCAATGCTTCGGAAAGGGCGCGTTTCAGCGACTTGGCCATGCCTGCGGCATCACGCTGTGCGCCGCCGATAGGCTCAGGCACGATTTTGTCGATCAGGCCCAGCTCAAGCAGACGGGGCGCCGTAATGGCCAGCGCTTCTGCCGCAACCGGCGCCTTGTCGGCACTGCGCCACAGAATGGACGCGCAGCCTTCCGGAGAGATCACGCCATAAGTGGAATATTGCAGCATCTGCACCACATCGCCGACGGCGATGGCAAGCGCGCCGCCCGAGCCACCTTCACCAATAATGGTGGAAATAATGGGGACACGCAATTCTGCCATGGCATACAGATTATGGCCGATGGCCTCGGACTGGCCACGCTCTTCAGCACCAATCCCGGGATACGCGCCCGGCGTATCCACAAATGTGAAAACAGGCAGCTGGAATTTTTCTGCCAGACGCATCAGTCGCAGGGCCTTACGGTAACCTTCCGGACGCGGCATGCCGAAATTGCGCCGGGCCCGTTCCTTGGTATCACGACCTTTTTGATGACCGATAACCATGCAGGCCTCGCCGTTGAACCGTGCCAGACCTCCGACAATGGACAGGTCATCTTCATACATACGGTCGCCGTGCAGTTCATGAAAATCAGTGAAGATTTCGCGAACATAGTCCATGGTATAGGGACGTTGCGGGTGACGCGCAACCAGCGCGGTTTGCCAGGGCGTGAGCTTCGAATAAATACTATTGGTCAGACTTTCGCTTTTTTGCTGCAGCTTGGTGATTTCTTCAGAAATATCGACCGCCGAATCAGAAGAAACGTGACGCAGCTGCTCGATTTTCTGTTCGAGCTCTGCAATGGGTTCTTCAAATTCTAAAAAAGTAAATTTCATAGTTGTCTTGTCATGAATGGTTTTTCACGGATACTCAGGCGACGGTTTCGAGACTGCGCCACAAATACCATGTAGCCACTGTTCGCCACGGTTGCCATGATTGCGCAACCTCACGCACCTCATAGCGGGATACGGGCTCACCGCTAAAGTAGTGTACTGAGATTGCCTTAAGCAGGCCCGGGTCATCGATAGGCAGAACGTCAGGGCGATGCAGATTGAAAATCAGGAACATCTCGGCCGTCCAGCGGCTGATTCCCCGAATCGCGCATAACTCCGTTACGATATCTTCGTCGTCCATTTTAGACCATTTCAGCGGATTTACTTTCTTCTCGTTGAAATGGTTCGCCAAATCCAGTATGTATTCGGCCTTGCGCTTGGACAGACCAGCCTGCCGCCATTGCGCCACATTGTATTCAAGAACCGTCGCCGGCGACGGTCTGTGACCGCAAACCTGCGTGAAATTCTTCCATAGGTTGTCGGCGGTACGGACAGAAATCTGTTGTCCGATAATGGCGCGCGCAAGTGTGACGAACGCCGTTTTATTGGTCGCCAGCCACAAATTTGGGTAGGCGGGTATGATTTTGCGAAGAATGCGGTCCTTGCGAATCAGAAATGAGACGGCTTCATCCCAGTATTCGGGCTTGACCGCGGCGGGTGCTGCAGATGACATGTCTTCCCCTTTCAGGCGCGACGCCATTGCGTCAGGCCACCCGGTTTATCCTCCAGTTCCACGCCCTGCTCTTTCAATTGCGCGCGAATCTGGTCAGCTTTGGCGAAATCCCGCTGCTGCTTGGCTTCGCGACGCTGTTCGATCAGCGCTTCGATCTCGGACTCGCTCAGGGCGTCAGACGTGGCTGCTCCGCCTTCCCGACGTACATAGCGTGTGGGTGATTTCAGATATTGCTGCGGATCCTGCTGCAGCAGACCCAGAACACCACCCAGCGCGCGAATGCGGCCACTTAAAGCGGCACTGTTCTCGCGGTTCGCTTCCGTGACCATATCAAAGAGGACGGCAATAGCGACGGCAGTGTTGAAGTCGTCGTCCATGGCCGCCTTGAACGATTGTTCATATGGCAGCGACCAGTCTATTTCCCTTGCGGGTGTCACGCCGGTATTGTTGAATGTCTGGTAGATGCGATCGAGCGCAGCCTGCGCGTTATAGAGATTGTCTGGCGTAAAGTTCTGAGGACTGCGATAGTGGTTGCGTACCACAAAGAAACGCAGCATTTCCGCTTCGCGCGCGTTGACCTGATACTCTGCCGTTGCCGCATCCGGCTGCGTGCTGATCGTATCGCGGATCGTTCGGAAATTGCCCAGCGATTTGGACATTTTTTCATCATCGACCATGAGCGGACCGCAATGCATCCAGCAGGTCGCAAGCGTACCGCCATAGGCGCCTTCAGACTGCGCAATTTCGTTTTCGTGATGCGGGAACTTCAGATCCGGTCCGCCGCCATGAATATCCAGGGGCTGACCCAGCAGTTCGCGACTCATGGCCGAGCATTCAATATGCCAGCCCGGACGACCGCGCCCATAGGGCGACTCCCAGATGGAATCTTCCGGCTCATCTGGTTTGGCGGCTTTCCAGAGCACAAAATCAAACGGATCGCGCTTGCCATCGGATACCGCAACGCGGTTTCCGGCCCGCAGATCATCCAGCACTTTGCCGGAAAGCTTGCCATAGCCCTCAAAACTGCGAACGGCGTAATTGACATCGCCGTCCGGCGTCTGGTAGGCAAGATCCTTTGCCTGCAAATCCTTGATGATCTGCAGCATTCCCGGAATGTGCAGGGTGGCACGTGGCTCCTGATCGGGCGGCTGCACGTTGAGTGCACGTTCATCGGCGTGCATGGCATCAGTATAGAAAGTAGTAACGGACTGTAAAGGCTGATTCAGGGAAACGGCCTTATTGATGATTTTGTCGTCTATATCGGTGATGTTGCGAACATATTGAACCTGATAGCCGCTTTGTCGCAGCCAGCGCTGCACCACATCAAAGCTGACCAGCATGCGGGCATGGCCCAGATGACAGAAGTCGTAAACCGTCATGCCGCAAACGTACATCCTTACCTTGCCGGGTTCAGCGGTGACAAGCGGCTCTTTGTTGCGGGAAAGGGAATTGAATATTTGCATGGCGGAGAAAAAAACCGGGCTCGCTAACGGTCGGGATTGACCGAAGCAGCAAAGAAAAAAGCCGTAGCAGGATGGGGTTTGTTACGCCGCAAGCCCAACTAAGGCTAAAATACGAAGGACTAAGTATAGCAATTCCTCAACAGAGGCAGCTCATACTTGAAGGTTTTCTTTCACGATTTTCTGGATACGCGCTGTGAAATTTCCTGTCATTCGACGTTCGCTGATCTTGTATTCGCTGTGTCTGCTGCCGGTCGTGCCGGTTATGGCCCAGCAGAATACCCCGTACCCGGCAAATACCTATCTGCCTGACGGTACCCATGCGGTGAACCAAAGCAACAGCAGCAGTAACACCATTCCGGCTCCTATCTATAACCAGCAGTCCGACACCCCAGCGCGGGAGCCCGGCTGGCAGGGTCTGGCCAATGTGCTGAAAAAGCTGGAACCCTCCGTTGATACTTCCATTCCTGAAACAGCCTCTGGCGCTGCCAGTCGCCTCAGCGGAATGATTTCCAACGGACAGGCTGCCCGCGCCCTGCAGGAAATAGAACGCAGGCAGAACGCGAATGACCGCATTATTGCGCCCGCCACCGATGTACAAATGCTGTTTCTCAAAGGACGTGCCCTGGCGGCGCTGGGTCGCAATACCGAGGCCATCGAGGTCTATCGCGGCATGACTTCCAGTTATCCGGAACTGGCCGAGCCCTGGAATAATATGGCAGCGCTCTATTTGCAGGCCGGTCTGACCGACCCCGCCTATGAAGCCTTGAAAACCGCCCTTTCCATCAATCCCCGTTATGGCGTGGCGCTTCGTAATATGGGCATGGTTCAGCTCGTGCTATCGCAGAAAGCATTTGCCGAGGCATCGCGTCAGGGAATCCCGGCAGCTGCCAATCAGGCACAGGCCATCCAGCGAATTATCCAGGGTAACTAACCGTGATTTCTACTTTTGCCATTTCACGCCGCATCGCCGGACTTGCGCTATGCGCCATTCTTTCGGCCACGGCGGTCGGCGCTGCCTACGCAACCGATTCATCAACCAAAAAGGAACTATCCATGAGCCAACCAAAGGTCAAGCTGCAAACAAACCAGGGTGACATCGTCCTGGAACTGAATGCTGAAAAGGCACCGGTCACCACCGAAAACTTTTTGAAATACGTCAACAATGGTTTCTTTGACAATCTGATTTTCCACCGTGTGATCAAAGGCTTTATGATCCAGGGCGGCGGCTTCGACGTAGACATGAAACAGAAAGCTACCGAAGCGCCAATCAAGAACGAGGCCGACAACGGTCTGAAAAACGACAAATACACCATTGCCATGGCACGTACCAACGATCCGCAATCGGCAACGGCACAGTTTTTCATCAATGCAAAAGACAACGACTTCCTGAATTTCACTGCACCGACAGCCCAGGGCTGGGGTTATGCCGTTTTCGGTAAAGTGGTGGAAGGCCAGGACGTGGTCGACAAAATCGAAGGCGTTCGTACAGGCAATCGCGGCTTCCATCAGGACGTGCCTGTTGAGCCCGTTATTATTGAAAAAGCCAGCGTTGTTGGCAACTGATTTCACCCTGCACGGCACCGTCTGGGTCGCTTCGGATATTCATCTGGCGCGGCAGGTTCCTGAAACCTGTCGCGTTTTCTATCGCTTTCTGGATGAAGCCAGAGCACACGCTAATGCGCTCATTCTGGCGGGCGATATTTTTGATGCCTGGATTGGTGATGATGCCGCCCTGAAAGATCCTGAGCCCTGGCTGCAGGAAGCCATCGATCATCTGAGCAGCACGGCAAAAGTCATCCCGCTCTTCATTGGTCATGGCAATCGTGATTTTCTGATGGGACAGGCGCTGGCAGATCGATTGGGCGCCACCCTGCTTGAAGAATCCACGCTTTTTCAGACCGATGCCGGACTGGTCCATATCAGTCACGGCGACGAGCTCTGTACGCATGACACTGCCTTCCAGCGCTTTCGCAGGATATCCCGCCATCCGCTGGGCAGGCGTTTCTTTCTGTCCTTGCCCTTGAAGTTGCGCCGGCTTATCGCGCGGCGCGCACGCAAGACCAGTATGCATTCGCATGGCAGGAAACCCATGTATCTGATGGATGTGGCGCACGAGGCTGTCGCATCAGTCTATCGCAAACATCCGGCTCTGATTCACATGGTGCATGGTCACACACACAAGCCCAAATGCCACAAGTTCGAAGAACTTGGCACAGCGCGCGTTCGCTGGGTACTGCCTGACTGGGAATGGGATCATCCCCCGTTTCGCGGCGGCTATCTGGCAATCAACGGTTCAGGCATCACCATGCATTCCTATCTTCCCTGAAACTGAGGCTTGCGTTTTTCACGGAAGGCGCGACTGCCTTCTCTGTAGTCTTCAGTCATACCCATTTCCCGCTGCAATTCAATTTCCAGTGTCAGCTGCTGATCCAGGCTGTTGTCTGCACTCGCGTAAAAGGCCAGCTTGGTAGCTGCCAGCGCCCGGGTTGCGCCTGATACCAGCTGGTTATGAACCGTCTGCATCTCGCTCTGCAACTGATCGTCGTCTATACATTTCCAGATCATGCCCCATTGCTCGGCCTGCTCCGCCGTCACGGGCTCTGCGAGCATGGCGGCTCCCATGGCGCGCTGCATGCCAACCAGCCGGGGCAGAAAATGCGTGGAGCCCGCATCCGGGACCAGACTGATTTTGGAGAATGCCTGAATGAATTTGGCTGATTTGACTGCAAATATCAGATCACAAGCCAGGGCCAGGCTCATGCCCGCCCCCGCAGCCACACCATTGACGAAACAGATAATGGGGGCCGGCAAGGCACGCATGCGCAGAATCAAAGGCCTGTAATTTTTCTCCAGCGCTTCGCCCAGATCCCGGAACTGACCCGGCGCCAGCGGCTGGCGCTCGCCCAGATCCTGACCCGCACAAAAGCCGCGACCGGCACCAGTCAGGATCACGCCACGCAAATCTGCCCGGGATTCAAGAAAGTCCATGGCATCGCGCAATTCCTCGTGCATTTGCTGGGTAAAGCTGTTGAGCCGGTCCTGTCTGTTCAACGTGATGTATCCCACACAATCGCGATATTCAAATTCAATCGCTTCGTACACTTTCTTATCCACTGCTGCTCTCCCCTTCAATATTCAACGTTGATTCGCCCCGGACGCCTGAGCCGGTATCAGCAAAGCGCTCATGATACCGAATCTGAAATCCAATCGCTGGCAAAATCATCAACACAATTGCAATGTGACTACAAATGATCGCGAATCACAATTCTGCATTAACGAAGACCCCGTTCACTTGTGATTGATCGCGATTACCAACCGAGGGTAAACGCGGGTTAAGTGTGTCTGAAGCTCTCCTTAGGGAAAAACAGATTGTCAACGGTGCGTGCGCGAATCGATACTGTATGTCATCTGTCATTTTCGAGAAACAGGAATCACCCATGACCGTCAGCAATCAGTCGCTTGAGTTCGGTGCTGAAAAATACTATTTCACGCAACTGGGCAAAGGCATTTTCACCATTCAACGCTGTGATGACTGCAACAAAAGTCTGTTCTACCCACGCATGATCTGCCCTCATTGCGGCAGTGAGAATCTGCAATGGTATGAACCGTCAGGAAAAGGCACCGTGTATTCCACCACGGTTGTTCGCAACAAACCGGAGAAAGGCGGTAATCACAACGTGGCACTCATCGACCTGGAAGAAGGACCGCGCGTCATGAGCCAGGTTCAGAATATTGAACCCGAAGCAGTGAAAATCGGTCAACGGGTCACGGCCCGCATCATACAGAAAGACGATAGCGCCCTGCTGGTCTTTGTTCCTGAAGGAGAAAAGGCATGATCGACAGCAAATTGCGCGGCGCGACTGCGATTGTTGGTGTGGGGCATGCAGGCCTGGGCATGGCGGAAGGCTATACCGAAATGGAAATTCTGGTTCAGGCGGCTTCCCGCGCCGTACGCGATGCCGGCCTGACCATGCAGGACATCGATGGCATCGCCACGGCCAGCGTCTCTTCCACCATGTGGGTCATGCCTGTCATTGAGCATCTGGGTATCAAACCAACGTTCATCGACAATACCATGGTGGGCGGTTCCAGTTTTGTGGCGCATCTCATGCCCGCCATTCAGGCGCTGGTTTCGGGTCAGTGCAATGCCGTACTGGTTTGTTACGGCAGTACACAGCGCAGCTCTACCGTTAATCGTGCGGCTATCGGCAATATGCGCAAGGTCATGGATCCACAGCCCTACGAGAATCCTTATGAGCCCTTAAGCCCGCTCAGTTCCTATGCACTGGCTGCTGCCAGACATATGCATCAATACGGCACCACCAGAGAACAGCTGGCTGAGGTTGCAGTGGCTGCCCGGCAATGGGCGCAGCTCAATCCGGAAGCCAGCATGCGCGATCCGCTCACGATCGATCAGGTTCTATCGGCAAGAATGGTCTCGGACCCATTGACGGTTCGCGATTGTTGTCTGGTCAGCGACGGCGCGGGCGCCTATGTGCTGGTTCGCGCCGACCGAGCCAAAACGCTTAAGCACAAGCCGGTATATGTGCTGGGCAATTCGACCGCTGTGTGGAACCGTCAGGTCTCGTCCATGCACGATCTGACCGTCACCGCTGCCAGCCAGTCGGGAAAAATTGCATATGAAATGGCCGGAGTCAAGGCATCCGATATTGATGTTGCCGAAGTGTACGATGCCTTCACCATCAATACCATCCTGTTCATGGAGGACCTGGGCTTCTGCAAAAAGGGAGAAGGTGGCGCTTTCGTCAGTAGCGGCGGCATTGCGCCTGGCGGGCATTTCCCCGTGAATACCAATGGCGGCGGTCTGTCCTGCGTTCACCCTGGCATGTACGGTATTTTTATACTGATTGAAGCAGTCAGACAATTGCGCGGTCAATGCGACGACCGCCAGGTTGCAGATGCAGAACTCGCCCTGGTACAGGGTAACGGAGGCACCTTGTCCAGTCAGTCAACCGCCATTCTTGGTACAGAGGCAACGCTTTAACAGAACCCGACAGGATCGACATGATAAACAAAATTCTTGAAACGCATGAAGAGGCGCTCAGCCAGATTCCGGACGGTGCCTCTATTATGGTGGGTGGCTTTGGCGACTCGGGTATTCCATTTGAAATGCTCGCCACGCTTAAACATATGGGAACGCGCAACCTGACTATTATCAGCAATAACGCAGGAACGCGCGAAGTGGGCATTGCTGCACTGATTAAAAATGATCAGGTCAGAAAAATCATCTGCTCTCATCCTCGTCCTCCACAATCGGATATCTTTGCACAGGCATTTCGTGCCGGAAAGATTGAACTGGAATGCACACCGCAAGGCACACTGGCAGAACGCATGCGCGCAGCCGGTGCCGGGCTGGGTCCTTTTTTCACACCCACCGGTTACGGCACCCCCGTAGCCGAGAACAAGGAAGAACGCGTGGTCAACGGCGTCGGATACGTTCTGGAAGAACCACTGCATGCCGACTTTGCGCTAGTTCGTGCCCATACAGGGGATCGATGGGGCAATCTGACCTACCGATGGGCGGCGAGAAATTTCAATCCGGTCATGTGTACCGCAGCGAAACACACTATTGCACAAGTGGACAGAATCGTCGAACTGGGTTCCATTCATCCGGAACAGGTAATGACACCTGGCATATTCGTAAAAAACGTTGTCCCTGCAGGAGCGCGCCATGACTGACTATACCCGCCTTGACAGGGAACAGATTGCACGACTGGTTGCGGAAAGCCTGCCCGATGGCGCCTATGTCAACCTTGGTATTGGCATGCCCACCTCAGTTGCGGACTATCTGCCTGCCGACAGAGAAATCATTCTGCACAGCGAGAACGGCATTCTTGGGATGGGACGCAGCGCAATTGAAGACGAAATCGACGCCGACATCATCAATGCCAGCCGCAAGCCTATTCTGCTGTTGCAGGGGGCTTCCATCACGGAACACACCAATTCATTTGCCATGATGCGCGGCGGCCATCTTGACTATTCCATTCTGGGCGGATTCCAGGTTGCAGAAAACGGCGATCTGGCCAACTGGATTACCGATGCGCCTGACGCCATTGCGGCGATTGGCGGAGCGATGGACCTTGCTGTGGGTGCCAAACAGGTGTTAGTCATGATGGAACATACGACCAAAAGCGGCGGTGCCAAACTGCTGCATCAATGCAGCTATCCGCTGACCGGCACGGGTGTTGTCGACTTTGTTTATACCGATCTTGCCATCATCGAAGTGCGCGATGGTCGTTTCATCATCCGCGCCATGGTAGAGGGGATGACGCAGGAAAAGTTGCAGGCACTGAGCGAAGCCACGCTGCACATGGAGGGCGCCTGCCAGACCATACGGATAGACGACGCAGGACAACCTTATCTTCAGTCTGCTGGCTAGCGGTATCGCCGGAAAAGAAGACGAATTAACGCAGTAAAGGTTTACACAAACGGGCCCGTCAGTGGCCCGGCAAACGCAAAAAAATAAAGGAGACTCAATGAAAACGGCATTCAGAAAACTGCGACACCCATTGCTGCGCATGGCTGCAGCACTGACGGCAGGTCTGGTACTGGCGGGACCCGCACAGGCCTTCCCCGACAAACCCATCACGCTGTTGATTCCCTATCCACCAGGTGGCAGCGCGGATATGCTCGCACGCCCCATCGCTGCGCAAATGCAAAAAACAGTTGGACAGCCTGTTGTCCTGGAATACCGACCTGGTGCCGGTGGTACGATTGCTACGGGTCAGCTGGCTCGCGCCAAACCTGATGGCTATACCGTGCTGATGGTGCTGGCTGCACATGCCATCAACCCAAGCATGTATAAGTCACTGCCTTACGATACCGAAAAGGATTTTGCCCCGGTATCGGTGCTGGCCACGCTGCCGATGCTGGTGGCAGCGGCAAAACAGACGCCGGCCAACACGATTCAGGAATTGATCGACTACGCGAAGGCGAATCCGGACAAACTCACCTTTGCCTCAGCAGGCAACGGCAATACGAGTCACCTGGCGGCCGAACTGTTCAAGACTGCGACCAATACCAAGATGGTTCATGTCCCCTACAAAGGCAGCGGCCCTGCCGTTGTTGCCATGCTCTCGGGCGAAGTGTCACTCATGTTCGACAGCATCTCGACCTCTCTGCCGCATGTGAAAGCAGGCAAACTCAAAGGCATTGCTGTCACCGGTAAAAAGCGCTCGGCTGTTCTGCCAGACGTGCCCACGGTTGATGAATCCGGCGTGCCTGGGTTTGAAGTCAATGGCTGGTATGGCATTCTTGCACCCGCTGGGACGCCAAAAGACGTTGTCATGGATCTGAACAAGGCATTCAACGACGCGGCCAATACGCCCGAAGTCAAATCCCAGCTGAGTGGGTATGGTTACGAAATTGAAGGCTCCACCCCGGAAGCATTCTCCAAACTGATTACATCTGAAATAACAAAATGGAAGGCAGCAGTTGATCAATCCGGCGCGCGCGTGGACTAACGCGGTCACTCCGGTGCTCACGAAAACGAACACGGTCAATCCTGGCAACAAGCCTGATTACAACTGACATCACAGGCTCGCCAGGGTTCCCGATAGACAATTGGAGAATCCTATGTCAAAGCCGCAACTCGTTCTTGGCTCCCTGCTTCTTGCTCTGGTACCCGGCATCAGTGCTGCCGCCGACACCTGGCCCGACAAACCGGTGAAACTGGTGGTCGGTTATGCGGCAGGCGGCCCTGTTGATACTGCAGCCAGGCAGTTTGCCAAATTCTTTGGTGACCAGATCGGTCAGACTGTTGTTGTAGAAAACAAAACCGGTGCCAGCGGCATTATTGCAGCTGAAAGTGTGGCTCGGTCAGCGCCCGATGGCAGTGTGCTTTATTTTCTGGCGAGCCCCACCCTGACGATTACGCCGCACATCCAAAAAGGCATACAGATCAATAAGGACAAAGACTTTCGCTACCTGGGCAATCTGGTCGAATATACCAACGTGCTGGTGATCAACAATGATCTGCCGGTCAAAACCGTACAGGAACTTGTCGACTATGCCAAAGCCAATCCCGGCAAACTGTCATTTGGCTCTGCGGGGGTAGGTTCCTCCAACCAGCTGTCTGCAGAACTGCTGAAGCAGCGCACCGGCACTCAAATGCTGCATGTCCCCTATCGCGGCAATGCGCCTGCCATGATCGATGTCATTGGTGGAAAAACATCGATGATGTTTGACATTACAGGCACCGCCATCAACTACATCAATAGCGGCAAAGTCCGCGCGCTTGCCGTGACATCGAAAGAACGCAATCGTGCCCTGCCCGACGTTCCATCCATGTCCGAATCTGGCATTCCCGACTACGATGTCACTGGCTGGTATGGCATTGTGGCACCCGCCAGACTCAGCGATGCGACTGCCCGGAAAATAGAGCAGTCCCTGGCCGAGGTTTCCCGCAAGCCGCAATACCGGTCTCAGATGGAAGATGTCGGTTATACGGTTTCACTGCTCAGTGGCAAGGAACTGAAATCGCGCATAGACAAGGAATATCAGCTCTGGAAGGACGTCACGGAAAAGGCGGGAATCAATACTGCCAATTAAGCCAGGTTGATCATACCCAACCTCAGCTCTGCCGTATCAGCCTGCCCCGGCGCCCCAGTCATGCGCTGAATGTGCCGCTTTCTATGCCTGAATACTGATACCTGCATCGGTAATGGTCTTATGCCATTTGTCAATTTCGCCGGCAAGGAATTCTCCGAAACCGGCAGGTGTTGTTGGCATCGGTTCGGATCCGCTGCCGTGCATTTTTTCTATGACTGCCGGGTCCTTCAATTGCGCGTTAATACCGGCATTGATCTGCGCGACAATGTCTTGTGGCGTTCCGGCAGGTGCAAACACGCCGCTCCATGAGTACGCCTCATAGCCAGGCAGCCCCTCATCCGCGATGGGCGGTACATCCGGTGCCAGTTCCGAATGTTTCGGATTGCCCACGCCCAGTGGAATCACCTTACCCGCTTTCATGAAAGGCAGTGCAGAGGTCGCGTCGGCAAACATCAACTGCACCTGACCGCCAACCAGATCCTGCACTGCAGGTGCACTGCCCTTGTAAGGGATATGCTGCAGCTCGATTCCAGCCATGCTGGCAAACAATGCACCAGCCAGATGCGTGCCGCCACCTGTGCCCGACGAACTATAGGAGATCTTTCCGGGCTGCGATTTTGCCAGCGCGATCAGATCCTTGACCGATTTTACGTTCAGCGATGGATGTGCAACAAGAATGATTGGAAAACGAGCCAGTCCGGCGACCGGCACGAAATCTTTCTGAATATCATAATCCAGTGATTTGTTCAGGCTCGGCAGTATGGCGTGATGAATGGCGGCGCAGAAATAGTTGTAGCCATCCGGCTTTGCCTTGGCCGACAAACGGGCGCCAAGTATGCCACCCGCTCCTGCCTTATTATCAACGACGGCAGTCTGGTTCCATTGCTGACTCAGCCCGTTGGTCACAATGCGCACTGCCGTATCCACCGGACCGCCCGGTGCAAACGGGACGATAAAATTCACTGGCTTTGTCGGCCATTCTGCTGCCATGGCCCGAATGGGTTGCAAACCGAATGCCGCGCCACAATAAAGCATGGACTTGAGCAGCGTTCTGCGATGCATCATCGTTGTGTTCAAAATTGTCTCCTTTTTTCGGGCATCGCCTCATTGGACTTGCCACTATTGTGATTGAATGCAGGAGTCAATTATGCAGCCAGATGCCTTAAGGATTGTTTTTTATACCTGAAGGATGTCCTCAGCATTGCCTAAGACCGGCTGCAGAATCTGACAATTGCGCGAACGCTGGCTATTGCGGATTGCGGTTCGGTCTGACGCTCAGGAACACTGACGACGGCTACTTTGGATCGTGCATGCGATGCGACACGTCAATAAGATGTTCTATGCATTTTTCTGCATAGGCAGGCAGATCACGCCCCGCCAGACGGCAAATATTACGTTCGCGATCGGCCCATTCATCCGTGAGTTTGAGAATATGCAGTCGCGAGGCGCGGCTATAGGCACGGGCACATTCCACAGGGACAATCGCCAGACCGATGCCAGCGTCAACCATGCGGCACACTGCTTCAAAACTCCCCACATACACCCGCTGATGCAGGCGCTTCCCCAGCTTGTAGGCTTTGTCATCCAGAAAAGTCTGAATGGCACTTTCCGGATTAAGGCCAATGAACTGGTATTGATCGACCAGAGTTTCAAATGCAATTTCGGTCTTATCGTTCAAGGGATGGGTCAGCCCGGTCACGGCGACCAGCTCGTCCCGAAACAGAGGAATAACATCCAGTCCGTCCAGATTGACGTTGCTGGACACGATGCCAATATCCACAGAGCCGCCACGAATGGCGGAGACGATTTCCTTGGACAGCTTCTCTTCCAGCTCGATATCGATATCGGGATTTTCGGCGAGATAGGATGACAGCGCCTCTGACATGAAGGAATGGGTGGCTGCCGTATTGGCCATGATTCGCAGCTTGCCCTTGATGCCGCTTGAAAATGGCTGAAGCTCAGCGTGCATGTGCTCGAGTTGCTGAAACACGCCCTTGGCGTACTTGAGAAACACTTCACCCGCCGGCGTGACACTGACACCCGTGACCTGACGAATAAGCAGACGCACCTTGAGCGAGTCTTCCAGATTCTTGATACGCGCACTTGCTGCCGGCAGCGACAGAAAGGTTTTCTCCGCTGCTCGCGTCAGATTCGACGTTTCACCAATATTGATGAACAGTTTCAGATCGGTCAGGTCATAGCGCATCTTAAGCTTGAATGAAGGGGGTGATTGAGAAATACGAACAATGCCATCTGCAATTATGGCCTATCATGAAATGCTACAGCAATAGATAGTAATCCCTAACGGGCATCGTGCAACAGACCGGCGCCCGAATCAGCAAAATTGACAGGAGAACCCGATGGGCGCAATGGTGGAAGGAAAAGTAGTGGTCGTTACCGGTGCAGGTGGCGGTATTGGCAGAGATATTGCACTTGCGTATGCCAGGTCGGGCGCAAAAGTGGTGGTCAACGACATAGGCGTCTCGCTCAGCGGCGAAGGCGGAACCGATGGTCCTGCCCATGCTGTGGTGGAAGAGATCAATGCGGCAGGCGGTACGGCAGTCCCGAACACGGACAGTGTTGCCGGTTACGAATCGGCGAACCGAATTGTGCAAACGGCCATCGATCATTTTGGTCGCATCGATATTGTGGTCAACAACGCCGGCAACCTGCGTGACCGGCTGTTTCACAAAATGAACGAAGAAGAATGGCGGCAGGTGATTGATGTTCATCTGAATGGCACATTCTTTGTCAGTCGCGCTGCTGCCCCCTACTTCCGTGAACAGGAATCGGGCGCGTATGTTCATATGACATCCACATCCGGACTCATCGGCAATTTCGGCCAGTCCAATTATTCAGCTGCAAAGCTGGGCATTGCTGCCCTGTCCAAGTCCATCGCACTTGATATGTCACGATATCACGTGCGGTCCAACTGTATCGCTCCGTTCGCGTGGAGCCGCATGACCAGTTCCATTCCGGCAGAAACGCCTGAAGAAAAAGCGCGCGTGGAAAAACTGCAGAAGATGGAAACGCACAAGATCGCTCCCATGGCCGTGTACCTGGGCAGTGATGCGGCCAGCGAAGTGACAGGTCAGATCTTTGGTGTCAGGGCTAATGAAATTCTGCTTTTCAGCCAGCCGCGGCCTGTTCGCTCGGTACACATGTCCGAGGGCTGGACGCCCGAACTGATTGCAGAGATCGCCATTCCTGCCATGCAGGGCCAATTTCACAAACTGGAACGCTCTCCCGACGTTATTAATTGGGATCCGATCTGAGCAAAGGAGCAACTGCATGTCTCTGGACTATGAACGGATCAAAAACTGGTCCTTTGCCGATATCCGGCACGAGTATGGCAAGCGTGATTGCATCCTGTATGCACTGGGTATCGGCCTGGGCTCCGACCCGGTCGATCCATCACAACTGCAATTTGTCTACGAAAAGAATCTGCTGGCTTTTCCCACGATGAGCAGTATTCTCTGCTACCCGGGTTTCTGGATGCAGGATCCGGCAACAGGCATCGACTGGGTCAGACTGGTTCACGGTGAACAGCGCAGTGTCTGGCATAAACCTTTGAAGACGGAAGCTGTACTTACCGGCAAGACCCATATTTCGCATGTCATTGACAAAGGGGCAGACAAGGGTGCCCTGGTGATTGCAGAACGCAATATGTATGATGAGGACAATGCACTGGTAGCCACCATCCGGCAGTCCACTTTCTGTCGCGCCGATGGCGGTTTCGGCCAGGGAGATGCAGCACCCGAACCCCTCCCCAAGGTACCGCAGCGCGCTGTCGACATAGCATTTGAAGTGAAGACTGCGCCCAATTCAGCGATTCTGTATCGCCTGAATGCTGATCCGAATCCGCTGCATATAGACCCGGAAATCGCCAGGGCTGCCGGTTTTGAACGACCCATTCTGCATGGCCTGTGCACCTACGGACACGCAGCCCGCGCCATCCTGCACACCTGCTGCGACGAGGATCCTGCCCGGCTCTATCGTTTCGATGCCCGATTTTCTGCACCAGTCTATCCCGGCGATACGCTGGCCTGCGAGATCTGGCGGGAAGGCACGAAAGCGGTGCATTTTCAGGTACGGGCAAAAGAGCGGGACGTCATCGTCCTTAGCAACGGTTATGCCGAGCTACGTGAGGCTTCATAACAAAATGCCGGCTCGCGCCGGCACTTTTTCAGAGAAATCAGATCGCCCGAAATATTAACCGATCTGATTCCAGGCCCACAGACCCACGATCAGGCCAAAGACAATCCGGTACCAGCCGAAAGGCCTATAGGACGAATTGGACAGGAAGCGCATAAGCGCGCGTACCACCAGCAGCGCGCTGATATAGGCCGCCACAAATCCCAGCGCTACCGCCAGCAGATTGCTGTTAGTGAGCTCGCCGCCATGTTTGTACAGGCTAAGTACGGTGGCGGCAATCATGGTTGGCATGGCAAGAAAGAAGGAAAACTCAGTCGCCGTCTTGCGATGAATCCCAGCCATCATTCCTGAAATAATCGTAGCGCCTGAGCGAGATGTTCCTGGAATCATGGCCAGACATTGTGCAAATCCGACCACCAGCGCCTGCTTCCAGGTAATGTCTTCAAGACGCTGCGTCTGATGCGCCAGTTCATGTTCCTGCAGCGTCGTGTGCTTGGCCATTGAAGGACGTCGTTCCACCCACAGCATGATCAGACCGCCAACCACAAGTGTGAATGCATACACCATGAATTTCCCATCCAGCAGCTGATTAATCTGATTGATCAGCAGCAGGCCAATAATGGCAGCAGGCAGAAAGGCGATGATCAGATTCATGGTAAAACGCTGTTCGGTTTTGTTGCCGGTAAACGTTCCCACAATGACCTCTCGCAGGCGCTGACGGTAGATCCACATCACGGCCAGGATTGAACCCAGCTGTATGACAATTTCATAGACCTTGAACTGGCCGGAGTCAAAACCGATCCAGTCGCCCACAATCAGCAGGTGAGCTGTACTGGAGATCGGGAGAAACTCGGTGATGCCCTCTACCACGCCAAGGAAAACGGCTTTAATCAGATACCACACTTGATCCATAACAGCTGACTCCAAACCGGCAGTAAATTTATTGCTTCAGTGACATGAGCATTTGGGTGAAAATCTTGGGACTGGCGGCCAGAACATTGCCTGTTTTCTGCCAGGTCTGTTCGCCTTCGAAGTCCCCGATCAGACCGCCTGCCTCCAGAATCAGCAGGCTGCCAGCCGCCAGATCCCAGGGTTTCAGGTGCACGCCGCAGTAACCATCGAAACGGCCGGCCGCCACGTAAGCCAGTTCAAGTACTGTTGCGCCCAGGCGGCGGAATCCCGAACATTCGTCAACCAGGCCATAGAACCGCTCGGCACCGGTACGACTGGACCCGGAGACGGAAGGAAAACGGCCGGCAATGAGAGCATCAGTAAAGCGGGTGCGCGTGCCGACACGAACGCGGCGGTCATTCAGGAACGCGCCGCTGCCACGGGTAGCGGTAAACATTTCATTGCGTGCCGGGTCGTAGACGACGGCCTGGGTGACCACGCCTTTGTGCAACAGGGCAATGGACACGGCATAATTGGGAAAGCCATGCACAAAATTGGTTGTGCCATCCAGCGGATCGATAACCCATTGATATTCCGGCACTTCGTTCTCTTTGTCCTTGGGGCCGGGAATATGGCCGGACTCCTCTCCCAGGAAAGCATGGTCCGGATAGGCTTCGCGCAACACCTCGATGATCGCCTGTTCTGCATTCCGATCGATTTCGGTAACATAATCGTTGGGTCCCTTGCGGGCAATCTGGACTTTGTCCAGATCGAGACTACCACGATTGATAATGGCGCCAGCACGGCGGGCGGCGCGTACGGCGATGGTGAGCATGGGTTGCATAACTGTCCAGACTTCGGTTGAGTAGTAAAATACGCATTTTAATGGTTTGTAAAGCAGACTTCTGCAAATCCATTCATTTCCAACCATATTCATGCCACTAGAAGGAAGCCTATGTCACCGCTGCATAACCGGGTCCGCTTTATTATGGTGTCGCCCACCCATCCCGGTAACGTGGGTTCCGCCGCCAGGGCAATCAAAAACATGGGGTTTGGCGAGCTTGTGCTGGTCAGTCCCCGGGACCCGGAGGTGCTGCAAAGCGAAGAAGCGGTGGCGCTGGCCAGCGGGGCGACCGATATCCTGGAAACTGCGCAAATTGCGCCTGATCTGGACACGGCTCTGACCGGCATTACCCTGGCCTTTGCGCTGACCGCGCGCAGCCGCGATATGGGGCCGCCATCGCTGGATATCCGGCAGACAGCCCAGCTATCGCGCACCCATCTGCACAACCATGCCGATACCCGTATTGCCATTGTGCTGGGCACCGAGCGCACCGGGCTGGATAATGACGATATCAGTCGCTGCCATCGCATTTGTCATATTCCTGCTAATCCGCAATACAGCTCGCTGAACGTCTCACAGGCACTACTGCTGGCAGCATGGGAACTCAACTACGCCATGCAGTCGCCTCCGGCACCAAAACATTTTGGCTCCGCTGCCGATAGCCACGTGGGGCACGATATCGCCCTGGATGCTATGCTCAGCCATGCGGCAGAATCTGCCCCTTCTGCTGCCCCGCTTTCTTCAGCGGCCATCGAGGCGCGCGATTACGCCACCGCCGAAAAGGTAGAGGCATTCATCAATCATTGGGAAAGTGCGCTGATCGGGATTGATTTTCTGAATCCCAACCATCCGAAAAAGCTGATGCCGCGCATGCGCTATATGTTTACGCGCATCCATATGACGCAGGAAGAGGTCGATATGATGCGCGGCGTGTGTACGAATATTCTGAAGACCGTCTATAGACCTTAGCTCGCAGCCGGTGCTCTTGCGTCCACGGCAACCCGCAAGGGCAACGGACTCTGGAAGCCTTCGCTTTCCAGGCGCGCCTGCACTTCCCGGTTCAAATCGTTCTGCAGATCGGTAAAATCGCCGGCTGCCGACCAGACCCTGAGGGTCAGGGTCACGGTTCCGTCCTTGCGATCACTCACAAAAACGGTAGGTTCGGGCATTTTCAATGCGGTGGGCTGTTCGTCGATCAGCTTGCGCAGCACCGTAATGGCGCGATTCACATCTTCGCCATAACGAATGAACGCAGGAACATCCATACGACGATTGTGATTACGACTCAGATTGGTGATATTGCCGTTCCAGACTGTACTATTGGGTATGGTGACCTGAATGCCATCGCCCTGCACAATACGGGTCAGAAACAACCCCACCTCATCCACCGTGCCGGAAATGCCGCCAGCAACGGTCACGCTTTCGCCGGCACGTAGGGGCCGCAGGCCAAGCAGCATGATACCGGCGGCAATATTTTGCAGCGTTCCCTGCAGGGCCAGGCCAATGGCCAGACCTGCAGCACCCAGAACGGCAATCAGACTGGCGGTCTGCACGCCAAACTGTGACAGCACGGCAATAATGGTGAATATGCGGATACTCCAGATCACCACGGTACGCAACATGGGGATGATGGTCGGATCGATCCGGTCTGATCGGGCGCTCAAGCGCTGTACCAGATTGCCCAGCCACCGGGATACGGCCCAGCCGATGACAAGAATGGCCAGCGCAACTACCATGTCAATGGCAAACCGCTGGAAATAAGGCCAGAAACTCTCTATGTGCTGTATGTCCATCTATTACTCCCTTCACGATGTCATGCGTTTACGTTCCGCCCCGGACCGGGGCCGGGATGATAAGCCCCAGTCACAATGGCGGACTTTCGATGTGGCAGGATTTTAACGTGTCATAATGACAGAATATACTTCAGGACAGTAAAGCGGCGTCAATTTCAGTCAGGATTTTTGCTGAATGCGGGCCGCCTCCCGATGACCGCTACAACGCATGCATACTCATGAGTACACCGCAAAGTCCGCCTTCGACCTTTTATTCTCCTAAAAGAATTGGTTTTTCCAGTTTTCGTGATCCGGCTCTGGCCTACGAAGAACTGTTGCGAATTTACGAACGTAATACGCTGTTCATTCGCGAATCCTTTTACCGTTATGTCAGCGGCGAAACCACTCCGGCCCGCCGTACGCGCGCCTGTTACCCGGCCATCCGACTTCATGTCCCGGATCATCAGGAAGTGGATTCACGTCTGTCATATGGACATACCACGGAACCCGGTCTGTACCAGACGACCGTCACGCAACCCCAGCATTTTCGCAGTTATCTGCTGGAGCAGATTGCACTGATCATGAAAAACCACCAGCTTGCCGTCGAAGTGGGCGAGTCTGATGTTCCCATTCCGCTGCATTTTGCCTTCACCGGCGGCCAGTACGTGGAAGGCGTTTACGCTGATACGATTGGCGCTTCGCTCAGAAATTATTTTGATGTGCCTGACCTGGCGGTCATGGATGACGCCATTGTCAACGGCACCCTGCGTGAAGAACCTGGTCTGCCTCGTCCCCTGGCGCCATTCACTGCGCCCCGAATCGATTATTCCCTGCATCGGCTGCAGCACTACACGGCGACGGCGCCTGAGCACTTCCAGAATTTCGTTCTGTTCACCAATTATCAGTTTTATGTGGATGAGTTCGTAAACCGGGCCGCACAACTGATAGAGGATGCTTCTTCGGGTTACAGTTCGCTGGTTGAACCCGGCAACCATATCACCCGCAAGGGTCAGTCTGAACCGACTCAGAAACTGCAACGACTGCCGCAAATGCCGGCGTACCACCTGAAACGCGAAGACGGCAACGGCATCACACTTGTGAATATCGGCGTGGGTCCGTCCAATGCCAAAACTATTACCGACCACATTGCCACACTGCGTCCTTCTGCCTGGATTATGCTTGGCCATTGCGCAGGTCTGCGCAATACGCAACGTCTGGGTGATTATGTGCTCGCGCACGGTTATGTGCGGGAAGACCATGTGCTCGATGCCGACCTCCCCCTGTGGGTACCTGTACCGCCGCTGGCTGAAATCCAGATTGCACTGGAACATGCGGTGGAAGAAATTTCAGGTCTGTCCGATTGGGAACTCAAGCGTATTATGCGCACGGGAACCGTTGCCACCATCGATAACCGGAACTGGGAATTGCGCGACCAGCATGAACCGGTACAGCGCTTCTCTCAATCCAGGGCGATCGCACTTGACATGGAATCGGCCACCATTGCCGCCAATGGTTTTCGCTTCCGCGTTCCTTATGGAACCCTGCTTTGCGTCTCCGACAAACCGTTGCATGGTGAACTGAAACTGCCCGGCATGGCTTCCGACTTCTATCGCAAGCAGGTCAGCCAGCATTTGCGCATCGGCATGCTCGCGCTTGAAAAATTGCGCGAAATGCCTCGCGAACGCCTTCATTCGCGCAAGCTGCGCAGCTTTATCGAAACTGCCTTCAAGTAGGTTGTCATTTCAAGTAGGTTGTCATTTTGAGTGCCGTTATCAATTCCGCTTTCCCGGTCTTTGCGTTGATCCTGATCGGGTATATAGCTGCGCGTCGGCAGATTCTGCCCGAACAGGCCAGCCAGCATCTGAACAGTTACGTTGTCTGGCTTGCATTGCCCGCCCTGATGTTCTATTCCATGGCCAGCGTGGGCTGGGAAGAACTGAACCAGCTGCCGTTCATTCTTGCTACCGTCATCGGCATGGTATCAACGTTTGCCCTGTTCATGATTTGGCAACGACGTCGCTTCCATCCCGCGGACAATAGCGTTGCCAGTCTGGCTGCCTCTTACAGCAACAGTGGTTATATGGGACTGCCACTGTGCATGCTCGCCTATGGACAGGCTGGCGTGACGCCCGTCATTATCTCGATGATTCTGACCGCCTGCGTGCTGTTTGCCCTGTCCATTATTTGTCTGGAAACCGGTCTGCAAAAGCATCTGAGCATCTGGACCAGCATGCTTCACACGGCCAAAGCGCTGGCAAAGAATCCGCTCATTGTGGCTCCCGTTGCGGGAATGATTGTGTCGGGCCTGGGTATTACGCTACCGGTTTCGATCTCGGAACTGGCCCGGCTGCTGGGCAACTCTGCCAGTCCCTGTGCGCTGGTCACCATCGGACTTTTTCTTGCGCAGACACGCAGCAATCGAATTCATCCTGCATTGGGCGCGGTCCTGTTCATGAAAATGCTTTTTCTGCCGATTGTCACCGCCGTGCTGGCATTCTGGGTGTTTGATATGCCGTCTGTGCAACGGGAAGCCGCTGTGCTGCTGGCCGCCCTTCCCATCGGCACGGGTCCGTTCATGCTGGCAACCATGTACGACCGGGACACGGAACTGGTATCACAATCGATATTTATTTCAACCATCATCTCGGTAGTCAGTGTTTCCTTGCTGCTGGCCTATTTTCACCGATAGCTGTCGTCATGGCGCAGCCGTTTTATCGCACGGCGTCGCCGCCCACCGGTACAGTTCTATGCGTATCGGTGCTGCACAAGGTAATATACAGTTTTGCATACCAGGCTGGTCATTGGCGTCCGTTCTTTATCGCGCGATTCCCGGCCTGTTTCGAATGCCGGGGAGCATGACATGAAGCCTTCAATTGTGATACTGGATGACTGGGAACGCGGACTCACGCGACTTGTTGACTGGTCTGATATACAGAATCGCAGTCAGTTGACTATCCATCATGAGCGCTTGCGTGACGCGCAGCTGATCGAGGCGCTCAAGGATGCGCAATGCGTTGTGCTGATGCGGGATCGGACACCGTTTCCCAAATCATTGATCGCGCAGCTGCCCAATCTCAAACGTATTATTTTTACCGGCACGCGCAATAACACGCTGGATCAGGCCGCCGCACAGGAAGCCGGAATTGGAGTCACACCCACCGAGTTCGGTCCCTCCAAGGCAAGTACCTGCGAACTGGCCTGGTCGCTGATTCTGGCATCTCTGAAAAAATTGCCAGACCTGTTCATGACATCTGCGCAGTCCCCATGGCGCAGTCAGGCCATCCGCGAACATCTGCCTGAAGTCCTGGAAGGCAAGACACTGGGACTGATTGGCCTGGGTCATATTGGAAAACGCATGGCCGCAGTCGGACGCGCCTTCGGCATGAAAATCCAGGTCTGGAGTCCGCACATGACACAGGAACGCGCCCGCGAAGAAGATGCCACAGCGGTCTCTCTAGAAACCTTGCTGTCCACATCGGATGTGGTCTCTCTGCATATTGTGGTGTCAGATTCCACACGCAAGCTGCTCAATAGCAGGACACTACCGCTTATGCAGCCCGGATCGCTTCTGGTCAATACCTCCCGATCCACGCTGATTGACACGCCGGCGCTGGTTCAGGCCCTGGCTGATGGCCGCCCCGGCTTTGCGGCGCTGGACGTCTTTGACGATGAACCTGGAGCCAATCCGGAATTGCTGGGCTTGCCCAACGTAATGTTGACGCCGCATATGGGCTTTGTCAGTGAGCAGGTGTATCGCAAGTTCGCCGGCAACGTTCAGGAACAACTGATACATTGGCTCAATGAAAACGGTGATCGCAACTGATCGCTTTCAGGTGCAGGACTTCGTTCTGCTCAATATTTTTTTCATATCTGGTTATCGCGCCTCTCGATTGCTCATGTTCGTACGGCTCGATAACCACTGCACGTGATACTCGTTACCTAATGCTCTTGCATCTCGACTGCCGACGCTTGTGCTACGATAAATGCTCGTGCAGTTCGATAATCAGTGCTGCTCGATGAAGCTCTTCAGGAATTCCTGAGTGCGTGGTTCCTGAGGATTGGTCAGGACCTCTTCCGGCGTGCCCTGCTCCACAATCTTGCCTTTGTCAAAGAAACAGACACGATCGGAAATCTGCTTGGCAAATTGCATCTCATGCGTCACCAGCAGCATAGTCAGTTCATCTTCTTCCGACAGACGCTGGATGACGTTAAGCACTTCACCCACCAGTTCAGGATCCAGGGACGATGTCGGCTCGTCAAACAACATGATATTGGGTTTCATCGCCAGCGCGCGGGCGATGGCCACACGCTGTTGCTGTCCACCCGAGAGCTGGCTGGGAAATTTATCACTCTGATCTGACAGTCCCACCAGTTCCAGATACCTGTCTGCGCGTTCGTTGGCTTCTTCCTTGGACAGTTTCAGAACCTGAACCGGCGCTTCGGTCACATTGCGACGCACGGTCATATGCGGGAACAGATTGAACTGCTGGAACACCATACCCATTTCCTTGCGCATTTCACGCAGATGATCCTCACCGGCAGGTACCAGTTCGCCGTTTTTCTCTTCATGCCATAACGGTTTACCGGTCACATAAATGACACCATCATTGATGTTTTCAAGTGTCATCAGAATGCGCAACACTGTGGATTTACCAGAACCGGAAGGTCCGATAATCGTGACTTTCTCGCCTTTTTGCACCTCGAAATCCAGTTCATCAAGAACGGTCACATCACCGAATTTCTTGATAACCTTTTCAAAGCGGATAATGGGTTCGCCGGTGTCAAGGCGCGCTGCCTCACCATCCACGTTCACAATATCTTCCTGCTGCCCCTCGACGGAGACAGGCGTCTGGTTTTCATTATTTATCGGATTGTTCATCGTAACGGTATTCCTCGTTTAGGCAGATGGGTGTCCAGATAACGCACGCCATATGAAGCGACAATTGTCAGGATCAGATAGATGGCACCCACCATGGATAACGGTATGAGATAGTTGAAGGTTCGATCGCCAATAATTTTTGCCACGTTCAGCATTTCGAGTACGGTGACGACCGACAGCACCGGCACATCCTTCATGATGGAGACCAGATAATTCCCCATTGCCGGGATGATGCGTGGAATGGCCTGCGGCAGGATGATAAAGCCGAATGTACGCACAGGTGTCAGATCCAGGGCGCGTGACGCCTCTGTCTGTCCTCGCGGAATGGATTCAATACCGGCGCGATAGACTTCGGATAAATAGGCGCTGTACTGAACGCCGAGTGCCAGCGCACCTGTCAGAAATGCCGGCAGAACAATACCATGTTCCGGCAGCACGTAGTACAGGAAGAAAAGCTGCACCAGCAAGGGTGTATCACGTATGAATTCAGTGATGAATTTTGCAGGCCAGGAAATGATGGCCAGTCTTGCGCTTTTGAGGCCGGCCAGAATCAGGCCCAGAACCATGGCCACAAAGAATCCCAGCACGGTCGCTTCCAGCGTAATGATGAGTCCTTTGAGCAGGATGGGCAGAATCGATACGGCGAACGCCCAGTTGCTGCTTGTGTCCCATTCGATACCTAATAACATGATCAGGCCCTCCCTGCACGCCAGCGCCCGACCGACCGCTCAAGCAGTTTCATGATGCCGGTCAGAATCAGCGCCATACCGAAATACATGAACAGCAAAATCGTATATACGGTTGTGCTGTCCTGGGTATAGTTGCGGATCTGTTCCGCACGAAACGCCATGTCTCCAAGACTGATCAGGGAGACCAGCGCCGTGTCTTTCAGATTCTGCACCGCCAGATTGCCGAAGCTGGGCATCATTTCAGGGATGGCCTGCGGCAGGCTGATAAAGCGAAGTGTCTGACGCGGCGTGAAATCCAGTGCCTTGGCTGCCTCATATTGCGATCGTGGTACGGCCTGAATGGCCCCGCGCACCACTTCTGCCCCATACGCGCCGATATTGAAGCCCAGAGCCAGTGTACCTGCCACCAGGGGCGCCATGCGAAAGTCCAGTCCCAAAGCCTGCCCCAGCAGTGGTAATGCAAAGAAAAGCCAGAACAGTTGAACAAGCAGCGATGTGCCGCGAAAGATTTCAATAAAGCAGATTGAAAATCCGCGATAGAACCAGTTACTGGAAAGCTTGCCTATACCAAAAACAAAGGCAGTAATGGCACCCAGTATGGTGGAATAGACTGTCAGTTGAATGGTTACCCACGCACCCTGCAAAAGGGGCGTCAGATATATGTTCCAATCCATCTGTCACCTTTTGTGTTGTTTGAATTGATAAGACGATTGAGCGGCCGCGGTGATGCAGCACCAACCGCCAGCCATTCATCGTCGCAGCGCACCCTGAAATTGCAATGGGATGTCAGAGAACTGGCCGGAGAATCAGCAAGCGGAGCAACGGTCACACCCGCTGAATGTACGACAGGCACTGTCGTGCCTGCCTGTTAGCCCAATTGCGTCTGAATTACTTCGCAGCGCACAGCTGCTCTGTCGTCTGCTTGGTGGACTCTTCCAGATCGTGATCGGAAAAGCCATAATCGGTCAGGATTTTTTTCCACTCAGGCGTTTTCTTGAATTTGGCCAGTTCCTCGTTCACAGCCTTGCGAAAATCATCTGAATTCTGAGAGAACGTAAATCCGCCCCAGCTACGTGCTGGTTTTCCATCAATGACGGGATCTTCGAATTTTTCTGCAGGCTCGACCTTGTCGCTCTTGCCGGCAAGCTCACTCACGGTCAGGCTTGTTGCCGCATAGGCAGCTGCGCGACCCGTTGAAACGGTAGAAATGGCATCTGCATTATTGGAAATGGTGACCATACGGCCATCATCAACGCCCAGCTTCTGCATCATTTCCAGCTGATCAGCGCCTGCCATGATGGCGATTTTTTTATCGGACTTGGCAAAGTCTTCATATTTATGAAGGTTGTCCGGGTTGCCTTTGGCTACGAGCAGTCCTTCACCATACGAGCTGTTAGGCTCGGAGAATGCTACCTGCTGGCAGCGTTGTGGCAGGATAGCCATTTCGGCAGCCACCATATCGAACTGGTCTGCTTTCAGACCGGGGATCAGCGAACTGAATCCCGTGGTTACCCATTTGATTTCCTTGATACCGAGCTGTTCCATGATGTGCTTCGCCACTTCAGGGCCCGCACCTTTTGCTTCGCCTGTCGGATCAACGAATCCGTAGGGGATTTCATTTGCGACTGCGATCCGGACGACACCCTTATCCTTAATTTCCTGCAACGTGGCGGCAGAAGCCACTGAACCAAAAGCCGCAGCGGTTGCTACAGCGAGAGCCAGCAGGGTTTGAGTTTTGCGGATTCTATTCATAGTCTTACTCCCCTTGAAGTTGATTTATCCTGAAATTTCCACCGCAAAATCGCGGTGAAAATACATTTGAAATTACTTTCACACGCAAAAACTCATTCACATACATGCTGAAATTTCATTTGCAATAAATGCTGAATTTTTGCGCGCTTGCTTGTCGCTTCCTTTTTAGAAGTAACATAGATAATTGGTTCAATACAACCGGATTAACCTTATTTGTCCATATTAATTGCATTCATCATCAGTCATTTATATGAAATATTTGCATGGAAATTGCATGGAATATTACATATGAAATTGCTTCAGCGACTGGAAGGAAGCAGCGTTATACTAGGCGGAAATCTTCGGCCAATTGACTTTTATAATTCTCTTTTTTCAGTCGGCATCGCTCCGCCCTGGACCGGCCTGTCATCTAGTCTGCAATCACAATTGAGACAGCAATAAATTTTTTAAATGAATGCAATTTGCCGGTCTATTAGCGCGTAAAGCGGGCAATTTTCCGCACACCACGCCCCTTCAGTCTCCATAAGGACGTAAAATAGCCGATTGCATTTCGGTCACATTGGTCAGTTTCCCACTCATGTCAGCAGAACCCAGTAAATCAAACGCGTCCGGCCACACTCCAATGATGCAGCAGTACCTGCGCCTGAAACTGGAGGCCGGTTCCGTCCTGCTCTTTTATCGGATGGGAGATTTCTATGAAATGTTCTATGACGATGCAGAAAAGGCGGCAAGGCTGCTCAATCTGACCCTGACCAAGCGCGGCACCTCAAATGGGCAGCCCATTCCCATGGCTGGTGTACCTGTGCATGCAATGGAAACCTATCTCGCGCGTCTGGTGGCTCTGGGAGAATCGGTCGCCATCTGTGAGCAAATTGGCGACCCGGCCGCAAGCAAAGGACCTGTGGAGCGTCAGATCGTGCGTATTGTTACGCCCGGGACACTGACTGATGAAACACTGCTCCCTTCCAAAGTGGACCGCCCTCTGCTTTCAGTCTTTCTGCCCGCCAAAGGCAAAGCACCGAAATACGGTCTGGCCTGGCTGAATCTGGCCAGTGGGGAATTCAAGGTCACGCAATGTGATCAGGAAGCGCTGGGCTCGGAAATTCATCGCATTGCGCCGGCAGAAATTGTCCATGCTGACTCGTTTGTCCTGTCAACAAAATTTGCCGGTTCAATCAGCCACACTGCCGACTGGCATTACGATCTGAACGATGCACAAAGCCTGTTGTGTGCCCATTTTCAGATTGATTCGCTGGCCAGCTTCGGCATGACCGATATGAGCTCCGCCATTTGTGCAGCCGGTGCCCTGCTGCGCTATGTCGAGCGAACACAAACACAATCGCTGTCGCACGTCAGACATATCAGCGTTGATCATGCGCTGGATTATCTGGTGCTGGATCCGGTCACACGCAAGAATCTGGAAATTACGGAAACCATCAGCGGCGAGAGTCGTCCTACGCTGTTTTCCCTGCTTGATCATTGCGAAACACCCATGGGTAGCCGCAAGCTACGGCACTGGCTGCATCATCCGTTGCGCTCAAACACGCAGATCCGCGCGCGGCAGACCTCCGTGTCCGCCATGCTTACCGGTCGTCCTGATGGCCCCGTCCATCCGCATATCGCGCTGGACAACCTGCGCGCCGAGCTCAATGCCTTTCCCGATCTGGAGCGGATTGCCACGCGCATCGCCCTGCGCTCGGTGCGACCACGCGAACTGGCCAGTCTGCGCGATGCCCTGCACCGAATCCCGGCCTTACAGAATATTTTGCAGCAACAGCATGCCAATGCGGATAGGCTCGACGTGCTGAACGCGGAACTGATGCTGGATCCACAACTGCACGCGACGCTGCAGACCGCTGTTGCTGCAGAACCTGCAGCCATGATTCGTGATGGCGGCGTGATTGCCCAGGGCTATGATGCAGAGCTGGATGAATTACGAACACTGGCCAGTGATAGTGGTGCCTTTCTGGTTGAACTGGAAGCCAGGGAACGTGAACGCAGTGGCATTGGTAATCTTCGGGTCGAGTTCAACCGCGTCCACGGCTTTTTTATTGAAGTCTCCAAAGGCCAGGTGGATAAAGTCCCTGAAGACTATCGTCGCAGACAGACATTGAAAAATGTCGAACGTTATATCACGCCGGAACTCAAGAGCTACGAAGACAAGGTACTGTCTGCCCGCGACCGTTCGCTGTCGCGCGAAAAATGGCTTTATGAACAATTGCTTGACACCATGCAACCCTGGGTCTCGCCCCTTCAGCAATGTGCCCAGGCGATTGCCGAACTGGATGTCTATCTTGCACTGGCCAGTCACGCAAGGGATAACGAATGGGTCGCACCGGAGCTGGCCGAACATCCCGTCATTGATATCGAGGCGGGTCGTCATCCTGTCGTGGAGCATGCAATAGAAAGCTTTACGCCCAACAGCTGCGTCATGGATCAGGAACGTCGCATGCTGCTGATCACCGGCCCCAATATGGGTGGTAAATCAACCTACATGCGTCAGACGGCGCTGATTGTACTGCTGGCCCGTATGGGCAGTTTTGTACCGGCGACCGCTGCAACGGTCGGAGTGATTGATCGCATTTTCACCCGCATCGGCGCTGCCGATGACCTGGCCGGCGGGCAGTCAACTTTCATGATGGAGATGACCGAAGCGGCTACCATTCTGGCGGCCAGCACACCCAACAGCCTGGTATTGATGGACGAAATCGGCCGCGGTACGTCCACCTATGACGGTCTCTCGCTGGCCTGGGCCATCGCCTGCCGCCTGCTTGACCACAATCATGCTTTGACGCTTTTTGCGACCCATTATTTCGAGATCACGCGCCTGCCCGATCTGAATCCGGCCGCCATCAATGTACATCTTGCCGCCACCGAAGCGGCAAGCGGCATCGTATTTCTGCACGAAGTTCAGGAAGGCCCTGCCAGCCGCAGCTATGGTATTCAGGTGGCTCAGCGTGCCGGACTGCCCGTTGCCGTCATTCGACAGGCAAAGCGGGAACTGGACCGGCTGGAAAGCCAGGCCGGCGATATCTCTCAATTGAACCTGTTCAGTGCAACGCACGAGGCCGATGACCAGAATAGCGACGATGCTATTGAACTGGCCGGACTGCGCGATGCTCTACGTGAACTGGATCCCGATAACATGAGTCCGCGCGAAGCGCTGGACGCTTTGTATAAACTGCATAACCGCTACGGCGGAGAATCATGAGCTCAATAGATATTCACGCGCCCACACCGCTGCTTGGCGAACTCAGTCCCGCCGAGTTCATGCGCACCTACTGGCAGAAAAAACCCCTGCTGATCCGTCAGGCGATTCCCGGTTTCAAAAGCCCGGTCTCGCCAGCCAATCTGAAAAAACTGGCGCGCCGCGACGAGGTGGAGTCGCGCCTGATCTGGCAGGAAAATGGCGAATGGAATATGGAAAACGGCCCCTTCAGCCGCTACCCGAAAGTCTCTGAACCCCAATGGTCTTTGCTGGTACAGAGCGTCGATCTGCACGATGATGCCACAGCACAACTGATGCAGCAGTTCCGCTTCATTCCGGACGCCCGGCTGGACGACATTATGATCAGTCTGGCCTCCATGAGCGGTGGCGTCGGTCCCCATTTTGACAGTTACGATGTTTTCCTGCTGCAGGGTAGCGGCCAGCGGCAGTGGCGCATCAGCCAGCAAAAGGATCTGTCCCTGGTTCCTGATATTCCTTGCAAGATCCTGCAGCACTTTGTGCCAGAGCAGGAGTTTGTGCTTGAGCCGGGCGATATGCTGTACCTGCCGCCCCACGTGGCGCATGACGGCATCTCGCTATCCGATGAATGTATTACGGTATCCATTGGCTTTCGGGCGCCTTCGCTTGCCGTGCTGGCCCGAGGCTTGCTGGAAGTGGCCGCAGATCAGTTAAGTGCAAAGGCAGGTCTGGGCTTCGGTCCCTATTCGACTCCGCCCCTGCCTGGTCCCGATCTGTCCGGCATGTTCCGTGACAAAGGGCAACCTGCCACCACGGAACCCGCCGCATTGCCCGAGACCCTGGTAAATAGCGCACTCGCAGCAGTACAGAAAATTGAATTCAATGAGCGCATGGCCGCGCGTTTTCTGGGCTGCTGGCTGACTGAACCGAATTCGCTCACCGTCTTCCCCATCGCCGAAGACATGACGGATATCGAAGATGTCATCGCTGATAACGGATGCATCGGCCTGGACCGCCGCAGTCGTATGATCTATCGTGGCAATGACGTATTCATTAACGGCGAAGCGCTGGACATAAAGGCCAATGCCCTGTTGAAGAAACTGGCCGACACGCGCAGACTGGATGCCGCTGATCTGAAAAAAGCCAGCGAGACCACCCTGACACTGCTGCAGGAATGGATGGATGATGGCTGGGTGATCGCAATCGAATAAGCCATGTGCCCCTAAAACCGGTGGCCAGTAAACCATCATAAAACACAAAGCCCGGCTTTCTGGCCGGGCTTCTACTTGCTATTAACTTGTTATTAACGGCGTCAGCCGTCGGCGTTTACGCCAATGCTTACATTCTTTCGGAAAGAACGGTAAGAATGCGTCGTGCCGTCGGGCTGTTGTCGGGCTGACCCTGTTCATTGCGCACGGTCACAACAGACTGGCTGCCTTCAGAGGTGACAACAATGGTGTAAGGCAATGGCGTGATGTTGCCCTTGTCACCCCACAGACGACTGATGAAATTGGAGGCCTGACGCTTTTCACCGGTATCGGTATCCAGGTATCGAACAACGTAGGTTCCGGCTTGCGGATCACGATTATCAACAGTGAATCCGGCAGAGTTGATGGCTGCTCCCACCTGGTTGAATGCCTGGCTTTGACCCATCTGCAATGGCAGCGCGGCGGCATCGGCCATCACAACAGGATGCGTAGGAGCGGCTGCAGCTGCAGCGCTTTGACGAACCTGTGCTTCAGCCTGCTCCCGAGTTGCACCCAGGAATACCATCAGGCGTGAGAGCATAGCGGCGTTCAGACCCGGATCTTCTTTGGCAGGCAGCCACTTGAACGTAGAACCATCGCGGTCCATGGGCGTTTCAACCATGCGTTCATGACTGATAAAGACCAGTGTCTTGCCGTTGGAGCGTTCCAGACGTGTACGGAAGCGTTCGCGTTCGCCACTGTCTTCAACCATATTCACAATGGCACCCAGCGCACGGTTCAGCAGGTTACCCGGGATTTTTGCGCGGTTCTCTGCCCAGTCTGTTTCGATCAGGCCAGCCTGTGGATTGTCGCGATTGATGGTAAAGCCGGTATCAACCCAGAAGTCGATAATCTTGGGATATACGGTACTTGCGTCCTGACCGACTTCCAGCCAGCGATTGGCACCAGAACTCTGGATTTGCAGGCCTGGGGTCTGAGGCAGCACAGCTGCGCCTGATGATGCATCGCGATTGGCCTTGGCAACTGCCTTGTTGTAATCTTTGGCTGATGCGTAACCTCCCGGTGCCTGGTACTCCGGTTTGATCTGTGAAGAAGACAGATCAGGAGGCAGGCTCAGCGGGTCGCCCCTTACGGTACTTTTATAGTCGACCTGTTCGGTCTCACCCATGACTTCGTCCATGACATTACATCCCGTCAGCATGGTGAGTGATACTAAGCCAGATACTGCAAGAAAGCGTGCATTCATACGCATATTCTCAATCCTATATTATTTGACCAGCCCGAGATCTTTCAGAGCCGATAGAACAGTTTCGTGATGCTGGGCACCCAGATCACACATTGGAAGCCGATAGCCTGCCTGGATCAGGCCCATCTGCACCATCGCCCATTTAACCGGGATGGGATTGGCTTCCACAAAGAGTACTTTGTTGATACGAGCCAGTTGTTTGTTCAGCTCGCGTGTACGAGGAACATCCCCTGCCCGTGCCACTACGCACAGTTCGTGCATCAGGGCTGGTGCAACATTGGCCGTAACCGAAATATTGCCATTACCACCCAGCAGAATCAGCGCGGCCGCTGTAGGGTCGTCTCCGCTGAACACCTGGAAGTGATCGGGTTTTTCCCGAAGCAGCAGGCCAAGTCGGGCGATATCTGCCGTTGCATCCTTGATACCAATAATACCCTGTACCTGCGCAAGACGCAGAATGGTGTCATTGGAAAGGTCTGCCACAGTGCGACCCGGCACATTGTACAGCATGATAGGCAGGCCGCCTTCGCGTGCAATAGCCGAAAAATGCTGGAACAGCCCTTCCTGAGTCGGCTTGTTGTAGTAAGGAACAACTGACAGACCCGCGTCGGCCCCCACCGCTTTGGCCTGTTTGGTCAGGTGGATGGCCTCTGCTGTGGAATTGGCACCGACACCTGCAATCACAGGAATCCGGCCAGCTGTGTGTTCAACGGCGACCCGGATCAGCTCGGTGTGTTCCTCAACATCTACGGTTGGAGACTCTCCGGAAGTACCAACCACCACCAGGCCATCAGAGCCTTCCTGAATGTGCCAGTCGATCAGCTTCTTATAGGCGTCATAATCAATATCCCCATTGGGTTGCATTGGTGTCACAAGAGCAGGAAAACTGCCTGTGTATACAGGATATGAAGAACTGTCGACCGCCATGATGAAAACGTCCAGAAAAGGTTGATATTTAACGCCTAGCGTATAACTAATTCGCTAGTTTAATTGAAATGCATAAAATTAATGGAAAAAATCCTGTCAAATCGCTAAAACCCATTTCAATCGAAATCGGAATGGCGCTGAAGGGCTGTTTTGACTGCTTCTGCCGCACACCCTGCGTCACGTATTGCAAGGCAACTTGCCGCACGGATTGAGCCCTCAATAATGGGTGACCAGAAATTCCAATGTCCGGGCTTTATCCGTCCAGACCAATGCTGGCCGGATCACCTGTTCCGCGGCGAATCACTTCTGGTGTGGCACCTGTCAGATCGATCACGGTTGTGGGCTGTATGGGACAGGCGCCACTGGCAATCACTCCCGCCAAGGCATGGCCGTAACGGTCGGTAATTTCATCAGGGTCGTTCAGCGGCATGTCTTCTCCTTCAGGGATCAGGGAAGTAGAAAGCAGCGGTGCACCCAGCTCTTCGATCAGCATCAGCGTTACGGGATGATCCGGCACCCTGACGCCGATAGTTTTGCGGGACGGATGTGACACGCGCCGGGGCACATCCTTGGTCGCCTCCAGGATGAAGGTCCAGGGACCGGGGGTGGCATTTTTCAGCAGGCGATATTGGGCATTGTCCACTTTGGCAAACTTGGCGATTTCAGCCAGGTCCCGGACCAGCAATGTCAGATGATGCCGGTCATCGAGTCCACGCAGGCGACGCAGGCCATCGGCGGCCGCCTTGTCATCCAGTCGGGCTACTAATGCGTAGCTGGAATCGGTCGGAATGGCAAGCAGGCGACCATTATCCAGCAGTTGCGCTGCCTGCTTGAGTAGCCGCGCCTGAGGATTGACCGGATGAACATCAAAAAGTATTGACATGATCGAAGTTTCGCCTTGTGATTGACTATGTCCTATTGTAGCGAATTGAGTGACAGGCCGCGTGCGTTCGGGTTAGAATCACGGGCTAGGTTGTCTCCGTAGCTCAACTGGATAGAGCACCCGCCTTCTAAGCGGGTGGTTGTGGGTTCGATTCCCGCCGGAGGCACCACACACCTTTTTCTATACGAATCGCAATTGATTTCCCCGCGAACTTCCTACATATTCCTCGGCTCTACCCAATAATCTACAGACCGAGTACGCCAAAAAGACGCCAACGAGTACGCCAAATATTGTTCAGCCAGCAATCCTGCGCACGTACCAGTCAAAGTAAAACCATTTCACATACATTCCCTTCTCTTCACTGCACAAGGTTTCGTTGGCGCTGGCGTACATGACGCCATCATAGTGCATCAGGATATGGCGGTGGGCTTTGAGTTCGGCCTTGTGCACCCAGCGGGGCCAGGCATCAATACCACTCTCTTTTTTGACGTAACGAATCAGGAATTTACGCAGGGCCTGCACCCCCGTGTCATTCAATTCGCTGGTCAGATCGTACTCGTTCATCACCCGATGGCAGCAGAACAGCGCCTGCAGTTCTTCACGCGTTACCTGCCGGCGAGGGTTGGGATTATTGATTGCGTAATCCATAACCAATGAATTTTACTGTATAAATAAACAGTATTTATACCGCAAAATGTGATTGGAATGACAAAAAATGCAAGGCGGTAACATGTGTCCCGCTCACTTGAGCCCCGCTTCAAGTCTTTAAGCCTCGACGAGGCATCATCATTGCGTTTGGGAGTTTGGCGCACCATTCTTCACCCTCGCCCACCTACACAATACGCTACAGATACGGCGTAGCCAGCCAGATCAGCTTGTTTCTTAGAATGGCAAGGAACCCCTGTTTGCGCAAGGATTCGAATGTCACACGCTCACCGTGTGCGATTTCATTGTCTATGGCTTCGTTGATCCAGCCTGCAAGACGCCAGTCATACACTTCGATATCAATTTCGAAATTCAGCCTGAGGCTGCGTGAATCCCAGTTGGACGAGCCAATCAGTGACCAGCTGTCATCGACCGTCATCAGTTTGGAGTGATCGAAGTTGCCTGACCCTTTCCAGACTCTGCATCCGGTTTCGATCATCTGATCGATCTGCGCCATCATGGCGTACTGGATCAGTCGCAGATTATTCTTCCCAGGTATCACGATATCGACCTGCACGCCGCGACGAGCGGCCGTTGTGAGGGCGCCAATCAAGACCTGGTCCGGCAGAAAATAGGGTGACTGAATTCGGATGTGTTTTTGCGCGACCGCGCATGCTGCCAGCAACAGCTTATGTGTGCTCTCGATTTCTCTGTCCGGACCCGAAGGGACGCAGCGCGCCGCCATGTCTGCCGGCATAAAGGCGGGTTCCGGGGCCAGCCAGTCTCCCAGCTTCAGCTGTTCGCCGGTAGAAAACAGCCAGTCATGGCAGAAAACCACCAGCAACTGTGCGACCAGCGGTCCGCGCACGCGAAAGTGAATGTCCCGGGCCGTCTGGTCATGCGCTGTCTCGGTCAGAAATTCTTCCCGGATATTCATGCCACCGGCAAATCCCTGGGCGCCATCCACAATCAGAATTTTGCGGTGGCAGCGCATATTCGCATACGGCATGCGCCAGGTCATGGCGTTGGTCTCAAAGAGCTCCACCGCAACACCTTGTTCCCTGAGCCTGTGCACAATGGTTGGATGCGAGTAACGCACGCCGATGGAGTCGATCAGAACACGTACGCGCACGCCACGCTTAAACGCGGCAATCAGACTGTCAGCAAACCGATGCCCGACAATGTCGTTATCGAAAATGTAGGTCTGCAGCAGAATGGACTGGGTTGCTGCGTCAATGGCCTGCAGCATGGCCGGGTATGCCTGATCGCCCCCATTCAAGGGAAGGATTTCGTTGCCGCCACACAGCGGAAAACGCGTTACCGTGTCACTGGCTTTTTTGAGGGAGATGCATTGTGGTGCGGCATGGCGCGCCAGATCTCTGACGGTGACACTGTCATGATCGGCGCCTTCTTTCAATAGCCTGTCCCGATGGGATTTGATCCGGGTCTGGCGAATCCGGTTAATGCCGACTACGAAGTAAAGGATGGGTCCCAGAAAAGGAGAAAAGAGAACGACCCCGACCCAGGCAATGGCTGCCCGGACATCGCGTTTGGTCATTGCAATGTGTATCGCTGCAGAGATGCTCAAAAGCAAACTGGCTGCGAAAATCAGTTGGGTTTCGTACTGAACCAGAAATTTCCACAGGGAGGAGATCACAAAAGCACCCGCATACCGTCAAAAGCCACTCAAAGACAACAAAATAACACGTTGCGCAGATTTTATCTTGTGCAGAGAATTGATACTTGCTATACTCTCACGCTTACTCGGATGGTGACTGTAGCTCAGTTGGTAGAGTCCCGGATTGTGATTCCGGTTGTCGTGGGTTCGAGCCCCATCAGTCACCCCAAAAATACTATAAATCCAAAGAAAAATTACAATAAATTCAAAGCATTATCTAACGTAAATCGTAACTCGTCTGTTACCGTTAGAATCAAAAACAGAAAATTGGAATTTCTGTTCAAATACTCCCCCTGGATAATCCTGCAGATAGCGCCCCATTTACCTTCGCCTAACGCTCGCGAAAACGAGTCCTGACCCACGCCCCTCTCTTCTCCGATTAAATAGAAGAATCCGATGATGAGCCCGAAGAGTCCGTTAAAGAATCTGATGTATCCGTCGATGAGTCCGTCGAAGACCCCAAAGAGCCCTCTTTCTCTTTTCGATTCAGTTTCCATACCGAAAATGCAGCGGAAATAAAGAACGAGACCAGCAGCCCCGCAAACGCGGCGACAACAAAGTTGCCCAGAAATATCCAGAACACGATGGTCAACAGAAGACCGACAGACAGGGGCCGGGCTGCCATGCCTGCCAGAATGCTACCCAGCTTTGCCATCACTCGCTTCACGCCTTACTCCTGATTCTTGCACTTTGTTGTACGTACGACTAACATGGTTCTAGGATATACCCTAATTCTGGCAATTTCTGTATCTCTTGCCAGAGAAATGGCTTAACTTTACGTTAACGTCAATTAAAAACCGGGCCTGATTCCATTATTGGGGCACCCACCATCCATCGGGTTGCAATCAGGCCGCAGGTGTGATGAGTTGCGCCACCAGAATGGCTGCCATTCATCAGGACGATATCGCACCGCCATGCAACGGCGGTGAGCATTCTACGACTTTGCACAGTCCGTTCACAAGACGCTCATGCGGCAAAGCGAGGAATCATGCGCTTATGTGCCTATGTAATATATCGGAGACAACAGAATGAATGCGCCTTTACCCAAGCTGGCCCAGGATGCCCTGAAGAATACCACCATTGACGACAAATACCGTCTTGAAAAGGGCCGCGTTTATATGAGCGGCACACAGGCACTGGTACGTCTGCCCATGCTGCAAAAAGACCGCGACCGACGTGCCGGTCTTGATACAGGCGGATTCATTTCCGGCTACCGCGGTTCACCGCTGGGCAATCTGGACCTGAGTCTGTGGAAAGCAAAAAGTTATCTGGCCGAACACGAAATATCCTTCCAGCCTGGCGTCAATGAAGAACTGGGCGCAACGGCTGTCTGGGGTTCACAGCAGGTCAATCTGTTTCCCGGCGCCACCAAACAGGGTGTATTCGGCATGTGGTACGGAAAAGGCCCTGGCCTGGATCGTTCCATGGATGTCTTCAAGCACGCCAATTCCGCCGGAACCAGTCAGTTCGGTGGCGTACTGCTGCTGGCTGGCGACGATCATGCCGCCAAGTCATCGACTGTTGCCTATCAGTCCGAACACAATCTGCAGTCGGCAGGCATCCCCGTCTTATATCCCTGTAATGTGCAGGAGTACCTGGACTTTGGCATCCACGGCTGGGCAATGAGCCGCTATTCGGGTCTGTGGGTGGCCATGAAATGCGTGACCGATGTCATTGAATCGAGCGCTTCTGTCGAGCTGGATCCCGACCGTGTCAGCACCATCACTCCGACTGACTTCGACATGCCCGAAGGCGGCCTGTCAATTCGCTGGCCCGATCCGCCACTGGATCAGGAAGCACGTCTGAACAATTACAAGTTCTATGCTGCCCTGGCGTATGTGCGCGCCAACAAACTGGACAAGATCATTTTTGATTCGCCCAAAGCCCGATTTGGCATTATGACCGCCGGTAAGGCGTATCTGGATGTACGTCAGGCGCTGACCGACCTGGGCCTGGATGAAGACACATGCACCGAGATTGGTATTCGCCTGTACAAAGTGGGCTGTATCTGGCCCCTTGAGGCCCAGGGCGCGCGACAATTTGCCGAAGGGCTGGATGAGATTCTGGTGGTCGAAGAAAAACGCCAGATCATGGAATACGCGCTCAAAGAAGAGCTGTACAACTGGCGAGACGACGTGCGTCCCGATGTCTATGGCAAATTCGATGCACGCGACGATGGTGGCGGCGAATGGTCTGTACCACGCGGCAAATGGCTGCTGCCGGCCAATTACGAACTGTCACCTGCGCTGATCGCCAAGGCCATTGCCAAGCGGCTTGAAAAGCACGCCTTGCCCGAAGAGGTCCGCGCACGTATTGAAGCGCGTATTGCCATTATTCAGGCCAAGGAGCAGGATGCCAAACGGCCGGTAGTGGTGCAGGATCGCAAACCCTGGTTCTGTTCGGGCTGTCCGCATAATACGTCTACCCGGGTTCCTGAGGGCTCACGAGCGGTGGCCGGGATTGGCTGTCATTACATGACCATCTGGATGGACCGCAATACCGACACGTTCACGCAAATGGGCGGCGAAGGTGTGCCATGGATTGGCCAGAAAGACTTCACCAACACAAAACATATTTTTGCGAACCTGGGTGACGGCACTTACTTCCATTCAGGAATCCTCGCAATCCGGGCGTCGATTGCCGCCAAGGTCAATATTACCTACAAAATCCTGTTCAATGATGCCGTCGCCATGACCGGGGGGCAGCCGGTAGATGGCATTCTGACGGTACCGCAGATCAATGATCAGCTTTATGCCGAAGGAGTGACCCGGATTGTCATCGTCAGTGACGAGCCGGAGAAATATAAAGGCGTTGCACTGGCAGGCAGCACGGACGTTATGCATCGGGACAGCCTGGATGATGTGCAGCTTGAACTGCGCGATACCGAAGGCACGACGATTCTGATCTACGATCAGACCTGCGCTACCGAAAAGCGCCGGCGCCGCAAACGTAATGCCTACCCCGATCCGGACCGCCGGGTCTTCATTAACGAAGCGGTTTGCGAAGGCTGCGGCGACTGCAGCGTAAAGTCCAACTGTCTGTCGGTTGAACCCGTGGATACGCCGATGGGCAGCAAACGCCGCATCAACCAGTCCTCCTGCAACAAGGATTTTTCCTGCCTTAATGGCTTTTGTCCCAGTTTTGTGACCGCCGAAGGCGCGAAAGTGCGCAAGCCACAAACCGCCACCCTCTCCTTCGAGAAAATCGAATCGGATATTCCGCTGCCTGCGATGCCGAAGATCGATCGCTCCTATAACATTCTGGTTCCCGGCGTGGGCGGAACCGGCGTGGTTACGATTGGTGCACTACTGGGCATGGCGACACACCTGGAGCAAAAAGGCGTGAATGTCCTGGACATTACCGGCCTGGCTCAGAAAGGCGGCGCCGTGGTCAGTCATGTACAGATCGGCAACCAGCCATCAGATCTGCATTCCACGCGTATCGGCATGGGTGAAGCGGATCTGATCATAGGCTGCGATGCCATTGTTGCGGCCTCTCGCGAGATCACCTCCAAGACGCGCAAGGGTGTGACCGTGGCAGCAATCAATAGCGCCAAAGTGCCCACAGCAGAAATCTTCCAGAATCCCAAATGGCAGTTTCCCTCAGCCGTGACCGAACAGGATATGGTATCCCTGCTGGGCAAAGACAGATGTGATTTTCTGGATGCCAATGCCTATGCAGTGGCTTTGCTGGGCGACGCCATTTTTGCCAACCCTCTGATGCTGGGCTATGCATGGCAAAAAGGCTGGATTCCGCTGCATCACGAAAGTCTGGAGCGCGCCATACAACTGAATGGCGTTGCTGTGGACAAGAATCTGGCCGCATTTGAATGGGGCCGATATCTGGCGCATCACGGCCTGCAGTCTATCCCACTGAATAAAGGTGCCCGCGGTGTTCGTCATGAAAACCTTCTGAACATGCCCGAGAGTATCGATACACTCATTACGCGTCTTGGCGAACACTTGACACGTTATCAGAATGCACGCTACGCAAAACGCTTCACTCAGGCTGTCGGGCAGATTCGAACCACAGAAGCGAATCTGGGCATCAAAGGCCATACCCTGACAGAAGCCGTGGCTCGCAATCTGGCCAAACTGATGAGCTACAAGGACGAATACGAGGTGGCGCGACTGTACACGGATCCGGCCTATTTCGAGAAACTGCGCGCGCAGTTTGAAGGTGAACCAGGACGGGACTATTCGCTGCATGTCCATCTGGCGCCGCCAACACTCAGCAAAAAGGACAAAAAAGGCCACCTGATCAAGAAGAAATACGGCCCCTGGATGCTGAAGGCATTCGCAGTACTGTCGCATATGAAAGGTTTGCGCGGCACGGCCCTGGATCCCTTCGGCCGCACAGAGGAACGTCGCGCCGAGCGTGCACTGATCGACGAGTATTTTGCTCTGCTCGATGAATTCAATGCCAGCCTGAACGAGAGCAATTTCGACAGCGCGGTTGCACTTGCCCGTCTTCCTGATGACATTCGTGGTTATGGTCATGTCAAGGAAGCCAGTATGGAAAAGGCCGCCGCGAATCGCGCAGCGTTGCTTGAGCGGTATCGTCAGCCGGTGCTCAGCAAGGCAGCATAGTGATGCGCAATTCTAAAGTCGGCGATTCGAAACTTTCATGCACTGCGCTTTATCGTCAGAAGTTACAAAGCCTGCCTCAATCGTCTCTATAATGGATGGTTTGTTCACCCATTTTCGGAGACGATATGAAGACCAAGCCCGTACTCGGCCAGGAAGAAGTGCAAAAAATCATTGATGCAGCCGCTGCGCATGCTGCCAAGAACAACTGGGCCGTCACCATCGCGGTCGCCGACGATGGCGGTCATCTGCTCGGCCTCAAGCGCCTGGATGGTGCTGCTCCCGTTTCTGCGCATATTGCACCCGCAAAAGCCCACACTGCTGCACTCGGTCGCCGCGACACCAAAGGCTACGAGGACATGATCAACAATGGTCGCGTTGCGTTCCTGTCTGCGCCTGCTCTGCAAGGTATTCTGGAAGGTGGCGTACCCGTTGTCGTAGACGGCCAGACCATCGGCGCCGTTGGCGTTTCCGGTGTTCAGGCTAGCCAGGATGCGGAAACTGCCAAGGCAGGTATCGCTGCAATCACAGGCTGATCCCTAGCTTTTCCCTTCTTACGGGCGCTGCACCATTCTGGTGTCAGCGCCTCAAAATACGCACTGTCATCTGGCAAATTCGCGTCCATCCTGCCATTTTTGCGCCATAACAGATCAGGGCAATCACCTATATAGTGCATTTTTCGCTGCACTGCACAGCAGATGGCGGTATGATATTTACCCCTCGCACGTCTTGACCGCCTCGCAACACGATGTTGTCCTGCCCGTTTCTGGTTAGGTCTTAAGCGGCCGGCATGCGAATTCAGCAACTCTTAACCGGCTTAACCCATACCACGCTTATGACTTACATCGAATCGACACTGGCCCGACTGGCCAAATCCAGCCCATCGCAATCCGAGTTTTATCAGGCTGTTCGGGAAGTTCTGGAATCCCTCTCTCCCCTGTTCGAAAAAGAAAAGCACTATCTGGATCAGAACATCATTGAACGAATCGTTGAGCCTGAGCGTCAAATCATGTTCCGCGTCACCTGGGTCGACGATAAAGGCAAAATCAATGTCAACAAAGGGTATCGCATCGAGTTCAACTCTGCTATCGGCCCATACAAAGGCGGCCTGCGTTTCCATCCCAGTGTTTCGGCCAGCATCATCAAATTCCTTGGCTTTGAACAAACCTTCAAGAATTCCCTGACCGGCCTGGCTATCGGCGGCGGTAAAGGCGGCAGCGATTTTGATCCCAAAGGGAAGTCTGATAATGAAATCATGAGCTTCTGCCAGGCATTCATGTCTGAGCTGTATCGCCACATCGGCCCAACCATCGACGTTCCCGCCGGTGATATCGGTGTGGGTGGCAGGGAAATCGGCTACCTCTTTGGTCAGTACAAACGCCTTACCGGACGCTACGAAGGCGTTCTTACCGGCAAGCGCATTCCATGGGGCGGCTCACTGGTTCGCACTGAAGCCACCGGCTATGGTTCGGTATACTTCGCACAGAACATGCTGCAGAATGCCGGCGATCATCTGGATGGCAAAATCTGCACCGTATCAGGCGCCGGCAATGTGGCCATTTACACCATTGAAAAACTGTACCAACTGGGTGCTACACCGGTTACCTGCAGTGATTCACGCGGCATGATCTATCACAAATCCGGTATCAATCTGGAAACGCTCAAGTCACTCAAGGAAAGCCAGCAGTTGCCGCTGCAGAAATATCTGGAAATTCACCCTGACGCGATCTATAAAGCCGTTTCCGATTACGCGCCCGGACGAAACGAAGTCTGGTCTGTTCCTTGCGACCTGGCCTTCCCAAGCGCAACACAGAACGAATTGAATCAGGCAGACGCCCTGGCGCTGCTGGCCAATGGCTGCAAACTCGTGGCCGAAGGTGCCAACATGCCATCGACCCCCGAAGCAGTCGAAGAATTCCTGAAAGCCGGCATCCACTATGCGCCCGGTAAGGCCGCCAACGCCGGTGGTGTAGCCACCAGCCAGCTGGAAATGGCACAGAATTCCTCCATGATTCAATGGAGTTTTGATGAAGTGGATCTGCGTCTGAAGAACATTATGAAAAACATCTTCACCAATGCCTGGGAAACGGCTGATGAATTCAATCAGCCAGGCAATCTGGTGCTTGGTGCCAATATTGCGGGCTTTCGCAAGGTTGCCGACGCCATGATCGATCAGGGCGCAGTCTGATCGACTGACCAATAAACCATAAAAAACGACACCTCCGAAAAGCTGGATTCAACTTCCAGCTCTCGGAGGTGTCGTTTTTTTGTGCTGTCTTTTAAACGAACTGCCTGTTGGTCAATTGACCATTGAAGCAAGGGTGCCCAGAACGGACACCCCAACAGGTCAATTACTCAGCAGGCTTGTCTGACTGCTCGCCACCTTCAGCTGCAGCAGCGCCTTCCTGAGCGCCTTCCAGACCACCAATCGCCTTGGCTGACAGACGCAGACGACCGCGATCATCCGCTTCAATAACCTTGACTTTGACTTTCTGGCCAACGGACAGTACGTCATTGATATTGGCGATGCGGTAGTTGGCAATTTCAGAGATATGCAACAGACCATCGCGGCCTGGCAGAATCTGGACGATGCCGCCAAAGTCCAGCAGACGCTGCACGGTACCTTCGTAAACCTGTCCGACTTCAACCACCGCTGTCAGTTCGGCAATACGGCGTTCGGCTTCTTTTGCCTTGTCCAGATCGGCGCTGGAGATCGTAACCACACCGTCATCGCTGATGTCGATCTGGCAACCCGTTTCTTCTGTCAGTGCACGGATCGTTGCACCGCCTTTACCAATCACATCACGAATTTTTTCGGGATTGATCTTCATGGACAGCATGCGAGGTGCAAAAGTAGACAGTTCCTGACGTGATCCCGTGAGCGCTTCTGTCATTTTGCCCAGGATATGCATACGGCCTTCGCGGGCCTGGGCCAGCGCAACCTGCATGATTTCCTTGGTGATACCCTGAATCTTGATATCCATTTGCAGAGCAGTAATACCATTTTTGGTACCGGCTACTTTGAAGTCCATATCGCCCAGGTGATCTTCATCTCCCAGAATATCGGTCAGAACTGCGAACTTGCCGCCTTCCTTGATCAGACCCATTGCCACGCCGGCAACATGATCTTTCACAGGTACGCCAGCGTCCATCATGGCCAGAGAGCCACCGCAGACGGAAGCCATGGAAGAAGAACCATTGGATTCGGTAATTTCAGAAACAACACGAATGGTGTACTGGAAGTCTTCGTGCGCAGGCAGCGTAGAAACCAGAGCACGCTTGGCCAGACGACCGTGGCCGATTTCGCGGCGTTTAGGTGCGCCGAAACGGCCGGTTTCGCCAGTCGCAAACGGAGGCATGTTGTAGTGAAGCATGAAACGGTCACGGTGTTCACCCATGACTGAATCGATGATCTGCTCGTCCTGTTTGGTGCCCAGTGTGGCAACAACCAGCGCCTGTGTTTCACCGCGGGTGAACAGTGCGCTACCGTGCGTGCGTGGCAGCACGCCCAGACGGATGGAGATAGGACGAACGGTGCGTGTGTCGCGACCGTCGATACGTGGTTCACCAGCCAGGATCTGACCGCGAACAATTTTGGATTCCAGGTCAAACAGGATGTTATCGATGGTGACTTCATCAGGAGCCTGCTCACCGGCCTGCGCGGCTTTCTCAGCCAGCGCCTGTTTCACAGACGCTGCAACTTCGCGCAATTTGGTGGTGCGATCCTGTTTCTGACGAATTTCATATGCACTTTTCAGACCCGCTTCGGCTTCGGCCGTTACAGCAGAAATCAGCGCTTCGTTTTTAGGCTCAGGCTGCCAGTCCCACTCGGGTTTACCGGCTTCAGCCACCAGCTCGTGAATCGCATTGATGGCGGCCTGCATTTGCTCATGACCGTAAACCACACCACCCAGCATCACTTCTTCTGAAAGTTGCTGCGCTTCTGATTCAACCATCAGTACTGCGTTTTCGGTACCAGCGACAACCAGATTCATTTCGGAATCTTCAAGCTGATCCTGCGTCGGATTCAGCAGGTACTGGCCGTTTTTGTAGCCCACACGTGCGGCACCAATCGGGCCATCGAAAGGAATACCGGATACTGCCAGCGCAGCGGAACTGCCGATCAGTGCAGCGATATCAGGATCAATCTGAGGATCAACCGACAGTACATGAACAATCACCTGCACTTCGTTGTAGAAACCTTCGGGGAACAGCGGACGCAGAGGACGATCGATCAGACGAGATGTCAGCGTTTCTTTTTCTGTAGGTTTACCTTCGCGCTTGAAGAAGCCACCAGGAATGCGGCCGGCAGAATAGGTCTTCTCTACGTAATCAACGGTAAGTGGGAAAAAATCCTGGCCTGGCTTGGCGTTTTTTGCTGCAACGACTGTGGCCAGCACTACGGAATCGCCCATTGATACCATCACGGCGCCAGAAGCCTGGCGAGCGATTTCACCGGTTTCCAGCACAACAGTCTGGTCGCCATACTGAAACGACTTGGTCACTTTGTTAAACATTTTTCATTCCTTACATTAAAGCCAGACGGATGGGTCCGTTTTCAACCGTACACCACGATACTGTGTACGCGCACCTATCACGTCCAGGCACAATAAAAAAACCGTGCCAGGCGCCAACCTGGCGCTCTGCACGGTTTTGAGTTGGGCGAAAACCCAATATCACTTACGCAGACCGAGTTTTTCAATCAGTGAACGGTATGCGTCAGGGTTACGGCCTTTCAGGTAATCGAGCAGTTTACGGCGACGGCTAACCATGCGCAGCAAACCACGACGAGAGTGGTGGTCTTTCATGTGTTCTTTGAAATGACCGGTCAATTCATTGATGCGTGCAGTGAGCAGCGCAACCTGCACTTCAGGAGAACCGGTATCGCCCTGGGCGCGACCATATTCTGCAACGATGTCGGATTTTTTGATATCAGCAACTGACATTTTAAATAAGCCTCATTAACTGGCGGTAAAACCGAGGCGTTTTACCGTGATGGATTAAAATTGGGGATAATTAAGGACTACAATGGATTCATACCGCAGAACCCGGCTAGCCTTTATTAAGACCGACAATTATATATGATTCAGCGGCAATGTGCACGTCAACCTTAGCCAAACAGGTCCAAATATGTCGAAATTCATGCATTTTCCCGGCTTTTCAGGCTCATTTTGCAACAGTTCCCGCTACACAATGCTTTCGCGGCAACTGACAGGAGCAGGAAAAAAATTGCGTCTGCTTGGCGTGGCGGGCCTTTGTGCCACACTTGGCGCCTGCGCCAGCTATCGGGATGTACCTCCTAATGCCCCGCAGTCGGTGGTTTTTCAGACCATGGGCCAGCCCAACTTTACCTGCCCGATGGACAATGGTGGCACGCGTGCAATCTGGACGCTGCAGCCCAACGGTCAATATGCCTATGGCACGCGCTTTAACAGTGCCGGCATCGCTGACCGGGTTGAGCCCATCCTGACGGACGCCAATTTCCGCAAGCTCGATAGCGGCGTGTGGACGGCCAACGACGTGAGCTGCGAATTCGGTCCACCGGCTCGTGTCACCCGTGCCGGCCTTGGCGAAAAAAATGAAGTCGTCTGGGAGTATCGCTACAAGCAGGCCAATGTCTGGAATTCGCTGATGTACATCTATCTGGGTCACGATGGCCAGCAAGTGACGCATCACCATCCGGGACCAGACCCCGCCTTTGAGCGTGAATTTGAGTTTATGGGACTCTAAGGCCGACGCGCGACAGCAACTTACCGCGTATTTCCGTCTACTTGCATTGCCTTATCGAAGCCCGGTTCCCGGTAAATTTATTCAGTCCTTGCGGAACCAGTCCCGGGGCTTGTCCTGCGTCTGCGGATCGGCAATATGCGGTTCACTGCGTCCACTGCCCTCTTTTCCCTCGGTCGGCGTTATTTCGCCAGCCTTATGATTCGTTGCGGGCGTCTTGTGCATATCTGATATCGTGGTTTCGCCAGCGTCGTCAGCCACGCGACTTTCGCGACGGCTATCATGAAGCTGCTGTGCCTTGCGCCAGCGGAAATACCAGACAACCCAACCAGACAGGCCGTACACAATAAACAGTAGAAACAGCACGATGGGCGGGTCGGAGGAAACAAAGGCAAAAATCAGCACCAACACCAGCATGATGTTTTGTGGTGACAGCTTTTTCTCAAGCGCCAATGATTTGCCACTGAAAAATGGCGCATTGGAAATCATGCTGATACCGGCATATACGGTAAGTACAAAGGCAAGCCAGGCCAGCGATTCGTAATCAGGAATGCGATTGTCGACTGACAACCAGACGAAACCCGCGACCAGCGCGGCAGCAGCCGGACTGGGCAAGCCCTGAAAAAAACGGCTATCGACCACACCAATATTGGTGTTGAAGCGAGCCAAACGCAGCGCTGCTCCTGCAACATAAATGAATGCCGCAATCCAGCCCCATCTTCCCAGCGCCTGAAGCTGGTATTCGTACATCACCAGCGCTGGCGCAATGCCGAAAGACACCATATCAGACATGGAGTCGTATTGCTCTCCGAAAGCCGATTGGGTATTGGTCAGCCGCGCTACGCGCCCGTCCATGGCATCAAGAACCATCGCCACAAAAATGGCAATGGCCGCCACTTCAAAGCGCCCGTTCATGGCCTGCACCACAGCATAAAAACCTGCGAACAGGTTGGCCGTCGTGAAAGCGTTGGGCAACAGATAGATAGCGCTGCGGGGACGAGGCAGATTTTCGTTCATAGTGTTGTAGCCTGCGAGGCGGGAGCAACAGTCTGGGGCAAATCGGCAAGCGCTGTAGAGGTCGCAGACACTTTATCGCCGATGGCCACGCGTGGCCGCGACTCGGGCGGCAGATAGACATCTACGCGCGAGCCAAAACGGATAAAGCCATAGCGCTCACCTGCGCGACGGCTGTCGCCTTCCTTCACGTAACAAAGAATGCGACGCGCAACCAGTCCTGCAACCTGCACAACCGTGACGTGCTCACCGGAGTCCAGGCTGATATGCACGGCATTCCTTTCATTTTCCACCGACGCTTTGTCCAGCGCTGCGTTCACGAAAGAACCCGGGAAATATTCCACTTTTGTGACGCGACCTGTTACCGGGAATCGGTTTGAATGAACATTGAACACGTTCATGAACACACTGATTTTCAGGGACTGCTGCTGCGTGTATGGATCAATGGTTTTGTCTACCGAAACGATACGACCGTCTGCAGGTGACAGTACGACCCTTTCTCCATCGGGTGCCTGACGTTGCGGGTCACGGAAAAACTGAATGACAAAAATCGCCAGAAGCCAGAAGATCAGACCAACGCCGGTGGACCACCAGGTAATCAGCAAGGCAAGAATGACAGAGCCGGCAATGAACGGCCAGCCCTCGCGGGCCAGAACAGGATGCGGATAAGAAGGTTTGTACATGTAATTAGGAAACCGGCGAATGAAAACACTATTTTAGTCGCAAACATGAACCTGTCTGCCTGCTGATTCGTAACCGGATCAATTTTTCCGCACTCGTTTTCGCGATCAGGCATGCCCAGGTTCGGGCACGGATGCTCAGGTTTTTGGCAAATCAGTCCTGATGATCGATCCAAAATCGATCAAAGTGTATCATTATGTATCTTTTGTGTTCGTTTGCTCAGAAATCCATTAAAAATAGAGTTCTGCTCTTAAGAGCGAAACTATTTTTATAAAAAATTAGGGTTAAACCTGAACCCGAAGCATGAGCATTTCGTTCATACTAGCGTCACCGTTATAAGGAGTTATCCATGAAGTTTTCAAGTCTCGTGCTTGCTGCACTAATTTCATCAATAGGTTTGTCCGCCCACGCCGAAGGTCGTCTGGACAAAATCAAAAGTACAAAAACAATTTCCCTGGGTTATCGTGACTCCTCCATCCCCTTTTCGTACCTGGACGGTGGCAAACCCATCGGCTATTCCAAAGAAATCTGCGATGGCATTGTCAAAGCCATCGAAAAGAATCTGGGTACTGAACTGACAGTCAAACAGGTTCCTGTGACTTCTGCCAGCCGTATTCCTCTGATCATGAATGGCACGGTCGATCTGGCTTGCGGTTCTGCTACCAACAATGCAGAGCGCCAGAAACAGGTCAGCTTCGCTCCAACCACATTTGTAACCGCTACCCGTTTCGTATCTGCCAAGGCTGACAACATCAAGGATGTTCAAGGCTTCAAAGGTCAGACAGTGACTTCTACTGCAGGTACCAGCAACATCAAATGGCTGGCCGCAACCAATGCTAAAGAAAATCTGGGCATGAATATCATCCCTTCAAAAGATCACGCGGGTGCATTCCTGACCGTACAGGCGGGTCGCGCTAAAGCCTTCTTCATGGATGACGTGCTGCTTGCCAGTCTGGTAGCCAACTCTGAAGACCCTAGCAAATGGACCATCAGCGAAGAGCCGCTGACCATTGAGCCATACGCAATTATTGAACCCAAGGATGACCCTGAGTTCAAGAAAGTGGTGGATGACGCTGTCATCGAAATGATGAAAAGTGGTGAACTGCAGAAACTGTACACCAAATGGTTTGAAAGCCCCATCCCTCCAAAAAACATCAACATGAATCTGCCGATGTCTGAGCCTCTGAAAAAGGTCATCGCATCACCAACAGACTCTCCAGATCCGGCTACCTATCAGTAAACCGGCATCTGTCCGACGGCACAAAACATAGCGTAAGCGGGTTTTGTGCCGTTTTTTGTTTTTTATAAATTGCGTTTCAAATTATGTCTATTTCCACATTCTTTTGTGATCCGGCGAATATCGACAACGCGGCGCTTTTCTGCCAGATTTCCCCTAGCGGGAATACATATCTGGACGCCTTCACGACAGCGGTCATATGGACACTTGAGCTCTCTGTGATCGCATGGATACTGGCGTTTGTCGTAGGTGTCGCTGTGGGTATCGGACTGACCAGCCAGAACCGGTTCGTCGCACGCGTATGTTCGGGTTATGTAGAGCTGTTCCGGAACATCCCGCTGCTGGTACAGTTATTCCTCTGGTATTACGTTGTCCCGCAAGTGCTGCCTGAATCCCTTGGGAAAGCCATCATCGGGATGCCTTATCCGTCTTCGGTTTTCTGGCCGGCCGTCCTGTGCCTTGGCCTGTTTACGTCTTCAAGGATTGCAGTTCAGCTCTCTTCAGGCATTCGATCACTGCCGCGCGGCCAGTCTATGGCAGCCACGGCACTTGGCCTGACCCGGGTACAGATGTACAGATATGTGCTGTTGCCCATGGCCATGCGCATCATCACACCGCCTCTGACTTCGGAAATGCTCAACCTGCTGAAAAACTCTTCAGTTGCCTACACCATCGGTCTGCTTGAAATTACCGGTGCTGCGGCTTCCATGCAGGAATCCACTTTCCAGACGTTCCCTTCGTACATGGCGGCAACTGCCCTGTATGTCATCATCAACTTATTGATTCTGGTAATTATGTCGGCCGTTGAACGTTTCTTCAGTGTTCCTGGCTTTATTTCAGGAAAAGGGTAGGAGCACATGATGAATTTTCAAGATCTGCTTATTTCCGCCTCGTCGGTCAGTATTGCTGCCTTTGACTGGCACGTCATACAGCAGGCAGCCCCTGCGCTGCTCAAGGAAGGCCTGGTCTTCACGCTCAAGCTGACGATCTATTCAACTGTGCTGGCCGTACTCTGGGGTACCGTGCTGGCGATGATGCGCCTGTCTTCCATTAAAATCTTCAGGTTTTTTGCGAGCTCGTATGTAAACATCATGCGCTCGTTGCCACTGATCCTGATCCTGTTCTGGTTCTTCTTCCTGGTACCGTATATTCTGGGCTGGTTTGATTTCATGTGGGCCACCTATATAGATGGCAACACTTCCGCGCGAATCGTGTCACGGCCGCTCAATGGTTTTACCTGCGCCCTGATTACATTTACGCTGTTTGAAGCCGCCTACTTCTGCGAGATCATGCGTGCCGGTATCCAGTCCATTCCTCGCGGTCAGGTAGGCGCCGGCTATGCGCTGGGATTGCGTTATTTTCAGGTTATGCGCCTGATTGTTCTGCCGCAGGCTTTCCGTAATATGCTTCCGGTGATTTTCACGCAGATGATTGTGCTGTTCCAGGATACCTCCCTGGTAACCGTGCTGTCGCTGAATGACCTGCTGGGCATGGCGCGCATCAATGCCGATATTACCGGCCGCCCAGTTGAGCTGTATATCTTTGCAGCTGCTATCTATTTCATTATTTCTTTAGTTTGCTCTCGTCTGGTCAAAGTTATCGATCGGCGTTTGACGATTATTCGATAAGGTATTTCTCCATGGCTATGATTGAATTCAAAAACGTTAGTAAATGGTATGGAAAATTCCAGGTTCTGACCGATTGCACAACCGACATCAACAAAGGTGAAGTTGTGGTGGTTTGCGGGCCCTCCGGCTCAGGCAAATCTACGCTGATCAAAACGGCCAACGGCCTGGAGCCCTTTCAGAAGGGTGAGATTTTTTTCGACGGTACATCCGTTGGAAGCCCCAAAACTGATCTGCCCAAATTGCGATCAAAAATTGGTATGGTGTTCCAGCACTTTGAACTGTTCCCTCATCTGTCAGTGATGGAAAACCTGGCTCTGGCCCAGGTCAAAGTTCTTGACCGTTCCAAGGACGAAGCCATGCAACGCGGCCGCAAGCTGCTTGAGCGCGTCGGTCTGATCGAACACAAGGACAAGTTCCCTGGTCAGCTCTCCGGTGGTCAGCAGCAACGTGTGGCCATTGCCCGGGCACTGGCGATGGATCCAATGGCAATGCTGTTTGATGAACCAACATCTGCGCTGGATCCGGAAATGGTGAACGAGGTGCTGGACGTCATGGTCGATCTGGCCAAGGAAGGCATGACCATGATGGTGGTGACTCACGAGATGGGCTTTGCCCGCAAAGTGGCCGACCGCGTGATCTTCATGGATGCCGGCCAGATTGTTGAGGACTGCGAAAAAGAGGAATTTTTCGGCAATCAGGAAGCGCGCTCCGACCGCGCCAAACTGTTCCTGTCAAAAATTCTGGGACACTGATCAGTCCTGCAGCAGATAGAAAATCGGCCCGTTCACAGACGGGCCGATTTTTTTGTTTATGACTTGCGCGTTCGAGTGTTGAACGAATTAACAGTTCGAACGCTGAAAGAATGAACGCTTAACAACCGCTAGCCACACGTTCATTCACCGCAGGTTTATACGCGCTCGATAATAACCGCGGCACCCTGCCCAACACCAATGCACATCGTGCACAGGGCATAACGGCCCCCGGTGCGTTGCAACTGATACATTGCCGTGGTCACCAGACGGGCGCCAGAAGCCCCCAGTGGATGTCCCAGGGCGATTGCACCACCATTAGGGTTCACGTGGGCAGCATCGTCCGCCAGACCCAGATCACGCGTGACAGCCAGCGCCTGTGCAGCGAACGCCTCATTCAGTTCGACGACATCCATCTGCTCGATGGTCAGACCGGTTTTTTCAAGAACCTTGCGAACTGCAGGAATGGGGCCGACCCCCATGACGCGCGGTGCGACACCGGCGACAGCCATACCAACAACGCGTGCCTTGGGCTTAAGGCCATATTTTTTTACCGCCTCGTCAGAAGCCAACAACAAGGCGCATGATCCATCATTCACGCCTGACGCATTCCCGGCTGTTACGCTGCCATCGGGACGTACCACGCCCTTGAGTTTGGCCAGCGCTTCAGGCGTGGTATTGCGCGGGTGTTCGTCGGTGTCAACAACAACCGGATCACCCTTGCGTTGCGGAACACTGACCGGAATGATCTCGTCCTTAAAAATGCCATCTGCAATCGATTTGGCTGCACGCTGCTGACTGCGCAGTGCAAAAGCGTCCTGATCTGCACGCGAAATTTTATAATCATCTGCAACGTTCTCTGCGGTTTCCGGCATGGAGTCTACGCCATAAGCAGCCTTCATCTTCGGATTGATGAAGCGCCAGCCAATGGTGGTGTCTTCAATTTTCGCTGCACGTGAAAACGCGGAGTCCGCCTTGCCCATGACGAACGGCGCCCGCGACATACTTTCAACACCACCTGCAATCATCAGATCCACTTCTCCGGATTTGATGGCACGAGCTGCCGTACCCACTGCATCCAGACTGGATGCGCACAGGCGATTTAATGTTGCACCGGGAACCTGTACATCAATCCCGGCAAGCAACAGCGCCATACGCGCCACGTTCCGATTGTCTTCGCCGGCCTGATTGGCGCAACCGTAAATGACGTCATCGAGTTTGCTCCAGTCCACGCCCGGATTGCGTTCCATCAAAGCCTTGATCGGCAGCGCCGCAAGATCATCTGTGCGAACAGAAGACAGTCCACCACCATATCGCCCGATAGGGGTACGAACCGCATCACAAATATAAGCGTTATTCATCTCATTCCTCTGGTTATTGAATTTTCAAATCCTGTCTCTATACGGCGTATGCGTTTATTCTGACCTGTACGCCTTTTCAGACATGAACCGTGCGTCTCTCTGGCGACGGTCCATATCCGGTGTCTGCGATCAAAGGCCAGTCACTGGAAAATCAGTCTGGCGCCAGTCAGCGCCTGCAACTGCTCATCTGTGATATCGACAAGTTTTTCCACTACCTTCATACCGGCAGGTGTCACTTCAAGAACTGCAATATCGGTATAGACACGACTGACCACACCCAACCCCGTCACGGGCAATGTGCATTTTTCAAGAATCTTGGGCGATCCGTCTTTCGCATTGTGCTCCATCAGGATGTAAACTTTGCGCGCACCGACAGCCAGATCCATGGCACCACCCACAGCGGGAGGTTCACCTTCACGACCCAGTGACCAGTTTGCCAGGTCTCCTCCGGCAGACACCTGCATTCCACCCATAATGCATAGATCCAGATGGCCGCCACGCATGATGGCAAATGAATCCACGTGATGGAAAAAAGCGCCACCGGTAAGCAGCGTAACGGGCTTCTTGCCGGCATTAATCAGTTCACCATCGATCTGATCTCCGGTTGCAGCCGGCCCCATACCCAGGATTCCATTCTCGCTATGCAACAGGATTTCGTCTTCGGGTTTCAGATAGTTGGCAACCAGCTCTGGCATACCAATTCCAATATTTACATAGCTGCCAGGAGCAATATCTCTGGCCAGGCGTTCCGCCATCTGATTTCTGTTCAATTTATCCATGATTTGACCTGCTTAGCTGGAGACTGCGGGATTGGGCACTTCCACAATCCGATTCACAAAAATTCCGGGTGTGATAATCGTTTCAGGATCAAGCTCGCCGAGCTCGACTTTCTTTTTGACCTGAACGATCGTCGTTTTTGCCGCCATGCACATGACCGGACCGAAATTACGAGCCGCCTTGCGATAGATCAGGTTACCCCAGCGATCACCCTTCTCGGCGAGCACCAGTGCAAAGTCACCGTGTATGGGTTTTTCAAAAACGTAATTCACACCGTCGATGTTGCGCGTCTCTTTACCTTTGGCAAGATCAGTACCGTAACTGGTACGTGTATAGAAGCCGCCAATGCCCGCGCCGGCCGCATGCAGGCGTTCTGCAATGGTTCCCTGCGGCACACACTCGAGTTCAATCTTGCCGGCTTTATAGATCTCGTTAAACACATAAGAATGCGACGCCTTGGGAAATGAACAAATCATTTTGCGTACGCGTCCTGCCTTGATCAGTGCTGCCAGCCCCGTGTCGTGGTTACCGGCGTTGTTATTGACCACTGTCAGTTCCTTCGCGCCCTGCTCTATCAGGGCGTGAATCAATTCCGTAGGATGTCCGGCTCCGCCAAACCCACCGATAAGCACCGTGGCGCCATCGAATACATCGGCGACGGCCGCGTGGATATCGTCCATAAATTTATTGATCATCTGTCTTACCTGTTCTTTCCTTTGTATGAATCTGTGCGTCCCGAAGGGCGCCAGTCTTCCATTATTTCATATTTCATATGTGGCAAATCACCCGAGAGCCCGCCACAGCACTTTTCCCGAGGCCGTTTTTGGCAGCGCGTCCGTAAAGACGACAATACGTGGCACTTTGTAAGACGCCATCACTTCCCGGCACCAGTCCATAATGTCCTGTTCCGTCACAGAATTGCGTTTGTCATCTCGCAGCACCACCCAGGCCTTGACCGTTTCACCGCGTTTTTCATCGGCAACACCAACCACACAGACCTCCAGGATCGCCGGATGTCCGTACATGAGCGTTTCCACTTCGGCTGGCCAGACTTTATAACCCGATGCATTGATCATGCGTTTGAGCCTGTCCACCATGAAATAATAGCCATCAGCATCCATGCGCGCCAGATCGCCAGTGCGCAGAAAGCGCTTGTTATCCAGGGTGATAAAGACATCTTCCGTGGCTTTTGGATTGTTCCAGTATCCCTGCATGACCTGAGGGCCGTGCACGATAATCTCGCCGACCTCTCCTTGTGGCACTTCCTGCAAGGTGCCAGGATCGATAATTCGGGCGTCTACATCAAAAATGGGAATGCCCAGGCATTGTTTCCTGGGGTGGCGCTCCGGATTGATGTGCGTAGGTGCCATTACTTCGGACATGCCATAACCTTCGATGTAGGTCAGACCGAAATCACGCTGCAGCTTTTCTGCAATGGCTTCGGGCATGGCCGCACCGCCCCCGCTAACACGTGCAATGCTCGACAGATCGTAGGACGCGAGCTCGGGCATGGCCAGCAGATCGACCACCATGGCAGCAATCAGAGGCAGCCTGCCAACGCGATAGCGCTCAATGCAGCGGGCGGCCACGACCCGATCCCATCGGGTCATGATCACAATGGTGGCACCCAGGTAAATGGCGCTGTTCATCACGCCTTCCATGCCCGTGACATGAAAGAAGGGCAATACCCCCAGGAACACGGCATCCTGATTGCCCCCATCGTACCAGACCGCAGGCGACACGGTGTTATACATGGTCGAACGATGCGTGTGTATGCACCCTTTCGGATGACCGGTAGTACCTGATGTGTATGGCATCACGGCCATGTCGTCGGCGCCGGCAAGAGACGGTGCTGGCTTGCGTTGGTGTGCGAGCGCCTCTTTCCAGATGATCACTCCTTTGCCAGCAAGTGCGCGTGCGGGCTCTGCAACCACATCAGGGACGGCCAGATCGGTGCCCGATGCAGGAAGATAATCATGATAGGCGGCCACAATTTTGTGTGCGGGTGCCGATGCGCCGAGCGCCGTCACCTGATCGTGCAGTTCCTGTCCGTATATCACTACCGTTGCGCCCGTATCACGGATATAGTGCTGCAGTTCTTCGGCGCGGTTCATGGGATTGACCGGCACTACCACCGCATCGGCTCGCAATATCGCATAGTACGCAAGTACATACTGGGGGCTGTTCTGCATATAGAGCAGTACGCGATCACCCTTCTGCACCCCGCAGTCCTGCTGCAGAAACCCCGCAAGGGCCTGCACGTCCTGATGCACCTGTGCATAGGTATAGATGGCATCGTAATAAACGAGACACGGCTTTTGCGGATAGCGCAAGGCCGAAATATCCAGATTGACGTGCAATGCCGTCTCGGGAATGCTCAGGCTCTTGCTGCGACTACGTGGCCAGAATGCAGAATAATCCGGCGAGATCATGCGACTTCGAACAGACCGGCTGCGCCCTGACCGCCCCCGATGCACATGGTAATGACTACGTATTTGACCCCACGACGCTTGCCTTCGATGAGCGCATGTCCCACCATCCGTGCACCGGATACACCATAGGGATGACCAACCGCAATAGCACCGCCGTTTACGTTAAGCCGATCATCGGGAATGCCCAGTTTATCGCGGCAATACAATACCTGACATGCAAATGCTTCGTTCAGTTCCCACAGGCCAATGTCATCCACTTTGAGACCCGCGCGTTCCAGCAATCGGGGAACCGCAAAGACCGGGCCAATACCCATTTCGTCGGGCTCGCAGCCAGCCACGGCAAATCCACGGAAGATGCCCAGTGGAGCGATGCCACGTTGGCGCGCGATCTCGGCGTCCATCAGCACGCAGGCGGAAGATCCATCTGAAAACTGGCTGGCATTTCCGGCAGTAATGACCCCGTTGGGAAACACGGTGCGGATTCTGGATACACCTTCAAGCGTTGTATCCGGACGAATACCTTCGTCCGCAGAGATAGTTACCTCGCGACGCGAGATGGCACCGGTTGCCTTGTCGAACACACTCATGACAGTTGTCATAGGTACGATCTCGTCGTTGAACAAGCCGGCTTCCTGCGCCTTTGCAGCGCGTTGCTGGCTACGGGCGCCGTATTCGTCCTGTGCCTCACGCGTGATTCCGTATCGCTTGGCGACTGTCTCGGCCGTTTGCAGCATACTCCAGTAAAGCTCGGGTTTGTGCTGTTTTAGCCATGGATCCTGGCGCATGATGCTATTGATATCGTTCTGCACGCAGGAAATACTTTCAACGCCACCGGCGACCATGACGGGCACCTGATCCACAATAATGCGCTGCGCCGCCATTGCAATGGCCTGCAGTCCGGAAGAGCAGAAACGGTTCACAGTGACACCACCTGTAGTCACCGGCAGTCCTGCACGCAGTGCAATGGCTCTGGCAATATTGCCACCGGTAGTTCCTTCAGGGAACGCACATCCGATAATGGCATCTTCAACTTCAGATGGTTCAACGCCAGCACGGGCTACAGCGTGCGATACCGAATGCGCACCAAGTGTGGCACCGTAAGTCATATTGAATGCGCCCTTCCAGGATTTTGCCAATCCCGTACGGGCCGTGGAAACAATAACGGCTTCTCTCATGTCTCTTCTCCAGAGTATGCAAAACATGTGCGGCAGGCACCCGCATTACACCTGTGGTTGATATATGGCATTACCTATATTCCACTTTGCGCGTGATATCGCACATGTCAAATAACTTAGCGCTGAACTTAACGCAGGAAACTTAACGCAGGGCTTCCCCGCTTTTTGCGTGCTGCTCGATCAGGGCTGCGGGTTTCCACGCTTGCGGGCGACGCGAGCTGTCGCCAAATCGACGAATCGCGCGCAATACATTGAAGAGACCCGCCTGCTGGGCATAATGCATTGGGCCGCCGCGGTGCAGAGGGAAACCGTAGCCATTCAGATAGACGATATCGATATCGGACGCGCGCAATGCAATACCCTCTTCCAGGATTTTGGCGCCTTCATTAGCCAGCGCATATACGCAGCGCTCAACAATTTCCTGATCGCTGATTTTGCGTGGCTCAATGCCCTTTTCATTGCGGAAAGTTTCGATCATTTTCTCTACTTCAGGATCAACATGAGGCTTGCGATCGCCTTCTACATAACGATACCAGCCTGCACCGGTTTTCTGACCATAGCGGCCGGCTTCACACAGGCGATCGGCGACCACTTCTTCATACGAGTCCGGGTTGGCTTCTTTCTTGCGCTTGCGAATGGCCCAGCCAATATCCAGGCCGGCCAGATCGCCGACACGATAGGGCCCCATGGCAAAACCAAAATTTTCCAGCGCGCGATCAATTTGCGAAGGCGACGCGCCCTGCAGCATGGCCTCGTCTGCCGCATCACGATAAGCATAAAGCATGCGATTGCCGATAAAGCCGTCGCATACACCCGATACCACCGGCTTTTTGCCGATCTTCTTGCCCATATCGATACACGTTGCCAGAACATCCTTGGCGGTTTTTTCGCCACGCACAATTTCCAGCAACTTCATGACATTGGCCGGGCTGAAAAAATGCAGACCAATAACGTCCTGCGGACGTTTGGTGAATGAAGCAATCTTGTTGACGTCCAGTGTCGAGGTATTGGATGCGAGAATTGCGCCCTGCCTGGCGACGCGATCAAGTTCTTTGAAGACCACTTCCTTGACGCCCATTTCCTCGAAAACCGCTTCGATAATAAGATCGACATTGTTCAGATCATCATAGGTGAGCGTGGTCGTAAGCAGATTCATGCGCTCTTCCACCTGCTCAGCAGTGAGCCGACCTTTTTTCATGGTGTTTTCGTAATTCTTGCGGATGGTGGCAACGCCCCGTTGCAAAGCTTCTTCTTTCTGCTCCAGCAAAACCACGGGAATGCCCGCATTCAGGTAATTCATACTGATACCGCCACCCATCGTGCCAGCACCAATCACGCCGACGCTGGCTATGGGACGCAGTGGTGTGTCAGCGGGAATGTCCGGAATTTTTGTAGCGGCACGCTCAGCGGCAAATACGTGCCGCAATGCCAATGACGCAGGTGAAGTCATGAGTTGATTGAAACGCTCACGCTCAAAAGCAAGGCCCTCATCAAAAGGCATGGACACGCTGGCAGCGACAGCTTCGACGCAAGCCGCCGGAGCCGGAAATTTCGCCGCTCCGGCGGCAGCTGCATTGCGAGCGTTAAGTAGCAGCGCCTCGGCGTCTGCGTCTTCTACCTTCAGATCACGTATGCGTTTCAATGGTGCGTCTGTGCCCAGCTTGCCGGCAAAATCAATGGCTGCCGCTTGCGGATCACTATCAACAACCTTGTCAAACAGGGCGCTTTCTGCAAGTGTCGACGCCTTGACGATCTGGCCTGAAGTAATCATGTTCAGAGCTTTTTCCAGTCCCAGTACGCGGGGCAGACGCTGAGTACCGCCCGCCCCGGGCAAAATACCCAATTTGACTTCGGGAAGACCCACTTTTGCACCCGCCGCGGCAACCCGATAGTGCGCAGCAAGCGCCAGCTCCAGTCCACCACCCAGGCACACGCCATTGATGGCAGCGACAACTGGCTTGGCAGATTGTTCCAGAACTTCAATCACAGTTCGCAAGGTGGGCGCCTGGGACGCCTTTGGTGTACCGAATTCGGTGACATCTGCCCCGCCCGAAAATGCGCGCTCTGATCCGCCCATCACAATGGCCCGGATTGCAGGATTGCTATTGGCACGGTCTACGCTTTCGACGATGGCTGTTCGCAAGCCGTGGCCGAGCCCGTTCACTGGCGGATTGTTGAAAGTGATGACGGCGATGCCGTCCTTTTCTTCGTAGGACGCGTGATCCATGATGCGAGTCTCCATTATGCAAATTGGCCGGGCTGGACGCCTGAAACTGAAAATGACTCCCTATGCACTTCCTTTTGCATTATCCAGGCACAACCAGGCGCCGGATGCAAAATTGTTTTGCATAGCAGAATTAAAGCGATCCAGTGATCTGTTGATAGTACTCTTTTGCCAGTCACTCTGTAAAGTGGTTTGGCGGTTAGTAGAATTCCGATCCTAGTAACTTCCGCACTTTCCATTCACCGGTTTGCTCGCTATAATGAATTCCATAAATCAATTTACAATTCCACTGTGCAGAATCTCTGAGCAAAACATCACTGCGCAACTGTAATTCCGACCCTTTTCATAGGACACCTCATTCATGGATATCCGCTACACACCTGAACAACTGGCGTTTCGCGACATGGTACGCGAATTCCTGGAAACCGCGGTTCCAGCAACAGTACGGGAAAAGACCCGTCAATGTCTGCCATTGAGCAAAACAGAAAGACAAGAGTGGCAGCGCAGTCTTTTTGAAAAAGGCTGGGGGGCGCCCTCATGGCCGGTAGAATTTGGCGGTACAGGGTGGGACGCCGTGCAAAGACATATTTTTGAAGAGGAATGCGCTGCCTATGGCGCACCAGAGCAATTGCCTTTCGGTCTGAAAATGGTTGCTCCGGTCATTCAGAAGTACGGCAGCCCACAACAGCAGGAAACATTCCTGCCGCGGATCCTGTCTGGCGAAGACTGGTGGTGTCAGGGTTATTCGGAACCGGGCGCCGGCTCAGATCTGGCTTCCCTCAAAACAACCGCAGTGCGCGACGGCGACGACTATATCGTCAACGGCCAGAAAACGTGGACCACCCTTGCCCAGCATGCCGACTGGATCTTCTGTCTGGTGCGCACCAATCCCGAAGTACGCAAGCAGGAAGGCATCTCCTTTCTGCTGATCGACATGAAAACACCCGGCATTACTGTCCGGCCAATCATCATGCTCGACGACGGGCACGAGGTCAATGAAGTGTGGCTGGAAAATGTGCGCGTCCCGGCAGCCAATCTGATCGGCGAAGAGAACAAGGGCTGGACCTATGCAAAATTTCTGCTTGGTCACGAGCGAACCAATATCGCACGGGTTGGTCGATCCAAGGCGGCACTGCAACTAGTCAAGGAGTCAGCAGCCCGGCAACTGGGTAACGATGGTAAGCCCTTGTTGCAGGATGCGCGCTTTCGGGACAAGCTTGCACAGGTAGAACTGGACCTCATGGCACTGGAAATTACCAATCTGAAGCTTATCTCACAGGACGGCAGCCACCATACGCCCGGGCCCGAAGCCTCCATCCTGAAAGTGAAGGGGTCCGAAATCCAGCAGGCCATTACCGCATTGGCGTCACAAGTCAGCGGACCGTATGCTGCCGCACACATTTTGCCCGATGATCAGGTTCATGAACTCTCGGCAGCGTTTCCTCAAGATCAGGAACATATGACTGCCCAGTACTTCAACTATCGAAAAACGACAATTTACGGTGGCTCCAACGAAGTGCAGAAAAGCATTATCTGCCGGATGATTCTGGGTCTGTAATGCCCGCCCATCCTTATTGATCAAGACACAGAATACCTACGGAGTCATTCAAATGGACTTTACCTTTACCGAAGAACAGCTTGCCCTGCAAGATACACTTGAACGTTTTATCGACAAAGACTATACGTTCGAACAGCGCAGAAAAAATCTGGCCGCCGAACGCCATTTCAACGAAGCGACATGGTCATCTTTCGCAGACCTGGGCATCCTCGCCCTGCCCTTTTCGGAAGAAGACGGCGGTCTGGGCGGTTCACCGCTGGACACTTATCTGGTCATGCGGACCCTGGCCAAAGGGCTGGTTCTTGAACCCTATATCAGCACCGTTGTGCTGTCTGGCTCATTCCTGCAACATCACGCAAGTGCAGAACAACGTAGTATCCTCATTCCCGCCATTGCAGATGGTTCAGCGCGCTTTGCCTTCGCGCATTACGATGTCGAATCACGCTATCAGGAATCGCGCATCCATACACGCGCCAGTAAAAACGGCGAAAAGTGGGTATTGAATGGTCACAAGGCCGTCGTAATTGACGCGCCAGTCTGCGATCATTGGCTCATCACCGCAAGAACCTCTGGCGAAAACAATGACACGCATGGTCTGTCTGTCTTTCTGGTCAAGGCTGACCATCCTGGCATTACTGTCAAGCCCTACAAACTGCATGATGGTCATCTGGCAGCAGATTTGGTCATTAACAATGCCGAGGTGTCGGCCGACGCACTGATCGGGGCGGCGGACGAAGCCTACCCTGCCATCATGCTGGCACTCGCCGCCACCAACGCTGCGCTCGCCGCAGAATCTGCCGGGCTGATGCAGGCAATGAACGAAGCAACACTGGAATACATGAAGACTCGCAAGCAGTTTGGCGTGGCCATCGGTACGTTCCAGGCCCTGCAGCACCGTATGGCGGACATGGCCATTGCTGCAGAGCAGGCCACTTCCATGGCATTGCTCGCATCCATCAGTCAGTCCGATGAGAATCCGCAGGAGCGCATTGGCAAAGGGGCCGCAGCAAGGGTGCTATTGGCCAGGCTGTCACGTCATGTGGGTGAAGAAGCCGTACAACTGCATGGCGGGATGGGCGTGACCGACGAACTGATTGTTCCTCATTACTTTAAACGAATCACTGTACTGAATTCGCAATACGGCGATGCAGACTTCCATTTGCAAAGATATAGTGATAGCCTTCTGGACTCCGCGACAGATAGCAAACCCGCCTGAGAGAATGCGCAAAACATGACTGACCAGAATATTCCACAACATTATCGACTCCTCAATCGGTTCAGTTCCTTTTCGGATCTGACCGGCCCCTTCTATGAGAAAGTCATTGATGATCGTCATGTGGGCATTGCCGTTAGAGTGCAGGCATCTCATCTGAATAAAATCGGCGTCGCGCACGGCGGACTGATCATGACAGTCGCCGACAATGCTTTTGGCGATGCCATTCTGAACGCGCATGACGAATCCGTTTCTTTCGTCACCATGTCACTGACCTGTGAATTCATGTCCGCTGTGCGCGAAGGCGACTGGCTTGAGGCCACTGTAGATATTCAGCGCAAGGGCAAACGGGTTATTTTTGCGAATTGCGATCTGCGCGTGGGAGAGCGGAAAGTGGCATTTGCCACCGCCCTTTTCTCTCTGATCGAAAAGCGCGCTGAGTAACTTTTTGGCCGGCTGTTTCTCCGGCCGGCTTCTGCTCAGACCACCTGCTATTTGAGCCGCCGGCTTCTCACGCCGGCTTAATTTTTTGGACCGGCTAATCTCAGGCAGGCTGCCCCACTGTTTCTTTAAGCTTGCCAACCAGTTCCAGCAAACGCGGTCTGGCTTCATCAAGCAGAAAACGTTCAGACAGGTTAAATGATGGCCCGCCGCAGCTGATTGCCATGATAGGAAACTGACGTCCCAGATTCAATCCCACGGCAATTGCATTCACATCTTTTTGCCAGTCGCCAAAAGAGCAGGTGCAACCCAGCCTATTGTAGTCTTCCAAAGACGCAGCAATGCCGGTCATCAGTGCCTCACTGGCCTGCTCGTCCAGCTCACGCACCCGACCGAAAATTTCCTCTCGCTCCTGCACCGGGATTTCGGCCAGGTAGGCGCGCCCCATGGCGGTCGAAACGATTGGGATGCGCGCTCCGACATCCATACTCAGCGTCAATGCAGACTGACTGCGGCAATTTTCCAGATAAAGCATGGACAGGCGGTCTCGCGTTCCAAGTGTGACCATGCCTTGCGTTTCATCGGCCAGGGCCTGCATCAATGGTCTGGCAACCTGGCGGATATCAAGGCGGGCAAGCAGCCCGACACCCAATGACAGGGTTGCAATTCCCAATTGGTACTTGCTGCTCTCTTCATCATGCGTTAAGTAACCCAGCCGTGTCAGCGTATAAGTAATGCGTGACACCGTGGACTTAGGCAGCTTGCAGCGCTGCGCAATCTCCTGATTTCCCAGCACTTTATTGCCCGAACGAAAGCAGGCAAGCACATCCAGTCCGCGTGCTATCGCGGTAATAAAATGACGATCATCTTCGTATTCGCTGGCCAATGGTGGTTTATTGATGGTTTTTCTGATGTCAGTTGTCATAATCAGGATTGCATAATCACGGCTGCCTGCATGTTCCAACAGGCAGAATTAAAAAACAGATTGCAGATGTGCAAACGTCCGGGCGGTTCCGCGCCAAAAAATTACAATAATACTCGTTTTATACTCTGTTTAAAAAGAAAATCTCATTGCTCGAGCGCGCAGAGTAGTCTATGATAAATGTATTATCGATGAACGTCACGAACCACTATTGTACCGCAGTGCGGAATAATATTTCAAATATCATCGATAATGACAGGGGTACACCCGGCCAGTTGCTGGCAATCTGACAGTGCCCCGACATTACAATTGAAATCTTCTGACCGAGGTTGCTTTATATGACCCATCCTGTCGTACAAGAATTGCGTGCACAAATGACGCTTCCTGTTATTTGCTCTCCCATGTTCATCGTGTCCAATCCCGACATGGTTATCGAGCAGTGCAAAAGTGGTCTTATCGGATCGTTTCCCGCACTGAATGCCCGCCCGGCCACTTTGCTCGACGACTGGCTCGCCCGCATTACCAGTACGCTGGATGAAGAACGCAATCAGAATCCGGAAAAGAAAATTGCGCCGTTCGCGGTCAATCAGATCATTCATACGTCAAATGACCGGCTTGATCATGACATGCAGACCTGCGCGAAATACAAGGTTCCCATTATCATTACCAGTCTGCGTGCCCCCAATGAAGTGGCAAGCGAAGTGCACCGCTGGGGTGGTCTTGTATTTCATGACGTCACAACCATCCGTCATGCGGAAAAAGCGCTTGAAGCCGGTGTGGACGGACTGATTCTTGTCGCGGCAGGTGCCGGTGGGCACGCCGGGACGCTCAGTCCATTTGCACTGGTGTCTGAAGTGCGCAAATTCTATGACGGTCCGATCATTCTTTCCGGCTCAATCACCAATGGCAATACGATTCTGGCAGCCCAGGCCATGGGCGCCGATTTTGCATACATCGGTACGCGTTTCATTGCCAGTCAGGAGGCCAATGCAGATCCTCGCTACAAACAGATGATTGTCGAATCCTCTGCAAAAGATATCGTTTATACGCCCTTCTTTACCGGCATTCCGGGTAACTATCTTGCCTCCAGCATCACGGCCTCTGGCCTGGATCCGGCCAATCTGAAACCTGAAGACAAATCTTCGACCAATTTTGGCACAACCCGCGTCAAGGCCTGGAAAGATGTCTGGGGTGCCGGCCAGGGCGTCGGGACCATCGATGCCGTCGAACCTGTCGCTACAATTGCAGAACGCATGCAGCAGGAGTACGCGGCAGCGCGCGAGCGCATCGCCAAAGAGAGTGCATATGACTGAGAACATCGCAACTGAAAATACGCAGGGTGACAGCATCAAAGTTGATATCAGCGAACGGATCATGACGATTGTCATTAACCGTCCTGCTCAGAAGAACGCGCTGAATGCTTCCACCTATGCTGCATTGATTGAGGCATTGGAACAGGCAAGCGGCAATCCCGAGCTCAACGCCGTCGTCCTGACCGGTGCGGGTGGCTATTTCACCGCCGGCAATGACCTTGGCGATTTCGTCAAGGCCCCGGAAGGCGCAAGTCCTGGTCTGCGATTTCTCAAATGCATCAGCAGGGTTGACATTCCCATTATCGCTGCCGTTGAAGGCGGTGCCATCGGAATTGGCGTCACCATGCTTTTGCATTGCGATTTCGTTGTCGCTGGTACGGGTACACAGTTTCGTATTCCATTTGTACCTCTCGGGCTTTGTCCGGAGGGCGCATCCAGTCTGCTGCTGGCTCGATATGTGGGAATTCGCAAGGCCAATGAGTGGCTTTACCGAGGTTCACCCTTCACTGCAGAAGAAGCCCAGCAGGCTGGACTGATCAACCGCGTGGTTATTGCCGGAGAAGCCGAAAACGCAGCACAGACGCTTGCACGCGAGCTGGCCGGCCATTCCAGGCTGGCACTAACCAGCACAAAAGCCTTGCTGCAACGTGCCTCTGCTGAAGATGTTGCAGCGACGCTGGATGCAGAACGGGAGCGCTTTGCCCAGTGCCTTGTATCGCCTGAAGCAAAAGCGGCATTCAACCGCTTCCTGACAAAGAAAGACGCAACCAAGAAAGCAGACAACTACAATTAAGGACCAAATCACAATCATGATTAGAGATCAGGAAACCCAGACCCTTCTTGAAGACGGCGTGCGTCGCTTTGTAAACGAAGTGCTGATACCCGCAGAAGAAGAAGTTGCACAAACCGATGAGATACCCCAATCCATCCGCGAACAGATGAAAGAACTGGGCCTGTTCGGGCTGACCCTCCCCGAAGAATATGGTGGCCTGGGCCTGACGATGGAAGAAGAAGCACGCATCGCCATGGAACTTGGCAGAACGTCTCCCGCGTTTCGTTCTTACATCGGCACCAATAATGGCATCGGCTCTTCCGGTATCGTGATTGACGGTACCCCGGAACAAAAAGAGAAATATCTGCCGCGACTGGCGGCGGGCGATCTGATCGGCTCTTTCGCACTCACAGAACCTGAGGCGGGTTCTGATGCCGGTTCATTGCGAACCACGGCGGTACGTGACGGTGACGAATACGTGATCAATGGCACGAAGCGATTCATCACCAATGCGCCGCAAGCAGGTATTTTTACCGTGATGGCCCGCAGCAATCCTGAAAAAAAGGGAGCTTCAGGCATTTCCGCATTTATCGTGGAAGCGGATACTCCCGGACTGAGCCTGGGCAAACGTGATAGCAAAATGGGACAGAAAGGCGCCCATACCAGCGATGTCATTTTTGATAATTGCCGTGTGCCTGCAAGCCAGCTGATTGGCGGACAGGAAGGCGTTGGCTTCAAAACGGCCATGAAGGTGCTCGATAAGGGCCGGCTGCATATTTCAGGTGTGGCAATCGGCGCAGCCAAACGCATGCTTGCCGATGCACTGGCCTTCGCCAAAGATCGAAAGCAATTTGGCCAGCCCATAGCCGAGTTTCAATTGATTCAGGGTATGCTGGCTGACTGCAAAACTGAAATCTATGCGGCAGAATGCATGTTGCTGGATGCCGCCAGACGACGTGATAATAAGGAGAATGTTTCGGCACTGGCTTCCTGCGTCAAGTACTTTGCAACTGAAATGTGCTGCCGCGTGGCTGACCGTGCTGTTCAGATTCATGGTGGCTCAGGCTATATTTCTGAATACGCAATCGAACGTTTTTACCGTGATGTGCGTCTGTTCCGCCTCTATGAAGGCACATCGCAAATTCAGCAGATTATTATCGCCAAGGACCTGATCCGCGAAGGTAATATCTGAGCGTAGTCACTCAAGGCGATTCCTGAAGGGCATTCCGGAGTGTCATTCTTGAAGGAATGTCTAAGCGTAATCCTCGACAGTGTTCTCTGAAGAAACGTCTGAGCGTAATTCCTGATAGCGCTCTCTGAAGAATTATCTGACTATATTCCCGGAGCGCCACCTCTGAAAGTGACACTCATCTGATTTTGATCTACTTAAAACCGTGATATTGAGTTAATGCGCAATATCATACCGCAGTCCCCACTCATAAAACCAAACGTATGTTTATTCCTATAACTCAGGAGACAAATGTGATTAAACCCGGAAAATTCCTGCATTCCCTGCTGGCTGGCGCGCTCATCGCTGCAGGCATGTCCTCTGCATATGCGATGTCTGAAGCGGCCAAAGCCTTTCCGGATAAACCGATTACGATTGTGATTGGTTATACGGCTGGTGGCTCCACCGACATTCCCTTTCGCGTGCTGGCCGAAAACCTGTCTGGCATTCTGAAAAAGCCCGTCATTATCGAAAACAAGCCGGGCGCTGGCGGTGTTCTGCCTGCGATGCAGTTGCACAACAAAAAGCCGGATGGTTACACGCTGGCCCAGACACCCACACCGGTATTCCGTTTGCCATACATCAGCAAAATCGACTGGGATCCAGCAACTGATCTGACCTACGTGATTGGTCTGGCAGGTTACTCCTTTGGCCTGGTTGTGCCCGCAGACTCCCCCATCAAATCGATGAAAGAGTATATCGACTACGCCAAGCAGAATCCGGAGAAGCTCACCTATGGCACGCCCGGCATTATGACAACCTTGCATATCACCATGGAAGCCATTGCGCGCGACGCAGGCATTAAACTGGTACATGTGCCTTACAAGGGTAACGCTGAATCACTCAAAGCCATTATTGGGGGCTTTGTCATGTCGGTCGCAGATACACCAGCGTGGGCACCTTATGTAGAAAACGGCAAGTTGCGGCTGCTGTCCACCTGGGGCGAAAAACGCAGCAAAAAATTCCCCGATGCGCCTACACTCAAAGAGTCCGGTATTGACCGAGTTCAACTGTCTCCTTTCGGTCTGGCTCTACCCAAAGGCACAGATCCGGACATCGTAAAAAAATTGCATGACAGTCTGAAACTCGCAATGGAAAAACCCAACTTCCGTGAAGCGCTGGAAAAATACGATATGGAACCGCTGTATATGAGCACCGAGCAATATACCGAATTCGCCAAAAAAACGACGGCAGATGAAGGCAAGGTACTGGAAGCTCTCGGTTTCCAGAAGAAATAGCGGCAGTCTAAATTCAAGTTCCCCGTGACAGGCCCTGTATCTGACGATGCCAGAATTGTTGGATACGCAGATACGGCGCCTGTGCACCGCGGCATGGCAGTCGGCAAGCAATATCACAAATATCCTCCATCTTCCGCAGCTCTGTCATCTTCTTCTGCCATCCACATCAGCCCTTCCCTTCCCCTCGCAGATCAGCCTCACGTTATGACGATCATCATTCAAATATTTTGAATGAAATCTACAAACAGCGTGAAACATACTCACCATGCAATGCAGCATAATATAGACATAACGGAGCTGCAGCCGCCCTCTTTTACCTGCCGCTGCAGCGTCTGAACCGACCAACATTTATAAGGGTATTCAAATTATGTCCGCCAATTTTCTGGATCAACTGAAGAACCGCCGTACCATTTACGCGCTCGATCGCGACATCAAACTGAGCGAAGAGGAAGTCGTCAAGCTCATTCAGACCGCCATCAAAGAAGCGCCGTCTTCATTTAACTCTCAGTCTTCCCGCGCCGTCATTCTGCTTGGCAAAAATCAGGATCGCGTATGGGAAATTGCCAAAGACGTTCTTCGCGCGATCGTGCCTGCCGACGCTTTCCCCGCTACAGACAAAAAATTGAGTGGCTTCCAGGCAGCTTATGGCACCGTCCTCTTTTTCGAAGACGAAAAAGTCATTGCCGGTCTGCAGGAAAAATTCGCCGCTTACGCAGACAACTTCCCCATCTGGTCTGAACACTCTACCGGTATGGCGCAACTGGCTGTATGGACCGCCCTGGCCGAACAAGGCATTGGCGCTTCGCTGCAACATTACAACCCACTGATCGACGAGCGAGTCAAAGCCGAATGGGATATTCCAGCCAGCTGGAAACTGCGTGCACAAATGCCATTTGGAAGTATTGTGAGCCCTGCGGGAGATAAGGAATATATGGACGACAACGAACGTTTCCGCGTCTTTTCCTGATCTTGTTAAGCGAAGTTCGCTTTCGAATTTCGCTCGCATTTTCCGAAGCAGCAGTGCAGCAAAATTGACCGTCAAATATTTCATATGTGAACGGTTCGTAACTCCGGTAATGCGCAGACAGGAAAGCTGTTTTCATCATGGTTTTCCCTTGTCTGTTCCGCTCTGCAAAAGCCCGTCAGTACTCGCTCTGCGGGCTTTTGACATTTTTATGCATGACTCGATAAATAGGTGTAAAAGTCCATATTTTTTTTATTGAATCTTTGTTATCCTTGACCGGCTATAACTATTACCCACAAGGAACATTCCAATGAAAATAATAGGTACATCACTTCTTGCATTTTCGACATTAACCGCCCTGGCCTTGCCAATATCTGCGCAGGCCGCATGGCCGGACAAACCCATCAAGGTTATTGTTCCCTATACACCCGGAGGCGCCACTGACACAGTCACACGCGTAGTCATGCAAAAACTCTCGGAAAAACTCAAGCAGCCAATTGTGATTGAGAACAAACCAGGCGCAAACAGCACCATTGGTACGGCACAGGCGGCCCGCTCAAAACCTGATGGCTACACTTTTGTTACCGTGCTGGCAGCCTATTCTGCCAATCCACATATGTACAAACTGAACTATAGCGACGACGACTTTGTGCCGGTCTCTCATATTGCCGACCTGCCTTTGTTCCTTTTCGTCAGCAAACAGGTACCCGCAAAAAATCTGAAGGAACTGGTTGAATACGGCAAGAAGAATCACCTGACTTACGCGTCCAGCGGCACCGGCTCCAGCGCACACCTGACAGGTGCGCACTTTGCCAGTGAAGCCGGTATTGAAATGACTCACGTACCTTACAAAGGCAGTGCGCCGATTCTTGCAGACCTCCTGAGTGGCCAGGTTTCCATGGTGTTTGACCCGATTCTGGTTCCCATGGGCTATGTGAAGGAAGGCAAACTAAGTGCGCTGGCAGTCACATCTGCAAAACGCTGGGAAGGTGAAGATGATATTCCCACCATGGAAGAAGCTGGCTTCAAGGGTTTTGTCATGAATTCCTGGACCTCTCTGCTTGCACCGAAAGGCACACCACAGGAGATCGTGGACCGCATTTCAAATGACATTACAGAAATCGTAAAAGATCCGGATGTGAAAGAAAAATTCAAGTCTGCCGGTTTTGTTCCTGTTGGCGGTTCGGCCGCCGAATTGGGAGAGCTGATCAAACGTGATTCTGAACTCTACGGCAAAATCATCAAAGACAACAATATTACGGTGCAATAAAGCGCGCGCACGCTATTTAGTGCAACGCAGTTTTCGCAAGCAAGCTCAACCGGCACGCCCCTGGCGCCTGCCGGTTTTTCTTTTGTATTAGGGTAAACCCTAACTTGATGTCCTGTGGAAGACGATTATCATAGGCGGTGTCGACATTCGTTTTTGCAGGAGAGTTCAGCCCTGCTGACGCCGACGGAGCAACCACCCCGGAAACTCTCAGGCAAAAGGACTGCAAACAACGCGACACTCTGGAGAGAGGCCATGTGCCCACCGAAGGGGAACCGGCTTTACAAAAGCGGGTGAAACTCTCAGGTACCGTGACAGATGGGGTATGCAAATTGTCTGATTTGCATCACCGCCATTGGAGTTCATTATGTCACGTGTCATTATTATCGGCGCCGGCGTTACCGGCATCACCTCAGCCTACACCCTTGCCAAGCTTGGCTATTCGGTCACCGTCATTGACGGGCACCGCGATCCCGCCATGGAAACGTCCTTTGCCAACGGAGGACAGCTATCTGCAAGCAACGCTGAAGTCTGGAACAGTATTGCAACCGTCGTAAAAGGCCTTCGCTGGATCGGCAAACGCAATGCCCCGCTTCTGCTCAACCCGGCATTCAGCTGGCATAAATACAGCTGGCTTGCTGCATTCATTCGCAATATTCCCAACCACAAGCGCAATACCATTGAAACAACCCGACTGGCCATTGAAGCGCGTCAGCACCTTTACGCCATGGCAGAACAGGAGAACATTGACTTCGACCTTCAGCGTCGCGGTATTCTCCATATCTATCACGACAAAGAAAGTTTTGATAAGGCGCTCAAATCCAACGCCTTGCTGCAGGAAGGCGGCCTGGAACGCTATCCTGTTACCAATGAAGAGGCACAATCCATTGAACCGGCACTGACGCAGGGATGCTTTGCTGGTTTGTATACGCCTTCTGACGCCACCGGCGATATTCATAAGTTCACCACCGGCCTGGCAGCCGCGTGCCGCCGTTTGGGTGTGCAGTTTGAAATGGATGCGACCGTAACGAATATCACAAGTGAATCAGGTGTTCATCGGGTTTCTTACCAGCGCTATAACAATCAAGTCAAAGACGTTATAGAGGGTGAGAAAATCGTGGTTTGCGCAGGTACGGGCAGTCGCGCAATTGCGCGCATGCTTGGGGACGCCATGAACGTTTATCCGGTAAAAGGCTATTCCATCAGTGTGCATCTGGACGACGCAGCCAGCCTGGCCGCAACGCCCCGCGTAAGCCTGCTGGATGAAGATGCAAAAATCGTCACCAGCTTTCTGGGGGATCGATTCAGGGTAGCCGGCACGGCAGAATTCAACGGCTACAACAAGGATATTCGTGCGGACCGGATCGAACCGCTGATTGACTGGACGCGCCGCATGTTTCCAGACATTCAGACTCGCCGCGTCGTGCCATGGAGTGGCTTGCGCCCAATGATGCCGGACATGATGCCACGCGTATGCCAGGGCAGACGATCTGGCGTGTTCTACAACACAGGCCATGGGCATCTGGGGTGGACGCTGTCTGCCATTACAGCTCAGATGCTTGGGGAGCTTATAGAGAAATCGGCAAAGCAAACTGAACTGCGCCACGCGTTTTAAGGGCTGGGAGTGCATGCCCATTAGGCTCGCACTCATTACGCTCACCTATCTCTTTGCGATTCTGGATCAGAGCGTCCCCGCTAAATCATGAGCAAAAAAAGGATTGAACGTCGCGGTCTCGACGTTCAATCCTTGGGCATTGTCTACATGGATATATTTTGTGTACACATCCAGGATACCCCGACAGGACAAACAAGTTGCTACACCAGAATTTTTTCCAGAAAATCACGCGCTCGATCGCTGCGTGGATGATCGAAAAATTCGTTCTTCTCAGATTGTTCGACGATGGTACCTTGATCCATAAATACGACCTTGTCCGCTACCTGTCGCGCGAATCCCATTTCATGAGTGACACAGAGCATCGTCATCCCCTCTTTGGCAAGTTCTATCATTACATCAAGAACTTCATTCACCATCTCCGGATCCAGCGCAGAAGTGGGCTCGTCGAAAAGCATCACTTCTGGATCCATACACAGTGCTCGGGCAATCGCCACTCGCTGCTGTTGTCCACCCGACAGCTGACCCGGATGTTTTTCTGCATGCGCCTGCAATCCGACTCGTTTAAGCAACGCTTGCGCTTTTTCTGTTGCCTGGGACTTGGGACGACCTAACACTTTTTCTTGGGCAATGGTCAGATTCTCCAAAACAGTCAGATGCGGAAACAGTTCGAAGTGCTGAAAAACCATACCAATTTTCGTCCGCAATAGATTCATATCAGGGCCACTCGCCTTAATCAAATGCTCCTTGAAATGAATTTCCCCTTCCTGATACGGCTCCAGTCCATTGATAGTCTTGATCAGAGTGGATTTGCCTGAACCCGAAGGACCACAAAATACAACAACTTCACCCTTTTCAACAGCGACACTGCAATTTTTCAGTGCCTGGAACTTGCCGTACCACTTGGACACATTTTTCAGTTCAATCATATTTCACTCTACCCTGTACATATTTGACAACAATGGTTGCCAGCGAACAAATGACCCAATAAGTCAAACCGGCAAACAACAACATTTGGATCAGTGTTCCATCTCGCTCCCCTACACTTTTTGCGCGACTGAAAAAATCACCCAGTGCAATCACATATACCAGAGAGGTGTCCTGGAAAATGACAATGCATTGTGTCAGGGTAATAGGCAGCATTTTCCTGAACGCCTGAGGCAAAATAATCAAACGCATGGATTGCGCCCAATTCATGCCAAGCGCCTTTGCCGCACTGAACTGCCCTGCCGGAAGACTCTGAATACCTGCCCGAATAATTTCACAGAAGAATGCAGCTTCCAGCATTGAAAATGCAACCATGGCCGAGATCAGCCGGATATCCACACTGGGCGATATATTCAGAACTGATTTGAGCACTTGCGGGACAATCAAAAAGAACCACAACAACAGCATCACAAGTGGAATTGAGCGAAATAGCGACACGTACATCTTTGCCAGCCAGTTCAGAAAAGGTACCTTTACGATGCTCATTGCAGCCAGGATGATCCCAAAGCCTAGCCCGGCTAGAATGGCAACCAGCGTCACCTGCAACGTGAGCCACATACCGGTCATCAGCAACCCACGGGATTGAACGATCATGTTCCAGTCAAATTCAAACATTTCAGTCTCCCAGCAGGCCAGGAATATGGCTGCGTTTCCGAATGAATCCCATCAGGCGAATAATCAGAAAGTTGATAAAGATATAGGCCAGCGTGACACAGATAAATGACTCGTAGGGCTGCGACGTATAGTCAACCAGTTGGCGCGCCTGACCCGAAAGCTCGAGCAGACCAATAGTAGACGCAACCGCCGAATTTTTCGAAATAATCAAAAACTCTGAAGTAAGCGGCGGGATGATGGTGCGATACGTGACCGGCAAAAGTATGTAGCGGTACGTTTGAAGTAATGTGAACCCCAGTGCAAGACCGGCACTCTTCTGTCCTCTTGGCAGGCCCTGAATACCGGCACGGATCTGTTCACAAATCCGCGAACCTGTGTAGACGCCCAGTGAGAGAACGGATACCACAAAAAACTGCATGGAAGGATCCAGATTCTTTATCCAGTCACCGGCGGCGGTTGGCAACATTTCCGGTACCACAAAGTACCAGATGAAGAACTGCACAATTAAAGGCACATTACGAAAAATTGACACATACGCTGTACCGATGAAAGCCAGCCCTCGATTGGGGAGCGTTCTTATTACCCCAAATACAGAGCCAAGAGCCAATGCCAGTATCCAGGCAAAGCATGTGAGAAGCACAGTATTGACCAGGCCAATACCCAGCCACCCCAGATATGTTGTGTTCTCACCCGTTGCCACCTGCTCGAGCAGAAAGCCCCAATTCCATTTGTAATCCATTTGTGATATCACCGTAAAACGCAGTCGGTATGCGTTATGTATTGCATTAGCCTCAGGTTCAAAAGCGCGTTATGAAGCAGGCTTATCGTCAGGATTGGCAAAGAGTTTTTTCATGCCATCTGACATCTCAAATTCCAGATTGATATTCTTCGGAGGAATCGGAGTCTCGAACCACTTTTTGTAAATCTCAGTTGCTTTTCCCGACTTTTCAGCATCCGCTATCACTTTATCAAGCAGCGATTTGATGCCTTTATCGTCCTTGCGCACCATGCAGCCATAAGACTCATAGGACTGCGGTGTACCGGTAATGACATAATCATGCGGATTGGACGTTTTTGCCCGTTCGCCAGCCAGCAAGGCATCGTCCATCATCATGGCTTTCGCACGTCCGGTAGACAATGTCAAAAAGGACTCGCTGTGATCCTTCGCACTGATAATACGCATGCCCAGTTTCTTTTCGACATTCAGTTTGCGCAGCAGCACTTCAGATGTCGTGCCCGCACCGACCACGACGGTCTGGCCTTTCAGGTCTTCAAAATCCTTTATGCCTGAATCTTTTTTGGCAAGCAGACGAGTCCCCACCTGAAAAATACTGTTTGAAAATGTCACCTGCTTGGCGCGGGATTCATTATTGGTTGTCGTCGTACATTCAAAATCAATCGTACCGTTCTGCAGCAGAGAAATTCGGTTCTGCGATGTGATTGGAATCATTCTCACCTTAAGATCCGATTTACCGGTTACTGCTTTTATCTGCTCCAGAATCAGGTTGGCAAAATCGATGGAATAACCAATTGGCTTCTGATCCGAATCGTAGTATGAAAATGGAATAGAGGCCTCTCGATAGCCGACCACAACAACACCATCATCGCTGATTTTTTTCAGCGTTCCGTCCAGCGTTTCCTGTGCCACAGCAACGCCCGCAAAGGTACCTGACACCACAGCAGCTACGGCAAAGCCTGCCATCATTCTGATTTGATTTCTGAATCTCATGTTCATGATTTTTCCCTGATTAAACTAGCCTACGATATGTGATACATCAATAAGGTAAAGCTGACGCTCCCCCTCGTGAACGGAATCAATACATATCTGCGTCCCGTCACGACTCCAGCGCGGGTGAAGGTCGCATCGATTGACTTTTTTGAGTACCGGATCGGTATAAAAACTACCCAGTTTATGACAAACGTTATTGTCCATATCAAATAGTATGAGCAAACGTTCATTGGTTTGCGCGTCCGGATAAGTATCGCTTAATAACCAGCGCTTGTTCACTGGTGAATAGGTCATGTGACCATTCTCAGTGAGAATATTCCTGCCCACGATTTGCACGTCGTTGGTATCCGCGTCCGTATATAAATGGTAATGAATCTCTCCCGCGTGCGGGCTCCATACGATTATCCGCTGATCATCACACCATAACGGGTGTGATATCTGGTACTCGGATTTTTCATAATCGAATGTACCCACTGCTTCCGGATCAAAATCATCGGCCAGCTGCGGCAATGGGTGATCGGAATCTTCAAGCAGCCGAATATCGGATCCATCAGGATTCATGGTAATCAGCCGATGCAGGAAGCAGGTTTCGTCTTCCACTCGCTCCGTCCAGCGATGCAGAAAAAGTACGCGACCCGATGAGGGATTGATCTCAACATGCGATATCCAATGGATGGCTTTGTCCATAGAGCTGACATGATGAAATTCACTAAGCTGCCTGAAATTGACAATCAATCGGTATTCACCGGTCTTCAGATCCAGGTAATAGATCCCGTCGCTTTCAGGTGCATTCTCAACAACAGGAGGATTCACTTCCCAGTATCCGATCGTCTCGTGCGTAATAAAAAGACGACTGTAATTAAGCCCCAACGCATAACTGCTGTCTGGAGCGACGACCGTAATTGGCACGGCGAAATTCGTTTTCTCACCCGTATCGATGTTGCAGACAGTAGAGCGAAATCCCGGATAGGGTCCGCTTCGATCATCTGTGCGAGTATTGTAAATGCAATAGTTACCTTCCCATCCATCCAGCCATTGCAACTGGCATCCCATCTGCCAGTTCCAGGTCGTGGTGGTATCAATGGCAACATACTTCTCGCCTTCAGCCAGATCGAAGTAACCCACTTCAGCAACCAGCTCAGGCGACAATTGTGCAGTCATAAACGGCACCCGGTTTGCCAGCAGTCGTTGGCCCGTCCTGTCCCAGTTGGTTTTATTGTAATAACCAAAAAAATGGTGTTTGCCATCGTCTCCGACACGGCGACAGGGAGAAATATTCGAAATGTACTTAGTCTGATCCATAGTGATTTGACGCCATGCGGCTGCAATAAATTCTCAAGCACACAGACTAAGATGGTCATTCCATACATACAAATTCTTTTTTAGTTATTATCTATTCATAATTGATATACTTCATAGGAAACGGTACGCATTTCTACGGGATAATCCTAATGAGCAAATCTTTGAATTTTCAGCAGCTATCTGCTTTCAGAGCGGTGATGCAAACCGGGACAACCACTGCCGCGGCCCAAATGCTTAACACGACCCAACCATCCATCAGTCGGCGTTTGCAGGAACTTCAGGCATCAACACAATTGAAATTGTTTGAGCTTCTTGGTGGCCGCCTGCGTCCCACAAGCGAAGGAAGGTTGCTGCATAAAACGATAGAACGCTATTTCAGCGGACTTGAGGGCATAGAAACCGTTGTCGACTCCATGCGCAAGGCGGGCGTCGGCACCCTGCGTATCGGCTGTACGCCAACGCTGGGCATTGGTCTGATTCCACCACCCATTTCCGAATTACTGAAAAAATTTCCCAAGACGCATATCAGCCTGGAAACCGGTGGTACACCGCAGTTATCGAACCTGCTTCATCAGGACATGCTTGATATCGTACTGACAACAGGTCGTATTGAAGACAATGATCTGCACACCGAGGTCCTGACCAGCAGTTCTGCCGTATGCGTGCTGCCACTTGATCACAGGCTGCAGCAGGCAGACAAAATCAACCTGGAGACTATCAAAAGCCAGAAAATTATTTCACTCAGCGATACTGATGAACTGACCCAGCAGATTAAGCAGTTCCTGGAATCACATCAGATTTCACATGATTTCATTATCGAAACGCCGTCATCCATCACTGTCTGTGCCCTGGTTGCAGCAGGAACCGGAATAGGTATTGTGAATCCGTATGTTGCAAGCACATTCGACGGTAAATTGCTGATCAAGCCCTTTCATCCGCAAATCGCAACACCGGTTCAGCTTGTCATGCCAACGCATACGGCGCCATCACTATTGAGCAATCATTTTATTGATATTCTAAGATCGCATATCCGGCAGTTGAAGTTTGGGTAACCGGAACGTTAATGAATTTTGAATCTGCAGCAGGACAATCATTTGAAGAATCGTCCTGCTGCGAACCGACCTACCGATAAGACGACCTAATGAACGCGGTATCTTGTCGGAAGACCTGCCAGCATAAACACCGCGACTTAATTCACCGTCACGTTCGCTGTTTTAATGACTTCAGCCCACTTCTTGGTTTCGCTGTCGATGAACTTGGCGAAATCTTCAGGTGTACCACCCGCTGCCTGACCACCGGTGCTGTCAAAAGCTTTTTGCACTTCAGGTTTCTTCAGAATATTGTTGAAAGCCGTGTTCAGTTTGCTGATGATGGGTTCCGGAGTGCCCGCTGGAGCAATCACGCCCTGCCAATTGTAGGATTCGAAATCTTTCAGACCGGCTTCCTGCATGGTAGGTACGTCAGGCAGCAGGGGCAGGCGTTTGGCGCTGGTAACGGCCAGCGGATGCACTTTCTTGGATTGGATGGCAGGCATGGCTGCGTAGCCCATTTCGAACATCATATCGATATGACCCGCCATCAGATCACTGCTGGCCGGTGCGCCGCCTTTGTAAGGCACGTGAGTCAGATCGATGTCTGCTGCTGTGGCAAACAGTTCACCCGAGAGGTGATGCGCACCGCCCACACCGGAAGAACCAAAGGTCAGTTTGCCAGGATCTTTCTTTGCCAGCGCAATCAGATCCTGGACGTTCTTTGCGTCCACTTTGTTGCTGACACTCAGAATCAGCGGGCTTTCTTCAATCAGAATGACGGGCGCCAGGTCTTTGGTAACATCATATTTGACGTTCTTTGGCATCAGCGTTGGGTTAACAGACAACGGTGCCAGGTTACCACTGCCAATGGTGTAACCATCGGGCTTGGCACGGGCAATAAAGTCTGTACCGATCACACCACCCGCACCGGCTTTGTTCTCAACAACGACGTTGGCTTTGAGTTCTTTACTCAGTTCTTCTGCCAGCAAACGCATGCGCGTATCTGCGAAGCCGCCAGCAGCATAGGGAACAATGAAGGTGATGGGTTTGCTTGGCCAGTTGTCCTGCGCAATGGCTGAGGAAGATATTGCCAGCGCCCCAGCCGCAGCAATAAGGGATTTAACAGTGAGTTTTTTAGCGAAGTTCATGGTTTATCCTCGTAATTCATGATTCATTATTGTCATAGTTTACACAGGCGCCTTGCGCCCTCTTCCAGTGTGGCATCGTCCTTGGAGAACGACAGGCGAATAACGCCCAGATCTGTAGCATCAGAATAAAATGCCGAGACCGGTATGGTTGCCACACCATACTCTTCAATCAGTTTTCTGACGAACTGCACGTCCGACAGATAGCTGATTTTCTGAAATCTTGCCAGCATGAAGAATCCGCCTTTGCTGGGCTGTATCTCGAACCGGGAATCTTTCAAGGCATTGGCCAGCAGATCACGCTTTTCCTGATAAATGGTAGACAGGTTCAGATAATGGTTCGGCGTTTCCATCATGGCCGCAAGCGCATACTGCATGGGCGTGTCGGCCGCATACATCAGAAACTGATGAATCTTGCGTATTTCCGCTGTAATAGCCGCCGGTGCTACACAATAGCCGACGCGCCAGCCGGTTACGTGAAAGGTCTTGCCAAATGAGGTAACCACAATCGAGCGCTCGCGCAGGCCCGCATAACGTGACATGCTCCGGTGAATGTCCTGGTCGAATACCACGTGCTCGTAGACTTCATCGGAAAGAATAATGATATCCGTTTCCGCAACAATATCCTGTAACGCGGCAATGTCCGCATCGCTCAGAATGGCGCCCGTGGGATTGTGGGGCGAGTTGATGATGATCATGCGCGTACGCTCATTGATCGCATCACGAACCGCATCCCAGTCTATGCCATAGGCGGGCGGCTGCAGTTTGATCGGCACTGCCACGGCCGATTGCAATTGCAATATCGGCGCATAACTGTCGAAACAGGGCTCGAAATAAATGACTTCATCGCCCGCGTGAACCAGCGCGGTGATGGCACAATACAGCGCTTCGCTGGCACTGCCCATGACAGTCACTTCCGTGACTTCGTCATAGCTGTGGCCATACAGAAGCTGTATTTTTTCGGCGATTTTATTGCGCAGTGGCGCAATGCCTATCATGGGCGCGTACTGGTTGTGGCCCTCGGACATGGCGTCAATGGCGTGGTCAATGAGCTCGGGCGCACACGGGAAATTAGGCGCACCCTGCGCGAGATTGACAGCCTGGTGGCGCTCGGCCAGATCACCAATAACACTGAAAACAGTTGTACCCACGTCGGGCAACTTGGAACGGATCTGCATGATCGCTACCTGGAAGACAGAATAAAAAAACCGGCCGCCCGGGCCGGTTGCGTTCTTTACAAATTCGGCTCACTTGGCGACCCAGTCGGCTTGAAAGTATTTTTGGGTAAGTTTGCTTATCGTACCATCTTTCTTCAGCGCATTAATGGCCTCGTCCAGACGGGTTTTAAGTTCCTTGTCTCCCTTGCGGATGCCAAAACCCGTGCCCACTCCCAGAACCGAGGTATCATCCAGCGGTTTGCCGGTGATCTCAAAATCTTTACCCTCTGGCTTTTCCAGGAACCCGCTGACGGCGCTGGGCGTCTTTTGCACGGCGGCCTGAATGCGGTTGTTTTGCAGATCCTGATAGATCTGATCCTGTGAGGCATAGGATACGATTTTCACGCCCTTGGGTGCCCAGTGCTTCTTCACAAATGCCTCCTGCGCAGAACCTTGCAGTACGCCAACGGCGGTCGAAGCAAGGCTCTCTGGCGTTGCCTGAAGACCCGAGCCTTTTTTGGCAATCAGCTGACTGGGCACATCGTAAATGGGTACGGTAAAGTCGATGACTTTCTGGCGCGGCTCGGTAATGTTCATGGCCGAGTTGATGTAATTGAACTTGCGCGCGTTCAGGGCAGGAATAAGCCCATCGAAACTGGTTTCGACCCATTCACATTTGACATCGAGTTTGGCGCAGACTGCATCGTTCAGTTCCACGTCGAACCCCACAAGCTTGCCATCGGGCGTCTTGCTTTCAAAAGGCGGGTACAGCGCTTCCACCCCAACCTTGAGCACGTCCTGTGCCATGGCTGGTGTCATTACACTAGTGGCGGCAAGCATGCCAGCCATTATCAGGTTTCTGATAATCTGAGTTTTCATTTTCATAGACTTGCCGACCTTAAAAGAAAAAACCTCTGCCGGGCAGAGGTTCTGGTAAAGAATAGCGCGATCTGTCCGAATAACAATAAATATTACCGTAGCAATAAATATTACACCCGAAATGACGACCCCTGAAAGGGCCGAAAACAATCGCGTTGCGCCAGAACCGAAAAAAACGGCTTCCGGCGCAAAAGCCTACTCTTAATTCTTGGTTTGATCAACCAGTTTGTTTTTGGCAATCCATGGCATCATGGCACGCAGTTTGGCGCCCACAACTTCGATTTCGGATTCAGCGTTGATGCGACGACGCGATGTCAGTGTCGGTGCACCTGCGGCGTTTTCGATAATGAAGCTTTTTGCGTATTCGCCGGTCTGAATGTCTTTCAGCGCCTGACGCATGGCCTGACGGGTTTCATCTGTCACGATGCGTGGGCCGGTGACGTATTCACCATACTCGGCATTGTTGGAGATGGAGTAGTTCATGTTGGCGATACCGCCTTCGTAGATCAGATCAACGATCAGTTTGAGCTCATGCAGGCACTCGAAATAGGCCATTTCAGGCGCATACCCGGCTTCAACCAGCGTTTCGAAACCGGCTTTGATGAGTTCAACGGCACCGCCGCAAAGAACGGCCTGTTCACCGAACAGATCGGTTTCCGTTTCTTCACGGAAGTTGGTTTCGATGATACCGGCACGGCCGCTGCCAATGGCGCTGGCATAAGACAGAGCCACATCACGTGCAGCACCGGATTTGTCCTGATGAACAGCGATCAGAGATGGTACACCGCCACCCTGAGAGTAAGTGCCACGAACCGTGTGACCTGGTGCTTTTGGTGCAATCATGATGACGTCGATGTCATCACGAGGAACAACCTGACCGTAATGCACGTTGAAGCCATGAGCGAAAGCCAGTGCAGCACCGGCCTTGATGTTGCCGTGTACGTGCTCTTTGTAGACCTGAGCGATATTCTCGTCAGGCAACAGGATCATGACCAGATCTGCGCTTTTGACGGCTTCGGCCACTTCAGCCACTTTCAGGCCGGCTTTTTCAGCCTTGCTCCAGGATGCGCCGTTTTTACGCAGACCGACGGTCACGTTCACGCCGGACTCGTGCAGGTTCAGCGCGTGGGCGTGACCTTGTGAGCCGTAACCAATAATGGCGACATTTTTCCCTTTGATCAGGGACAGGTCACAATCTTTATCGTAAAAAACTTTCATTTAAAGCCTCAAAAATTAGTTGAATTTGTCTATTGAATTTTTTGTACTACGCTGCCAGCCGTTTACATCACCCGCAGGATCCGTTCGCCACGTCCGATACCGGACACGCCGGTACGAACCGTTTCCAGGATTGCGCTGCGATCCAGGGCTGACAGAAAGGCCTGAATCTTGTCCTGCACGCCAGTCAGTTCGATTGTGTAGGATTTGTCCGTCACATCGACGATATGGCCTCTGAAGATATCGGCCAGGCGCTTGATTTCTTCCCGCTCCTTGCCCACGGCACGAACTTTGACCAGCATGAGTTCGCGCTCCACGTGTGCCCCTTCGGTCAGATCGACTACTTTAACCACATCAACAAGACGGTTCAAGTGTTTCGTAATCTGTTCGATCACGTCCTCGGACCCGGCGGTCATGATGGTGAGCCGGGACAGGGTAGGATCTTCGGTAGGTGCCACCGTCAGGGTTTCAATGTTGTAACCCCGGGCAGAGAACAGGCCCACAACGCGGGAGAGTGCACCGGGTTCATTTTCCAGCAGAATGGAGATAATGTGTTTCATGGTTTCCCCTTACAAGTCTTCTGAACCCAGCAGCATTTCCGTCAGGCCCTTGCCGGCCTTGACCATAGGCCAGACATTTTCGGTCCGGTCTGTGATGAAGTCCAGGAAGACCAGGCGGTCCTTATGCTTGCCAAAAGCTTCTTTGATCGCCGGCTCGACATCTGCCGGTTTATCGATCTGCAGACCGATATGGCCATAGCTTTCGACCAGTTTGACGAAGTCGGGGATGGAGTCCATATAGGATTCCGAATAGCGTGACTGGTAATCAATTTCCTGCCACTGCCGAACCATGCCCAGGTAGCGGTTGTTCAGGCACAGCACTTTCGGGGTAAACCGATATTGTGTGCAGGTGGCCAGCTCCTGGATGTTCATCTGAATGGAAGCCTCGCCCGTAATCACCGCGATCTGCGCATCGGGATGGGCCATTTGCACGCCCATGGCGTAAGGCAGGCCGACGCCCATGGTGCCCAGACCACCGGAATTGATCCAGCGGCGCGGATGATTGAAGCGATAGTACTGAGCTGCCCACATCTGATGCTGACCCACGTCAGAGGTGACGAAGGCATTGCCTTCGGTTACCTTGCAGAGGGTTTCCACCACGAACTGCGGCTTGATGAGCTCGCTGCTGCGGTCATAGTTAAGACAGTTACGGCCGCGCCATTCGTTGATCTGTTTCCACCAATTCTGCAGGGAACGCGGAGACTTCTGCTCTGCCTGGGCGTCAGCAAACTGCTGATTCATGTCCTGCAGCACGTCGCGCACATTGCCCACAATGGGGATATCCACTTTGACCCGCTTGGAAATGGAAGACGGGTCGATATCAATATGGACAATTTTGCGCTGCGACTGGGCAAAATGCTTGGGATTGCCAATGACGCGGTCGTCAAAGCGAGCACCTACTGCTATCAGCACATCGCAATTCTGCATGGACATATTGGCTTCATAAGTGCCATGCATGCCCGGCATGCCCAGGTACTGATCAGAATCAGGATTCTGTGCGCCCAGTGCCATCAATGTGGTGGTGACCGGTGCTCCGCTTAAGCGAACCAGTTCGCGCAGCTCTTCAGAGGCATCGGAAAGAATGACGCCGCCACCCGCGTAAATCATGGGACGCTCTGCAGTTGCCAGCAGTTGGGCCGCTTTCTTGATTTGCCCCAGGTGACCCTTGACCACAGGCGCGTAGGAGCGCATTTTGATTTCGGATTTGGGTGGCGAGTATTTGCACAGCGTCATGGAGACATCCTTGGGGATATCCACCAGAACAGGGCCGGGCCTGCCGGTCCGTGCAATGAAAAACGCCTTGCGCATGGTGTCCGCCAGATCCCGAACGTCGCGAACCAGGAAATTGTGCTTCACACAAGGTCGGGTAATACCCACCGTGTCACATTCCTGGAAAGCGTCTTCACCAATCGCCTTGGTAGGTACCTGCCCGCTGATGATGACCAGAGGGATGGAGTCCATATACGCAGTCGCGATGCCGGTAACGGCATTGGTCAGACCCGGGCCACTGGTGACCAGGCAGACGCCGACTTTATTGGAAGAACGGGAATAGGCATCGGCCGCATGAACTGCAGCCTGCTCGTGTCGCACAAGAATGTGCTTGAAGTCTTTCTGTTTGTAGATTGCGTCGTAAATGTACAGCACCGCGCCGCCAGGGTAACCGAAAACGTGCTCGACGCCCTCTTCGGCCAGGCAGCGCACGACGATATCGGCGCCATTGAGTTCCATGTTATTTCCTTTCATAACCAGCATTCCCGCGTTGATTG
>JAEWHK010000028.1 GCA_023387815.1 Pseudomonadota bacterium
GGATCAACCAGCGGGGACGGGTTGGTAACGGGGGAGGTAGATACGTTCATACTTCGCGATAAAAATTAAACCAAACGCGACATTGTGCCATAAGCATCCCGGTTGGGGCAGCAGAACTGGAGTATGATGCCACATGTAAATGCCGAAAGGTCAAGGGCGTAGGACGGGTTGTGCGAGTACTGGATTTTGATATTTCTGACTGGTTTCTTCAGGAGGGGCCGCTGGCAGCAGCAGTCCCCGGCTATACAACGCGCGACGCGCAGATCCAGCTGGCGCAGGCCGTGGATGAAGCCATCAATTCTCACTCCGTCCTGGTCGCCGAGGCGGGTACCGGCACAGGCAAGACCTGGGCGTATCTGATTCCTGCCTTTCTTTCCGGCGGCAAGGTCCTGATTTCCACAGGCACACGAACACTGCAGGATCAGCTGTTCAATAAAGATGTACCACGCGTGCGCGATGCCCTGGCCCTGCCGGTGCAGGTGGCGCTGCTCAAAGGCCGCAGTAATTACGTCTGTCATTACCATCTGGAGCGACTGGAGCAGGATGAACGGGCGCTCAAATCGAAGGATGAAGTCTCGCAACTGCGGCAGATCCGCGTTTTCGCATCACGTTCGCGTTCAGGCGACAAGACCGATTGCGGACAGGTTCCGGAAGATGCCGACATCTGGAATCGCGTCACATCCACACGCGAGAACTGTCTGGGCCAGGACTGTCCGAACGTGAAGGAGTGCTTTCTGCTCAAGGCAAGAAGGCAGGCGCAGGAGGCCGATGTGGTTGTCATCAACCACGCTCTGTTTTTTGCAGACCTGATGCTCAGGGAAGAGGGAATTACCGATCTGCTTCCCGCCGCCGACGCCGTTGTTTTCGACGAAGCCCATCAGTTGCCGGACACGGCAACCCGATTCATGGGAGACGTGGTCTATTCCGGAACCATTACCGACTTTCTGAAATCCACCGAGGTGGCGGCGCTGGCCTACGCCAGAGATAGTGCCAAGTGGACCGATGCCTGTCAGCGCGTTACTTATTATGTGAAAGACCTGCGGCTGGCCGCTGCGCCGATTGAAAGCATGCCTGGCCGCAAGGCTACCTTTGACCAGATACCGGACGCCGATCGCTTCTTCGATATTCTCAATCGGCTTTACGATGAACTGGTGACACTGACCGGAATGCTGACTGCCGTGCAGGAACGGCATCCGGATCTGGCAGCAGCGGCCAAGTCGGGGACCGAATTGTGCGCCCGACTGTACCGATGGTCACAACCTGTCATTCTGCCAGAAGGCATCACCCGGGAAACCGACGCAGGACCGGTCACACCCGCCCGGCGAGCAGGTGAACAGATCGAGCAACAGGCAAAGGGGGCACCAGTTGAGCAGCTGGTTCGCTGGGTAGAGGTGGGCCTGCATCATTTTCGCCTGCAGATGGCACCCCTGTCTGTGGCCGATGCCTTCTCGCGTCAACGGCGCAAGGAGCAATCCTGGATTTTCACTTCGGCGACCCTCTCGGTCTACAAGGATTTTTCTCACTATACCCGCCAGTTGGGCCTGTATGGGGCGCGTACCGAACGCTGGGAGTCGCCGTTTGACTACCAGGCAAACGCCATGCTTTATGTGCCGGACCATCTGCCTGAACCGCAGTCACCGGCATTTCAGCAACAGTTTGTCGATACCCTGATCCCGCTGATTCAGGCCAGTCCAGGGGGCGTGCTGGTGCTGTGTACCACCTTGCGCGCCGTGGACAATATTGCCACCATGTTATTGGCGGCATTTGATACGCATTTCATAGACCGCCCGGTATTGCGACAGGGAGAAACATCACGGGGCATCCTGCTACAGCAGTTTCGCGAACTGAAGAACGCGGTGCTGGTGGGCAGCGCCAGTTTCTGGGAAGGCATCGATCTTCCAGGCGATATGCTGACGCTGGTGGCCATTGACAAACTGCCGTTCGCACCGCCCGACGATCCTGTATTGGAAGCGCGCATCAAGGCCTGTCGGGAGTCCGGAGGTAACCCATTCTTTGAATTTCAGCTGCCGAGCGCAGCCATTGCCCTTAAACAGGGGGCAGGGCGGCTGATCCGGACCGAGAAAGACTGGGGTCTGCTGGTGGTGGGCGACAGGCGTCTGGTGGAAAAGCCCTATGGCAAACTGCTGTGGCGCGGATTGCCACCTTTTCGACGTACGCGCAAGCTTAATGAGGCGGAGGACTTTCTGAAGAATCACGCCACGGAAATTGCGCTTGCCTCATCCGTTGATAATCAGGCCGAAGAATAGCCGATTCGGTCGAAAACAGGCTGAATAATCAAGCCGAAAGCAGGAAGGGCACGCCGGGCGACATCAAGCCCAACAATTGGGCAGAAAACAGGACAGAGAATGCAGACGAAATGAAGGCGACCCTAAGGTCGCCTTGTTTTTACTGCCTGTGGCCGCAAGCGTCTAGTTGAAAACGCGGGAAGGGCTCAGCCAGGACAACCAGCCGCCGTCACCGTCCAGACCTTGTTCATAGTACTTGCTGTTGGGATAGTTCTGGTCAAGCACGCGTTTGGCATCGGTGGCCTGATCCGCCATACCCAGCTGCTCGTATGAGCGCATCATGATATAGAGTGCCGGTTCAGCTGCTGCCACGCCGGAAAAGTCGCGCAGTACGGACTGGCTGCGGTTGATGGCGGCGATGTAGGCATGACGCGTGAAATAATACTTGGCTACGTTGACTTCATTATCGGCAATGGTACTGACCAGCCAGGTGATACGCTGCTTCGCATCGCGTGCGTAGCGGCTTTCCGGGAAGCGCTGAATCAGCTCATTGAACGCGGCGTAAGACTGACGCAGACCCTTGGGGTCACGCTCGCTGGGATCCTGACCCGTGAGGCTGCGCAGATACGAGCTTGGGGGCGTGAATGTGACGAGCCCTTTCAGGTAAAGCATGTAATCTGTACCCGGATGGCTGGGATACAGCGTGAGAAAGCGATCAATGGCAGCAACGGCCTTTTCCGGCTCGTTGTCTTTCCAGTTGACGTATGCCTGGTCAATCAGCGACTGCTGGGCGTAACTGGAATACGGATAACGCGACTCAACCGCTTCCAGGTAGGTTCTGGCGGTTTTGTAGTCATTACTGCGAACGTTGTCGCGAGCTTCCTGATATAACTGGGGCGCTGACATGCCGGCCGTTTTGTCAGCATCGCGATTCATCATGCTGCTGCAACCTGCGACGGTCAGGCAGGACAGCGCGATGAGAGAAGTTCGAAGCAAACGTTTATGCATAATTTGGAAGTGACTGTGAGTTAAAGTTCAAAAAGCAATCTGATAATACCATTGCCGCGTTATGATGAGAACATTATATGATTTTACAGTGTTTTCTACCGATGTCAGAGCCAACATTGCAGGATGCGGACGAAATTCCCGACATTGACCTGCGTGAATTCCGTCTGCCCATGACCATGACCGGTGAGCGCCTGGACAAGGTGCTGGCCGTCCTGATCCCCGAACATTCCCGCAGCCGACTGCAGGGCTGGATAGAGGCGGGCCATGTGCTTGTCAATGGCGTACCGGGGAAAATCCGGCAGAACGTGGGCGCAGATGACCTGATTTGCGTCACCATGCAGCAGGCACCGGAGCAGCAGGCATTTACGCCCGAACCGGTGGATTTCGCCATTGTGGCCGATTCCGCAGCATGGATCGTGGTCAATAAACCTGCCGGACTGGTCACGCATCCCGGGGCTGGGAACTGGTCTGGTA
>JAEWHK010000079.1 GCA_023387815.1 Pseudomonadota bacterium
GCCTATGCTGAAAACCGTCGCGCAGACATTAACTATCAGCGTTAATCCTGCTTTGTAGGTTAAGCTCACTGCGCCGCAAACGGTTCTGCCGTTGCGGCGTTGCTGTTTTAACGGAGTCAATATGAAAATGAAGAAAACCCATTCCCTGCTCATTGCCTCATCCGTCCTGCTGCTCAGCCTGGGTGCAAATAACGCGTATGCGTTTGAAGACGAAGATGCTCGGCGTGCCATTCTTGATCTGCGCTCCCAGTTAAGACAAAGCCAGCAGAACAACACTGATCTCTCCAACAAGATCAACAATCTGCAACAGCAGATCACCCAACTGCGCGGCAGCATCGAAACTGCCAATCACCAGATGCGCATGGCTCAGCAATCCGGCCAGCAGGCAAATCCGGACGTACCTCCCTCTCCGCAGGTAGGTGACCCCAATGAACAACAGGACTACGATAGTGCGCTGGACCTGTTCCGCCAGGGCAATTACGCCGAAGCCAGCACAGCGCTGAACCGTTTTGCACAACAGTACCCGAACAGCCCTCTGGCCCCAAGCGCCCGTTTTTACGAAGGCAGCAGCCGGTACGCCAACAAGGATTTCAATGGCTCCATCCAGGGTCTGCAGGCCATGGTATCGGCCTATCCGCGTGATCCCAAAGCAGGTGATGCCCTGCTGGTGATTGCCGGAAGCCAGGTTGAACTCAATAACATTGCGGGCGCAAAATCCACGCTGCAACGTGTCGTCCGTGAGTACCCGAATACACCGGCATCCGACACCGCCAAAAACCGCCTGGAGCTCTTCCGTTAAACGCAACGGCCTGAGCAACACGCTGACCCTACACAAAGGCATCCGGAGGTCACAGGATGCTTTTTTCATTTGTAAGACATGCAGAACGAATATCCACTCCATACGCTGAATCTGGGCAAGACAACCCTCTCATACCAGGACGTGGGCCAGGCGCCGGCCTGTTTATTGCTGGTGCATGGCTCCCTGTGTGATTTTCGTTTCTGGCGCTGGCAACTACCCGATCTTTCAACATCCCTGCGGGTGATAGCACCGGCTCTGCCAACCTACCAGCCGGCTTCTTCGCTGATTCCTGCAGATACCCGACAATTTTCCATTGCCCAGCATACGGCGGATCTGTTCGGTTTGATGGATCAGTTGCATATTGAACACTTTGCTGTCCTTGGCCATTCACGTGGCGGACGCATTGCGGCCGAAATGGCAACTCAGCGGCCGGATCGAGTGACACATCTGCTGCTGGCGGATCCCGGTCTGGGCTCTGTTCTGCCGGAAGATAGTATGCCTGCCCTGCCCTACAGAGATGTCGCCCTGGCCGCCTATGAACGCGGTGATATCGACGGTGCGCTGGAAATTTTTATTGATGGCGTCAGCGGCAAGGGCACCTGGAGTCGCATGGTCTCCTGGTTCAAAACCATGACGCGCGAGCAGGCCGATACGCTGCCGCTCATCATTCGTGAACCGCTATACGAACTGAATCCCTCGCGCATCAACCAGTACGGCGTTCCTGTGACATTGATTGGGGGTTCCAACAGCCCTGTGCCTTTTCCCCAGATTCTGGACGCACTGGAAACGCAGTTCACCCAGGTGAAACGCCATACCCTCACGCCCGCATCGCACGGCCTGAATCTGGCGCTGCCCCATGCGTTCAATGACGTTGTCATACAGGCGCTGGGACTGGCATCCGGCAAGCCATAGCGCCGTCGAACATCAGGTTGCACTCGCACCCGATGTGAAGGCTGGTGAGCCAAAGCACTCCCCCAGTCGTCACGTTTTTCTCACATGAAGTTTGCTATGCCCATTCAAGCAATACATCTTCGACGTTCCCTGCAGCATAAAACCCGACACGCGCTCAGGCTCTCCAAAAAATCTCTGCAACTGGCTCTGATGCTTTGTGGCGCTGCCCTTGTTGCCCTTATCTCCATCGGCTTTGCCTTGCTGGCTGATTACGCGCTGGAAAAGAATCGGGAATGGACCGAGGCCTATCCGTATCTGATATGGGTGGTGATGCCGCTGGCTTTCATGCTGCTGCGCTGGTGTGTCATGCGTTTCGCGCCCTACTCAATCGGTAGCGGGATCCCGCAAGTGATTGCCAGTCTGTCCATGCAGCGCGATACCCCCGGAAAACTGCGGCTGGTATCGATTGCCCAGGCCCTCTGGAAGATACCGCTGACCTTCCTGGGCCTGCTTGCCGGCGCTTCCATTGGTCGCGAAGGACCATCGGTACAGATCGGCGCCGCCGCCATGCTGGCCTGGGGTCAGTTCTGCCAGAAGATCGGTCTGCCCCTTAAGGGCTTCAATGTCCGCGAGTGGGTGGCTGCAGGTGCTGCCGGTGGTCTTGCCGCGGCATTCAATGCTCCGCTTTCCGGTGTGATATTTGCCATCGAGGAAATCGGCAAGGGACTGGATCTGCGCTGGCAGCGACTTGTATTGCTGGGTGTGCTGGCTTCCGGTTTCATCGTGGTCGCGCTCATGGGCGACAACCCCTACTTTGGCACCTTTCACTCTTCCCCGCTGCAGGAGAACATGTTCTGGTGGGTATTGCTTTGCGCTGCCATTTGCGGCATTGCGGGCGGCACCTTTGCCCGACTGCTCAGCAAAGGTCTGACCGGGTGCGTCCCCAGGGCATGCCGCTCTGCCATTCGCAAGCATCCATTATGGGTGGCGGCGGCAATGGGACTGGTAGTCGCACTGCTGGGGCATCTGACTGCGGGAGCTGTGTTTGGCACCAGTTATACCGTGGCCAGGGACGCCCTGATGATGCAGGGGCCGCATATGGAACATTTCAGTATTGCCAAACTGGCCGCCACCGTGGCCTCTTACTGGGCAGGAATTCCCGGCGGCATCTTCACACCGGCGCTCACAACAGGGGCCGGCATAGGTGTACAGATCGCCAGTTCGGCCGGCATGCAGGAGGCACAAAGCGTGTTTGTTCTGCTGTCCATGGCTGCGTTTCTTGCAGCGGCAACCCAGTCGCCGGTGACGGCTTCGGTGATTGTGATGGAAATGTCAGAAAGTCAGGCCATGCTGTTCTGGATGCTGCTGGCCAGTCTGGTGGCCACTGCCGTTTCAAGACAGATTTGTCCGCATGCGTTTTATCATTTCTCTGCCGGACGCTTCCGTCAGCTGGCAGTGACAGAAGACATCCGGCGTCAGGAGGCGAAGGCCAGATCGGTTACTGATCAGTGAACTTGCGAGCGTTGACCGATTTCAGTTCGCACTGAACAGGGACTTTGGTGCCCGTTCCCAGCACGAAGTTAACGGTGATCTGCTGACCCGCTTTCAAAGACCCTTCGGGTTTTTCCAGCATGGCGTGATAAGAGCCCGGTTTAAACTCCAGCGTCTGACCCGGCTCAACAGTCACATCGGGCACCATGCCCATGGCGGACATGCCGTTTTTCTCTGTGGTTTCGTGCAGCATGGCCATACCGAAGGCATCGGTTTCAAGACCTTTGAGCACGACGGGCTCTGATTTGTCCTCGTTATGAAGCACAAAGAAACCGCCGGAAGGTGCCACTTTCGGCAGCAGGCGAACCCAGCAGTTTTCAATCTTCACGTGATCGCTGCCCTTGACGGTGCTGGCGGCTCTGTCCGATTTGCCGTGCATATCATGATGCATATCATGACTCATATGACTGCCATGGTCGTGATCGGTGCCGTCATGGTGAGCAAGTGCCAGGGGACTCAATGCCATCGCGCTCAGCGCAATGACTGTCAGAATCGATTTCTTCATCTCATTTCCAGTGAAAACAAAAACATTCGCCATTTTACGCCCAAGGCAAAGGCGGCGACACTTGGCCTATCGGGATAAATTCAACTTGCTTGAGATGAATCAATCATGACGTCGCTTCTCTCTCATCTCCAACAATTTCGCTATAACGCGCTACGTCATCTTCATGTGCGCGGTCGCGTTCCGGCTCTGCCAAAGCCTGCGCATACCATTGCTGCATGTCGGGTAACGCCAGCATGTGCGACACATAGTCGCCTGCATCGCCCGTTATATCCAGGCCATAGGTCTGAATCCGGAAAATGACCGGCGCATACATGGCATCGACAGCGGTAAACCGTTTGCCTGCCAGAAATGGTCCGCCAAAGCGCGCCAGTCCTTCATTGAATAGCGTGTTGATGCGCTGTACGTCTGCCGCCAATTCGGGGGGAACTGACTTCAGTCGTGCCCGCAGCGCGCAGTTCATGCCACAGTATTCGCGCAAATGCGCAAAACCCGAGTGCATTTCGCTGGACGCCGAACGAGCCCAGGCACGCGCCGCCGCATCCTGTGGCCAGACATCAGGATGGGTATCGGCCAGATATTCGGCAATGGCAAGACTGTCCCACACCACGATGTCGCCATCAGCCAGTACGGGCACCTTGCTTGTTGGAGAAAACGTCGAAAACGCCCGCCGCTGCGCCGCCAGATCGGCCTGGAAGGCATGCTTTTCTTCGTGAAAGGCAATCTCAAGCTGCCGCAGCAATATCCATGGCCTCAGAGACCAGGAGGAATAGTTTTTGTTGGCGATATACAGGGTGTACATAGGACAGATACAATCAAAGTAAAACAATAACAGCGAGAAAGTCAGAGGGTGACGGTAGCACCCAGCGCCTTGATAAATTGTGCCAGCCAGGCCGGATGTGCAGGCCAGGCAGGAGCCGTCACCAGATGGCCATCGGTCACTGCACTGTCCACGGCGATATCCTGATACTGACCGCCCGCCAGCGTAACCTCGGCAGCGCAGGCCGGATAAGCCGAACATTTTTTGCCTTTGATGACATCAGCAGCTGCCAGAATCTGCGCACCATGGCAGACAGCGGCAATGGGTTTTGCGGCTGCATCAAATTCCCGCACGATTTCCAGCACACGGGGCGTATTGCGCAAATACTCGGGAGCGCGTCCACCCGGTATCAGCAGGCCCACATAGTCCTGCGTATTGACGCTGGCAAAATCGTGATTGATGGCAAAATTATGTCCACGCTTTTCGGAGTATGTCTGATCCCCTTCGAAATCGTGAATGGCCGTCGCGATCTTGTCACCCTTTTTCTTGTCGGGACACACGGCATGAACCTCATAACCCACCCCCAGCAGAAACTGGAACGGCACCATCGTTTCATAGTCTTCAGCAAAATCACCAACCAACATCAGAATTTTTTTGGACATGGCAAGACTCCGGCTTGTGAACGAATAGTCATCATAGCCCTTTCCCCTGAAAAATTTATGAATATTTGATGTCCAAAGGGTATAAATATCCATTCCATATTACTATGGAACCCAATCAATTCAACGGCCTGCCTGTCCTTGTGGTAGCAGCGCCCCCAACCTTCAATACAGGGTTTATGTCTTTTTCTTCACTTTTCGGCTGGCTCCACGATAATCAGGCCCTGATGGCCATGCTCCACGATCACTGGAGCTGGGGCATCTTGCTGGTTGCCCTCATTCTTTTCCTGGAAACCGGTCTGGTCGTCATGCCGTTTCTGCCCGGTGATTCCCTGCTCTTTGCGGTAGGTGCGTTCATGGGTATCAGCGGCATTGCGCCATTCTGGTACATCCTGCTGTTGCTGGCCGCGGCCATTATTGGCGACTATGTGAATTACACCATAGGCCGCTCCCCGCTGGGCCAGACCCTGATACGCAAGGGCTGGGTCAAGCAGAGTCATATCGACAAAACGCATGCCTACTTCGAGAAATATGGCGGCTCCACCATTACGCTGGCGCGCTTTATCCCGATTGTGCGCACCATCGCCCCATTTCTGGCCGGGCTATCCGGCATGGATCGCCGTCAGTTCGCCTTCTACAACGTGATGGGCGGTATCCTGTGGATTGTCCTGCTGGTGATGGGTGGGTATTTCCTGGGACGTGTACCATGGATTCAGCAGAACCTGTCCCTGTTCACGCTGGGTATTGTGATCGTTTCTGTACTGCCCATGGGGTGGCATATTTACAAGATATGGCAGGAAAGCCGCCAGGAGAAACAGGGCCAGGCGGACAAAAACGTCTGAGAACGAGGTACGGAAAAAGCAAGGCTTCCTTTTTATTACATGTCGTAATAAGATTGGAAGAAATGGTTGTTTTTCCATACGTCAAAACCGGTCTATCTTCTCGCTTTACGCTGCAACCTAAACTGGAGTCTATTATGTCTGCCCTTCTGAAAGCCTCACTTACCGCGTTCGCGCTGTCGCTGGCCGTACCAGCCGTTGGCCATGCTGCCACGCTGGATAATGTCAAAAAGCGCGGTTCGGTCGTATGCGGCGCCACCACTGGCTTTGCCGGCTTTTCTGCACCCGACGCCAAAGGCGAGTGGCAAGGCCTGGATGTTGATCTCTGCAAAAGTATCGCGGCTGCGGTCTTTGGTGATGCCAGCAAGTTCAAGATTGTTCCCCTCAATTCCCAGCAGCGGTTTACTGCCCTGCAATCGGGTGAAGTGGATGTCCTGACCCGCAACACCACGGTCACTCAGCAGCGTGATACTGCATTGGGTCTGATTGCTGCCGGTGTCAACTTCTATGACGGTCAGGGCTTTCTAGTCTCGAAAAAACTCGGCGTCAAAAGCGCCAAGGAACTGAACGGGGCCACCATCTGCCTGCAGACCGGTACCTCCAATGAAAACACACTTGCCGACTGGGCACGCGCCAACAAAGTGGAATACAAGCCCGTGGTTTTTGATCAGTTCAATGAAGTGGTCAACGCCTTTGCAACCAACCGCTGTGACGTTTTCTCCACTGATGCATCCGGTCTGGCTTCCATCCGCATTTCCAAGCTGTCTTCTCCAGATGACTATGAAGTGCTGCCTGAGATCATCTCCAAAGAGCCCCTGGGACCGTTTGTTCGCCAGGGTGATGATGCCTGGCTCAACATTGTCAAATGGGTTTTCCAGGCAACGGTGAACGCAGAAGAACTGGGCGTTACGTCAGCCAACGTGGACGAACAGGCCAAAAGCAATAACCCGAATATTCAGCGCCTGCTGGGCACCACACCTGGCGCAGGCAAGAACCTGGGCCTGGACGAAAAATGGGCCTACAACATCATCAAGCAAGTGGGCAACTACGGTGAGAGTTTTGAGCGCAATGTCGGTCAGGGTAGCCCGCTCAAAATCAAACGCGGTTTGAATGCCTTGTGGACCGATGGCGGACTCCAATACGGATTGCCAATCCGCTAGGGAGTAAAAGCCGAAGTCAATCGAAAAACCCGCGGGGCCATATTGAGAATCATTTACAATGTTTATCGTGATTCTTATTCGCCCGGATATCCGATGATTCAGATTGAAAACGCGGGTTTTCAAACCTCTTCAAAAACACTGCTGCATCCCCTGACGGCCCAATTCGAACGCGGCCAATTCTATGGCCTGATCGGCCACAATGGCTCAGGCAAGTCTACCCTGCTCAAACTGCTAGCGCGGGAACATACACCTACCCAGGGCGCCATTTTTCTGGATGAAGAGCGCATAGAGAGCCTGTCCAATCGACAATACGCCCGCAAGCTGGCCTATCTGCCACAGTACACCCCCATCATTCCGGATATGACTGCACGAGAGCTGGTAGAACTGGGTCGCTATTCCTGGAATAGTGTCTGGCGCAACCGCAATCCGGAAAACGAAGAGGCAGTCGAGCGCGCCATCAGCCTGACGGATACTGACGTTTTCATGCCCGCCCTGCTCGACTCCCTATCCGGCGGCGAGCGCCAGCGCGTCTGGATTGCCATGCTGCTCGCCCAGAATACGCCCTACATCCTTCTGGATGAACCGCTGGCCGCACTGGATCTGAAGCACCAGCTGGAGGTCATGCAGTTGCTGCATCGGCTCGCCAAGGAAGAAAATCTGTGTGTCATTGCGGTCATTCATGACATCAACCTGGCCACCCGCTACTGCGATCATCTGCTGGCCCTGCGCGCGGGCGAGCTGATCTATTCAGAACCGCCGGCAGCGTTGCTGGATCAGCACAAGCTGCGACACATCTACGATGTGGATCTGCAATTGATTACGCATCCTGCGCACCCTCAAGTTCAGTTGGCGTTCAACTGAGGCCCTCATGATTCTGCCATCCCTGTTTTGCAATGGTTTCTTGCTGCGCGCATTGGTATGCGCTTTTGTATTGCTGAATAGTGCAACGCCCTTGACAGCAGCCGGGCAATCGACGCCTTCAGCCTCACCTGATCGTTCGCTTTCGCCCAGTCAGAAGAGTATGTCACCCGAGAGTGCAGCAAAGCCGCATCCGCAGCGTATTGCTGTATTGGACTGGACGATTGCCGAAACCATGGCCGGTATGGGTATTTTTCCTGCTGCACTGGCAGAAAAAGACAGCTACCAGGTCTGGAGCAAGGAACCCGCCATGCCATCTGCGACCCTTGATCTGGGTATGAGGGCGCAACCGAATCCGGACCGCATGATCCGTCTGGCGCCCGACATGATTCTGGCTTCGCAGGATTACGCTTTCGTTAAAGATCTGCTGGGAAAAATCGGACCCGTGACCCTGGTGGACGTCTACACACCGGGCCAGGACATCTATGAGAATCTGAGCCAGGTGGCTACCCGCATTGGTGACATCACGGGTTATCCGGAAAAGGCGCAGGCCTATATTTCCCGGGTAGAGCAAGGCCTGCAAGAAATATACAAAAAACTGGCTGCCCATCAGAATCAGCCGGTAGCCGTGATCCAGTTTATCGATGCCCGCAATGTGCGGATTTATGGCAAGCCCAGTATTTTTTCAACTGCACTTGAAAAAATTGGCGTGCGCAATGCGTGGACCCAGACAGTCAATCAGTGGGGCTTTCAGAGCGCAGACCTGACGCATCTGGCTGCGCTGCCCGCCGATACCACGCTATTTATCATCAAGCCCTATCCCGCCGATCTGCCTGCCAGACTGCACAACAACGTTATCTGGCATGCGTTACCGGCAGTACGTAATAATCGCATCGTACTGGTCGATCCCATCTGGACGCTGGGCGGGCTGGGTACGGTATTACGGTTCGCCGAAAGCGTAAGCAATGGTCTTCTTGCCCAGGATAAGGCCAGTGCCGGTGATGCCGCCTTCCGTTTTCCCGGACAGAATCAATGAAATACACACTATCAGCCAAAGGACTGGCCATCGGGGGAACTATCCTGGCGATCGCGCTGATCGCTGCCATTTCCATGCTTGCCGGGACGCAAGGCAGCGCCGGTCCTGACATACTGCAACTCGTGTTCTGGCACGGCACCGTGCCCCGAATCGCCATGGCGCTGCTTTGTGGTCTCTGCCTGGGGCTGGCCGGTTTCATCCTTCAGCACATTACACAGAACTCGCTGGCGGCACCCGATACCCTGGCCACCAGCAGTGGTGCGCAATTCGCCCTGCTGTTGGGAATGATGTATTTTCCGGAATCGCAACTGTTTGACTCCACATTGCTCGCCATGGCCGGCAGCGTGGTCACAAGCCTGATTCTTTTGCTGTTCATTCGTCGTGCTGGAAGTGCCGGCAACAGCCTGATCCTGATCGGCCTGATGCTGACACTGCTGCTCACTACGCTCAGCAATATGTACCTGATCCTCAATCCCGACCGTCTGTATGGGCTGATCGTCTGGGGAGCAGGCTCTTTGAGTCAGGATTCCTGGCAACCCGCCATCACCAGCGGCTGGCAAACACTGATCTGCCTGCCACTGTCGTGGTTTCTGCTGCCCTCGCTTCGCGCTTTTTCACTGCAGGGCACACTCGCAAAAAGCGTTGGCGTGAATGTGCGCCTGGTACGTATCGGCGGATTTCTTCTGGTGTCCTATCTGATTGCGATTGTGGTAAGCAGTGTCGGCGTGATCGGCTTTGTGGGTCTGGCTGCACCCGTGATTGCACGTTCTTTGGGTATTACGAATATTCGTCAGCAATGGGCCTATGCCATGCTGTTTGGTGCCTTGCTGCTTTCCATTACCGATTCTGCCCTGCAGCTGACCAGTCTGTTCTGGCCCAACAGCATCATGACGGGCACGATAACCGCCCTGCTTGGCGTTCCGGTCCTGCTGCTCCTGCTGATGAAACAGCGCGGCCATTCGCGCGAAGAGGTAGCCCCCATTCACGCCGGTGTGCGCCACAGTCCGTCACAGTTGCAATGGCGTCTGTTCATATTGATTGCCGTTGTCATTGGATGTTATTTGCTGCTGCCCCACATCACCCATGACGTCAACGGACACTGGGCCTTTGTCGGACATATTGAACCCGCCATCTCTCTGTTCACGGACAGTCGCCGCTATACAGCCATCCTGTTTGGCGTTGCCATTGCCTGCGCCGGTACGCTCATTCAGAACATGACCAACAATAGCATGGCATCTCCGGAATTCCTGGGCGTGACCTCTGGCACAGGTCTGGGACTGATTGCACTCATGGTGTTCGTGCCTGCTCCGTCCCCCGTGCTTTTTCTGCTCTGCGGCATTATCGGCGCCTTTGCCAGCCTGCTGTTCGTCATGCTGATCAATGCGCGCAACCGTTTTCAGCCAGAGAAAATTCTACTTACCGGCCTGGCGCTCACCCAACTCTTCAATTCGCTTCTCACTCTTACGCTGGCCAGTGGCATGCAGCAAGTGCAGCAACTGCTGGTCTGGATTTCCGGCGACACCTATATGAGTCTGCTGCAGAACGACCTGCCCATACGCATTGTTCTTTGCGGCATCCTGTTGGGACTGGCAATACTGACACGCCGGCCTTTAAGCCTGCTGCGCCTGGGAGACTCCATTGCGCGATCGGGCGGTCAGCGCCCCATGCTCGTGCGCAGCCTGTTGTTTCTGCTGATTGCCGCGCTCACCACACTTGCCTCGGTCACGGTAGGCCCTACCAGCTTCGTAGGGCTGATCGCTCCGCATCTGGCCCGCGGCCTTGGCTTTCATGGCTTACGCTTGCAGATGTTCGCTTCCTCTGCCATCGCGATTGTGATCATGCTGGTGGCAGACCTGATAGGCCGCCACATTATGTTCCCCTATGAAGTGCCCACGGGACTGATTGCCACCTTTATCGGTTCGCTCTACTTCCTGTGGCAATTTACCCGCAAAAGACCTGGGTGATTGCAGTATCATTGCGTTCCATGAATACGATCGATCCCTTTGTCCTGTTCGATGACGCAACGGCCGCAGCTGCGACCCTGTTGCAGGGTTTCGATCATCATCAGGCAGTCTTTCCGGACCAGATAGGTGAACTCGATACACTGCTGCGTCAGGGCTGGAACAAAGGGCTGCATGCAGCCATATTCATTCCCTATGAATTTGGCGTGGCCGGTCAGCTTCGGCAGGACATTGCGTCTCTGCACATTCACTGGTTCAGCGAAACTGTCACGCTTAACGGATCGAACATTGATCAATGGCTGAGTCGCGAGGCCGCCAGGCACGATCCCGACAATCAGCCTGCGGGCCTGTGCAACCGCCAACTGACGCCAAACTTTGAACGTTATCAGCAACAGTTCGACAATTTGCAGCAGGCGATCGCCCGGGGTGATTTTTACCAGATCAATTACACCGCCCGACAAACTTTCGACACCTTTGGTTCCCCAATAAATCTGTATCGCCGGCTGCGGACTCGCCAGCCCGTTCCTTATGGTGTGCTGGCCTGGCTGCCTGGAGAGGCGTCAGCGATTGACTCAGGGGCGGCGTCAGAACTAACGTCAGACGTGACAACAGGGACGACCTCAGGTCCGTCGATGAGTCCATGGACCCTGTGTCTCTCCCCTGAACTCTTCATTCGCATAGAAAAAGACGGACTCATTCTTGCGGAACCCATGAAAGGCACGCTCCCTTTCAATGAGGGAGATGATCTGACGCTGCTTGGCAAACAGCTGCGAAGTGACACGAAGAATCGTGCAGAAAATCTGATGATTGTGGATCTGCTGCGCAATGATCTGTCGATTCTGGCCAAACCAGGTGGCGTTCGAGTCAGAGAATTGTTCAAAGTGACGCGTTTCGGGCAGGTATTGCAGATGACCACGCCCATTGAATGTCACCCGCGGGCGCAAACAAGTCTGGCTCAGGTGATAGAAGCCCTCTTTCCTTGCGGCTCTATCACGGGTGCACCGAAACTCATGAGTATGCAGTACATTGCGCAAGCCGAGACGGGAGCTCGAGATTTGTACACGGGCAGCATCGGCTATCTGCAGCCTGCGGACAATCCGCTGAACGCTGTGGGCTGTTTTAATGTCGCCATTCGAACCCTGACCCTACAACCGAAAGACAATCAGGCACTGACCTGCTCTGGTGTGATGGGTGTGGGCGGCGGTGTGGTTTATGACAGTACGGCTGAATCGGAATACGACGAGATTCATTGGAAGTCACGGTTTCTGCAAGGGCTTGCAGAGGGCTTTGATCTTTTCGAAACCATGCTCGTGGAAAACGGACAGTGTGCGTTACTGGAAAGCCATCTGCAGCGTCTGCTTGGCTCCGCCCGCCAACTGGGCTTTGCCGTTGACAGCACAGCGATGCGTCAGCAGATCAGTGAAGGGATTGCGGCACAGCCGGCTGATCAACGGTATCGCACACGTGCCGTTCTTTCTGCTGATGGCAACTGTGATCTTCAGTTTACTGTGATGGATGCACCAGGAACTGTAGCGGGCACGGGTAATGGCGCTCGTGTTGATGCCGGTGACGATGCCGTTGCGGGCGCTTCTAATGCTGGTGTGGGTGTGGGTGTAGGTGCAGGTACAGCTGCAGTCCGTATCGCGGAACGCGTATTGCCTGTTCATGACCCACTGCGTCGATTTAAAACAACATGGCGTGCCCACTTTGACAATGATTTACATCTCGCCATGAAAGCAGGATTGTTTGACGTTCTGTATTTCAATCGTGATGATTATCTGCTCGAAGGTGCACGCAGCTCGGTTTTCATTCGCCATAATGGTGCGTGGCTGACCCCTGCCCTGACGCTGGATATTCTGCCCGGCGTCATGCGGGCCGAGGTCATCGCCAATCCGCGCAAGTACCTGCAGGCGGACCGTGTCAATGAGGGGTTTATTACCCGGGCCATGCTGCGTGAAGCGGATGCCATTGTTGTGACCAATGCACTGCGCGGGTGCACATCTGTTGTTCTGCACGCGGAATAACGGCGGCTGTCTGCCGGCGCAAACGCAGTTTTGCTGACACGCTTCTGACGCATTCACAATTGATGATGGCGTTCGCGATTCGTACATTACAAGCACAACTTGCCGTCGAATATGCTATCTTGACAATCAGTATGCGAATTGCATTCGTGGTCGGCTATTTCATCTGCCATACCAACCCATCTGCCATATCAATCGTCGGGGTATCGTCCTATGGCTCGTAGCATGAGCTCCCTGTTTCTGAACAGCGCCAGAAAGATCGCTCGTCAACAAAGCAAGGCCCTGATCAAGGCAACGCAATCAAATATGAAGCTGGCTGCGTCCGCTTTCAACAGCAACCCACTGCTCGTCAATCCGGCAGGACTGCGCCCCCGTGCAAAAAAACCTGTACCGCCTCCATTTCGTCATGGCTCCTGGACCGAGAGAGTGTTCCGAGTCCCCACAAGCGTAACGTTGTTTGTTCCTCGTCTTTCTTACTTTGTATATGTCCCGCCAGGTCAGGAGATAAAAGGAAGCCCCGTGCTGGTGATGTTGCACGGCTGCAAACAGACATCGACGGAATTTGCCCAGGGTACCCGCATGAATCAGCTGGCAGCAAAAGCCGGTATGGTGGTTATATACCCGCAGCAGTCAAGGCAACGACAGACCCTACGCTGCTGGCGCTGGTATCAGCCGGATAACCATCACGGTTTTGCAGAAGCAGATGCCATTGCAGCGCTTATTCGCAACCTGATTGTTCGTCATCGTGTCGACCGTTCCCGCATCTACCTGGCCGGCATGTCAGCAGGTGCCGGCATGAGCAGTTTGCTTGCACTTCGTCATCCTGAACTATTTGCTGCGGTTGCCCTGCATTCGGGTCCGGTTCTGGGCAATGCCAGCAGCGTGGCCAGCGGCATACAGACCATGCGGCGAGGTACTTTAAACGATCCGGTTAGTACCCTGATGTCCATGAACACGCCTGTTGAGCAACGGCCTGACTTTCTACCCGCACTGATCCTGCAGGGACAGCTGGATCGCGTGGTAGCTGCAAAAAACGGCGAACAGCTCGCCCGTCAGTTTGCGTGGCTCAATGGTTTCGAAGAAGACGCCAAGCTTTTTGAAAAGCATCTGGGTGAAAATACCAGTCGCGAATATACCCGCTACGATTTTCAGCGCGCCCGCAAGACGCTTGTGCGCTACTGTCGTATCAGGAAAGTCGGACACGCGTGGAGTGGTGGTGATACCCGGCTGGAATTCAATTCCAGCGAGGGGCCTAACGCATCCAGCCTTATTCTGCAGTTTTTCCGGATGCATCGTCGCAGCCGGACTTGAACAGCGGGAACCGGGCATCCATGCTATTGCGTGCCAGCTGCGCCAGTTCAGCATCCTCCAGATTCAGCGCCTCTGCAACAGCAACATAATTATCCAGCAGATATCCGCCAAAATAGGCAGGGTCATCAGAATTGACGGTGACGCACAGGCCCAGATCAAGCAGTCGCTTCAGATTGTGCTCACGCATGTCATTCACCACCCGTAATTTCAGGTTGGACAGCGGACAGACGGTCAGCGGTATTTTGCGCTGGGCCAGGGTCTGCAGGAGCGCCGGATCTTCTTCACTGCGCACCCCATGATCGATCCGGATCACGTTCAGATTATCAAGTGCGCTGCGTACATACGCTGCCGGTCCTTCTTCGCCGGCGTGCGCTACAAGATAAAAGCCCAGCTCACGACAACGCTCATACACGCGCGCGAACTTCTCGGGCGGATTGCCTTTTTCGCCCGAGTCCAGGCCGATACCCAGCCACAGATCCGCATACTGCTCACGCAGCGGCAGCGCCTGCTCCAGCGTCTCAAAGGCGGCCTCTTCAGACAAATGCCGCAGGAAACTTAGAATCAGGCAGGAGGTAATGCCCCACTTGATTTTACCTTCGCGCAAGGCACGAGCAATGCCCGCAAACACAACTGAAATGTCCACCCCGCGTTCTGTATGCGTTTGCGGGTCAAACATGATTTCCGTATGCACCACGCCATCCTGCGCGACACGCGCAAGATAGGCCATAGTCATGTCATAGAAATCCTGTTCTGTAATCAGGACGGCGGCGCCGGCGTAATAAAGATCCAGAAAAGATTGCAAATCGGTAAACGCATAGGCCTGACGCAAGGCATCAACCGAAGAATATGGCAGGGTGACACCATTACGGCGGGCCAGTTCAAAGATCAGCTCCGGCTCCAGCGTACCCTCGATATGCAGGTGCAATTCAGCTTTGGGTAAACTTCGGATATAGGCCAGACGATCAGAATTCATGGGGAATATTAGGGATTTGGGTCCGCGGTGAGCTTCAAAGGATAGATATCAGGCACAGCACGCCATGCGGCGGCCTGTGCCTGGTATTGTAACGCGAACCAGGCAGCGATAGCCCCAATGCCGTCTGCATTCGTGCACCGCCGGCGCTACAGTCTATATCGTTGCCGGCGCCGGACCTATGCCAATAAACCAGAACGAATATAGATCGCCATATTAACTGCGAGCGCTCCGGCTCAAAGAAGGTCACATACCGATTATGACAGATGACATTGCATTGACAACATATCAGGCCCCGTCATCGGCCGCGCAGCGAAATCCCAGCGTATCCAGTACGAATGTCGCTTTCAGGCTTCGTCGAAAACTGTAGCGCATAAATGCCGCATAGTCGGACGGGTTTGATACGCCCGCCGCTCCCGCGCCACAGAATGCACCTACATCCACGGGCACCTGCCTGCCATTGATCAGCAGTGTCAGAAGATTAGATTGCTGATCGCGCGGCACCTCAGTTCGATTGAAGTCCTGCGTCCATTCCCAAATCACACCATGCATATCATAAACACCCCAATAATTGGGACGTGACTGCATGACGGCCGGCAATGTCGCGCTGGCGGGCTGCGCATACCAGGCCAGAATATGCTGCACGAAATCGGTATCCCTGCTGGCGTCAACTTTAGTGGCTGAAGCGCGACCCGCAAACTCCCATTCGGCCGTCGTCGGCAAACGCTTGCCCTGAGCAGCACAATAGGCTCTGGCCGCAAACCAGGACACATTCACCACTGGCTTTTGCGGGTCTTCAATCTGTTGTGGCGTAATGCTCGCCGCCTCGCGCCAGGATTGCAGATAGCGCGGCTCGGCAAACATCGGCAGAATGTTGTGTGGTGACCATTGCGGGTGACCTGCAACGAACCGGGCAAAATCCCGGTTGGTCACAGGCGTTGCGTCCAGGCGAAAGGGTTTGACCAGCGTCTTGGGCGTGCTGCTGTCAGAAATGAGTGGCCGGTATTCTCCGCCGGGAAGGCGGATCATACCTGTCTTTTCTGGAGTGCCTTCCTCCCGATACGCATTCTCCCTATCGCCTTGCGCATCGCGACCTGCCTCTGCGTTTTCTGCCAATATCACATTTGGCAACGCAAGCAGACAGGCCGCACCGGCAATCAAAATGACAGCCGATTTTCTGCGCATCAATGCGCTCCGTTCACAGACTGAAAGGGTGGCGCTTTACGCTCGGCAGCAACATCCTCTGCAGAGATCGAACCGCCTTTGTTGTCCCAGCTGTTCAACAGGAAAGTTACGACGTTGGCCACGTCCTGATCATTCAGCATCATGGCCGGCATCACACCATTGAACTTGTTACCGTTTACAGTGACCGGACCGGACAGGCCGTGCGTAATAATATTCGCAGCCCGTTTTGGATTCTCATTCAGGAAGTCTGAACCGGCCAGGGGTGGGAATGCTGCCGCAATACCCGCGCCGTCAGCCTGGTGACAAGCCTGGCAGTTGGCCTCGTAAACGCGCTTGCCAAACTGGATCTGTTCCTCTTTGGATGAAGCGATCACTTGCGCAGGTGCCTTGCCTGTGTTCACTGTCTGGATGGCTGAACCCTCTGGCAGATAAACGCTGTCTTTCTGTTTACCACTGTAAACCTCTGGATTCGGATCGCCACTGACGGCAATCGTGCCCAGCGCGCCTTTGTTGAACGCGCGGAAAATGGAGTGGTCAACCAACACCAGATTACCCGGTACTTCCAGTTTGAATTCGACCATGGCCGAACCGCCTGCAGGAACCAGTGTGGTTTGGATGTTATTGTTCTCAAGCTTGCCGCCTTCCACGTAGACCTTGTCGAAGATTTCACCGATCACATGGAAGGAAGACACCAGATTGGGGCCGCCATTACCAACAAACAGCCTGACGGTCTCGCCTACCTTGGCTTTCAGGGAATTGTCGCCAGTGAGTGAACCAACGGATCCGTTAAATACCACATAGTCGGGATGTTCGTTAATGGCCTTTTTCATATCAAAAGGCTGCAGGCCAGGCTGACCATAATCACCTTTCGTGTAGAAATCGCCCTGTACCACGTAGTATTCGCGGTCGACTTTTGGCAAGCCCTCTTTGGGTTCAACCAAAATCAGACCATACATCCCGTTTGCGATATGCATACCCACAGGCGATGTTGCGCAGTGATAGATATACAGTCCGGGATTCAATGCCTTAAAGCTGAAGGTCGAAGTGTGACCGGGAGCGGTCAGGGAGGAAGCTGCACCACCACCGGGACCTGTCACGCCGTGCAAGTCAATATTGTGCGGCATTTTTGAACTGGGATGGTTTGACAGATGAAACTCCACCTGATCGCCTTCCCGAACGCGAATGAAAGTGCCAGGTACAGAACCATCAAATGTCCAGTACATATATTGCACACCGTCGGCCATTTTCATGACCTTTTCCACGGTCTCCATCTTCACAATCACTTTGGCCGGATGTTTACGTGTGATTGGTGGTGGCACCATGGGTGGTGCTACCCGCACGGCTTCTTCAACCGGCAATGCCTCGGCTGCCGATGTCGTTTTGCCGGCATCGGATACGGCTGCAGATGTGACACCTGCGGTTTTTCCCATAGCAGGACTACAGGTGGCTGCAGCGGTAAACGCCACTAAAAAAGCCAGCGCCAGACGATTCAATTTCATGAATTTCTCCTTGTATTTGAAACACCATCGCAACGCATTCCCCGTGCGCTGCTAACTCAAACAGTGCTTCGTCAGGACAATTCTAAAAATGTACGGAGGTTGCTGCGCATGTCGTTACATACATCGATTGACGCAAATCAAAGGAGAAATTAAAGCATTGAAATGTTTGATACCTGGGGTGACTTTTTCACAACACAAATGGGCGATCAGACGCAAAAATGACTGCGTAAATATGCGGAAAATAATAACCCATTTGTCATTGTGGTTTTTAATTCGTGAATCTCACGCACAAATCATTTGCCGCAACACCTCTGTTTCTCTGAATGCGCTGGCGTAATAATGGCCCCTGCTTTCATTGACTTTCAGGGAAATTATCATGCCTATTGCGGTTTATGCATTAATGGCAGGTGCGTTTGGGATCGGGGTAACCGAGTTTGTGATTATGGGACTGTTGCTCGAAGTGGGTAACGATCTTACCATTTCCGCCCAGACCGCCGGCTCGCTTATCTCCGGCTATGCGCTGGGCGTCGTGATTGGCGCACCGGTGTTCACCATTGCCACAGCACGGCTGCCTCATAAAACCACCCTTCTGGTACTCATGGTGATCTTCACGCTGGGCAATGCCGCGTGTGCATTGGCACCGAATTACTGGTTTCTGTTTTTTGCGCGAGTACTGACCTCGTTTGCGCACGGCACCTTTTTCGGTGTCGGCTCTGTGGTTGCCACTCGCCTGGTTGCCAAAGACAAACAGGCTTCGGCCATCGCCGTCATGTTCACCGGATTGACTGCCGCCAACATCCTTGGCGTTCCCTTCGGCACGTTCCTGGGACAGCTTTATGGCTGGCGAGCCACTTTCTGGGCTGTTACTGTGATTGGCGTTCTGTCATTTTTTGTGATTCGCCAATTCGTACCCGCCAATACGAAACCGGCAGCGGCAAGCAATGACTGGCGCTGTGGCGTTCGCGCGCTTGCCAATCGCAGCGTCGTTGCAGGTCTTATGACAACGGTTTTTGGATTTGCCGGTGTCTTCGCTGTGTTTACTTACATCGCCCCACTGCTCACGCAAATGAGCGGCTTTGATAAATCAGCGCTCTCGCCAATACTCATTGTCTTTGGCCTGGGTCTGGTGATCGGCAATCTGCTGGGCGGCAAGCTCGCAGACAGGTATCTGAAGACAACTGTGATTGGCAGCCTGATCGCGCTGACCATCGTGCTGCTGCTGATGCCCTGGGCGTTTCAAAACCAGGTGCTGGCAGTCATCGCGGTCGGATTGTTCGGTGTGGCTGCCTTCAGTACGGTCGCGCCTCTGCAAATGTGGGTACTGGGAAAAATCACAAATGCGGATCAGAGTCTGGTTTCCAGTCTTAATATCGCTGCCTTTAACCTGGGGAATGCGCTGGGCGCGTGGGCGGGTGGTGTCGTGATCGCGCAAAACGGCGGTCTGCCGTGGATTCCTTTTGTCGCTGCCGCCATGCCTGTTGCAAGTCTGCTGATTGCTGTTCTGACCATGCGCTCGGAAAAGCCTGCTATCCCGGCAGTCGCAGCGTGCGCACAGAGCTGATCGCCTTGCGGCCAGCCGACCATTGATGAATCAATCTGTTCCGTGAATAGCGGCCGGTAGCGTATCAATGACCTGCGCGACCGATTCCCGCAACCATCGATTCATTTGTGAATATTCATTTTTCTCGCTCCACACCATGACCATATTCGCCTGCCTGAGCACCCTGGGCAGGCGAATCTGTGTCAGATCGAAGTACTCCTGATACTTTCTTGCGATCCGGCCTGGCATGGTTGTCGCGTAGTCCGTTTCCAGCAGAAATATCGGCGCCAGCCCGAAATTCGATACGTAGGCTGTAAACGGCATTTCGGAATTGATATCATCCAGCGCACGCGTGAAATTGGTCTCCCGACCATACATATGCGAGAAAGCCAGCCATTTGATCGACGCCAGATCCGATAACGCAAGTTCTCGCCGATCTGCCAGCTGATGCCTGGAAGAAACGACACAGACTCGTTCATCTTCAAAAAGCAGGGTATGCCGAAACCGCGATGCCGGCGGTTGAAACAGCCCGATAGCCAGATCCATGGTTTCCGACTCCAGATCGTCTGGCACAAAATCGCCATGGACCGGCTGAAAACGCACGGTAAGCTGCGGCGCCGCCTGCTGGAGGATGCGTGTCAGTGGCGCCGCGATAAGCAATTCGATATGGGCTGCCGCACCAATGCTGACAACCCCCGTCAGTAACGACGGTGTGAACGGTCGGCTGCTCCCAGCCGCGTGCTCCAGGGCCTGCAAGGCTCCATGGGAAGACTGATGTAAATGCACGGCGCGCTCTGTGGGCACCAGTCGCTTTTTGATGACAACAAAAAGCGGATCATCCAGGACGACGCGCAGTCGTGCCAGCTCCCGACTGATGGCAGGCTGACTTTTATGTAGGCGCCGGGCAGACTCTGTCACACTGCCCGTCTGCATGAGCGAATCAAACGTGATCAACTGGCTCAGATTCAGACGTCGCAAGGCCGGAAACGGGCTGCCAGATTGCAAGGGACGATTATCCATACCATTTTTGATATGCAAATAATGATAATAAATCATTATTGAAATATTAGCCAGATTGTTAGAATGGGCTCGGTTGTGCTCAAACGCACTGCCTTATGCACTGTCATTTGGGCTGCGATGCGCCCCTGTCATTCCAGATATGCGTCGCGATGTCAACTCACCAGTCGGTGCCAAATAAATTTCAACCATCATAATGGAACATGACATGAGACAAACAATGGGTTCATACAAAACATTGATAGCTGCTGCTGCCGTTTTTGCCGTAACGCCGGTGCACGCAGCCGACTTTCCGGAACGCACGATTTCAATTGTGGTCCCCTTCCCCGCAGGCGGCACACCCGATATCCTTGCCAGAATCATGGGCGAAAAAGCTGCCGCGCAGCTGAAACAATCGGTTGTTGTTGAGAACAAGGCGGGCGCTGGTGGCTCGATTGGCGTACAGTCGGTGTCACGCTCGAAAAATGACGGATATACACTTGTGATGTGTGCCTATGGGTGCGCCGTCGCGCCTTCACTCTACAAGCCCGCACCATACAACATCAAAACGCAATTTTCTCCTGTCGTCATGGTTGGCACCGTTCCCAGCGTTCTAGTCACCAATCCGAAAAAAATTCCGGCAGGCTCCGTGAAAGATTTTATCGAGTATGCAAAAGCCAATCCTGGCAAAATCAATGCGGCCTCTTCCGGCATTGGCGGGTCAGCGCATATCGGTATTGAAATGTTGAAACGCGAAGCGGGCATAGATATTGCACATATCCCGTATAAAGGCGCGGGACAGGTGGCAGGCGATCTGCTGGGTGGTCAGGTGGATATGTACTTTGACAATCTTCCGGCATCGCTGGCCAGCATCAAAAGCGGCAGACTGAACGCCCTGGCCGTCGCCAGCACGAAACGTTCTCCCGCCATCCCGGATGTGCCAACGTTTGCAGAAGCCGGCTATCCGAATATGCTGATTACACCCTGGTTTGGCTTGCTGGCCCCTGCAGGCACGCCTCAGGAAAACATCAACAAACTCAACGAGGCATTCAATACCGCACTCAAGGATCCCGAGGTTCAGAAAAAATTTACAGAACTGGGCGTTGATATTGCCGGTGACTCTCCCGAACAGCTTGCGCAGTTTTTGGATTCTGAGACAGATAACATCGCAAAACTGATTGAGGAAAACAATATTACCGCCAAGTAAACACCATCCGCCACAAGCGCGCCGCTGTATCTATCACACAATACCAGGACATGAACTCAGACCGAAAACCTCCTATTGCGTTACGAGATATGGGCTCGTTTCATATTGGTGGACGCACCGTCCAGCTATCGGATCAGCCCGCGTTTGAACGGGTCATGAGTGCAGGAGGCGAGCCTGTCAGCATCAATCTGAACGGCACATATGCGGTCGAGCAAATGTATGTTCAGTATTTTTTGCCCGACAAACCAAACGGCAATGGTCCGCTGGTCTTCTGGCATGGCGGCGGCATGACCGGTGCTGCATGGGAAACCACACCGGATGGCCGCGAAGGCTGGACCAATTATTTCATTCGTCATGGATGGGATGTCTACCTGTGCGACGCGGTGGAAAGGGGGCGCTCCGGCTTTGCGCCCTTCCCCGAAATCTGGCCCGAAAAACCCGTCACCCAGACGGTCAATGATATTTTCAGCCGATTTCGCATAGGCAGAGATGCAGACAGTTATCACGATGATCCTGCGCGGCGGATTGCTTACGAAAACACCAAATTTCCCCTGCATGCCTTCGATGCGTTCAGCCGCCAGATGGTTCCGCGCTGGACGCATACCAATGGGGCCATTCTTTCTGCATTTGAAACCCTGCTGCTTCGACTTGGCACCGCCACGATCGTATGTCATTCACAGGCCGGTCCGCTGGCACTGCAACTGGCAAGAAAACACCCGGATCAAGTCAGCGCGCTTGTGGCCGTCGAACCGGCAGGAATTCCAGACCTGGATTTCTCGGCATTTCGCGTTCCGGCGTTGATTCTGCTGGGCGACAACATCGATACCGACGTTCGATGGCCCCGCATCAGGGAAAAAATCTTGCAGTTTTCCCGTACTACCTCAAGAACTGACCTTATTTCCTTGCCTGACGAAGGAATGACAGGCAATTCACATGTCATGATGATGGATACCAACAACCTGGAGATCGCAGCGCTGGTCAATCAATGGTTGGTCAAAACGCTGGCCTCTTGATCAGGCGCGTTCCACCTAAGCGTTAAAGCAGGCGACGTAGTGACTCGAAGAACAGCGTGGACTGCAGCCGTTCCTGCTGTATCTGCTTTGCGGCCAATGCTGCTTTTTCTTCGTCCACCGGCTTTAGCGGCAACCCGGACGAATGCGCCAGCACTTCCACGCGGGCGGCCCGCTCCAGATAATACAAGTCATCGTATGCATACGCAACACTTTCACCGCACACGATAGGACCATGATTGGTCAGGAACGCCACGTCCGCGCCATTCATGGCATGTGCAATACGCTCACCCTCGGCGTGATCCAGTGCCAGACCGTTATAGTCGCGATCAATGGCAATCCGGTTGTAAAAGCGCATGGCATTCTGTGATAACAAAGGATCCAGCCCGCCATTCTCGGTCAGCGTCAATGCCGTGGCATAAGGCATGTGCGTGTGCAGAACACATTTCTTCCTGGCAATCCGGTGAACCGCAGCATGAATAAACAAGGCGGTGGGCTCAATTTCATGCTTTCCCCAGAGTTTGTTGCCTTCGCCATCCACCATCACGATATCGTCAGCCTGGATCTCTGACCATTGGAATCCCCGTGGATTCAACAGAAACCAGTCTGAACAGGCAGGCACTTCTGCACTGAAATGATTGCATACGCCTTCAGAAAAGTCGTGGAACGCCGCTGCCCGCAGCGCAAGCGCCAGGTCTTCCCGCAGTTGCGTGGTTTCTTCCGAATGATAGGCTGCCTCGTACTGGTTCTGTATGGTATCCATTGTTCTCCCCTGCAAATTGATTGATCGGCTTTAGTCTAGTGCTAATTTGCACATTTGTGTTAATTGATCTGCATTAAGCTCTATGTTGCGACCTGCGGTCCGCTACCATTAGCACGCTTGAAAGTTCGAAAAACGATAGGTACTATGGCATGGCATCTGCGTTCATCCTTGATCGCAGAAAAAATCAGCAGTATTTTCGTTTGAACTCATGGCAATGACCCCAGTTTCTACCTACTTATTTCTGGCCGGCGCAATCATCATGGAAGTGATTGCCACCTCTTTTCTCAAGTCCTCTGAAAATTTTACGCGCCTTGTTCCTTCCCTGATCACGATCGCGGGCTATGCGGCCGCGTTCTTCCTGCTGTCGCTCAGTCTTCGAACCATGCCCACGGGAATTGCATACGCAATCTGGTCAGGTGTTGGTATTGTTCTTATTTCGCTGATCGGATGGATCTGGTTCGGCCAGTCGCTGGATGGCCCCGCCTTGCTCGGCATGGGACTGATTATCGCCGGCGTTGTCGTCATCAATGTCTTTTCCGGCAGCGTTTCCCACTGACACCTCATTGAATGCCCCGGTTGCCATAATGAAAACCGGGGCAGCCAGGCCATTACCGCTCACAGGGTCCCAGGCAAAACACGGCCACCGGGCTGTGCCCTGCCGTTACGGTGATCAACTCACTCAGAGCCGTGTCATCCACCCCCATGACCAGCACGCCGCCCAGCTCTTCCACCATCGCCGCAAGATATAGCGATTGTGCTACGGCACCAGCTTCAACATCAATATAACGTGCACCCCGTCGGCCATCTGCCTGCTGATCGGCAAAATGCGCCAATGCGCTGGCATAATCGGCTGTGATAACAATCAGAACAGGTGCCGTTTCAAGCCAGGTATCTTCAGCAAGCGACACAGCCAGCAAACCGCCCTGTGGCGGCACGTTCTCCGTGCGATGCAACTCGTGGGTTTGCGCATCAAATGCATAGGTTCCCGGTGCCATATCCTGTACACGACGGGCAATAACGGTCAGGCCCAGCGGATGCAGGGCGTGGGCTGACGGTGCGCCCCTGCCTCCGTCAGCATTGTTCAGGCCCTGTGCGCAAACCAGAATGCGCTTCAGCGCGTCAGCACCTACTGCGGACGAGCCAAACTGTCGGTGACTGCGACGCCGTGATATCAGTTCATACAGGGTATCTCGCTGCTGTTCTACTGCGGTACTGCCCATGACCCACTCCGTATCTGCGAGGAACACAGTATGAGTGTATCAATTAACGCCCGTACATTTGTTCTCTCATCAGAATTGGCGTGTTTCGGCATGTAAGCCGGCTCATTGCAGCAACTCCAGCTGCACATCATTTGTCACCTGACACCCCGAAAGGTACTCTCATCTGTCAGAAAAATAATACATACGTGATAATGACAAACGCAATTTCAGCGCACATTCAGATTTGCTCCTTATAATAGTTAGTTAGCTAACTATTTCAAATGCCATTACTTCTTTTCCATCGTTTTTTCAATCCTTTTTGCCATGACAACAAAATCTAACCTGCCCACAGATGCTACCCGCATGGCGATGAGCCAGACCATGCTGCACATGGCTCGGTCTTATCGCGCAGCGGCCGACCAGTTGCTGGCGGAACTGGGCGTATCCCAGGCAACCGCATGGCCGATCATTGTGATTCAGCGGCTTGGGGAAGGTGTAAGGCAGAAAGAAATAGCCGAAGATCTGGGGATTGAAGCGCCCTCACTGGTACGGCTGCTTGATCAGCTTGAAGCCAGCGGGCTGGCTTTGAGAAAACTGGACCCGGCTGACGGACGCAGCAAGACCGTTCACCTGACTGACGCCGGTCGTCACATCGCAAGCGATATCAACAAACGCCTGCTCAGCTTTCGTCGTGCCGTATTTTCAGGCGTAACCAGCGAAGACGCCGATGCCTTTCTGCGCGTGCTTGACGCCATCAGAAACAATACGGCCGACCTTGGCAAGGCATCCGGTAAATATGCGGGCAATCAAAAATGACGCTATTCACCCGTGACGAGGTGCTGTTTTCATTCAAATGTTATATGAGCGCCATGATGGCGCTTTATATTTCCTACAGCATTGGCCTGGCTAATCCTTTCTGGGCAATGATGACGGCCTATGTTGTGACCACTCAGCCCTGGGCAGGCAGCATCCGCTCCAAGGCCCTGTACCGGCTCGGAGGCACCGTGCTGGGTTCCGCCGCTGCCATTGCCATTATTCCCAATCTCAATCAGAGTCCGCTACTGACCACCGTTGCCATGGCGCTTTGGGTTGGCGGCTGTTTATATATTTCCCTGCTGGATCGCACCCCTCGCTCCTATGTATTCATGCTCGCCGGGTACACCGCGGCATTGATCGGCTTTCCTGCAGTGAATGATCCGATAGGGCTTTTTGACAAAGGAATCTCTCGTGTAGAGGAAATCAGTCTAGGCATTATGTGCGCCGCGCTCGTGCATACGCTGATCATGCCTCGCAGTATTGCGCCTGTGGTTATGTCCGGGCTGGATAAAACGCTGGCCGATGCGCGTAGCTGGATGGTATCCACCCTGCAACTCGCCAACGCGGAAGAAGACAGACAGAATCGCCGCAAGCTGGCCAACGATATTACCCAACTGCGACTGACCGCCACGCATATTCCTTTTGACACCAGCAATATTCGCTGGTCTTCACACCTTTTGCGTGCGTTGCTCAACCGGATTATCAGCCTTACCCCTACGATCTCCTCGGTCGAAGACAGACTCAATGCCTTGCAGGCAGATGGCCATCAATTGCCTGAGCCGTTGCGAGAGGTTCTTGAAAAAATCAGCGATTGGGTGGAATCCGGCACACTGCCCACGCCTGACGGTCTGCGTCAGTTGCATCAGGATATAGACCGTATTACGCCGGCCATTGACAACGATACCTCATGGGATACCTTGCTGACGGCAAGTCTGGCAGCCCGCTTGCATGAACTGGTCAATACCTATGCCAAGTGTGTTCAGATGCGAAGCGATCTTGACGCCGGCATTCAAAAGGCTACAGGAGAGGCCTATGCAAACCGCCGCAAGCCCGATCTGCACATCGATCATGGCATTGCACTGCAATCAGCCATGGCCGCAGCCATCGCGATTGGTGTCTGTTGTGTGTTCTGGATTGTGACTGCCTGGCCTCAGGGAAGTACGGCAGCCATGATGGCTGCCGTCTTCAGCTGTTTCTTCTCCACTCTGGACAATCCGGTAGCGCCCATGCGGGTCTTCCTGCGTTACACCATTTATTCGATTCCTGTGTCCGCGTTTTATCTGCTGGTTGCGCTACCCGCCGTCCATTCATTTGAAATGCTGGCAATGGTGATTTTTCCAGCGGTATTCGTGCTCTCGGCCCTGGCGATTCGCCCGGCCTATGCTCTGAAAGCCATGGCAATGCTCTTTGGGGTGCTGGGATCGCTGGCCCTCACCGATGTCAATCAGGCCACACTGGATCTTTACCTGAACAGTATCACGGGCCAGATTGCCGGCACGATCGTGGCAGCGCTGGTCGCCAGTCTGGTTCGCACCATCAGTGCAGAACGCGCGGTCAATCGAATCCGGACTGCCAACCGACACGACCTGGCTACCCTGGCGTCGACGCGTCGTGGTCGCATCACACCACATCTGACATCGCGCATGCTCGATCGGGTCGGACTTCTGCAAACACGTTTGCCTGCGGCAGGACAAAGTGATACCTCCGCCGGCCCTGACCCACTGCTGGCGCTGCGCGTTGGCAATGATATTGCTGTACTGCAGACTGCATTGCAATCCATGCCGCGAGCTGGTGCGTCTATACGCCACCTGCTGGACAACCTGGCCTTGCATTTGCGCAAACCACGTCGTCAGCCCAATGTGAAATTGCTGGCGCAAATCGACGGTACGCTTACTGAAGTACTCAGGGCGCCAGCTATTGGTCCTTCGCATGACCGTGCTGTCGTCGCCATGGTGGGCCTGCGTCGCGCCCTGTTCCCGGGAACAGGTAATTTTTCTACAAACGCTACTGCCAACGAGGTCGCATCATGATAGGCGAAATCGATGTTCAGGGACTCTATCTGCCCTGGCTGCTTGTTCTTGCGCTGGTCACATTCGTGATATCCAAAGCGGTAAGCACCCTGCTCTCCCGCCTGGGGTTTTATCGGCTTGTCTGGCATCCCGCCCTGTTTGATCTGGGGCTGTACATCATTCTTCTTTTTGTCGTGCAAAAAACTTTTCCTTATATTCTGAAATTGCTGACGGTTTAACAAATGAAATTTCTTACTTCCGGACCCGTAGCCGCGGCAGGCCGGTTCCTGCTTACGATGATCATTCTTGCCATCGCCATCTTTGCCGGCTGGCAGTTGTGGCTTCACTACGAGGTTGAACCATGGACGCGCGATGGGCGTGTCAAGGCCAATGTTGTGCAGATTGCACCCGATGTGTCTGGCCTGGTAAAAAATGTCGCCGTGCATGATAACCAGGATGTCAAAGCTGGCGATCTGCTTTTTGAAATTGACCATACCCGATATCAGCTGGCTTACGATCAGGCAAAGGCTGTTGTGGATGCCGGCACAGCCGCCCGCGATCAGGCACAGCGCGACGTCAGGCGTAACCGCTCGCTGGGTAAACTGGTGGCGGCCGAAATTGTGGAGCAGAGCCGCATGAAACTGAATCAGGCGGAAGCGGCGCTCGCGCAGGCACAGGTACAGCTGGCAACGGCAAAACTGAATCTGACACGCAGTCGGGTATATGCAGTGACCAACGGACGTGTCACCAATCTGAATTTGCGTACAGGTGACTACGTGAGCGTGGGTAAACCTGTTCTGGCACTCATCGACAGCGCCTCCTTTTATGTCGAAGGCTATTTCGAAGAAGGCAAACTGAAGAACATTCACGTGGATGACCCGGCGACCGTCACCCTCATGGGCAATAGCGGAACCATCAAGGGGCATGTGCAAAGTATTGCACTTGGCATTGCTGACCGTGATCGCAGCATTGGCAGTGACCTGCTGCCAAACGTGAATCCGACCTTCAACTGGATTCGCCTGGCCCAGCGTATCCCCGTGCGTATCGCCATCGACGACAAAGACCCCACCACCTTGCTGGTGGCCGGTCAGACAGCAACAGTCAGTATTGATCAGGACTGATGATGAAATATCGCACAAAAACATTGACTCTCATTGCCCTGCTGCTGGCTGGGTGTACCACGGTTGGGCCCGATTACGACCGACCTAAGGATGCTGTCGCGCAGCGATCATCGGCACAGGGAAATTTTATTGGCGCGCAAGATACCAAGGTTTATTCCGTTGCTCCTTTGCCCGATCACTGGTGGCGGCTTAATCATGATCCGGTGCTCGATCAGCTGATCAGCAAAGCACTAGCCAACAATGCCAATCTGCGGGCAGCGCAGGCAAATCTGGAACGCGCCCGTGCTGCCGTCCAGGGAACCGAGGCACAGCAATCGCCCACAATCGGCGTCAGCGCATCTCCTCAATACGGACACAGTTCCGGCCTGCAGCAGCTGCAACCGGATCTGCGCCCGCCGAACCGCTGGTCTTACAGCAGTGGCGTCAATATTTCCTATCAGGCAGATCTTTTTGGACAGATACGCCGTGCCATAGAGGCGTCACAACAGGATTCGGAAGCCGCGCAGGCGGCTTACGAAGCAACAAGAGTAACGGTCGCGGCGGAAACCGCTCGCGCTTACGCCAATATTTGTTCGGCTGGCATGGAACTGGCATCGGCAAAAAAATCGCTCGGCATCCAGCAGGAGTCCAGCAAAATTGCCAGGCAATTGTGGCAGGCCGGTCGCGGCACACAACTGGATGTCACACGGGCACGTGCACTGGTCCAGCAACTGTCAGCCAACATTCCCACATTCCAGGCGCAGCAACAGATTGATTTGTTCAGACTGGCAACACTCACTGGCGAAACACCGGCATCCATGCCTGCATCACTGTTGAAATGTGCAACGCCACCAAGATTTACGGGTTCAATTCCTGTTGGGAACGGCGAGCAGCTCCTGCGTCGCCGACCAGACATTCGCCAGGCTGAACATAAACTGGCGGCAGCAACAGCACGCATCGGTGTGGCGATCGGCGACCTCTATCCCAAAATCACACTTGGGCTGGCGGCGGCATCGGCAGGACCCATGAACATGATAGGAGAGAAAAGTACGTTCAGCCTGAATATGGGTCCGCTGATTTCCTGGACACTGCCCAACACAGGTGCCGCCCAGGCAGCCATTGCTCAGGCACGCGCAGCTGCAGACGCAGAATATGCAAATTTTGATGCAGCGGTATTGAATGCGCTTCAGGAAACCGAGAGTGCCTTGGTTACTTATGCTCGACAACTTGAACGACACGCATCATTGAAGGCGGCAAGAGACTCTGCGGCCGAAGCGGCAAATCAGGCATCGGTCCTGTACAAGGCAGGAAAAACGGACTATCTGCCTGTACTGGATGCGCAACGCACCCTGGTGAGCGCCGACAGTGCACTGGCTTCATCACAGGCGCAATTGGCCAACATGCAGGTCGATGTCTTTCTGGCCCTGGGTGGTGGCTGGGAATGACGCTGATGGCTGGGAATGACAAACGTGCTACGGCACCGTCGGCAGTCTCTGCTTTACGGACTGCATGTCTTCCCAGGGATCCGCTGAAAGTCGCGCGAGGCGTTGCGGCAGATTTATGATCGTGAATGCGTCTGACGATTTGAGTCTGCCAAGCTCGTCCCAGCGTAATGGTGTTGCCACTGCAGCGCCGGGACGCGCCCGCAATGAATAGGAACATACGCTGGTAGCGCCACGTCCATTGCGCAGGTAATCAACAAAGATGAGACCCTTGCGCTGCTTTTTCGACGCCGTTGCTATGTATTTATCAGGGTGCGCGCCGGCCAGCGACTCGGCAAACGCACGCGCAAAATGTCGCGCCTCATCCCAGGGAACAGGCGGGTCCAGCGGGACAACAATATGCAATCCCTTGCCTCCGGTTGTGCGCAGAAAGGATTGCAACTGCAATTGTTCAAGCAGATCACGCAACTGGCGTGCAGCCTTTTTCACTTCGGGCCAGCGCACTTCCTCGGATGGATCAAGGTCAAAGACCAGGCGATCACAATGATCGGGACTGTCGGCCTTTGCACCCCAGGGATGAAACTCAATGGCATTGAACTGCACGAGCTGCATGATATCTGACCTGTTCTTTACCATCAGATAGTCCTGACTGCCACCCTGCTCTTCCTTCAGTCTGACCGTACTGACATCCATACCTGCAGTATGGTGTTTCTGAAAAAAACATGCCTTGGCGGTCCCGTCCGGGCAGCGCAGCACCGACAGCGGCCTCCCCTGCAGCTCGGGCAACAACCAGTCCATAACACGGTCGTAATAATCGGCGACATCCTGCTTTGTGATTTTCATTTCCGGATAGACCAGTCGATCCGGACTGCTGATCTCAACGATATTTTCTGCCATAGGTTCCTCGTCTGTCTGGCTGCGCCTGAGGTCAGCAACCGTCTTGTCTTCGCGCAGCGTCTTGAACGCAGTATGACGCAACAGGCCCTGGCTGCTGTGTCCGCGATAAAACACTTCCACGACCTGCTGCGGCTTCACCCACTTCGCGCGTCGCAAATCCGAATCGATACCTTCTACCCTGACTGTGGGCTGCTTCACCGCAAGCGGCCGCAAGTCCGCAGAAAGCTGGCGCAGCATGGCATCGTTCATACCGGTTCCAACGCGTCCGGCCAGTCGCCACCCCTTCTTTCCTTCGGGCGCAGCCAGAAGCAACGAGCCGATACCAACGCGACTGCCTTGCGGTTCAATAAAGCCGGCAATGGCAAACTCGTCACTCAGTTCCATTTTTATCTTCTGCCAGCTGCGGCTGCGCCCGCCATGGTATGGTGCATCCACGCGCTTGGAAATAATGCCTTCCAGTTTTTCTGCCGTTACCTGTTCAAATACCTGAGGACCGGAACCAATCAGATGCGAACTGTATCGCAAACGTGATGGTGCGTCCTGCAGCAAAGATTCAAGCAGCGACTTGCGATCCAGCAGGGCCACATCGCAAAGATCGAGTCCATTCAGATGAATCAGATCAAACAGCAGATAACTCAGCGGCGCCTGTTTCTCTCCGGATAACGTGGCCTGCAAGGCGGAAAAGTCACTGCGCACCCCGTCAAGTACGACCAGTTCTCCATCGAACGCCGCGTCCTGCAACCCAAGTGATGCCATATCACGCGCGATATCCGGGAGTCTTTCGGTCCAGTCCAGTCCATTGCGAGACCACAGAGCAGGAGCGCCGTCAACAATGGTGCAGAGCAATCGATAACCATCCCACTTCACCTCGTGAAGCCACTGATCGCCGCCTGGCGCCTTGTCAGCGGCATGGCACAACTGAGGCGTGAAAGGCTGGGCTTTGAGCGTCTGGCGACGTGCCTTTTTAAAAGCGTCGAGCTGCGTCTCCCACAACTGTGATCTTTCGGCAGAGGCGCGAGTCGTTTTTCTGGTCGATTGCTTCTTCTGTCCTTCTTTTACTTTCGGGCCTTTCTTTTCTTTCTGTCGATGCGCCTCTTCTTCTGCCGGCTTATTCTTTGGACTTTTCCCACCAGCATTCTTCTGCGTGGCTTTTTTTACAACGGCGCGTGTTGCGAGTGGCCGCCCTTGCGCATCCAGAAAATCATCCGCCTCGCGCTTTTCTGCAAAAGCATCCTCCTGCTTGAACAGCAGCCATTCCGGCTGGCGGCTGCGGCGATGACTACGAACCAGATGCCAGCTGCCCTGCAGTATCTGCCCGAAAAGTTCAAATTTCAAATGTCCTTTTGCCAGTTGAGCCTCGGCATCAGCATCGGTACTCCAGATGCCACGATCGAATATTCTGACGTTGCCACCGCCATACTCGTCCTTGGGAATATCACCCTCGAAATCGGCATAACTGACGGGGTGGTCTTCCACTTCCACTGCCAGGCGCTTCACTGTCGGATCCAGACTGGGTCCCTTGGGAACTGCCCAGCTCTTGAGTACGCCCCCGACCTGCAGCCTGAAATCGTAATGACGATGACTGGCATGATGCAATTGAACGACGAACAGGGTGCGCCCCCCTTCGACCCGATCCTCCCTGGGTTCCGACGTACGGTCAAACCTGCGTTTTCGCTGATAATCGGCAAGACTCATAAAAGCTCCGCGACAGTTCGATCACATTCGTCAATCAGGCTGCTTTCCGGGTACTGGCTGTGCTTTTTCGGGACGGACTTTTTTTCTTCGCCGCTGTTGCTGATTTCTTCTTCGCTGCACTCGTGGACTTAGCAGCTTTGCTCTTGCTGTTCTTGGTGGCCGTCTTGCTGCTGGTGGCCTTCTTTTTCGCTGTTGACGATTTGGATGCCTTCGCGGTCGATGTCTTTTGGCTCGCTTTGGCAGACTTTGAACCCGAGGCAGCTTTTTCGTCCGTGGTTTTCTTTGATTTCGCTACCGATTTGGGCGGGGTACGTTTGTTACTGGCCAGGCTTTCCTTGAGCAGCGACATAAAGTCAACGACATTGGTCGCTGCGTTCTCTGGTACGTCTGCGTCGTCTTCCTCTTCGTCATCGCGACTGGTAACCTTGTTGGCCTTCATCCGCTTTTTGATCACATCTGAAAGTCGCTGACGAAATTCATCCTTGTAGTCGCCAGGCGCCCACTTGGCAGCCATGGAAGCAATCAGCTGACTGGCCATGGTCATTTCCTGCTTGGAAATTCGGTAGTCGCCCAGTTTGCCTTCGGGTATTCTGTATTCGTCCACATCCACCAGTTCCTGGGGATAGCGCAACAGCACCAGCAAAAGCGCAGCATCCTGCGGCATGACCGCACACAGATACTCACGCGTGCGAATCACGACCCGTCCTATTCCAATTTTGCCCGTGTCCCTGAGCGTTTCCCGCAGCAGTACATAGCCTTTTTCTGCCTTCTTTCCCGGGACAAGAACATACGGCTTTTCAAAATACGCCGGCCCGATTTCAGTGACATCAACAAACGTCTCGACATCCACCGATTCCTTGCTCTGCGGCGCCGCATCACGAATGTCATCCGGTTCGAGTACCACATAGTTTCCCTTGCTGTACTCAAACGCCTTGACAATCTCTTTCCAGGGAACTTCCTCTCCTGTGTCGGAGTTGACACGTTCGTACCTGATGGGTGCATTGTCACGCGAATCCAGCATGCGAAAATGCAAATCGGCTCGACGTTCCCCTGGCATCAGCGCCACAGGAATATTCAACAATCCAAACGAAAGCGTTCCATTCCATATCGGGCGTGCCATGTCAGGTCCTTATTCAAGGTAGTCAACGCGCAGGAAACGGCGCGGGTCAGGCATTCTGATGAACCGGCTGGCAAATGAACGCGCAACAGCGCCATGACATTTGCCAATTTCCAGCTCACGTTGTTGGTGTAACCTTCTGCCCCAATGCATCAATCAGTGGCGTACCATCTTCTTTGTTCAGCGCGCCTTTTTGCGGTAACGGCAGAATATCAAGCACCAGATCTGCCGGCCGGCAAAGACGCACCCCTTTGGGTGTAATCACGAAGGGGCGGTTGATCAGAATAGGATACTCAATCATTGCGTCAAGCAACTTCTCATCGCTGACATCCGGATTGTCCAGTCCCAGCTCTTTATAAAGCGTTTCTTTCTGACGCACGCCATCGCGCACACTGATCCCTGCCCGCTCGATCATGGCGGCGAGCTCCTCACGGGTCGGCGGATTGTGAAGATACTCTATGACTTCCGGCTCTACACCAGTGTTTCGAATCAGTGCCAGCGTCGTGCGCGACGTACCGCAGCGAGTATTGTGATAAATCGTGATATCCATAACTTAACTCCATAACGATCTGTCTGCCAATCATAGCATCCGGGGAGTCAGCTGCGTGAAATTGCGCATCGAGCGACGGACCAATGGTGCGTCGCTCGATGCGAATCACCCCTTGCTTTTCTGCAAGGCCTGATCCAGATCGGCCAGGATATCGTCGATATGTTCGATACCCACGGACAGGCGGACCATATCCTGGCTGACGCCGGCTTTTTCCAGCTCTTCGTCGTTCAGCTGACGATGGGTGGTCGAGGCCGGATGACATGCAAGTGATTTGGCGTCGCCGATATTGACCAGCCGTGTGATCAGTTGCAGGGCATCGATGAACTTTGCCCCTGCGTTTGCATCTCCTTTGACGCCAAAGCACAGGATTGCCGACGGAGTGCCGCCCATATATTTTTTAGCAAGCTCATGCTCGGGATGGTCGGGCAATCCAGCGTATTTCACCCAGCTGACCTGTTCGTGATCCTGCAGGAAACGAGCTACTTTCAGTGCATTTTCGCAATGACGCTCAACTCGCAGTGCCAGCGTTTCAATGCCTTGCAGAATCTGGAAAGCCGCCAGAGGTGCAAGTGCCGCGCCGGTATTGCGCAGTGGCCCCACGCGGCAGCGACCGATGAAGGCAGCTTCCGCAAAGGCCTCTGTGTACACGACACCATGATAAGCCGGGTCGGGCTCGTTCAGAACGGCAAATCGCTCCTTGTGATCGGCCCACGGGAATTTCCCTGAATCCACGACGGCACCTGCAATGGTCGTACCATGCCCGCCCATATACTTGGTCAGCGAATGCACAATAATATCTGCACCGTGCTCGAAAGGTCTGCACAGTGCAGGCGTTGCCACCGTATTGTCAACGATCAGGGGGACGCCATGCTTGTGAGCCACATCGGCCAGTGCACGGATATCCACCAGATTGCCTGCGGGGTTGCCTATGGATTCGCAAAAAACTGCTTTGGTCTTGTCATCAATCAGTGCTTCCAGTGCCGCAATATCATCGTGAGGTGCCATACGCACCTCGATGCCCTGGCGCGGGAAAGCGTGAGCAAACAGGTTGTAGGTGCCGCCATATAACTTGCTGACCGACACAATGTTATCGCCAGCCTGGGTGATTGTCTGAATCGCATATGTGATTGCGGACATACCGGAGGCAACGGCCAGCGCGGCAATCCCCCCTTCCAGGGCAGCCACGCGTTCTTCCAGCACCGCATTCGTGGGATTCATGATGCGCGAATAAATATTGCCGGCAACTTTCAGATCAAACAGATCAGCCCCGTGCTGTGTATTGTCAAACGCAAATGACGAAGTCTGATAGATGGGAACCGCTACCGATTTGGTGGTGGGTTCGGGGCTATAGCCTGCGTGTATGGCCAGCGTCTCAAGTTTCATTGATGCTCCTCTCTTTGTTCATTTGATATTCGAAAACCCCAGGCTGAATGGCTGGGCATATATCCCAGCGGGATTTATAACCGACATCCGGGAATCTGTCAGCTTTCTGTTTGATCTTAGCTTATGCGTTCGCATTGCAGAATGTACCAGAACGCCAAGTTTACATGGCCTATGTGTTCATGAAATCGCTGCGCACAGCGGGCAGCCCTGCGCCTTGTGGCCGGTTACCTTTTCTGTATTCATCCGGCGTGGTTCCCATGAGTCGCCGGAACATGCTGATAAAGGCGGACGCGCTACTGTACCCCAGATCCAGGCCGATGTTTTCAACAGTCTGCCCCTGGTCCAGGCGCGATAGCGAGGTAAGTACCTTGAGACGCTGTCGCCACTCTGCGAATGACATACCCAGGTCACGCTGGCAGCGTCGCATCAGCGTCCTTTCGGTTGTATGATTCAGGACAGCAAACTCGGCAAGGGTACGTGCGTCTCCCGGATTGGCCTTCAAGGCCTGCAGGATCGGGCGGAGCAACGGATCATCAGAAGCGGGAAGATAAGTCCCGGCGCATTCTGCCAGACACAATTGATCAAGAAGGACCTGGAGCAATCGCTGCTCGCGTTCAGAGCCTGGTATGGCGGGTGGCTTACGATTCAGTTCTTCCAGTAGCGCACGCAAAAAAGGGCTGACTGTCAGAGCACAGGGCGATCCCGGCAATTCCTGGCATAGTGATGCATCCACATACATCGAACAATGCCTCTCAGCCAGGCGGTTGAACGCAATATGCTCCGTATGTGGCGGCAGCCAGATGCCATACTGGGGTGGCGAGAGATAGTGCTGAGTCTCCAGTTCAATTTCCATGACACCGTTGAAAGAATAAACGAATTCTCCCCAATGATGACGATGCCGCGGATAGATGGTGCCCGCCTGCTCGCTCACAGCCCGAAAGACGATCGAGGCAGGCAATGACGCGACAAACGGCGGCTGTCGCAGATGTGTCGCCGGCTTACGCACAGAAGGATTATTGTTGAGGGACATGATGGTCAGACTGGCTTAAACACGATATCAGTTGTCATATTTAAACTATATATTCCTAATCCGTCAATGAGATAATCACCCTTCACAGTCAAAAGTCACGTAACAGGATCGGAATCATGGATGAACGCAAGGCAATAGACGGCAAAGCAACAGGACTGATGCTGCTGACTTGCGCGATCTGGGGTTTGCAACAGGTCGTATTGAAGGGTGCTGCACCAGATGTCGCACCCGTCTTTCAGATCGCCCTGCGTTCGGGTATTTCAGCTGTCATGGTTGCAATCCTGATCTATGCGCGTGGCGGCCGTATCAGTCTATCGGATGGCACCTGGAAACCGGGGCTTTTTGCCGGAGTACTGTTTGCTGTTGAATTTCTGCTGGTTGCCGAAGGTCTGCGCTATACCACGGCCTCTCACATGGTGATCTTTCTATATACCGCGCCGGTTTTTGCGGCGCTGGGGCTTTACTGGAAATTGCCCAACGAGCGACTGACGCCGATACAGTGGATTGGCATCGCGGTGGCCTTTGCCGGAATTGTTGTCACTTTTACCGGGCGGACCTCGTTCAGTGAGGCACTAGGCACCAATCCTCTGCTCGGAGACCTGCTGGGTATCTGCGCGGCCATTGCCTGGGGCGCAACCACGGTCGTAATCCGTACAACACGGCTTGGCAACACGCCCAGCACTCATACCCTGCTCTATCAATTGATTAGTGCAGTCGTCATATTAACGATCGCATCTGTGGTCATGGGGCAGGCTTATTTTCATCCGACTCCACGCGCCTTTGCCGCCATGACATTCCAGATATTGGTGGTTTCCTTTGGCAGCCTGCTGCTCTGGTTCTGGCTGCTGCGCCAGTACCTGGCTTCGCGCCTGGGAGTTCTGTCATTCATGACGCCGCTGTTCGGTATTACCTTTGGTGTCTGGTTACTGGACGAACCGCTGGAGCCGAATTTTGTGGCCGGGGCGCTTCTGGTATTGTTTGGAATTCTGCTGGTCAGCGGCTATGAGTGGCTTGCACAACTGCTTGCACGCCGTCGAAAATTGCCGCAACATTAAGGTTTGCGATAGCCGTAACGGTGCGCGCCTGATCCGTACAAGATCGAGGAATTGATTGATTGTGAAATCCAGAAACTCAGTACCCGTCCGTTTCGGCTTTCTTCTGCTCCCTCACTTTACGATGACCGCATTTTCCGGTTTGCTTGATGTATTGCGCCTGGCCGGCGATGAAGGCGACAACAGCCAGCCGCTGCGGTGTGCCTGGCAGGTGATAGACGAAACCCTGGCTCCGGTGCGATCTTCCAGCGGCATTCAGGTCATGCCCTCCGAAATGCTGGGAGACCCATCGCGCTTTGATTATCTGGTTGTCGTGGGTGGCCTGCTGCACACAGGTCCTGTTCTTTCTGCGTCCCAGAAAGCTTTCATTCAGCGGGCCGCACAACACAATGTCACGCTCGTTGGCGTCTGTACCGGCGTGTTTGCACTGACCCAGGCCGGCGTCATGCAGAACCACCGTATCTGCGTCAGCTGGTTTCATTATTGGGATTTTATTGAGCAGTTCCCGCGGGTCGATCCTGATCTGATTGTTGCCGACCGTCTTTATGTTTTTGACCGCAGACGCATCAGTTGCTCAGGAGGCCGTGCATCCATTGATGTTGCCGCTGAAATTCTGAAGCATCACATGGACGAATCCATCGTTCGCAAGGCGCTGCGCATTCTGCAGGTGGAAGAAGACGATCGTAATCGCGCTCCGCAACCACTGCCACCAGGCGTTGCACGCGATACGCATCCTCTGGTGCGCCGAGCGATCCTACTGATGGAGCAGCACGTAGGTCATGCGCTGAGTATGGATGAACTGGCCGGAAAGCTGAATATTTCAGTCAGACAACTGGAGCGGCTTTTCAAGGAGTCCACCGGCTCAAGTCCGCAGGCGTATTCGCGTGGCGTGCGACTGCGCATGGCCGCCTGGCTGCTGACACACACGAACCGTTCTATCGCAACCATTGCTTCCTCATGTGGTTTTGCGGATGCGTCGCATATGGGCAGAGACTTCCGAAGCACATTTGACATGTCCCCAGGTCAATGGCGTGCCCATGCCCAATTGCCACCTTCCCTGCTGCCTGCCGATCATGCACCTGCAGATGACGTCAGTGAAGTCTTTCCGGGGCGCGACCAGTTCTACTGATCAGATCAGTCCCCGACGACATCCGGTCAGCGGAGAAATGAAGGGTCCTTGTAGTCATGGCGTAATTATTCCAATCATTGGTCGTAATTATTCTAGCTCCTGAAGCACCGATTTGCTTTACTTGCTGTCAAAACGCGGCTCTGTCGGCCGCCTGACCATAATGGCAAGAGGAGTCTATGCGTAATCGCTATTCTATTTTCAGCCTGATCCGCAATGGACTGAGTCACCACGAAAAATGGCCTCGAGCATGGCACAGTCCCGAACCCAAATCCGAATACGATATCGTCATTGTCGGCGCGGGCGGGCACGGACTGGCAACGGCCTATTATCTGGCCAGTGTTCATGGCATGCGCAATATTGCAGTCGTCGAAAAAGGTTGGCTGGGTGGCGGCAACACTGCACGTAATACCACCATTGTGCGCTCCAATTATCTGTGGGACGAATCAGCGCAGCTCTATGAAAAAGCCATGCAGTTGTGGGAAGGCCTGTCGCAGGATCTGAATTACAACGTGATGTTCAGCCAGCGCGGTGTCATGAATCTGGCTCACACACTGCAGGAAGTTCGCGACACGCAACGTCGTATCAATGCCAATATCTACAACGGTGTTGATGGCGAGTGGCTGACGCGCGAGCAAATCCGGGAAATCGTACCCAATATCAATCTGGATAGCCGCTACCCGGTGCTCGGTGCCTCCTTTCAGCGCCGCGGCGGCGTGGCAAGACATGATGCTGTCGCCTGGGGCTTTGCCCGTGCGGCTGATCAGCTGGGCGTTGATATTATCCAGAACTGTCCTGTCACGAATATTCGCAAAAAAGACGGTGCCGTAATAGGCGTGGACACGGGAAAAGGCTTTATCAAGGCACGCAAGGTGGCTGTCGTTGCGGCCGGCCATTCAAGTGTGATCGCCGACATGGCGGGAATCCGCCTGCCTTTGGAAAGCCACCCACTTCAGGCTCTGGTATCCGAGCCGGTCAAACCGACAATCAATACAGTCATCATGTCAAATGCCGTACACGCGTATATCAGCCAGTCTGACAAAGGAGATCTGGTCATTGGCGCGGGTATTGATCAGTACACCGGTTACGGGCAGCGTGGCAGCTTCCAGAGTATTGAGCATACGCTGCAGGCCATTGTTGAAATGTTTCCGACATTGAGTCGCGTGCGCATGAACCGCCAGTGGGGAGGCATAGTGGATATCTGTCCGGACGCCTGCCCCATTATTTCCAAGACAGGCGTCAAGGGACTGTATTTCAATTGTGGCTGGGGCACCGGTGGATTCAAGGCCACGCCAGGATCGGGCTGGGTATTTGCACATACAATCGCACACGACGAACCTCATCCGCTGAACGCCCCCTTTTCAATCGACCGCTTCTACACGGGTCACCTGATCGACGAACACGGCGCCGCCGCAGTTGCACACTAGGAAGAAATCATGCTTTTAATTCGATGTCCATGGTGCGGTGAACGAGCCGAGAGCGAATTCAGTTTTGGTGGTGAGGCTGATATTGCCCGCCCCGGCAATCCCGAGTCGCTGAGTGATGAAGAATGGGGAGACTATGTGTTCATGCGCAGAAATTCGCTGGGCGTGCAGCGTGAGCAATGGGTACATACGCATGGCTGCCGCCGTTGGTTCATTGCCGAACGCGACACGCGTAGCTACGAATTCAAGTCCGTCCAGAAAATTCCTGGTGTACAGGGAGAAAAGGCATGACGCAGTCATTTCGTCTGGCCGACGGCGGCCTCATTGATCGCAGCAAACCATTGTCATTCCAGTTCAACGGCAAAACCTATCAGGGCTATGCCGGAGACACACTGGCGTCCGCGCTGATTGCAAATGGCATTCATTTTGTTGCACGCAGCTTCAAATATCACCGGCCTCGCGGAATTATGACAGCGGGTGTGGAAGAGCCCAATGCCATCGTGCAGCTCGAATCCGGTCCATATACCGTGCCGAATGCCCGGGCAACCGAAGTAGAACTGTATGAGGGGCTGAGCGCCAGCAGCGTCAATGCCCGTCCAGGTCTGGAATACGACAGACTCGCGTTCATGAAATACCTGTCACGCTTTATTCCAGCTGGGTTTTATTACAAGACTTTTATGTGGCCGCGTCGCTGGTGGGGCAAATATGAAGAACACATACGCGATGCTGCCGGACTCGGAACCGTTCCCGAAGAGACGGATCCGGAACGATATGAGAAAAAATATTCGCATTGTGATGTGCTGGTCGTCGGTGCGGGGCCTGCCGGTCTTGCAGCCGCGCACAGCGCAGGTCGCTGCGGTGCCCGGGTCATTCTGGTAGACAATCAGGATCAGTTCGGGGGCAGTCTGTTGCGTTGTCCCGCCGTGATTAATGGACAGTCTTCTGCTGAGTGGCTTCGGACAATTACTCGCGAACTGGCCGACATGCCTGAAGTGCAGGTTCTGACCCGGGCCACGGCCTTTGGCTATCACGATCATAATTTTGTGACCGTATGCGAACAGCTGAGTGACCATCTGCCACTGCAGGCGCGAACAGGGCTGCGCCAGCGCTTGTGGAAGATCCGTGCCCGCCATGTGATTCTTGCCACCGGTGCTCATGAGCGCCCCATGACTTTCGGCAATAATGATCTTCCCGGCATTCTGCTGGCGTCGGCAGTCAGCACCTATATTTGTCGTTTTGGCGTTCTGCCTGGGCGCCAGGCTGTCGTGTTCACCAACAATGACAGTGCCTATCAGACTGCGCTGGATCTGCAACGCAATGGTACCCAGGTCACCATCGTAGACTCGCGATCCGAACTGCATACGGGTCTGCCTGGGCGCGCGAAGCAAGCCGGCATCCGGATTCTATGGGAGAGTGTGGTTCGTCAGGCCGATGGCAAACGTCATATCGAGAGTGTAAATATTGCCCCGTCCAGTTCGCATCGATCTGATCGCGACGTTCAGACACTATCCTGCGATCTGCTTGCCGTTTCAGGTGGATGGAATCCGGCGGTGCATTTATATGCGCAATCCGGTGGCAGGCCACGCTGGTGCGACGAACGCGTCTGCTTTGTCCCCGATACCAGCGGGCAGCATCAGACCAGCGTTGGCGCAGCCAATGGCGACTTTAATCTGCAGCATGTTTTGAATGGAGCAGCACAGGCTGGCAGCAAAGCGGCCGAAAATGCTGGCTTGCCATCCGAACCGTCACAGAAATGGGAGACGATAACCGAGCCCGCCAATCCGCTGGTCGCGCTGTGGTCGTCCGCCCCACTCAAAACGGCGTCGCGAGGACCCAAACAATTCATTGATTTCCAGAATGATGTCGCGGTTTCCGACATTCAACTTGCCGTTCGCGAAGGCTATCGCTCCGTGGAACATGTCAAACGTTACACGGCGATGGGCTTCGGAACGGATCAGGGGAAACTCGGAAATATTAATGGCATGGCGATTCTTGCTGAAAGTCTGAACCAGAGCATTGCTGAAACTGGCACAACCACTTATCGTCCCAATTACACCCCTGTGGCCTTTGGCACCATCGCAGGCCCCGAACTGGGAGACTTTTTCGATCCGGTGCGCACCACCTGCATCCATGAATGGCATGTGGCACGGGGTGCCGTTTTCGAGGACTCAGGCAACTGGAAGCGCGCAAGATACTACCCGCAGGGCAATGAGGACATGGACGCCGCCGTCGCGCGAGAATGTCTTGCGGTGCGCAATCATGTAGGCCTGCTGGACTACAGCACGCTTGGCAAAATTGATGTCCGCGGTCCGGATGCAGCCGAGTTCCTCAATCGCATCTATACCAACGCATGGACAGGACTTCAACCCGGCAAGTGCAGATATGGGTTCATGCTGGACGAAAACGGCATGATCCTGGATGACGGCGTCAATCTGCGGCTGTCGGATCAGCATTTCATCATCACAACCACCACCAGCGGCGCAGCGAAAGTGCTGAGCTGGATGGAGCGCTGGCTGCAAACGGAATGGCCAGACTTGCAGGTGTACCTGACCTCGCTAACCGATCAGTACGCGACGGCAACCGTGGCCGGGCCTGACGCACGCAAGGTCATGCAGAAAGTGTGTCATGACATTGATTTTTCCGGCGGTGCCTTCCCATTCATGTCCTTTCAGCAAGGAACCATTGATGGTGTGAAGGTTCGCGTCCTGCGGGTCAGTTTCTCCGGTGAGCTATCGTACGAAATATACATGCCGTCCAATTACGGTCGTCATATCTGGGATCTGCTCATGCAGGCAGGTGCCGAGTATCAGATCACACCTTATGGCACAGAAGCCATGCATGTGTTGCGTGCAGAAAAAGGATTCATTATTGTGGGACAGGATACCGATGGTTCCGTCACTCCGGTGGATCTGAATATGAGTTCAATGGTCTCCAAATCCAAGGATTTTCTGGGAAAACGTTCGCTCTCACGCAGTGACACGGCAGGGCCGAATCGCAAGCAACTGGTGGGGCTGCTCTCTGAAGACAATCGCACCGTGCTCCCGGAAGGAGCGCCGATTCTTGACGGCCCCGCAAAACCTGGCATCGCACCGCTGCATGGTCATGTCACCTCAAGTTATCTGAGTCCCGCACTTGGACACCCAATTGCACTTGCCATGATCAGGAACGGACTGCAGAGAATGGGCCAAAGCGTAACCATTGCCCTGGCGGACGGACAATTCGCCCAGGCGAAAATTTGCAGTCCGGTTTTCTATGACGCAGAAGGAGTACGTCAGCATGTTGAATGAATCCAGACAGCGCTCGGCACTTGATGGTCTCCGGTTCCCTCAAGAGCGAGACTCAAACGAGTCTGACCCGGGTAAAGTGAAGACCGGCGTATTTGAGGCAGGCAACGTAGCAGCGGTCAGGCTGGAGGAGATACCATTTGTCGCCCTGTCGAATCTGCGCGGAAATCCGGAGAACCCGGCATTTATGACGACTGTGAGTGGCGCACTGGGCTTCACACTGCCTGTTGAGCCCAATACCACGGCAGAAAACGAGCGTGCGTGTGCATTGTGGCTAGGGCCCGATGAATGGATGATCCGTTCAAAGGTCGTCAATGATATCGAATTGGCGCCAAGGCTGGACGCCGCAGTCCAGGGAATTTTCTCGACAGTCACCGATCAGAGCTCCGGCCACAGCGTACTACAACTGACCGGCCCGCAATCAAATGATTTGCTGGCCAAAGGCTGCCCGCTGGATTTGCATCCACGCGTTTTCGCAGAAGGACAGTGCGCGCAAAGCCATTATTACATGGCCTCGTTTCTGCTCAGGCGACTGCCAGACCTGAGTGGCGACATAGTGCGCTGGGAAGTCATTGTGCGGCGCAGTTTTGCCGAGTACGCTGTGCGCATGCTTGTGGCAGACATGCGCGCGTATGAATGAAGTTCTTCAGGCGATGCCGCCGTTGGCCCTCAGCACCTGTCCGTTGACCCACCCACTGTCCGGGCCAGCCAGGAACGAAACCACATTTGCAATGTCTTCCGGTTGTCCGAGCCGCTCCAGAGGCGGCATTTTGGCAAATGCCGCGACCTGCTCGTCTGTCTTGCCTTCGAGGAACAGCTCGGTTTCGACCGGACCGGGTGCCACGGCATTGACGGTAATATGCCGACCTCGCAGTTCTTTGGCAAAGACACGCGTAAATGATTCCACGGCCGATTTCGAACCGTTATAAATGGCGTAGCCCGGCATATTCAATGCCAGTGCCGTACTGGAAAGATTGATAATGCGCCCGCCTTCGGCCAGTTGTGTCGCCGCCAGTCTTAATGTATTGAATACACCGCGCACATTGATACCAAATGTCTGCTCGAAGAGCTCATCGCTGGTTTGCGCCAGCGGTGTCGTTTTCAATACACCGGCATTATTGACCAGGACGTCGATTCGCCCCAGTTCCTGTGTGACCTGCTCAAAGATACGTTGTACGTCTTCATCGCTGGAGACATCACCCTGGGCCAGGCAGACGGAAACACCCTGTTTTCTCAGTTCGTCAGCAAGAGCCTGCGCCTCGCTTTCGCTTTTGACGTAATTTATTGCTACTGCGAAGCCGTCCTGCGCCAGCCGACGGACAATAGCGGCGCCGATGCCACGTGAAGCGCCGGTAACCAACGCTGTTTTTACCTTGTCATTCATGTACTGCTCCCTTTGCTTTTCGGTCGGATCAGTCAGCCGCAGGAGCAGGCACGACAGACACAACGATTTGAAATGACAAATGTACTATAAAATCCGGGCGGACCAGACCCTGCCGTGCACAAAGACTGATTCAAGCAGACTACATGAAGTCTGACACGCTTTCCTTGGTATAGAACTCAATATAATCCAGCAGTTTGTCCGATGCCTCGGCAGCCCTGTCTGCATCCTGTTCACTGATGGCCTGCGCTACATCGGCATGTAAACGAGCCATCGTATCCAGGTCATTGGATTTCTGAAAATAAAAATACCAGAACCGACGCGATAAGCCGTGCATCAGCCGCATGGCACCCTCTGCAAATTCATTTCTGGCAGCCTTCAATGTCAGCTCGTTGAGCATTCTGTCGGCTTTCATGAACTGCTCCACATCTGCCGAGGCTTCCGACTCCTTGAAATCCCTGTGCAATTGTTCGAATGCTGTTCGCTCCGCAGGAGTGCTGCGCTTTGCAGCCATGCGACACACCAGACGCTCAACTTCCCTTCGCGTTTCCAGCAGTTTGAGCTGCTTGCGTATATTGATCTCGGGAATGAACAGTCCACGCTGCGGCAACACAATGATCAGGTGCTCGCGCGCCAGTCGCTGAATGGCTTCGCGTACGGGAGTACGTCCAATTTCTGTCATATCACACAACTGCTGCTCGGATACCGAGCGCCCTGGCTCCAGGACAAGCATCGTTATTGCCTCTTCCAGTTTCTGATAGGCAATATCGGTGAGTTTGAGTTTGGGCTGAAGCGAGACCGGCCCGGATCCGGACTCCTGTACGTTCTGCAGATTTGATGCGTTTTTTGAAGCCATGGTGTCACGTTACTGTTAATGGTTTGGAAGACTTTACTTACTGTTATGCGTTCTGATTTTGCTTCGGACTATTGAGAAATATCACGCTTGTGAGTATTATACAAGTGATATATTTGTTGCATGCAACATCTTGCGCTGCTTTTAGTTCATCTCCAACTCATCTCAGAGTCCCTTTATGGATACGTTAATTCACGGTACCGGACCGGTCAGGATCATTGCCATACATGGCATACAAGGCACCAACCGCGTCTGGCTGCCATTGGCTTCCCGGCTGCAGAACAGTTGCACCTTTATTCTGCCCAATCTGCCTGGCAGAGGCAAACTCAGGCCTGGTACCAAAAACGATATGACCCTGTCTGCATTCACAAACGTCATTGACGCTACAGTACACAAGTATATCAACGAAGGCGAGCCCTATTACCTGGCTGGCTGGAGTATGGGCGTCAGTGTTGCACTCCGGTTTATCAGCACCACCCGCCAGACAAGGCCAGAAAAAGTCATGCTTCTGTCGGGCGTACCCGATATCAGTCAGACTTCCTGGTTCACCGAAAGCACTGATACCGCATTGCTGGAGGAAATCCGTCAACGCGAGAGTCGACTGAAGTTGCAGGACGCAGCAGATCACCATGCTGTCATGTGGACCTGGCAATCCATTGCACAAACATCCTTGCGAGAAGACTGTCGATCGCTGACGATGCCCAGTCTGATTATGACAGGTGAAAACGATACCGATTCCCCTCTGGCGCTGGTCTCGGAATTTCGTGATCTTCTTCCCGATTCTACGTTTCGCACGATTCCTGATGCGGGACATTCCATTCTGACGGAAAACACAGACACCGTTTGCGCCGAATTTTCCCACTTTCTCAATCTGGAGACCGCATGAGCTTTGAAGACCATCTGTTTTTTTGCGCCCCAAACCGCCTGATCATCAGGGAAGGGGCCAGGCACGATCTGGCGCCGCTACTGAAAAAACTGGGACACGGCACCGGTGTACTGGTTACCGACAAATTCTTCACACTACATACGCCGTGGGTAACAGAGTATGTCAGCGCGGCGGAAAATTGCGGCATGACCACGTATGTATACAGTGGCGGCGAACCTGACCCTTCTACCACTTTGTGTGACCGCGCTACGCAGGAAATACTGGATGCCGTGGGTGACCGTAATATCGACCATGTGATAGCCCTGGGCGGGGGCAGCAATATGGATCTGGCCAAGGCACTTACGCTGACCCTCCGCAGCAAAAAACCCGTGGCCCAATACATGGATGGAATCGGCAACGACGCACCTTTGCCATTTATTGCCGTGCCCACCACATCTGGAACCGCCTCAGAAATCACGCCAGGCGCAATTCTGCTGGATCCCGGCAATGCCACCAAAATAGCCCTGATGGACAATCGTCTGCGCCCTTTTATTGCACTTGTGGATCCGGAACTGACTTACACCTGTCCGCCACGCGTCACGGCCGACGCGGGTATCGATGCCTTGATTCACGCAGTCGAATCGTATGTCACCATGGACTCCAATGTTTTCGAACGCAATAATAATCCGGATCCCGGCTATAGCGGACGAACCTATCTCTCGCGAATTTTTGCCCGTGAAGCCATTACTCTGTGTGCACGGTATCTCAGAGCGGTCTATCTTGACGGCTCTGATACCGAGGCGCGCAAGGGCATGAGTCACGCCAGTGTACTTGCCGGCCTTTCATACGGAAGCGCAGGATTGAATGCCGTTCATGGCATTGCCTACAGTATTGCAGGCATCACGCACAAAACACATGGCAGTACCAACGCAGTCATCTTCCCCTACGTGCTCTATGAACTTCGGCACAGCCGAACGCAGGATCTGCAGGAAATCGCAAGCATCTTTGGTATCACCGGGCCTGCCGAGGAAGCCATATTGAATCTGGTGCAGGAACTCAGGCGTCTGGTCAGCGATCTGGGTATTCCCAATAACCTGAAAGAGTTTGGCATCAAAGAAAGTCAGCTTCCCCAGCTTTTTGACGACGCCATGGCAGTCACGCGATTGCGCAACGCCTTTCCTGTTCCGGACTGCGCAGCATCGTATCGACGGATTATTGCCAACGCCTGGGCCGGAGCGTTTGCCGATGACGACACAACGCAGTCGCTGCCCGAATTTGCTCATTCATAATCACTGAATAATAGATCGCTACACCGTAATTCCGGCCGCTCTCTTTCTAAGGAAAGCGGCCGGTTCCCTCCTTTGCGTGTCACTTTCAAATTATCACAAACTCGATATATTTCTATTGCATTTCAGTAATATATCAGTTAAATTCAAAGAAAAATACACTCACAAGGAGACTGGCAATGGCATCTATACCAATTACGCCATCGGACATTTCAGGTCGTATGGAAAGGCTACCGATGACGAGTTATCAAACCAAGCTGTTCTGTATTATCGCAACGGCCTGGTTCTTCGACTCCATGGATCTTGGCGTCATGACTTTCATTCTCGGGTCGATCAAGACGGAGTTTGGACTGAGCGTTGCACAGACAGGTATCGTCGCCAGTGCAAGCTTTCTGGGCATGCTTATTGGTGCTGCCGTCGCCGGTATTCTGGCCGATAAGTTCGGGCGCAAGCCGGTGTTTCAGATAAGTATGGTCTTCTGGGGCGTTGGCAGCCTTTGCTGTGGCCTGTCCACAGACGTCAACATGCTGATTGCCAGCCGGGTTCTGCTGGGTTTTGGCATGGGTATGGAATTTCCTGTCGGATTATCCATTGTGTCTGAAATTGTTCCCTCCAATCGTCGTGGTCGATATCTCGCGATTCTGGAAGGCTTCTGGCCCATTGGATTTATCTGTTCCGGCATTCTGAGTTACTTGTTGCTCGATACCATCGGCTGGCGTGGCATCTTTTTCGTACTCGCCATCCCTGCCGTGTTTGTGTTCTATATCCGCAGACATGTACCGGAATCGCCCCGCTGGCTGTGTGATTCAGGACAAAAAGAAAAAGCCGACAGTGTGATGACGCATATGGAAGATCATGTACGCAAGACACTGAATAATAAAGAGTTGCCGCCAGTTGTTGCAATACCCAATCGCGAAACCCAGAAAAACACGGGCAGCAGTTTTTCAGAACTGTGGAAAGGTGAATACGGCCGGCGCACGCTGATGCTGTGGGTGCTCTGGTTCTTTGCGCTGATGGGCTATTACGGCCTGACCAGTTGGCTCGGTGCTTTGCTTCAACAGGCTGGCTACGAAGTGACCAAATCGGTTCTTTATACCGTCACCATATCCCTGGCCGGCATACCGGGTTTCATTTTTGCCTCGTGGATCATCGAAAAAATCGGTCGGAAACCAACCTGTGTGATCCTGCTGCTGGGCAGCGCCGTTTCCGTGTATATCTACGGACATGTGGCAAGCGTCAAAGGTGAACTTCACTACCTGATGATGTCGGGCATGTTCATGCAGTTCTGCCTGTTCGGCATGTGGTCAATCCTGTATGCCTATACGCCTGAGCTGTATCCCACCCGGATTCGTGCCACCGGAGCCGGTCTTGCGTCCTCCATCGGACGCCTGGGTTCATTTGTCGGTCCCTTTGCCGTTGGGTTTCTGCTGCCGATTACCGGACAGGTAGGCGTATTCACCCTAGGCGCCGTTTCATTTGTGATCGCGGCAGGCGTCGTTGTTGTCCTGGGTGTGGAAACGCGGGGCAAGGTACTTGAAGAAGTATCAGGTTGAATGACGAACGACGGGTTTCAGACTAAGTAAAAATGTTAGAGGAGTAAATAATCATGATGACCGAAAGACAACGCAAATTTCGAGAACAATACAAAAGTGATATCAGTCCGCTATACAACGGACTGGTCCACATAGGTGTGATGTACGCTGTTGGTATTGCAGCTGTCATTTACTGCCTGTCTAACCTGACGACGGCAACCTGGGAATTCCTGCTCATTATCCCGGTTTTCCTGGCTGGCAATTTCGTGGAATGGGCAATGCATACCTACGTCATGCACAAGCGCATCAATGTGTTTGCCCTGCGCGCGATTTATGAGCGGCACACCCGCCAGCATCATCAGTATTTCACCGACAACGATATCACGATCGACACCAGCAAAGAGTTCAGGATTGTATTCTTCCCCTGGCGTGTGTTGCTGACGCTTGGCGTCGGTGGCCTGGTGCTGGGTTATCTTGCTTCTGTGATCATCAATCCCAATGCCGGATACGTTGTTTTCCTGACCATGGTATTGCAGTATCTGATTTACGAAACCTTCCACTACTGCTGCCATGTGCACGACAACTGGTTCGTCAGAAACGTGCCGTTCATCAATACCATTCGTCGCCATCACACCGCCCATCACAATATGGGGCTGATGATGCACTACAACATGAACCTGACATTCCCTATCGCAGACTGGTTCATGAAAACAAGCGACCTGGACCGCGGCCTGATCGGCCATCTTTTCAATGGCTACAGCGAAAAGCACATCAAGGAAGAACTCAAACCGATTATTAAAAAATATCGGAATGACGACGCAGAGGTAACGCTGGACGGCCCGCAACTGACGTCTGATGAGCAGAACGTCCTGAACCGGGCAATGGCGCGATAAGCTGCAAATGTCAGAATTCTGCCTGAGCCGATGGAGAATAATGAGAAACGACCAGGCAGAATCAATACTTTGATGCTGCCACTTCCTTCAAATTAATAGGAAGGTGGCGTAACCGCGCTAATGATAATCGCTTTGGTGCTGCCCACATTTCGAAATATATGTGGCTCATTGCTGTCGAAATAGTATCCATCACCAGGAGACAACACCTGAGTGTGTTCACCCACCGTAATTTCAACTTCTCCCTGAATAATCACGCCAGCTTCCTGGGCGTCATGCGACAACGCTGCACCTGAATCTGTGCCAACCTCGTAAACCTCGTACAACATAAGAATCGATCTGTTTGGATGATTGACACCTATCATTTGATACGAGAGCTTGTTCTGATCGCCAATTTCTACAAATTCCTCATGTTTGTAAAATGGAGAAACGGGTTTTGCCGTGTGTTTTGAAGTAAAAAAACTATCCAGAGTAGTTCCCAGTGAATCCAGAATAGCTGCGAGAGTATCAATAGATGGGCTGGTCTTATCACGCTCTATGAGAGAAATGGTTGCATGGGCAATGCCAGATCGTTGCGCAAGATCGCGCACACTAAGTCTTCTTCTTAACCGCAATTGCTTAATGTGTGCACCTATCTTTGGCATAGTTTATTAACTTGAGAATAATTTCATTGCAGCAGAATTACATCTGAAAACGGACGCTCAATCGAGTCCAATGGATAAATCGGTCGACACTTTTCAAACGGCAATACTTCAGGATGAAATCCTGATAGTCCTGGCGTTTCAGCGATCGCGCACAGGCCATAATCTTGAAATGCCATCTTAAAATGGTAGCCCGACTTTACGATAATTATATCTGTATTATCCAGCGAAATTCCCGCGTCCAGAAAGCAGCCCGGATCCTGCGACATAACGGCGTCATGAGTGACTAATAAAGTGTACCGTTCATTCTCGATAACGGCATACGGTCCGATTCTAAGTAATGCCCCCTTCATAAACGTACCTCTATTGCGAAATACACCTTCACCTATTCGTCGGATCGTACCTGAAACGACCATATGTTCCAAAGTGTCTGTCCATTTCGCTCCTACCGGTATCGAAACTTCGGCACCCTCACCTGCCTTCACACAAGAAGCCAATGCATATTGATCAGTCACAATTGCCGTGATATGAGAGTCAGTGCGTACTAAGCACTCATTCAGAACATATACGGAATCTCCTGGCGCGCCAGCCAGTACCCGATCTCCGAAGTCACCAATGATCAACCGAGCTGATTTCCCGTGATTTTCATTAAGTAAATCGGTGACCGTTGGCAGTTGATGCACAAACTCTTCTCTCATACGCCAAAATTCGGAGGCAACTTGGACGACTAAATCTCGAGCCGCCTCCACACCATGACTAGTTTTTGCATAGACGAGAATCGCCTGACCAATCTCTTCACCATCGATGAAAGGATTGACATTAAAGATCGAGTAATCCAGCAGATCGGGATGACAGGTCACGGCCTGTCGCATTGTTCCATGTAGCTCGGATAGTGGTCCAACTTTCGTTTCGTCATTCCCACTTAGCAACATAGGAAGAGACAGAAATAGTCCCTTAGGGGTCATCTCACCCGTTAATATGCCATTCAATACCTGCGCAACTCTCGTCCCAGTCTCCACTGCATCTGAGTGAGGATTTGTTTTATATGCAGTTCCATAATCAAGTAGAGAAAAGACTTTTCGCGTCGCATGCGCATGTAGATCAAATCCTGCCACTATTGGCATTTCAGATCCGGTGATTTCACGAATTGCCAGCAAAATATCTTCTTCTACACTATCAAGGGACTCGGACTGCGTGCATCCATGTAAGTCCAATGCGATCGCATCGTAATTCAGCGATCGCACCGTCTCCAGAACAGCTTGTCTTAAATTGGCGTACGCATCATCCTTCAATTTTCCACCACAACTCGCGCGAGCTGCTAGTCCACCTATGGCAATATTCCCTTGACCAACTAGTTCGCGAATGATACCGCCTAATACCGAATCAGCTTCCGCATTCTTAATCAGAACCTCTTCACCCTCCTCTACCTCGAAAGCATTTAATGGGGTTAACATCGGTGAAAACCCATGGGTTTCCTGAAATAGCTGGATCACAAGAATTCGTCGAGCCATTGACATGATCAATCCTGGCAAATATTAATCGAAGTGAATATTGGCGGTGCTTGCGGTTTTACGTTGCTTTTCGACCTCTACGCGCAATTCCTCTGAAAATTCTTCTGGCGTGTTGCCAACCGGCTCGGCGGAAAATCCGGCCAATCGATCCTGAACCGAAGGCTGAGCAAGCACTTTTTTAACAGCCCTTTGTATTTTTTCAGACAAATCCTTAGGCATGTTTGCAGGACCGATGAGGCCAAAAAAAGAGGCGTCATTCAGAGAATCCATACCTAACTCCTTGAAGGTTGGCGTGTCTGGCAAAACAGCAATGCGCTCAGGGTATGCTATTGCGATTGCTTTCAACTGCCCGGTTTTGATGAAAGGCAATGATGACGGCAGATTGTCGAAAACAGCAGAAACTCGTCCGCCCAGCGCATCTTGTAGTGCAGGTGCTGATCCCTGATACGGTACAGGACTTAATTTCGTTTTGTTGGAAATATTGAAGAGCTCGCCCATCATATGAGCTTCAGAACCGTTTCCAGCGTGACCGTAAAAATAATTTGCCGAATCCTTTCGAAGGACTTTCAGAAAATCATCCATATTATTGACACCCAGTTCCGGACTGACAACCAGTACATTCGGCACCGATACAAGTCTGGTGATGGCAGTCAAATCCTTTAATGGATCAAATCCAGCATTTTTATAGACTACTGGCGTAATAGCAGTCGAACTGACGGTAGCTATACCCAAAACATATCCGTCGTTCTTTGATTTCGCCACATATTCAGTTCCTATTTTCCCGGCCGCACCCGCTCGATTCTCAACAATGACAGGTTGGCCAAGTTCCTTTGCCAAAGGTTCTGATATGACCCTCGCCAGCACATCCGTTGTTCCCCCAGTGGCAAACGGGACTACAATTCTGATTGGTTTCTCCGGATATGTCTCGGCAAATGCATTGGATGAGACATACATGCAAATCGCAAAAACGAGCTTAGTTAAAATATTTATCTTATATATATTCATCGCCTTCTCCTGGTTCTGATATAGAACTACATGTAAAACCCAAATATTAATTCGAAGATTCCGTCAGTCGATATTCTGCTGCCTGTCGGTGTCCTTCCATGCCTTCTGTACGACTTTGTCGGATGGCTGGTGGAGCGACCTTTTCAATACCACTCTGTTCCATCCATTGGTGGGTACACACTTTTACAAACGATCCTACCCACAAACCGCCTGTGTAGCGGGCGGCCCGCATCGTAGGCAGCGTATGATTCGTCCCACAGCATTTATCCGAATAAACCACACTGGCATTTTGACCGATAAACAGCGATCCATAATTTCGCAGTTTGTTGGCTGTCTCATGCGGATCTTCTGTGTGTACCTGCAAATGTTCTGCAGCGACATAGTCTGAGTATTCAAGCATAGTGCGCTCATCCGGACACAATGCAATCTCGCCGAAATCATTCCACGCTTTACTTGCGACTTGTGCCGTTGGCAAGGTTTGCAGTCGCAAAAGCACCTGCGACAATGTGTTTTCTGCCAAAGCACGGCTCGTGGTAATAAGCCCCACTCTTGTATGAATGTCATGTTCGGCTTGGGCCAGCAAGTCACAAGCAATCATATCAGGGTCGGCGCTTTCGTCTGCGACAATGAATATTTCGCTCGGTCCAGCCAGTTGATCAATCCCGACCTGACCGAAGACCTGACGTTTGGCTTCGTTAACAAATGCATTACCCGGCCCGACGATTTTGTCTACCGGCGGGATGGTTTCGGTGCCATATGCCATCGCAGCAATCGCCTGCGCTCCGCCAACACGAAATATTCTGTCCGCACCCGCCAAATGACATCCCGCAATCATGGCCTGATGCGCGCCTGGTGGCAGGCAAGCGATCACCTCCTCACACTTTGCCACCTTGGCTGGTACTATTGTCATGACAGGCGCCGAGAGAATCGGATATCTCCCTCCGGGCACATATGCACCGATACGTTGTATGGGAATAATCTTGTGCCCCAGATGTACGCCTTGCAGGTTTTCAACTTCAAGAGGCAGCATTGTTGAAAGTTGAGCCTCGGCAAATTTCTTTACCTGTTCAATCGCAAATAATGTATCGGCGCGCGTCTGCTGATCAAGATTGTTTACCGCCTCTAACTTCTCGTTCTCGGATACTTCGAGGACAACATCAGAAACATGGTCGAATTTCTCTGAATACTGTTTCACCGCGTTGTCGCCACTTTTTCGGACGTTATTGATAATTGCCTTTACCGCATCTTCTACGCTTTCGAGTGCATTCTGTTGAATATCATTTGGACGTTTAATAAAGGTGATTCGAGCTGAAAGCTGAGTAGACATGTTATTCCTGTTTACGAAAATGATTTGTGTATGAATTCTATACACGCATTGATCACTATCACAGATGCCTAGACCCTAATGGATATTTTAATAACCAATCAATATTCTCCTTTAGCCTATTAAGAATGGATATCAAATTCGGTTAGCTAAAACATTTGATAAATTTTGTTCAATATACTATCCACTCTGATATCTTTTTTATTTATGAAACCGCGTCGCCTAACGACAGACTAGTCGTCAACAATCAATGCAACTGCAGATCGACATTTTCAATATTGGCATTCATATGTCATCCACCCCTTTCCCTGGCGAAATGATGCCTATTTGCATCAATATATGCCGATAACCTTGCATCGGGAACAAATGCCAGTTGTAATGGACTGATCACGCATACTGCAAGGGTCGGCCTCATGCTTCAGCGCTATATATTTGTACTTTTGTTTTTCTTTTCCGCCCCTGCCCTTGCTGCATGCAATAGCCCCGTCAAATTCGCCGCCCTGACCTGGGAAAGTGGTCAGTTCACCAGTGCGGTGTTAAGAATGATCACTGAGCGGGGATATGATTGCAAGACAAGTGAAATACCCGGGTCGGGACCGGCACAGGAAAACGCTCTCTCGCAGAATGATATACAGGTCATCGGTGAAGTCTGGGTAGGTCGCTCGGATATCCTGAACAAGGCTCTGCAGGAAAAGAAGGCCGAGATGGTGGGCGATACGCTTGAGGGCGGCGCCGAGCAGGGCTGGTATGTGCCCGATTACGTCTGGGAACAGAATCCGGAGCTGCGTTCGTATAAAGATCTGGAGAAATTCTCCAATCTTTTCATGGATACAGCCGGGGGTCGCAAGCCGCGTTTCATGAACTGCCCCTCGGGCTGGACATGTGAAATATTCAATACCCGCCTGCTGCAGACCACAGGTTTGGGCAAGACATACGAGAACGTGCACCCAGGCACGGGTGCGGCGCTGGATGCCGAGATATCCTCTGCCTATGAACAGAAAAAACCGCTACTCTTTTACTACTGGCAGCCTACTGGCCTGATGGCCAAATATAAATTCAAGGCGCTGGAATTCCCCAAAAACGAGCAGGAATGCTGGGACAGTCTTCTGGAAAAGGACGGAGATAAAAATTGCGTGACGGGGTTTCCGGTATCGAAGCTGTCCATCGCCATTTCCAGCCCGTTTAAGGAACAGCATCCGGACCTGGTAGAGTTCTTCAACAAAATCCAGTTCACGCCCGATCAGTTGAACGGTGCCATTTTGCAGATGACCGAAAACAAGCGGGATGGCGCAGCGCAGGCGGAACTTTTCCTGAAGGAACATCCGGAAGTCTGGAAAAAATGGGTCACGCCTGAAGCGGCAACGCGCCTTCAGGAGTGGACGGGGCAACCTGCCGCAAGCAGCAGCATTTTTCCGGACTGGTCCATACAGAACAGCCTGAACAGTGGTCTGAAATCTGTCGTGGGCAAATATGGTGAGTCATTCAGACAGGTGAGCGGGTTTATCACACGCTATCTGCTCAATCCTACCGTGCAGGCGCTTTCGGCCATCCCCGCGTGGCTTTTGATTCTGGTTACAGTGGGACTGGCCTGGCACAGCACACGTTCTATGATATTTGCGGTCATTTGCGGTATTGGCCTGTTCGTGATTGGCGCTTTCGGGCTGTGGCCGGCACTGCTGCAGACGCTTGCGCTGTTGATCTGCGCGGTGATTATTACGGTTGTTATTGGCGTTCCCATTGGTATTTTCGTGGCAGGCAGACCAAGGGTGTACCGTGTACTGCAGCCCATACTGGATATCATGCAGACCATGCCAAGTTTCGTCTACCTGATTCCTGTTCTGATGCTTTTCGGACTGGGCAACGTCCCTGCCCTCTTCGCTACGGTCATTTATGCAATTGCACCGCTGATTCGTCTTACCGCACTGGGTATTCTGCAGATCAGCAAGGAAATGCATGAGACGGGCACCGCTTTCGGAACCAATCGCTGGCAAATGCTGCGCTGGGTCATTCTGCCTCTGGCCAAACCCAGTATCATGGCGGGGATCAATCAGACAGTCATGATGTCACTGTCGATGGTCGTGCTGGCTTCCATGATCGGCGCCCCCGGCCTGGGTGAACAGGTTCTTGAGGCCGTGCAGACACTGAACGTTGGTCAGGGTGTACAGGCTGGCGGTGCAATTGTGATTCTGGCTGTGATTATCGACCGGATTACACAGGCTTACGGCAATCGCAGGAGAACACGATGAACACAGATGTAATCGATACTAGTCCCGAGACGATACCCAGTGGCATGGGCAGTCCGGTTGCCAATCCGCAATTTATCCGCCTTGAGAATATCAACAAGGTATTCGGCCGGCAAAAAAGCAAGGCCCTGCGAATGCTGGAACAGGGCGCGGTCAGTGAAGAAATCACAAATGAAACCGAGTGTCATGTCGCCCTGCGCGATATCAATCTGAGCATCCCGTCCAATGGCATTTATTGCATTATGGGTCTTTCGGGTTCGGGCAAGTCTACGTTGCTGCGCCATATTAACCGACTGATTGATCCCGATACCGGGACCGTGTGGGTTGGAGACGAAGATGTGACCGCCCTCTCCATCCCGCAATTGCAGAAATTCCGGCAGAAGCGGATCGCCATGGTGTTTCAGCATTTCGGCCTGCTGCCCCATTTCAATGTGCAGCAGAATGCCGAATTCGCTTTGCGTGTACGCGGTGTGCCAAAGCCGGAACGCGCCGAACAGGCACGCTACTGGCTCAATGAGGTAGAACTCTCAGGTTATGAATCCCACTACTACGATGAGTTATCTGGCGGGATGCGACAGCGCGTTGGATTGGCACGGGCGCTGGCTGCCGGCACCGATATCCTTTTGATGGACGAGCCCTTCTCTGCCCTGGATCCCTTGATTCGACGCAAATTGCAGACCTTGCTGCTGGACCTGCAGGACAGGCTCAATAAGACAATTGTATTTATCACACATGACGTAGACGAAGCCAGGACGCTGGGTGGCAACGTTGCCCTGCTGAATCAGGGATGTCTGGTTCAACAGGGCACGCTGGACGAGCTGGCTGCGAACCCGGCCGATGAGTATGTGGCCAGCTTTGTGGCGCCGACCACAGAAAGAGTGTGACAGCCTCCGACGACATTTTGGAATATCTGCTGGATTTGCCTGCGCCCTCTGTCTCGGTCACTCACAAGCCATCTACCATTTATAGCGTAATGAGGCGTTGACAGTTCGCCCCTGACCATAGAAGCACTGAATGGAGTTCAGGCAGTATCCAATGTATTCTTTGTTGAACAGATTGGAGGCCGACAGTTGCAATGTCATGCCTTTGAGCGAAGGGGACAGATGCGCGGCGTCGTATCGGACGGATGCGTCCACCAGCGTTCTTGCGGGCAGCGCCAGGGTATTGTCGGCATCTCCAAAATTTGATCCCTGGTATCGCACGCCTGCTGCCAGATGCAGTGCAGAAATCGGACTGTATTCCACCCACAATGCCGCCTGATGCCGGGGAACGCGTTCCAGCGACTTGCCCTGCAAAGTGCGGCCGCTGGCATCGGCGTTCGCCTTGATCATTCGGGAATTGAGGTAGGCATACGAGGCAATTACATCCAGCGATTGACTGATATTGGCTTTGGCTTCGAATTCGAGTCCGCGTACGCGCGCCTCGCCGGACTGCACCTGAAAGCCCATGTGAGTCGGATCGGGATCCGGTGTTGTCATATTGCGCTGCCGAATTTCAAATGCAGACAGGGTCACAAAACTCTTTTGGCCGGACGGCTGATATTTGAGACCGGCCTCAATCTGTTTACCACGCATGGCTTTGAACTGCGAACCCGAGAAATCGGTGCCATCCTCGGGTTCAAATGACGTACTGTAGCTCAGGTATGGCGCCAGACCATTGTCGAACAAATAAGCCAGACCAACCCTGCCGGTCCAGGCACTTTCCTGCTGTTTGGACCGAACCTCTGCTGGCATCTGGTTCAAAGTTCTGGAATGGGCCTGATCAAACCGCCCGCCCAGGGTAAGAACCCAACGATTCCAGCGAATCTGGTCCTGCAGATACACGCCCAGCTGTTCACGCGTCTGCCGATAATCAATGCGTGGAATCAGCTCCGGAAGAGTGACGTTATGGTCTGGCTGCAAAATATCCAGCGGACTGTCATAGAGGCCGGATGCAAATTCGTAGTAATCATTCAGATTCATATAGTCCACCCCGGCCAGCACCGTATGGCGCGCTGCGCCGGTATGGAAATCGGCCTGCAGATGGGTATCTACCGACAGCACGTTGGCCCGCGCGTTACCGTGGGTACCCACGCGGCTCAGATATCGCGATGTAGGATCCAGCATGTACCCGGGACTCGCCTGCGTGGATACATCTACTTTGTTGTATTGAAGATTCTGGCGCAAGGTAAAAATATCATTGAACACATGTTCGAATTCGTAGCCAACGGCCCATTGCTTGCGCTCATAACCATCGAAGTTCGGCTGTCCCAGATTCGTTTCTGGAGAGATTTTTCCGTAGGGGCTGTCGTAAAGCGATCCAATGGCAGGCACCGCGGCATAGTCGGTCAGCGTTTTGTCGTGCTGATAATGAGAAAAGACGGTCAGACTGCTGCGGTCTCCCAGTTTCCAGGTCAGGGACGGAGCAATAAAAACGCGACGGTCAAAGCCTTCGTCGACCCGACCGTTGCTGTCCCGACCCAGTCCGGTCAGCCGGTAGGAAAACCGGCCTTCTTCGTCTATCGGCCCGGTAAAGTCAAAGGCACCCTGCTTTCTGTCATGGTTTCCGACACCCAGGATAACCTCATGCATTGGCGTATCCTGTGGCTGCTTGGTCATCATGTTCACAATTCCGCCGGGGGTATTCTGCCCGTACATCACGGAAGCCGGGCCCTTGAGGATATCAATTCGTTCCAATCCGTAAGGTTCTATGCGCAACATCGCCGTACTGTAGGCACCAAATGGCAGCTTGGAACCATTAAGGTTCTGTTTCAGATAAAACCCACGACTGTGAAGAACGTCATTCCGGGTATCGCTGTCTCCAAACGAAGGCAATACACCAGGTGAATACCGAACCGCATCGGTGACGCTGTGCGCCCCCTGTGCCACCATCTGGTCTCTGGTAATCACATTGACGGTCTGTGGTGTTTCAAGTAACGAGACGGGAGATTTCATGGCCGTCGAATCGTTGGTGGCAATATAGCCGTCCACGGCAAGGCCGTATCGTTCATCAGCCGCGTAAACCGAATCCAGAATCGCCACGCCGGGCTGCGCATTCACGACACTTTGCGGGGTTACCGAGACCAGACTGTATGTATTGGCATCACGACGAACTGCCTGCAGACCGGATCCCTGCAGAAGCCGTTCAAATCCCTCAGTCACGGTGTAGCTTCCATTGAGCGCCGGACTTCGCTTGCCTGCGGTCAGCGCAGACGGAAATACCATTGCCACACCCGCATGCAGCGCAAACTGGTTAAGTGACTGTGTCAATGGACCTGCAGCAATTCGGTATTGCCGGGTTATGTCTGCCGGCCGATTCTGCGCTGCCGCCGATTGCAGGCTCAGGGAGAAACATGCCATCGCAATGCCGGCGGCCTGCCAGATAAAACGGGGGTTTGTCATCGTTACGGACCTCTCTCTGTCTCGATTTTTGCGTCGTATTCAAGCTATGACGGATCAGAATCGAAAAGTGACAGAGCAAAGTGCAATTAATTTGATTTTTTTATTGTTACAGCCCAGGGGCTGTACTGACGAATCCGGATAGGCAGGGTTTGCGCAAGAATACTGAAAGCCTGACTGCTGCTATCAATCGGGATGACGCCTGAAACCCGGATACTCTCCAGATCAGATTCGTCGTACCACATCAGTCCACTGTGATAGGCGCGCAGCATATGCAGCACGCGACTCAGAGGCTGGTTATCCAGCGCCAGGTAGCCCTGAGTCCAGGATGCGGGGTCGGTATAACCGGATGATTTCATTCGTGATACGGTCCCTTCCGCGACGGTCGCGCTTTGTCCTGAATTCAGATCCATGCAGTCTGCCGCTGCACTGGTCTGTGGACATGCCCTGACCGAGGACTCGATGACACTGATGATTGTTCTGCTGTCCAGGAGCGAAACGGTATAGCGGGTACCCAAGGCCGTCGCGGTGCCCTGCGCTGTCTGCACGATAAACGGTCGATTATCATGATCGTGATGGACCTGTGCCAGAATCTGCCCTTCCCGCAACACCACCCGACGCTCTGCCTGGCTGTAGCGAATATCAACGGCACTGTGGGCATCCAGGGTAATCTGACTGCCGTCAGGCAGCGTCAGTGTTTCGCGTTGCGCCAGGCCGGTATGATGGTCAGCGAGCAGATACGGATGCATGGCATCCGAGAGCAGCACGGCAACGCCACAGCAGGCGATCACCGTTCCAACGGCACGCTTGATCCGGCGTTTGTCACGCTTTCTTGTGGCCAGTTTTGCCAGGGCCGCTTGGGCCGGCCGGGCTGCATTTCCCTCCAGACCATCAAAATTTCGCCACAGTGCCTCCAGCCGCCGCCACGCCAGCTCGTGCATGTCGTCCTGTTGACGCCACTTTTTACATTCGTCGCGCTCCTGTTCACTGACGTCATCTTCCTGAAGTCGCAAGAACCATTGCGTCGCTTTTGCGACAACATCAGGCGTTGGCTCCGGTGTGCCAGACTGGTATTGCGCGGTGGAGTGTGCCAGCTCAGATTGCAATGTCATCCGTAAACACCAGCGCGTAACATTGCAATAGGCAGGTGGAAAGGTACTGGCGCACTCGGCTCACGGATACGCCAAGCGCTGCTGCTACCTGGGCGTGGGTTTTACCTTCCAGACGAACCATGAGAAACGCGGTTCGCGCCCTGGGGGGTAATGTTTCCAGCCAGTGACTGACCAGTGCCAGTGTCTGCGTGGCCTGCGCAACCGTTTCTGCCGATGGGGCCGTGTCCGCTCCGTGCACATCGGCCCAGGATTCGCGAAATACCCTGGCCACTGCGCGGCTGCGTGAATCGTCGATCATCAGACGAGTCGCCGTTGTAGTGAGCCACGCCCTGGGCTCTCTCAGAATGGGATGCGGGCTTCCCAGCAGACGGCAAAAGGTATCCTGCGCAAAATCTGCAGCATCATGTGTGCTGCCCGTTTTGCGCAACAGCCAACGCACCAGCCACGGGTAGTGCTGGGTATAGAGCAGACCGATATCATCGGTTGAAAGTGTATCGGGCATCCGGGCTCGGCCTGCGCTATCGCCTGCCACGCTCCAATCAAATAATAATGATTCTCATTATAGAATGCATTTCATCGGGAATGAAAGCATTCTGTCTCGTTCGCGCATCATAAACGACTGTTCTGCCGCCATATTCATGCAATAGGCCACCGCAAAACGGTGTGCCAGAGACTTTAATCCTCGCTTGAGTGCCTCTGCGACTGTGCATCAAACGACACAAGCCGGACAGCAAACCCAACATTCCCTATAATCGGGTGTTACCTCAACGGAGTTAGTCGAGTGTCTTATGTTTACGCGCTGGTTCTGCTAATACCGGCATTGGCAACAGGTCTGGCATTTCTCCCCAGCAGCCACTGGGTCATCCGCAGCCTGGATTTCCCGCGCGTGCAGATTGCCGTTCTGTGCGTGCTTGCCATTATTACACTTACTATATGGCCACCCGCAACTGCCAGTCTCGCTACATTCGTGGTTATTGCGAATGTCATTGCGCTGGTTTATCAGCTATACAAGATTTTTCCCTATACGAGACTGGCTCGAAAGGAAGTGCTCAGCAACCGGGAACCTGATGATGACAGAACGCTTTCCCTGCTCTCTTCCAATGTGCTGACACCCAACCGCCGTAGCGGTGACCTGATAGCCCTGGTCAATCAATACCAGCCCGATCTGGTGCTGACGCTGGAAACCGATACATGGTGGCAGACTGCCCTTGAACCTCTTGAAGCGGACTACCCCTACCGTGTTGCCATTCCGCTGGATAATCTCTATGGCATGCATCTGTATTCGAAACTGGCACTTGAAAACACCGAGATACTTTACCGCGTCGAGGATGATATCCCGTCCATCTGCAGTCAGCTGGTTCTACGCTCGGGTGAACGAATCCGCATTTATTGTCTGCATCCCACACCGCCGAGTCCGACTGAAAGTGAAACATCGGGCCCCAGAGACGCGGAATTACTGCTAGTGGGCAAACAGATTCGCGATCGCAACGAAACGGCCCTGGTCTTTGGTGACCTGAATGACGTTGCCTGGTCGCATTCCACCCGTCTGTTCAAAAAAGTCAGCGAATTGCTGGATGCACGCATCGGACGCGGCATGTTCAATACCTTTCATGCTCACTATCATTTTCTGCGCTGGCCGCTGGATCATATTTTTCAGAGTCCCAACTTTCAGATCAAGCAAATGGCCAAGCTGACGGATATTGGTTCCGACCATTTCCCGATCTATGCGAAATTCCAGTACAGCCCTGAAGAAGCAGAGGAACATGAGGTTGAGACGGCAGATGGCGAAGAAATGAAACAGGCGGATGAAAAAATCGTCGAGGGCCGGCAAGAGGCAGACTGAACAGGAACGCGGGGTGCAAGGCAGCACCTGCCCCGCGGTATCGAGATCCGCAGTCAGGAAAATCTTTGCAGTCGATAAGGTGTGGCGTCAAATCCGGGGTCTTCACCAGTCATCAGATCAGCCACCAGCCTGCCCGTCACCGGTCCTAATGTGAACCCATGATGCGCGTGGCCAAACGCCAGCCACAGACCAGGATGGCGTACAGCCGCCCCAATGATCGGCAGCATGTCGGGCAGACAAGGCCGGGACCCCATCCAGGGTTTGTCTTCGACGGGGTCTCCTAGCGGGAGAATCTCCATGGCCTGTTTCCTGGCCTTTTCCAGCTGCACAGGAGAGGCCTGCGCATCCCGCCCGGCAAGTTCCACACCTGTTGTCAGTCGTATGCCATTTGTCATGGGCGACAAGACAAATCCATTTTCCACATCAGCAACGGGATGCGAGAGTGTCCCACCCGTCGTCATGGGAAAATGCAGATGATATCCGCGTTTGACAGCCATCGGCACACGGTATCCCATGGGCGCCAGCAGATCCATAGACCAGGGTCCAAGCGCGACCACAGCTTCGTTCGTCGGCAGGTCTCCCTCCTCTGTTCGCACCGTCCATGCATTTGCATGTTGCTGCAGTGTCAGCGCATCACCACGCAATAGTCGGCCGCCTCTTTGAATAAACAGATCAGCGTAGCCACGTACGACAGCGCCGGGGTCACTCACGGTTACCGGGTCGGTCCAGTGAATACCACCGGCCAGCACCGGCCTGATCTGCGGTTCCTGAGCACATAAGGCGGCCGCATCCAGTACCCGGTATTGCAATCCATAGGGCTCAAGTTTTATTGCATCTTCGATAGCGCGCTCGAGCCAGCGTTGACTGCGCAGGCCTTCGATCCAGCCGCCGGTGCGAAACAACGATTTAATCCCTGCTGCCTGCGCCAGCGCATCATGTTCTGTGACACTGCGTTCTATCAGGGGCAGCATATAAGCCGCGGCCTTTGCCAGCCGTTGCGGTGAAGAATGCCACCAGTAGCGGGCAAGCCAGGACGCGATCTGCGGCAGGAAGCGCGCCTGGTAACGAACTTCCGTACGACGGTTCAGCGCGTAGCCCAGAATCAGTTGCAGATTGCGCGGGAATGCGTAGGGAATGACGCTGGCCCGTTCGATCAGGCCCGCGTTGCCAAAACTGGTTTCCATACCAGGTTCGCGACGGTCCAGCAGAACCACATCGCGACCGCGCGCCTGCAGATGCAGCGCAATGGATACGCCTACAATTCCGGCGCCAAGGACAACAACATCTGCTTTCATGCGGTCTCGCGTTCACCAGGCAGGGTCGCATCCTCAAATCGCCACCGCGTTTTCACTCCACCGCCAGGCGTGGCTTCCAGCAAAGGAATCGCCGATAGCAGCTTGCGTGTATAAGCATGCTGGGGCGAATCGAAGATGGCATCGCGGCTACCCAGTTCAACAATCCTGCCCGTCTGCATGACCGCGACACGATCGGCCACCTGCTCCACCACCGCCAGATCGTGACTGATAAACAGACATGAAAAGCCGTAATGTCGTTGCAGTTCAGAGAACAGGCGCAATACCTGGGCGCGCACCGTCACATCCAGTGCCGAGACCGGTTCATCTGCAATCACAAACTTGGGGCGTCGCGCCAATGCCCGGGCAATGGCAATGCGCTGACGCTGTCCGCCTGACAAGGCATGCGGATAACGATCGGCATACTCGCCTGCCGCCAGACCCACTTCATCAAGCACTTCATCAATACGGCGGTTGCGCGCGCGGTCATCCATCTGTGGCACCGTGCGCAAGGACTCCTGCAGCAATTGACGAATGGTCATGCGCGGATCCAGTGAGGAATACGGATCCTGAAAAACCATCTGACAGTCCTGTCGATAGTTCTGCCAGCTTGCACTGCTACGATCGACGGGCTCGCCGGCAAAGCGCAGTTCACCGTCTGTTTTTTTGAGCAGACCGGCAATGGTCCAGCCCAGCGTGGTTTTACCGGAACCGGAGCCGCCCACCAACGCCAGCACCTCCTGGGGATGAATTTCCAGGTCTATGCCATGCAGGGCTCGGACATCGGGATTTTTTCGGAATAGCCCGCCACGACCGGGATAGTCCACAATAATATGCTTTGCCTGCACTATCGGTGTCACGTCCCTGTTAATAGCCCTGGCCGGACCACGCACAGGAAGTGAAGATAGCAGTTTGCGCGTATAGGGATGACGCGGCGAACTGATAATTTGCGCGGTTGGCCCCTGCTCCACAATACGTCCGTGTTCCATGACGATGATTTTGTCAGTATAGCGGGCAACCATGGGCAAATCGTGGCTGATCAGCAGAACCGCTGTGCCCTGTTCGCGCGTCAGTTCCACCATGAGCTCCAGCACGTCCCGCTGCACAATCGCGTCCAGCGCCGTGGTGGGTTCGTCAGCGATCAATAAAGCGGGTTTGACCAGCATGACGGCGGCCAGCATAATCCGCTGACGCATACCGCCTGAAAAGTGATGCGGATAGGCCGACAGGGATTTTTCCGGATTCTGAATGCCAATACGCGTCAGCATCCGGATCGTCAGATCGCGCCGCTGCTTTGCCGAATACTTGCTGTGCAGCGCCAGCGCTTCATCCAGCTGACGGCCAATGGTCATGGACGGATTCAGCGACGTCATGGGTTCCTGGAACACCATCCCTACTTTGGCACCGCGCATTTTGCGCAGGGCACCCGAAGGCATGGTGGTCACGTCCTGATCTTCGAACCGGATCGTACCACCCACCCGCACTATCGCAGGCGGCTCCAATCGCATGACGGCACGTGCGGTCAGGCTCTTGCCCGATCCGGATTCCCCAACGATACCAACGATCTCGCCGCGATTGACAGAAAAACTGATGTCATCAACGACCCGCTTCGCATGCTGGCGGGTCTCAAGCTGCAGATGATCGACCTGCAGAAGTGGCCCTGAAGTCATGATTTCCCCTTCGAATATGGATCAAGCTTGTCCTGAAGGGCATCGCCCAGCAGGTTGATTCCCAGCAGTGTCATGGAGATGCACAGGCCAGGAAATATGCCAAGCCAGGCGGCCTGCATCATGAACGGTCGACTGCCTGCCAGCATATTGCCCCAGGTGGGTGCCGGCGGAGGTACGCCCAGTCCAAGAAAGCTAAGCGAGCTTTCCGCGAGCAGAACCCAGCCAAACATGGACGTGGCCAGCACCATCATGGGGCCGAAGCAATTAGGCAGAATATGACGGAACAGAATGAATAGTTCCGAGTTGCCCATGATGCGGGACGCGTGAACGAATTCCCGCTCACGCAGGGGCAGCACCGTACCGCGCACCAGGCGCAGAACAGAAGGCAGATAGGCAATGCCCAGCGCAACAACAATGCCGTACTTGTTCGCACCGACCACGGCCAGCAGACCCAGCGCAAGAAGCATTCCGGGGAACGCAAGAAGCGCATCGGTGAAGACCATCATGATGCGGTCGACCCAGCCTCTGAGGTAACCCGCGATCAGACCAAGTACCGTGCCGGCAAACATGGCAATTGCAACTGTCATGAGGCTGATGCCCACACTGGTTGTCGCGCCGTAAAGAATGCGACTTAACGTATCACGGCCAAACTCATCGGTGCCAAGCCAGTAGGTTGAATCGGGTGCGTGCAGCCGGTGCGCAAAATTCGGCGTCATGGGATCGAATGGCGTCCAGAAGGCGCCCACCAGGGCCGCGAGCAGAATGATGCCGCAAAGCACGGAGCCCAGCAAAAGATTGGTATTGGGTTTGAATCTCATGACATCGTGACTCGCGGATCGAAGATGGGATAACACAGGTCGACCAGCAGGTTAACCAGAACATAGATCAGGGCAATGAAAAGCAGACACCCCTGTATCACGGGATAGTCACGCGCAAAGATGGCATCGACCAGCAGGCGGCCCAGCCCCGGAATGGTGAAGACGGTTTCTACAACCGCCACGCCGCCCAGCAGGTTGCCGAGCACGAGGCCAATCAGTGTCCAGGTCGGGCCAAAGGCGTTCTTGAAGGTGTGCCGCCACAGCACGGCTTTTTCAGACAAACCTTTTGCACGGGCATGGGTGATATAGTCCAGCCGCAATACGTCCAGTGTGGAAGCCCGGGCCATCCTCAGGATCACACCGGTTTCGTGCAGAAACAGGGTTGCTATCGGCATGACCAGATACAGCAGACCTCCCTTCCAGTCATCCATGGGAGACACGTAACCCACCACAGGTAGCCAGCCCAGATTCAGGCCGAAGAACAGCAGGAACAGCAGGCCCAGCCAGAACGTGGGAATGGAAAGCAGCAGCGTGGCCGTGCTCACCAGCACCGTATCGGTCAGTTTGTTCTGACGCCAGGCAGCGATCATGCCTGCAGGTACGGCTGCCAGACTGGCAAACAGGACTGCACACAGCACAATCGGTGCGCTGATGGCAAAGCGCTGCAGCACAAGTGCAGTGACCGGCTCGCCCGTGGAAATGGAAACGCCCAGATCGCCACGCAATACATTGCCGAACCAGATCACCAACTGCTCTGGCAGAGAACGATCCAGCCCAAGCCGATGATGCAGGTCAGCCAGGCTGGCCGGATCTGCCATATCACCAAGCATCAATGCTGCCGGATCACCCGGAATCAGGCGAATCAGCATGAATACGGTGATCCCGACAATCAACAGGGTCGGGATCGCCATGGCAATTCGCGCACAGACAAAACGAAACATGATTAATAACCCCGCTTCAGAGAGGCAGCGTGAAACGCTGGAAGACGGGGTTGACCGCAGGCAGAATAGCCACTTCCATCACGCCTTCTGCCGGACGCATCAGGACCGTTGCGGCTGTTGCGCTCAGGTGATCTCCCGTGGTCGCTTTCTGTGGCGGACGGCAAACGGCATAGGGATAGCCGAAGCGATCCATGAAGGCGTCACGGAACCGCTCAAAATCAATTTTCCCGCCGTCCTGCGTCAGGCGCCGCAACACACGACGACCACGATAAACCGAATCGGGGCTGGGCAACAGGTCTCGCAGTTTCATGAGTGCGACCTGACTTTCCCAATGATTGGCGTGCACAAGAATTCCGTTTTCGGGATGCAGAAGAAAACTTTCGTCCGGCGCGCATTCGATATCAATGGCCTCTCCTTCCCGATGGCTCAGCATCATATTATTGGCCACCGATTTAGGACTGTGATACACCGCGCGAATGGCATGAGCATAATGCTCGGTTTCCAGCGCCTTGCGACGTACCAATGGCAAAGGGATGCCATTGCGCAAACCTGCGCGATCGGATTCCAGATTATTTCCGGTAATGGCGATGCCTGCCGCATTAAAGCCCGACCGTGCCAGTTGCCCCGCTTCAGTAAACGTCAGAATATCGGGACCGTCATCCCTCTCGATATGCAACACGATGCACGTTTCTGCACATTCGACACGCCAGTCCCAGTTCTGCCCATGCATCAGTACGCCATCGACACTCATTTCAGGCAGCACGACGGCAGCCGTACAACCATCCGGCGCCAGATTGTCCGGGTGCATGCGGGCATACATCAGAAGTTCACGCCGGGCATTGATGACAACCACATGCTCCAGCGGTACACCGGCTCCCTCGGCAATACCCCGCATCTCTTCAACGTAATTCGCATCAAAGGCTTCGATTGCCGGCAAAAAAGCCTGAGTCAGCGTTTGCAGACGGTCGGGACTGATATCGCGTCGGGTCAGCAGGCCGACATAAAACGCTGCTGCCTTGTGAATTCGGTCTTTTGCCTGTTCTCCGTGCTGGCGCCCCCGCTCCCGCGGTCCGCCACTGACTTGAACTAACGGCAATACATTCTCTTCTTTCATATTCCGGCCCTGTTGCTCCATGCTTTTTAGGGTTTCTTCAAAAGAGCGCAAGCCCGCGCCCCACCTGCTTTTGTCTGTTTACTTCTTGCTTACCTGCCATAGGCGTGCTGCCGATCCTGTCCAGCTCGAATAACCCTGAATCTTGTCGGAGGTCGCATCGATGGTAATGCCGTTATAAAGCATCAGCATGGGAACATCGACCAGAAAATCCTTGTGCAGCTGATCCAGTATTGGCTGACGCTTGGCACGATCACCCGTTGTCATGGCTTCGTGCAGCAGTTTCAGATCTGCGGGGTTATCCCACACCTTGCGCTTCTGCACTTTTTTATCACCCATGAAATGTTCATAAAGCAGCGCGTCATCAAATCGAGGCGAATAAGAAAATGCCATCATCTGATATTTACCGGCGTTATAGCGGTCCAGTTGCGTCGCCCAGTCCATGACGTCCAGCTTCACATTGATGCCCGCCTGTTGCAGCATGGCCTGTGTCAGAATGGCCGCGTTATACATGGACGGATAATCCTTGTTGGTAATCAGTGAAACAGGCTGGCCTTTATACCCTGACTCCTGCAACAGCTTTTTGGCTTCGTTCAGATCATATTTCCAGCCGGTCTGCTGCACTGAGGTATAGGATGGCGTGCCTGTCGGAATCACGGAGTTATTCGGCTTACCCAGACCATCAGTCACCATTTCTACCAACGATTTGATATCTATTGCAGATGCAATAGCCTGACGCATCTTCTGGTTCATCACAGGATCTGCTGTCTGCATCAGAATCGTATTGCGCCTTGACGTGTAGCTGTGTGAAATATGAAGTTTGGGATTCTTTTTCAACTCGACATAATCGGAACTGGTGATATCTGGAATCAGATCCAGATCCCCACGCACCAATGCCGCTTTTGCTGCGGAAGCATCGGGAACAATCAGGAACTTGACGCTATCGACCAGTGGTTTTTTATTCCCGACATAACCATCTGCCTTGCCCTCAAGGCTTGCATAGTCTTTAAAGGCCTTCAATTCAACATACGAGCCTTTACTCCAGGCACCCAGCTCAAAAGGACCGGTACCCACGGGTTTGTTCCAGCTGCCATCGGCGTTGACCGAGGCGCGATTCAGAATGCCTGTCATTCCGCAATCCTGGCGCGCCAGTGTACTCAGAAACATGGGATTGGGCTTTTCCAGTACAAACTTTACGGTCATGGGATCTGGTGCCGACACATCTGAAACCTTGGTACCGTTTTTACCGGCAAATTCAGATCGGCATCGCCAGCCCACATCCGGATCCATATAGTGTTTCCAGCTCCAGATCACATCTTCGGCGGTCAGCGATTCACCATTATGGAACTTCACATCTTTTCGCAGGGGAAAAGTGTACGTGAGCCCGTCTTCAGACTCTTCAACACGTTCAGCCAGCAAAGGCTTGACTGAGCCCACATCGTCCAGAGCGACCAGGCCTTCGACCATATGCGCAACAATCATATCGGCCGTGCTGTCTCGGTTGACACCCGGCTGCGAGCTGCGCAGATCGGATGGTATCTGGACATTCAGCGTCTGCGCCGAAACACCACCTGCAAAGAGGCTGGCCAGAACAAGAAAGGAAAGCGGACGTTTATTCATAGTAGTGCAGAGCTCCATTTACACGGTGAAATTGACAGGCTTTCAACAGCTGGCCCGGTATGTCGTTACTAATTTAGATGTTTACTTATTTACTGCCTGCCGACGCACGGCGCTTAGCCAGAACATCGGCAAAAAAGCCGGTGATCTGGTCAATACAATCTTCCCAGCGATGTGACACGCCCGGCACCACATCGAACCGGACCTTGACACCGACCGATTCGAAATTGCGTCGCAAGGTATCCAGTCTCTCGGGACGGGTTTTACCCGCATCATTGGCACCTTCCATCCAGTGTGCGCCACCAGGTTTATGGGTAATTTCCCAGGTTTCGGTATCGGCATCACCAACAATCATCTGCACTGGCACTCTAGCCAGCGCTTCGATATCAATATCAATACCGAAGAGTTCTCCAACATTTCTTGTACCCACCCACCAGTCACGCTTGGGATCCAGCAGGGTGACCGAACCCGGTGCGCCAACGGAAGCAGCCCAGACACGCGTTGGATGCAGCAGCGTGAAACGGTGCGTAAAGTGGCCACCGCCGGAAAATCCAAACAACCCAAAATCCTGGAAATTGAAGCCATAACGCTTGTTGATCTGATCCACAATGTCCAGCACGGCCAGATCATAGCGAATATCCCCTTCCTGGATATATTTATAGCCATTGCGATTGTCATCGCCCATGACACCAACGGGGAACAAGGGACAAACAATCACGCAGTTGTTCCAGCGCGCAAAGTGACTGAACGCATCGCGATATTCGGTAATGGTCCGACCCGTCCCATGTACGGCAACAACCAGCTCCGGCGCAGGACCACCCTGCCCAACAGAACGCGGAACGTACATGCAGAAGCTGAAGCGGGGATCTTTGTGACTGGAAAATATTGTTGTATGTCCCAGGTCATACATATTGGTTCCACGTGATTCCGGTGTCGCTTCAGCGGCGGTAACAGCCATTTTTTACTCCTGCAATTTATGCGCATAAATGATTGACACAAAGTATACGCATAAAAATGCGGTCATACAAGGTATAATTGTTTCACGAAAGACAAATGCGGCGATAAGCGCAAAAGGACAGTGACCAAATGGCAAAAGTACGAGGTAAGGTGCCCCGTATGCTTGGGGACGAAATTGCGTTGGAAATACGTAATGGCGGATTTCGTGCAGGGGAATGGATACGGTTGGGTGATATAGAGGAGCGCTTTAACGCGTCCCGGTTTGACGCCCGTCGGGCCTTGTCAGAACTGGTACTGCGTCAGGTCCTGGAGCACGCGCCCAACCGCGGCTATCGCGTTTACGCGCCAGATGCCGATACGATTCGTCATGTGCGCGAGGCGCGAATTTTTCTGGAAAAAGAAGCCATCCGCAACGTGGTCAGCAATATCAGTGAAGACACGCTCAGGCAGCTTGGCCGGCTGGCAGACGATTTTCGCAAGGCGGCAGATCACGGCACCCGTAGCGAACAGAATGAAATCAACAACCGGTTTCATGCCCTGCTTTTTTCTTCCAGCGGCAACCCGGTCATTGAGAGTCTGATTGAAGATCTCAGGCAGCGCCTGGGTGGTTCGTCCCAGGCGGTATGGCAATCCAGAGACGCACTTCTGCAAAGTGCGCTGGACCATCTGGATATTGTCAAGGCATTGGAAGCACGCGATGCCGAACTGTCAGTGAAACTGATCGAACGGCATATCAATCGATCCAGTTCGGAGTGACGGAGGCCGGGGTTCGGCGACGCGTGAGTGGTCGCGCCGCAATTGGCATGTCTGGCTCAATGCCCAATGTGATATTGAAAAGACTTATTCGGAATAAGCCTTGAATTCACCGGTTGCCGGATCCCGCACAAACAGAACACCGGTTGCAACCCCGAAATAGGCGCCATGCAGCTGCAGCGTTCCTGCCTCGACGCGCTCACTCACGGCCGGAAATGTCATCAGATTTTCCAGACTGTATTCCACAACGGCCCATTCCAGGCTGCGGATCCAGCTGTTGCGATCCCCTTCCTGCTGTGGGCCCAGTCGATCCACCACGGGTTCGATCTGCGACATCCATTTGCCGATGAAATCGCGCTGTGTCAGCGGCGCTGCCTTGTTCGCAAACGCGGCCACGCCCCCGCAACTGGCATGACCCATGACCACAATATGTTTGACCTGCAGTGCGTTCACGGCAAATTCAATGGCTGCACTGGTGCCATGGTAGGAGGTGTCGACATCCGGCTCACAGGGCGGAACCAGATTTGCAATATTTCGAATAACAAACATTTCGCCCGGACCCGCATCAAAAATGGTTTCCGGCGCTACACGCGAATCACCACAGCCAATCACCATGATTTCAGGCTGCTGGCCATGTTCCGCGAGCTTCTGATATCGGGCGCGTTCGCGCTCTAGGCGTCCATTCAGAAAAGAAGTGTAGCCTTCGGTCAGTCTTTTGGGAAACATGGGAAAATCCTGCGGGTGAGTTTAAATGTGGCGCTATTTTACGACGATTCTCTTTTATTCCCGCTGAATACGGCATTTTTGTTACCGCAAAGCCTGGTATTTCACTTGACATCCCGACTCCTGCGGCTATACTTGTGGACATCAAGGGGAGTAGCTTCTTTCCGGTGCATCGTCATTACGGTTGTCATGCAGTCAATGCAAACACCCGGTGCCTGGACAACACAATGTGTTGCAAGCAAGACCTTGCCAACCAGGGCAAGGTCCATCCTCTGAAAATGATGGCCTGAGTCCTTGTGGATCAGGCCGTTTTGTTTTGTCTGACGCTCCTCTGGATAAAGCCGCATTCACTTGGGGCGCGCAAGACCTGGCAGACGTCCCGATCCGTTCCACTACAACTTCAAACCAAACGGAATCAAGGTGACTTATGCTTGAAATGTTACAAACACTTAGCTGGGCTGCAGTTTTCCAGATCGTCCTTATCGACATCCTGCTTGGCGGCGATAATGCAGTTGTCATTGCCCTCGCCTGCCGCAACCTGCCCGAAAAACAGCGGATGAAAGGTATTTTGTGGGGCACGGCTGGTGCCATCATTCTGCGGGTTGCGCTTATTGCATTCGCGCTGACGCTGCTTTCCATTCCTTTCCTCAAAATCGTAGGCGCACTCTTGCTGGTCTGGATCGGAATCAAATTGCTCATACCGCATGAAGATGCGCATGGCAATATCCAGGGAGGCACATCGGTCTTCGCTGCGTTCAAAACAATTCTGATTGCGGATTTTGTGATGAGCCTGGACAACGTGATTGCCATTGCCGGCGCGGCCCAGGGTGCAGACCCAAGTCATCAGATCGGCCTTGTGATCTTTGGTCTTGTTATCAGTATCCCTATCATCATCTGGGGCAGTACGCTTGTTCTGAAACTGATCGATCGCTTTCCCGTTGTGGTCACGTTCGGCGCGGCATTGCTGGGCTGGATTGCAGGTGGCATGCTGATCACCGATATCTTTATCGTGGAACGCATTGGTGAGCCATCCACCGCGTTGAAACTGGCCGCAGAAGTGATTGGTGCCCTGTTCATCGTGGGTGTGGGCAAGGCCATCGCAAAACGCAAGAAAACGCTGGCAATCAGCAACGCGTAATTGATCGGTCTGAGCGGGCGTATTTCGGAGATGCAAATCCGGGTACGCCCGTTTTCTACATTCAGGACGTGGGATTCCCCACGTCTTTTTTTATTTCAATCTCGAATTTTATTGACACTTACCGGCCTGCTCTCGAACTGATTTGACAGTCTGCCGCGTGCTCATCTCTGCTTCCTTAGAATGAGTCGCACTTCTTTTTATACATATTTAGTTACGTAAATATATTTTATTTTTTATATAACATATGTCATAGTGCTGCCAATGGAGGACAGAGATGACAGAGCAATTAAGAAATACAGGCCATCACGCACGCGGACGATCCGCTGCCGTTGCTGGCGTCGGCCACACTGACTGGGTAGGTGACTGGGCTCGCGTTCGAAATAATGAAAAGCCTGACGACAGCTATGGATACGCTGCCAAAGCCTTGGTGGTCGCGTTGAAGGATGCGGGCATTGATAAAAGTGAAATAGATGGCCTGATCGTTGGCCCCACCACTGCGTATGAGCGGATGGCAGAGATATTGGGTATAGATCCGAAATGGGGAGATCAGGCTGACGCCGTTCTTTCCGTGGCCCAGGCAGTGATGGCAATTGAAACGGGTCAGGCAGAAACCATCGCTCTGGTCTATGGTAATGACCAGCGTTCGGGTCAAATTCAATATGGAGGACCCCAGGCAATGGGGGGCGACGCGTTCTTGTCCTATATTTATCATGCTCCCTGGGGCCTAACCTCTCAAGGCGCGCTATATGCGCTGACCTTTCAGGCATACAAACATGCGACAGGTTTCAGCGATGCAGATCTGGGTCGTGTGGCTGTAGCACAGCGAGAATGGTCATCACTAAATCCCAATGCCGTCATGCGCAAGCGTATCAGTATTGATGACTATCTTAATGCACCTTATATCTGTGAGCCTTTGCGACTCTTTGACTATTGCATGATTAACGATGGCGGCGTCGCGCTGATAATAACAACAGCTGAAAAAGCCAAATCAATGAAGCAGCCTCCGGTCTATATCGAAGGATTGGGTCGTCGAGATCTCAATAGCAAGGCGACCAGCCTGGAACCCAGACTCACAGAGTTTTACCACCCGGCCCAGGAGGATTGCGCCAGGCAGGCATTTGACATGGCGGGCATTGGACCGCAAGACATTGATATCCTGCAGGTGTACGATAGTTTCTCAGTACATATCCCACTAGCACTAGAAGGATACGGCTACTGCCGAAAAGGAGAAGCGGCTAAATTTCTCTCCGAGAGTGGGATGGGTCCGTCCGGCAAGTTGCCAATCAATACCAGTGGCGGACATTTATCGGAAAGCTACATGCAAGGATGGGCGCACCAGATTGAATCCGTTCGGCAGTTACGCGGCGAATGCGGTGATCGACAAGTTCACAACTGTAAGCGTGTTCACTACACCTCCGATGTTGCCGGAAAGGCTGTTTCCATCATTTACGGGAAATAATCATGACAGATGTTATTGCACAGACTCCACCCCCGGTCATGGGACTTTATGACGTGCCGCTCTGGGAAAGTATCCGGGCTGGAGAGCTAAGACTACAGCGCAGTCGTTCTTCGGGACGCTATCTTTATCCGCCCTCTCCTGTTTGCGATCAGTCTCTCGCCGATGATCTGGAGTGGGTACCCGTATCGGGCAAGGGTGAAATTCTGTCCTGGGTGATATTTCATAGGAAATATCTAGAAGCGTACCCACCGCCGCATAATGTGATCGCGGTCCGATTGCAAGAAGGTCCAGTTATAATCTCGAACTTGCAGGGACGACAACCAGAAGCGTCATGGATAGGTAGACAAGTCAGACTTGTGTACGCCACGATGCCGGACGGGTTCGTGCTCCCCCGATTCGAGCTCTCCGACTAGGATTTCATTTTCAATATGGACTATTCCCGCCCCATTCTGACCAAACAAGATCAGGTCATTGAACAGATACGTGAACAGATCATCGCGGGCGAATACAAGCGGGGGGAACGGTTGAGACAACAGGATATCGCAGACAGATTGGGCGTTTCAATTACGCCGGTACGCGAAGCACTGAAAGCGCTCGAAATGGAGGGGTATGTAAAAGTGTATCCCAACAAAGGAATTTATATCCCCGAGCAATCCCGTACTGACGTTCTTGAGATCTATGAACTGCGACTGATGCTGGAGACATTTCTCGTGGAGCGAGCCATGGATAACATTCAGGATACCGATTTGCTGGAACTGACATCGTTACACAAGCAGTATGTAAACGCCCTGGAAGCACGTGATTATATCGGGATCCGTACTGCAAATGTAAAGTTTCATTTTCGGCTTTATGAGCTGGGTAACAGTCCACAGACCCTGCAGTTTGTCCGGGTTCTGTGGGCCAAGACACCCTTTAATTTCCAGGATCTTGGCGAACCTGCACGGTTTCATCAGATTCACGATGAACACAGCGACATCCTGGAGAAAATATTGAATCACGACAAGGCTGGGGTAGTTGCAAGCTTCCGTCAACATCTTCTATCGGGTCGAAGACGACTCTATGAAACCCCCTGAGCACACTCAGGGACTCAATTAGCATAAAACAATCCAGGAGACAAAAAATGATCGAGAAATTCACTCGAGTAGGATTCTTGCGCGCTACGTTTGCGATATCAGCATTTCTGCTACCAGCGGCACCGTCCATCGCACAGAATAATGTGCCAATTCGCTTCGTCGTGCCGTTTACACCAGGCGGCGGGAATGACATTCTGGCACGCACGCTTGCACCTCATCTGGCCGACGTATTAAAGCGAAATGTTGTTGTTGAAAACAAGCCCGGCGCTGGCGGCAATATCGGTACTGCATTTGTTGCCAAATCAAAACCGGACGGCAATACCATTCTGATCGCGGGCAGTCAGATTACCACGCAGCCTGCTTTGGGCATGAAAACCAACTTCGATCTCAAGATCGATCTGGCACCAGTAGGTATGGTTGCCGAAGTTCCGATGATCTTCGTGGTCAATCCGAAAATGCCTTACAAGACAATGTCCGAATTCATCGAGTATGCGAAAGCGCACCCCAGCGAAATCAACTATAGCAGTCCCGGCATTGGTGTTCCTCAACATCTGGCGGGCGAGTTGCTCGCTGGTCTGGCAGATATCAAGATTACGCACGTACCGTATCAAGGTACAGGACCGTCGGTAGCGGATGTGATCGGAGGGCAGATTCAGTCCACATTTGGATCGATGGGTTCTGTTCTACAGCAAATTCAGAATGGAACATTACGTGCACTCGGGACCGCCAGGAACAAACGTACACCCGTTTTGCCCGACGTTCCCGCATTCAGTGAATTTAAGGAAGGCAAAATGAGCGAATACAACGCCTCGCTATGGTTTAGTGTCATGGCGCCAGCCGGGACACCCGTTGAGAAAATTAACGAATTGAATTCGGCAATCAATACGGCGCTGGACTCACCAGAGGTTCAGAAATCCTTGTCCGAACAGGGCTTTGAAATCAGCAAGAGTACGCCAGAAGAGCTAGGAAAAATCATCGACAAAGACCTGGCGCTCTGGAAAAAAGTTGCTGAAGACAATCACCTGTCTACCAAGCAGTGAATCAAACAAATTCAAAGGCATGTATGTTTAGAAGAATTCTTGAAGGCGTCAAAGTGCTGGACTTTACCCACGTGGGCGCCGGTCCTATGTGCACCATGCTGCTGGGGGATATGGGTGCAGAGATCATTAAAGTCGAACCACCTGGAGGGGAACTGGGGCGGCATTTGGGACCTGGCTGGATCGGAGACGATTGCACGGCTTATTATGGTTTCAATCGTAATAAACAATCGATTGTGATCGATTTGAAGAAACATGAAGGTCGCGAGCTTGCGCAGCAACTGGCAAAGAATGTGGATATTGTTGTAGAAAGTCTGCGGCCCGGTGTCATGGATCGACTAGGGCTGGGGTATGAAGCGCTCTCAGAAGAACATACCGACTTGATTTATTGCTCCATTTCAGCATATGGACAATCCGGGCCCTATTCCGAGCGCCCGGGTGTTGATGGCATTCTGCAGGCAGACACCGGCCTGATGAGTCTGATCGGACATCCTGACATTCCTGACCCCTGCAAGGTGCAGGCTCCTATCGTGGATGTCACAACTGGTTATGTTGCGTGCATGAGCATCCTGGCAAAATTATTGGAAAAAGCGAACGGAGAATCGGGGAGCCATATCGACATCAGTCTCATGAATGCAGCGCTGGTTTTGCAGCAAACAACTCTCACCAACTACTTTCATGAGAGGATTCTTCCGCAGGCTCTGGGAAGCGCTGCGCCCTATTCTGCACCCAATGAGGCATTCCAGACAAAAGATGGCTGGATTATGGTCGCTGCCTACAACGGCGATCGTTGGCCTCGACTCTGTGAAATGCTGGAAATACAAGACGTCATCCGAAACGAAAAGTTGTCAAGCTCTTCGTCACGGGTAGAAAATCGACCGTTGATGCGCGAAATATTAAACAAGGCATTCCGCAAAAATGAAACCGCTCACTGGCTGAAGCGTCTGCGCGACGCTGACATACTATGTGCCAAAGTCGCGGATTACGCAGATATTGAGGCACATCCCCAAGCCGCTCATAACAATATATTTACTCATTTTGAGCATCCGCAATTTGGCCACATCAAGACGGTCGGCTTTCCCGCAAACAGTATTGCCTCGAATGCCGAATCGCACCAAATGCCCCCGGCTTGTGGTCAGCATTCGCGCGAAATTCTTGAACGCAACGGTTTTACCAACAGCGACATTGAGAACTTTTACGCTGCGGATATCATCAAATAACAGGAAACGTCAAAGGAAAAACAATGAGCTTGCTATATCAGGTAAAAAATTCGGTTGGCATTATTACATTGAACCGACCGGAGGCAATGAACGCGATTGACCCAGAAACGTTGCGAGAATTGCGCGAATGCTGGTTAGACATAAGTCAGGATGCAAACTTGCGCTGCGTCATTCTGACTGCTGCCGGATCGCGCGCATTTTGTACAGGATCTGACCTCAAGAAAACCATGCCTCCTCCTGAGGGTATTGCCGAACTCACGTTTGGCGCAGAGACAACACCACACTTGCTGGATGGAATGGAACTGGTAAAAATCCCGATCCTATGCGCGATTAATGGGTATGCTGTCGGTGGTGGACTGGAGTTGGCACTGGCCTGCGACTTGCGTATCGCCAGCAGAAATGCAAAATTCGGACTGCCTGAAGTTCGGATCGGATCCATACCCGGAGGCGCAGGAACACAGCGGCTGCCACGTATCATCGGTCTGTCCAATGCCATGCATATGCTTCTGACAGGCGCTGTCGTAGAAGCTGAAGAAGCGCACCGTATCGGACTGATCAGTCATCTCGTCGAAAGTGACGCACTAATGGAAGAAGCTCTCGTTATTGCAAACGCAATAGCCGGTAATGCGCCTCTATCCGTGCGTGCCATCAAACAGCTTGTCAATGATGGACTGGAGATGCCACTGGATCAGGCCATCGCTCATGAGGCATTCGTGTTTGGTATTCTTCGCGATAGTCACGACCGAATTGAAGGACGAAAAGCTTTCCAGGAAAAACGCAAACCCGTGTTCGAAGGTCGGTAATTCGGTAAATGACACACAAGGTCCGGCCGCACGGGCATTGCGGCAAGTATTACGTGACAGTTCTGCCCGTGAGCAGTTTTTACAAATATCTAACCACATATAGGAGGGGACGCCAAAAAGCGAGCATAAGCTGAATCGGAAAATCAAATATAAATGCGAGTAATCCGGTTCGATCGACACGCGTGAGGCAACCCGAAGACCATCATGAAAGTTTTAGCGAACAGCTTCAAAGTACCGGAACAGCATATTTTCATCAACAACGAATGGGTAGCCGCCGAGGGTAATTCAATTCCAGTCAGCAATCCTGTCGACGGGCAACAGATTGGCAGCATTAACGAAACCACAACGTCACAGACAGATATGGCGGTCTCTGCAGCAGTGAACGCGTTTCCTGATTGGTCTGCGACTCCAGCACCAGAACGTGCAAACCACCTGTACGCCTTTGCCAACGAGATAATTAACAAAAGCGACGCGCTCGCGACGCTTTTGACCCATGAGCAGGGAAAGCCACTGTCAGAAGCGAGGGCTGAAGTCGCGTTTGCGGCTGCTTTCCTTCAGCATGCCGCAGAGGCAGCCCGCCGCCTTGAAGGTGAGCTTCTTCCTGGGGATGCCCGCAATGAGTGTATTTTTATTCATCGCGTTCCCTATGGGGTTGTCGCAGGAATCACCGCCTGGAATTTCCCCGTCGCGCTATTCACGCGAAAAGTAGGGCCCGCGCTGGTCACAGGCAATACTATAGTGATAAAGCCCCACGAACTAACGCCACTGACCGCGCTTGCACTCGCCGAACTTGCCCGCAAAGCCGGTATTCCTCGCGGTGTGCTTAATGTTGTCACTGGATCCGGTCGAAGTGTCGGCGAACACCTTGTCAAACATCCGGATGTGAGCCTGATTTCCATGACGGGGAGTGTTCGTGCAGGAAGAGAAATCTACGCGGCAGCCAGTCGCGACATCAAGACCATTCGACTGGAGCTGGGAGGAAAAGCTCCATTTATCGTGCTGGCTGATGCTGATCTGGATAAAGCGGTGGCCGCCGCTATCCAGTCAAAGTTTGTTAATGGTGGTCAGGTATGTACGGCAAATGATCGCATGTACATTCAAGATGAGATTTATGAAGAGTTCACCCGCAAATTTCTTGATGCGGTTCGTAAGTTACGGATCGGCGATCCCCTTGATCAAGTAGATATGGGGCCAAGAGCCAGCCAGCCGGAAGTAAGCAAATTACAGTCCATTCTCAACCGAGCTCGTGACGCAGGGGCGAAAGTGTTGCTTGATCTGAATACAAGTACCAAACCTGCAGAGCATCATGGCAACGGGAACTGGTTTTACCCAGCCGTGCTGGAAGTAGTATCCAATGACCTGGAAATCATGCAAGAGGAAACCTTCGGACCTATTGCACCCATAATGAAAATCTCGTCATTGGATGAAGCCATTAAGTTCGCTAACCAGAGTAAATATGGATTATCTGCATACGTATTTACCAATGACAACCGCAATATCATGCGGTGTCTGGCCGATCTGCAGTTCGGCGAAATCTTTGTTAATCGCGGTGCGGGTGAAAGCGTTCATGCGTTCCACGCTGGCTACAAATTAAGTGGTATTGGTGGTGAAGACGGCAAACACGGAATTGAAGGATACCTAAGGAAAAAGACACTCTATAACAATTATTCGTAAATCCGCTCAGCTCCATATAAGTCGTCGAATATGACCATCGCGAACTGCTAGTCGAATCCATATCAATCTTTAATTCACCGGACTGATGCCATATTGATCTATCGTTCTGCGAAGAATCATTGGCATCACCCCACCCTGCTTCAGCAATTGCAGCTCGAGTTGCGTTTCGATGGCCGCACGGCCTGTCATGTCTACGACTTCGCCGGTACCACGGATAATTCGGACCGGCAGTTCACAGCGCGGTTGCAGACTTTCCTCACTTGCATTCACCTCAATGCGGTCGTCAGGACCGACGCCGAGCAACAAGTCGCGCCATTTTCCAGAAAAACTGACAGGAAGAATTCCTATGCCGATCAGGTTCGAACGATGAATACGTTCAAAGCTGAGAGCAAGGACGGCCCGAATTCCCAGAAGCCTTTGCACTTTCGCTGCCCAGTCGCGTGAAGATCCCGTTCCATATCTCTCCCCGGCAATCAGAATGACGGACTTGCCTTCATCATGGTATCGCTGCGCGGCATCCCAGACTGGCATGACTTTTTGGTCGGGAATATGCAGCGTATGAGCTATCGGTGAAGTCGGCCAGAGCAGATTCTTCAATGTTCGCGTATGAAACGCGCCACGAAGCATGGCCTGCCAGTTTCCACGACGTGATGCAAAGACATTCAGATCGCATCTGTCCTCTCCGCGCGCGACCAGAAAGTCTGCAGCAAGACTGTCTGCCGGAATCGCGCTGGCAGGTGAGATATGGTCAGTTGTAATATCGTCTCCGAGCACCAGTAAGGGATAAGCAATATACGAACCAAGTAAAGACTCAGACTCTATGCTGGCAAACGGTGGTCGGCGCAGAATCGTGGATTTCTCGTCCCATGGAAACTGCGGACTGTGAGGCGCTTCAAGGGTCTTCCATAGCGGATTCTCAGATGCAATATGAAATGCACGACGAAAGTCTTCCGGTTCCAGTGCCTTGGCCAACGCTTCTGCGATGTCTTCTCTTGAAGGCCAGATCTCTTCCAGAAATACCGGCTTGCCATCAGGCGCGTAACCTACGGGTTGTGAAGACAAGTTTCGCTGCGCGTCTCCCGCAAGTGCATACGCAATGACCAGCGGTGGAGACATCAGCAGTCCAAGCTCCAGCTCAGGATGTATTCGACCAGGAAAATTCCGGTTACCAGACAATACGGCAACCGGTTGCCAGGCATGTTCCTGCGCGGCGCCGGAAAGCAATTCGGGCAATGGGCCGGAATTTCCGATACAGGTGGTGCACCCGAAACCGACAATATCAAATCCTACCGCAGACAGATCCTGGAGCAGGCCTGCCCGTTCCAGGTACGACGCAGCTGCCGGTGAGCCGGGCGCCAGCGAGGTTTTCACCCAGGGAGGAACGCGTAGTTTTTTCTCTCTGGCCTTTCTGGCAACCAGGCCAGCTGCAATCAGCAAACCGGGATCCGAGGTATTGGTGCAACTTGTGATTGCAGCGATGGCAACAGGGAAACGCGGCAGGTGGTCGGGGACGGCGGCAGATCGCTGTGGCAGCGTCGCCAGCATATCCGCCACCTGCGAGTACGACAGCAAATCCTGTGGTCGCCGCGGGCCGGCCACGTGCATATCGATGGTATCAAGATCAATGACAATGGACTTGGTATACGTTGGCGTGGCTGCGGGATCAAACCACAAGCCGTTGCATTGCGTGTATTCGCGCACCAGCGAAATCGCAGTGTCGGAGCGACCGGTTTGTTTCAAATAGTCCAGGGTATTCTCATCTACCGGAAAATAGCCCGTCGTAGCGCCGTACTCTGGTGCCATATTGGCAACGACCGCGCGCTCGCCCGCTTTCAGGGAACTGACACCGGGACCGAAGAATTCAACGAACTCGCCCGACACGCCAAGCGCACGCAACCGTTGGGTAACAGTCAGCGCCAGATCCGTTGCAAGAACGCCAGGGCGCAGGGCTCCTGTCAGTCTGACACCTATCACATCCGGAATACGTAACATGGTGGGCATGCCGAACATGACTGTCTGCGCTTCCAGTCCGCCAACGCCCCAGCCGAGTACGCCGATACCGTTGATCATCGGGGTGTGGCTGTCCGTACCTATCATCATATCGGGAACGACCCAGACCTCGTCATTGCGGGTTTCCGTCGTTACCACACTGGCCAGCTGCTCCAGATTGATCGTGTGCATGATGCCGGTTCCCGGCGGATTGATATGAACCTTGTCCAGGCTCCGGGATGCCCATTTCAGGAATCGATAGCGCTCGTGATTTCGCCTGATTTCATGCTGCATGTTCTCCGTTGAGGCTTGTGGATGACCATATGCCTCAACCGCCAGCGAATGGTCGATGGAGACGTCGACCTGCAACATCGGATTCAGGACCTCCGGACTGACCCCCACCTCGGCTAGCGCATCACGCATTCCCGCAATATCGACCAGTGCCGGCGTACTGGTTGTGTCGTGCATGAGAACCCGGCCCGGCTGAAATGCAATTTCCCGCTCACTTGTGCCTGATCTGAGCCAGTCCAGTACTGCCTGCACAGACGCCTCCCGTTCCTGCCCCTGCATATTGCGATGCGCATTTTCCAGCAGCAGACGAAGGACAACAGGCAGGCGCCAAAGCGCATCGCCGCAACAGGCGTGCAAGTCTGTGTATCGGTAGAGGCGGCCTGCGAATTGCAGTTTGCCTGTGGGAGCGGCGTCGGATTTTTTATTGGGTTTCATGAATATTATTATTGCATTTTTTATCCTTAAAGTGCAATAATAAATACAGAATCAAAATCGAAATAATCTCAATCGAAATTTCCGAGACGGAGACCAAATATGAATTGCAAAGCATTCCAACACTGTTTTACCTCTGCCGCACTGGCAATCGCCTGCATCGTTCCGAACACGCATGCATGGGCGCAGGACAATAACTATCCTGATCGCCCAATCACGATCATCGTGCCATTCTCTGCCGGCGGCGGTGTCGATTCCATGGCCCGCATCCTGGCGGAAAAACTGCGCGACTCGCTCAAGCAGAGCATTGTTGTGCAAAACAAGCCCGGCGCCAGCGGAATGCTTGGTGCGCAATACGTCGCTGCCGCGAAACCGGACGGTTACACCCTGCTGTTGGGCTCGGCAGGAGAGACCTCGATCAATCAGTATGTGTACAAATCACAGATGAGATACTCTCCCGAGAAGGATCTGCAGCCCATTACGCTTGTAACTCGGGTTCCGAACGTGGTGGTGGCTGGTCCCTCTGTCAAAGCCACTGACATGGCAGGCCTGGTCGCGTATGCGAAGGAGAATCCAGGAAAGGTGACCTATGCAACCAGCGGTGTAGGTAATCCCCAGCATCTGAATGGCGAGCTCCTGCAGCGTCTTGCCGATGTAAAAATGGTACATGTTCCGTATAAAGGAGCAGCTGGTCAGCTGGCAGATGTGGCGGGCGGCAACGTGGATATCACGTTCGTGAGTTACGCAGGCGCAGCACCGTTCATACAAAGCGGCAAGGTGAAAGCGCTGGCAGTCACCTCAGGCAAGCGCACAAGTTTCGCCAAGGACATACCGGCCATTGCGGAAACAACCGGACTTGCCGATTACGATCTGCAAAACTGGTTTGGGCTGTTTGCACCCGCTGGCACGCCGCCCGCCGTTGTAGAGCATATCAATCAGGCTGCGGCTTCCGCGTTGAAGGATCCCGCTTTGATCAAACGCCTGCAGGACCAGGGCGGCGAGCCACAATCTATGACCGCTACCGAGTTTGCTGCATTCATCAAAGAGCAGAGTGCGCAATACCGGAGAATTATTGACGATGCGCATATTACGGCAGAGCAATAGCAATCGTAATTCTCTTGACAATACGCACTGACGGATTAAGGAGCCCAAATGTTTGCTTATGTCGGTTCGCGCACCACACGTGAACGCAATGCACGCGGAGAGGGAATCAGCGTATTTCGCGTTGACCCTGACTCTGCCAGCCTGACGCCAGTACAGGTATTGAAGGGATTGCCCAACCCTTCCTTTCTTGCGCTGAACCGGCAAGGTGATCGGCTGTATTGCGTTCACGGTGATACGACAACAATCAGCTCATATAGGGTGAGTCCGGGAACAGGAACACTGGAGCTGTTGAACGAACAGGATACGCAAGGGCTCAATCCGGTTCATCTGGCGCTGGACTCAGCAGATTCGCATATTATTGTGTCCAATCATATTGGAGCAAGCCTGTGCGTGCTGCCTGTGTCTGATGATGGTGCATTACAGGCCCTATGTCATCTTGAGCAGATTACGGGAGATCCCGGGCCACACAGAGTCGAACAGAAACAGGCGAAACCGCATCATAATCCATTCTCGCCCGATGGCAGGTATCTGCTGGTCTCCGATAAGGGGCTGGATCGCATTTTCAGTTATCAATATCAGCATGGTACGCTGTCGCTGGCTTCGACAGAGGTGACGCGGGAAGGTTCAGGGCCTCGCCATCTTGTATTTCACCCCAGCAAAACTTTCGTCTATTGCATAAATGAACTGGATTCAACAGTCTGCGGTTATCAATATGAACCGGAATCTGGAAAACTGGCGGCACAACAGATTCTGCCCAGTCTGCCCGAAAACTACACAGGCAATAGTCGTGCCGCTGAACTGCTAGTCTCGCCCAATGGCCTGTACCTGTATGCGTCCAACCGGGGGCATGACAGTATTGCGATTTATTCGATTGACCAGCAAACAGGATGGCTCACCTTCTGTGGCTGTACACACAGCGGCGGGCGCACTCCTCGCTTTATTACACTGACACCAGATGGTCAGTATCTTTTTGCACTGAACGAAGATGACGATTGCATTGTGACGTTCCGTATCGATCAATATACAGGACTGCTGCACGCCATCGATGCCGTCACGCCCTGCGCAAGCCCTGTGTGCATGATCTTTTCACATATGAAATATTGACAAAAATGGATGTGACTGGCCGATGACGAGCCTCATCATATGAGCCTGACGGGCATTGGCTAGGCTTGAGCTTTTCTTTTGGCGGCTTTTTTCTTTGGTGTCAGCAACGTGCTGATGCTTGAGAGGTTCGAGAGCGTACATTCCAGATGAAATTTCAGGGAATCGGAAGCGGCCTTGTTGTTTCCCTTTTCCAGAAAGGAAAGAATCTCCAGATGCTGCTCGCAATGGGCCTTGTATCTTGCGCGGTACCGCATGGACCGATACGACAGCAGGCGTCTGACTCGATTGACCCGTTTGATGGTCTCTATGAAAAAGGGATTGCCCGAGGCCTCGACAAGGGACTCATGAAATCGAACACCCCGATCATGCAGCTGATCTGCCGTATCCGTTTCGATGCCCCCATTCAGCAAATGAAGTTCGGCAGCGCGACATTGCTCGATCACTTCCTGACGAATGTGATATTCCGGCTCCAGCAATGCTGCCGGTTCAAGTGCGAGGCGCAGTCGGTATGACTGCAACAGACTCTCCGGAGTGGTCATCATGGACGAGAACTCCCAGCCATACCCCGGTTTGCGATGCACCCAGCCTTCATTGGAGATTCTTGCCAACAAAGAATGAAGCTGAGCCGCGGTAAGCTCATAACGGCTTTTGAGCATGACTTCACTGCAGGTTGTGGGTAAGGCGCCGGTCAGTAAGTCTTCGGCAATTCGGAAGTAAATTGCAGAAACAATATCAGCTTCGCCAAGGCTGGCCCATTCTGTCTCGTCAAGATTTTCCTGCGAAAGGTCACGATTTAGAAAGTAGCCGCGATTGGGCTCGCGAGTGACAATGCCAATTGTGCACAGCTGCTGTAATGCTTCATTGACCGGCGATCGCGAAACACGCAACTGATCCGCTATTTTTTGCGCCGCAAGATGAGTACCTAGCGGTAATTGCTGCTGCCGGATCAGCTGAATGATTTCAGGGATAACAATCGCGTTTTTCGATTTCATGATTCCGACAAAAGACTCGAGCACGGCAAAATTGCATTTTACCTGTCCAGGATGCAATTGTCCTCTCGAGTCCTTTACAACAACAGCAAAATTACGCCTTCAGCGTTTCTACCAGCTTTTTCAGTGTTACCAGCGACGGTTCTGTCATGGGCCAGGCAGACGGCGGGCGGGTGGCACCGCAATCATTTCCCATGAGTTGCAGCGCTGCCTTCACGACTGTGACATTGGTTCCATTATTTTCCTGTGAGCGTAGTTCCTCAAACGGCAGTACCGCTTCAATCAGGCTCCTGGCTGTCTCATAATCTGCACCTTCAAGTGCACGATGAATGTCAACGGACTTTTCCGGAAACACATTAATAAGTCCTGACGTGAATCCGCGCGCGCCAGCTGCGTAAAAAGCGGGTGCCCAGGTTTCCGCCAATCCTCCAACCCAGGCGATATCGCAATCGCGGGTTTTGCGAATGGCTTCGGCAAGCAGAACCGGAGTCGGAGACGCCCATTTGACGCCGACAACCTGCGAGATCTGGCACAGTTCCACGATTGTTTTGATTCCGATATTCTCATTTCGCAGATACAGAACCAACGGCACATTGGGCGCTGCGCGCGCAATGGCTTCAACATAGGCAAGTATGCCACGAGGTGCAACGAAGGGATCAGGTGGCTGGTGAATCATGAGTGCATCGACACCGGCATCCACCGAGGCCCGGGCCAGATCACAAGCGTCATAGATCCCCCTGCCCACTCCTCCCAGCACAGGAACACGATCCTTAACGACTTTGGTCACCGCAGCAACCATGGCCTCGCTTTCTTTCTGGCGCAGACTGTAATATTCGCTTGTATTGCCATTTGCGACCAGCACATGTACGCCAGCGTCAACGGCCCTGTCCACAATCGGCGAGAGTCTGTCAGGTGCAATTTCACCTTTTGAATCATAGGGGGTAACAAGAATCCCCGATATACCGTTTAATGCCTCACGAACTTTGTTACGATCAAAACCTGCCATCTCTGCATCCACCTCTATTAAAAATATTTATCTGCATTGCTATATTACCGCGTCGATCTTAGATCTTACAGCGTCGATCGCTTCAGCACAGCTTCCGGGTCCAGTCTGACCAAGGGAGAAAGTTCCGTGCCCAGCCCCGGTCGATCAGGCTTGAGCAAAAATCCATGTTCCAGCACCGGCAATTCCGTGACGAGATCTTTGTAGAACGAATTCAGGAAGGCGCGAACCACCTCCTGGAATATGGCATTGGATGAGGCAAATGCCAAATGCAATGACGCCCACAACACGATGGGCCCCGTGCAGTCATGCGGCGCTATCGGTTTCTGATAGGCATCTGCCAGACTGGCAATTTTTCTGGCTTCAGTAATGCCACCGCACCAGGACAGGTCAAGCATCACGATATCCAGCGCATGGGCCGCAAGAAGATCGCGGAACGCGCCCTGCGCCGCGAGCGTTTCACTGCCGCAGACCGGAATACCCGCTTTATCGCGATAGTCTGCCAGTGCCCCCGCACTATCCATTTTAATGGGGTCCTCTGCCCAGAACGGGCGATACTGTTTCAGCTCTCTGGCAATGGCCAGCGCCGAGGTCACATTCCACATGGAATGGAACTCACACATAATTTCAATGCGGTCGCCAACTGCAAGGCGAATTTTCTCAAAGACCTCCAGCCCCTGGCGCATCTGCCTTGCATTGATGAACTGCCCATTGGTTTCCGTCGCAGCCGCATCAAAGGGCCAGATTTTCATAGCCTCGAAGCCCTCTTCGAGCAGACTCTCGGCCAGTTCGCCGGGACTCTCGATAAAGGCAATCTGGTCGTCGTATTTCCCCCGGACGTGTGATGTACCCGCTTCAATCAGCCGTCTTTGAACCGATTGAGCGTTGTAGTCGACCCCTGCGCAGGTATTGTAGGTTCGCATACGATCATGACACGCACCACCCAACAGTTGGTAGACAGGCTGACCCAGATACTTGCCCAGAAGATCCCATAACGCAATATCGATCGCGGACGCCGCACGTGTTTCAACGCCGCTGCCATTGAATCCCAGATAACCTTTCATCAGAACGCGGTGTATGCGTTCAATGTCCAGAGGATTCTTTCCTAGAAGCAGCGGTGCAGCCATCGAATGGATATACGTTTCCACTGCCTGTGCGCCACGAAAGGTTTCTCCCAGTCCTGTTATCCCTTCATCAGTTTCAATCTGTACCCATAACAGGTTGGGCTGGGTTTTAAGTCTGATCGTTTCAATTGCAATAATTTTCATAGGTCTGCTACTGGGTGGTGATATTCTGTGATTTGATGACGTCGGCCCATTTGTCATATTCACTTTTTATATGATCTTTCAGGACGCCGGGCGGGCCGCCAATGGGATTGATACCTGCAGCCTGCAGTGTCTTTTGCACTTTCGGGTCTTTGAGGCCGTTCTGGAATGCCTGATTCAGTCGATCCACAGTTTTGGCTGGCACACCAGCCGGCGCACCGATGGCATACCAGGGTTCAATAATAAATCCCTTGTATCCCAGCTCTTCCATGGTAGGTACGTCCGGAAAATTGGGGGAGCGTTTCTTTCCTGTGACGGCCAGCGCCTTGACCTTGCCGGATTGGATAAATGGCGCAATGGATGGCTCATTGTCAAAAAATACCTGAATCTGCCCACCGATCAGATCTGTGATCGCGGGACCGGAACCTTTGTATGGAACATGCAGCATTTTGATGCCTGCCATTTTCTTCAGCATTTCGCCGGCCAGATGGTTGGAGGCCCCCACGCCCGATGAACCATAATTGATCTGCCCGCTTTTGGCTTTCTTCAGCAGATCGTCAACGCTACTGATTCCTGACTGCGGCCCGGCTACCAGTACATTGATGGATGATCCAAGCAGAATCACAGGCGTAATATCCTTGAACAAATCGAAACCCGGGTTGGCATACAGACTCGAGTTGACCGAACAATTGCCGATACTGCAAAGGAAAATCGTATGACCATCTGGTGCAGATCTGACAGCGACGACGGTACCTATATTTCCGGTAGCGCCCGGCCGGTTTTCAATCACAATGGATTGCCCCAGATCGCTGGCCGCTGCTGAGGCGGTAAGCCGCGAAACCATGTCACCCGAACCGCCCGGAGGAACCGGAACAATCATGGTGACAGGTTTACTCGGAAAGTCCTGAGCCTGAACTGCCATCGGGGAAAGCACCCCGCTTAATACCAGCGCCAACACGCCGGCAAGTCGTTTTTTCATGTCTCGTCCTTTTTGATGATGTAAGCCGGCTGAAGATCCCCGTCTGGGTCCCGGTCTGTGTTTATAAAAGTAATGATACAATCATCAGATGATTACGGCAAGTGTTAGCCGTTTTCAGATTCAGAATCTGTTATATACTCCGCAAATGTCGTCACCTCGCCTGAAAAATTTCCATCACCAGATCGTCGATGCTATCGGCAACAGTATTGTTGCTGGAGAATTCGCTGAAGGTTCGCAGCTTCCTACGGAAGATCAGCTTGCGCAGACTTATGGCGCAAGCCGCCTTAGCATTCGCGAAGCAATGAAGAGCCTCGCGGCCAAAGGCCTGGTGTCCATCCGGCCGCGAACCGGCACCCATGTTCAGGCAAGGGAGAAATGGAATCTTTTTGATCCTGCCGTTTTGTCTTGGTACGGCAACCTGCCTACTGACCGCAAATTGCTGGAAGATCTGATGGAATTGCGACAGGCCATTGAACCGGTGGCAGCCAGGCTGGCCGCCGCGCGTGCGCACGCTGAAGATATCGATGCCATTGGTACTGCATTTCTGAACATGCAGAAGGCCAATAGCAAGCGATCATATATTGAAGCAGATCTGGCTTTCCACGCGGCGGTCATTAAAGCCAGTGGCAATCAGTTCATGTTTCAGTTGGGAACGGCGCTTTCGGCGGTCTGGGAAACCAGCTTTCAGGTATCCAGCGGTGACTGGGGCCCTGACGCGCAGGCGCTGGCGCTTCATCGCGCATTGCTTGAGTCCATCACTGAACAAAAACCCGCGGCAGCAGAAAAGGCAGTGCTGGCGCTGATCCGGCGAGCTGCCTCACGTATCGACCAGGCTATCGGGCACTTGCCTGCACAAATCCGTAAAGACGGGCGGCGTTGACGGTAAGAATTTGCTTTCTGTCGTCTTCATCGGGCAGCCAGCGCGCCAAAGTATTCAGCAGAACGCCATCGTCGGGGACGCGCTCCGATTCGTAATAATTGATATGCGGCCAGTCGGAGCCCCAGACTACCTGCTCGCGGTTGGCACGAATGATGCTCTGCACGAAGGGGTCAGTGTCTTCATAGCGCCCAGGCTGGTTGGTATTGCGATCTGCCCCGGATATTTTGGTCCAGGCAATGCCCTCTGCCAGCAGGCGCAATAACTGCTGGAATCCTGGATCATCGGTTCCTTTGGAGGCATTCATTCTGCCCATATGATCAATCACAAGGGGAAGTTTCAGTTGTGATAATCGCGGGGCCAGCTCCACAAGGTCTGGTGCGTGGACCCAGATCTGTGCATGCAAACCCACTTCACGCATTTTGGGAGCCAATTGTTGCAAGGCATCCAGACCGACGCCGTTTTTGTATACGGGCGCGCCATTCACCGCATACAAATTGAAACGCAAACCCGCGATCCCGGCCTGACGCCATTCATTCAGTGATTCAACGCCCGCTGTTGCATCGCTGACAGCAACGCCTCGCAGCTTCTCAGGATATTGGGCCAGTGCATCCAGGACAGATCGATTGTCTGTTCCATTCGCACTGGCGGTCACCAGCACCCCTCTGGCACACCCGATACTGTCCAGATGCGCCAGATAACGATTGACGGGATTTTCCGGCGGCGTGTAACTGCGTTCCTCCGCCAGCGGATATTCGTTATACGGGCCAAAGATATGGGCATGGCTGTCGCAGGCGTCTTCCGGCATGGTAAAAGCGAGCGGTGTTATCGCCGAAAGAGGTGCAAGGCAAGGTTTCGTCATAATCGTCTGCAATGAGTGTTCAGTGAAAGTCCTGGGTAATGGTTGCCGCGTTCCTATGTTATTTCGTTTTCAGTTTGCCCGCCTGATCCAGCTCACGAGCCATCTTCGTTTCATTTGAAATAAGTGCGGTGAATGCAGCTGGCTCCGATGAGATTGCCGTGCTGCCTATATTTTCCATTGCCTTTTTCACGGTTTCATCATCTACGGCTTTTTTGACAGCCTCATTGAGTGTGGTAATGACCTCTTCGGGCGTGCCATTTGGCAGCAGCAAGCCGGTACTGGTGGACTCATCGAGCCCCTTGATTCCTGCCTCTTCCAGTGTCGTTACACCTTTCAGGGCGGGAACAGGCTGACGGGTCATGACGGCCAGCGCCTTGAGTTTTCCACCATTGATCAGGTTTGCCGAACTGCTGAGCTGGTCAATGACAAGATCGATCTGCCCGCCAGCAAGATCTACCAAAGCTGGTGCAGAGCCCTTATAGGCAATGGGATTGAACGTGCATTCGGTGGCCTGCTGCAACCGGATCATTGCCACATAATTGGTGGTGCCAATTCCCGAATGGCCAAGTGTCATCTTGCCGGGATTATCACAGGCTTGTTTAATCAGATCCTGCACAGACGAAAATTTACTGCCCGACGCGACGTCAATCACAAGTGGCGTTTTGGCAATGATGCCGACCGACTGAAAATCCTCGGGTTTGTAATCCGTGTCGGTCATGAAAGGCGCAACAGCAATTGCGTTGGGTGTGGTTACCAGGATTGTATAGCCATCGGGCGCAGCGCGTGCGACCTGATTGGCACCGATAATGCCGCCTGCCCCGGGTCGATTGACAACCACAATGCGGGCATTCAGCGATTTCTCCATGGCAGGTGCAATAATCCTGGCAGTAATGTCCAGGTTACCTCCGGGAGAAAATGGTACCACCATGGTAATCGGCTTGTTCGGATAGTCTGCAAATGCCGGCGCCGCAGCGGCGATCGTACAGGCGCCCGCGATGCCCGCAGCCAGTGTTGTCAGTTTCATGAAATGTCTCCGGTTAAATATTGTCTTCAGTTAATTATTCTCTTCAGGTTCTGTAAGAGGGATCAAGTCGATCCAGTTTTCTCAGTAGTGCGGGCCATTCCATAACGCCATAAGGCCGTCTTGTGCCTGGCTGATATTTGTTCCAGGTGTCCTGCACGACCGCATCATCGACCTCGTTCAGCGGGGTCTGACATGCCATGGCGGCCAGCTGGGCCACGCAGGACAGTTCCAGTCTGTGCATCCAGTTGAAAGCTTCCGGAATACTGGCGCAGGCAATCAGCGCACCATGATTACGCAGAATCAAACCCTCACCCTTACCCAGGTCCCTCACCAGGGATTCCTTTTCCTTGTCATCCAGCACGACTCCTTCATAATTGTGATAGCCGATTTTCAGAAAACGCATGGATGTCTGATTGAGCGGCAGCAAGCCGCATTTGAGCGAAGAGACGGCCATGGATGCCCAGCTATGCGTATGAATGACGCAGCCCACATCATGACGCGCTTCGTGAATTGCACTATGAATGACATAGCCGGCGCGATTGATACCATAGTCCAGATCGCCAAAATCGGGCTTGGCCAGAATATCGCCCTTCAAATCGACCTTGATAAGGCTCGAGGCTGTAATTTCCTCGTAAAGCAAACCATAGGGATTGATAAGAAATGCCTTTTCCTCGCCGGGAACATTGGCCGAAATATGATTGGCGATCATATCGGACATGCCATACAACGCAATCAGCCGATAACAGGCGGCCAGATCAACACGTCTGCTCCACTCTTCGGGCGTACATTGATCCTGCATGGAAGAGATGTTCAGTTCATAGCTATTCATGAAAAATCCAGGTGAGTCAATTTCAAGTGGGATAATGACAAATGTGCCATTTCAAATGACATTAAGCTGCGGAAAAATCAGGTTCGCGTCCGCGTTTTCGTGCAGTCTTGCATCGGTTTTTTATTCTATGAAGCGCTGCAGAATCTGGCTACCACCCTGGTGGCAACAGGGGTTTAATATAATTAAACACTTTCCATCAACGACGAGGTAGCGGCATGGAACTGCGACAGATTCAGTATTTCATTCAGGTGGTAGAAGCGGGAAGCATGGGCAAGGCTGCCCTGGCTCTGGATGTCACCACATCGACGCTGAGTCAGCAAATCAGTCGACTGGAAAGTGAATTGTCCACCCGCTTATTACAAAGGAAATCTACTGGCGTTGTTCCGACAGGTGCGGGTCTGGAGTTTCTGCACCATGCACGGGCCATCTGCGAGCATGTTGAAAGAGCCTCCAGTGCCACCCGCGGTGAACGCCTGTCCGGAAAAGTGAGTATTGGCATGGCGCCCACCACCGCTCTTAAACTTGCGCTGCCCCTGCTCACGGAAATGAGCAGGCGATATCCCAAGATTCGTCTGCAGATTGTTGAGGGGCTGTCCGCGCACCTGACAACCCTGCTTGATTCCAGACGGCTGGATCTGTCCATGCGTTTTGATATTGGAGAGGATCCGCGCATGAGTGTATTGCCGTTGCTGAAAGAAAGACTTTTTGTGATTGGCAGTCGATCCCTGCAAGGCATGCCAGATAGCAAGCGTGTTTCTCTGGATCAGATTCCAACGCTGCCTTTGATCCTGCCGACAGGTCGGCATACACTTGTGAGCATTATCATCAATGCGTTCAACAGCCGCAATATCCGGCCGAATATTACGCTTGAAATTGATGGACTGAACACACTGATGAGTGCGGTGCAACAGGGCCTGGGGGCAACCATCCATCCCAGTTCGGCCATGGCACTCATTCATGACCCGGACATTATCTCCGTCCCTATTGCAGACAAATCCCTCTTCCGGTGTACGATTCTGACTGGTCCGCCCGACGAAGAACTGTCGCCCGCTGCGCTGGCAACACGCGTGGTGCTCAAGGACGTGGTGCGTACCCTGATTCGGGACGGTCGCTGGGATGGAGCAACGCTGCAATTTAGCTGACCGTGAGAGATCCGGTCAGCCATTCGCCCATACTCAAATTAAAATTTGTCCAGCACAGCACCAGTACTTGCTGTTGACGCGTTGAATGCAAACTTGGCCTGAACGCCCCGCGTGTAGCGCGGTTGCGGTGCAGTCCATTTGGCAAGGCGGGATTCAATTTCTGCGTCCGGCACATTCAATTGCAAAAGTAATTGATGCGCATCGATGGTGATAGAGTCGCCTTCCTCAACCAGCGCAATGGTCCCGCCCACTGCGGCTTCTGGTGCCACATGTCCCACCACCATGCCCCAGGTACCACCGGAAAACCGGCCGTCAGTAATGAGGCCCACCGAGTCACCCAGACCGGCGCCGATCAGCGCGCCAGTGGGGGCCAGCATTTCCGGCATGCCCGGTCCGCCTTTGGGTCCCAGGTAACGAAGTACCATGACATCCCCTGCCTTGATTTTCCCATCCAGAATTGCCTTGAGTGCAGACTGTTCATCATCAAACACGCGCGCCGGCCCGGTAATGACCGGATTTTTCAGTCCTGTGATTTTCGCGACAGCGCCTTCCGGAGAGAGATTTCCTTTCAGAATGGCAAGATGGCCCTGCTTATAAAGGGCATTTTCAATTGTCATAATGACTTTTTGTTCTGCTGACGGCGTATCGGGCACGTCGCTCAGAATCTCGGCGATGGTCTGTCCGGTGATGGTCACGCAATCGCCGTGAATCAACCCGGCATTGAGCAGAATCTTCATGACCTGAGGCACGCCACCGGCACGATGAAAATCCACCGCAAGGAACTGCCCGCTCGGTTTAAGATCACAAATGACAGGCACACGCTGACGAACCCGCTCAAAATCATCAATGCTCCACTCCACCCCTGCTGCATGAGCAATGGCAAGAATATGCAGGACAGCATTGGTTGACCCTCCGGTCGCCATAATGACACTTACCGCATTTTCTATCGACTTGCGGGTCACAATATCACGTGGCTTGAGATCCTGTTCAATCGCGCGCAGCAGAACCCTTGCGGATTCGGCCGCCGACTCGGTTTTCTCGTCGTGAACATTGGCCATTGTTGATGAATAAGGCAGGCTCATTCCCATGGCCTCAAACGCAGAACTCATGGTATTGGCGGTATACATCCCGCCGCAGGAGCCCGGTCCGGGAATGGCATGCAACTCAACCTGACGCAATTCTTCATCGCTCATGCGGCCCGCCGCATTCTCACCCACGGCCTCAAATACGCTGACAATGTTCAGATCTTTATTATTGAGGCGTCCAGGCAGAATGGTGCCGCCATACACATAAATGGCCGGCACATTGGCACGCAACATGCCCATCATGCCACCTGGCATATTCTTGTCGCAGCCGCCAATGACCACAACGCCGTCCATCCACTGTCCCTGCACACAGGTTTCGACGCAATCGGCAATCACTTCCCGCGAAACCAGTGAATATTTCATTCCTTCGGTACCCATTGCCATACCGTCAGAGATCGTGGGTGTGCCAAATACCTGGGCATTCCCTCCAGACGTTTCAATGGCCTCAATGGCCGCATCGGCCAGCTTCTGCAGCCCGCTGTTACAGGGGGTGATGGTGCTATAGCCATTTGCCACGCCCACCATGGGTTTGACAAAATCTTCTTCTTTGTAGCCCAGCGCATAGAACATGGAGCGGTTCGGCGCACGCGCCGGACCCTGTGTAATATTTGCGGACCGCAAGCGTTTGGTTGAACTCATGGCATTCCTTGATGGCGATAATGGAGGCAGGCGAAGCAAAGACGTGCTTTTCGCCCTGTCATGTTCCCAGTTTACCCCGTCCTTGCCCTGCCTGGCGGTCTTTCGACACCACTGACCAAACTGCCGAAGTATCATCATCAAAGACGCATTTGATCCTAATCAATATGGCATTTGTCAAAGCATGGGATTATTCCAGGTTGAGAATCCGTCCGGTTCGTTTCGTTATGAACGCCGTAATACGCTACGGCAGGAGTTCACCGCATGACATACCCTATTTTTCTGATCATTCATTTATTCGCTGCCCTGGTCTTCATCGGTACCGTATTCTTTGAGGTATTGATTCTGGAGAATGTACGCAAACACGTACCCCGCGAAGCCATGCGAATGCTTGAGACGGCAATAGGAACACGGGCGCGAAGTATCATGCCCTGGGTTCTGCTGGTATTGTTTAGTGCAGGTGCGGGGCTGGCGTGGCACCACCGCTACGCTCTTGCAAGCCCGTTTTCAAACAGTTTTGATCTGCTGCTTACGATTAAGATCATACTTGCCATAAGCGTTTTTGGTCATTTTCTTACCGCCATGACGCTGCGCCGCAAGGGCAAATTGAATGCGCGGCACTTCAAGGTCATACATATCAGTGTCTTCTGCCATATGATCGGCATTGTGCTTCTGGCAAAAGGCATGTTCTATCTGCATTGGTAAGAAAGTTCGATCTGCATTCAAAAAATATGGGCTGCAGCCTCAACCAGAGGGTGCAGCCCATCGCATTTCAGCCAGGAGCAGAAGAACCGGGAATTCAGCTGTTCAAATCGAACGCTCAGGATAAAGGCATCCCGGCCCAGCCCCAGTCAGAATGGCTTATTGCGCAGGCATAGGCGCTGTCGCACCAGGTGCAGCACTCGCGCCTTGCGTAGAGTCTGCGTTGGTGCCTGGCATTGCTGACGTGTTGCCAGGCATTGCCGCTGAGGCTTCAGGAGATGTCGTAGGCGCAGTCGCTCCTGTCGCTGGTTCGGTGCTTGCACCGGAGTCAAAGCCGTTACCGGCACAACCTGTCAATGCGGCCATACCCGCGAATGTCGCAGCCAGAAACAATGAACGAGTGGTTTTTTTCATCATATAAAGCTTTCCTTATAAGGTGTAAGTTTTCAGATCCTGCACCGCCATTGTTCGCGCTTTCGACACGAAGGTCATTACAGACAATCAGAAAATACGTGCTTTTGTAAATGATGCCATGCGTGATATTTCCTGTCGATCGTCCGTAGACAGGTGATTCGCATGAAAAAAATCAGGATATCCACCGGTCAGGCCCGGTCTTATTCTTTAACGAATTACGAATGAGATACCGAAACCAGCCTGACCATTACACGTGTCATTACGTCCCGCGTCGTTACTGCAGGCGACGAATCATGACTGCTTATTTCAGTAGGCATGTACACCGTGCGAGTTGATCCGGCCAGGAAAGGCGAGAGTTACCAGTGCGCGATAATTCGCCAGGTTTTGCCAGTGATAGCTCACCACTATCGGGAACCGATAGCGCATCGCGCTCTGGTAACCTCCCAATCCCTTGACGCACTAAGGCGTAGCCGCCGATACCCGCCATACAGTGTTGCCAACGTCATCAGCAAAAATCAGTGATCCGTCTTGGGTCTCTGTCAGGCCCACCGGAGCCCCAAAGAGTGATTCCTGATCATCAGAAACGAAACCGGTAACCACGGATTCCGTCTTGCCGCTGGGTTTGCCATCAGCAAACGGTACGTAGCTGATGCGGTAGCCATTGAGTGGTGATCGGTTCCAGCTTCCATGTTCACTGACAAACACGCCACCACGATATTTTTCAGGAAGACCCTGACCGGTGTAGAAATGCACACCTAGCGGCGCCACATGTGAACCCAGCGAATAGTCGGGCACAATAGCCTTTTCCACCAGATCTGGACGTTGCTGCTTAACGCGCGTATCAATATGCTGACCGTAATAACTATAAGGCCAGCCATAGAAACCGCCGTCCTTCACAGACGTGATGTAATCGGGTACCAGGTCGGCGCCGATTTCGTCACGCTCATTCACGATGGCCCACAATTGTCCGGACTGAGGTTCCCAGTCCAGGCCTGTCGGATTACGCAGTCCCGATGCAAAGATCCGGCTGGCACCGGTTTTTGCATCAACTTCCAGAACGGTAGCGCGCCGATACTCTACGGCCAGGCCGTTCTCGGTAATATTGCTGTTCGATCCGACGCCAACGTACAGTTTGGAACCGTCGGGGCTCGCAAGCAGCGCCTTGGTCCAGTGATGGTTTATGGTATCGGGCAGATCGGTGAACTCTTTACCGGGATCCTTCAGTTGCGTTTCGCCAGTCTCGTAGTGGTACTTCATGATATTGCCTGTATTGGCAACGTAGAGCTCATTACCTATCAGCTGAACGCCAAATGGTGAATCCAGATTCTGAAGGAAAACGTGTTTCTCCCATTCACCTGAATCGCCTTTTGGACGCAACAAGGTAATCTGATTGCCACCTTTGCCGCCCTTGCCGGATCGCCCCATTACCTGACCTGCAAAAAGCTTTTTCGGTGCAGTCACAGGCGCGGTTCCTGGCGAATTGGATTCGACTACCAGTACATCGCCATTAGGCAATGCGTAGACCTGTCGCGGATGTTTCAAATCGCCCGCAATCTTCTCAATTTTCAGGCCACTTGCCACGGTGGGCATTTTGCCCTCTGACCAGCCTACACCCTTAGGTACCTGCATGGGAGGAGACAGAAAATTCTTAGGTTCAGGAAGTTGAGGATTCAGACCGAGCTGATCGTCCGGTCCCATGGAACCCTTTTCATTGCACCCTGTCAGCAGCACACTTAGTGCTAAGGCAACTGGAACACTCAGTTTAAGCTTAAACATGATTCCTCCTTGCTGGCAGGTAAAAGGTAGAGGCGACAAGAATACCCAGGGCGATGCAAACAACGGTAACCACGGACAGAATCAGGCCCAGCGGCATCACCGCATATGCATCACGACTGTGAATAAACGCATTGAAGATGGCCGCTACAATGCCGATCAGATTCAGGCCAAAATCGACACGTTCCGCAGGTAGCACATAGCGCCCTCGCGGAATCCAGACGTGAACCAGATTGATCAGCCGCGGGATAATGGCAATGAACAGACCCAGCGTGATAAGCCACGCCGCGCCCTTGCTCCACATCATTTCGGCGGTCTGAAAATAGACGGCGTCGAAAATCAGTGCTGCGACGAAAAAACCAAAGGGGATGGGATTTAACAACTGATAAATGGAATTAGCCACGGACGATGGTCGCCGTTCGACAAGGACTGTCATAGATACCTCCTTTATGCAGGGAAAAGCCACTATTGACAGCGTGCCAAAGGATGATGGAACAGGCGCGCTCATCCCATTCGACCATAGATGACTGGTTTTATCAATGAAAACAGCTTTTAATGATTGTGCCTGCTGCACATAGTGTGGCGTTTAACGCAAATAATTTTTTCGTTCAAAGCCAAAATAATTTTTACCCGATGAGGCGATGGCGTGAGAGAATTTGCTGAGAGAGTCCGTGCGCACTCTCGCCATAATCGCCCACGCAAGGAAGACAGATGATTAACACAAATGTGATTTCTCTGAAAAAGACCCTTTTCATGCTGTCCCTGGTGGGTGCAAGCCATGCGGCGCTGGCCAATACCTACGTATATGTGTCCAACCAGACGGACGCCACCATCTCTGCTTACAAACTGGATACATCTGCAAAAGCCAGACTGATACCCATTGAGCAGGCGAGCGCGGCAAAACTTGTCATGCCAATGGCAGCCAGCGCTGATGGCAAGTTTCTCTACGCGGCCATGCGGGAGAAGCCTTATGCACTCTATACCTATCGAATCAATCCCAAAACGGGTCAGCTGATACTTGCAGATACGATTGCCATGCCAGACAGCATGGTCAGTATTGGTCTGGACCGTACGGGCAAATGGCTGCTATCGGCTTCATATGGCGGATTCACCATCGGCGTACATCGAATCACGGATACGGGTTTGCCAGAAAAGTCTCCGCGTCAGTTTTTCCAAAGCGGAGGTAAAAATCCACACTCGATCAGGGTGGATTACTCAAACTCGACAGTGTATGTTCCGCATCTGGGTACCGATGAAATTCGCAGCTACGCCTTTGATGCCAGTCGTGATATGCCAATGGCAACAACAGCAACATCCCTGCCAACAACAAAAGGATTCGGGCCGCGCCACTCTGCGATTTCGCCGGATAACAATCATGTCTACATCCTGAGCGAACTCACCGGATATATCAATGTGTATCAGCGTGAGGATAACGGGGAGCTCAAAGAAGTTCAGAGCATTTCCAGTCAGCCCGCTGACACCATGCTTGTGCCGGGCCAGCCGCGAGTGCCTGTGGGTACGCCGGGTGCAGTCCCCTTCGATGAGTCAAAGGCAGTCTGGTCTGCGGATATTCAGATGACACCCAATGGAAAATTCCTGTATTCATCAGAGCGCACATTGAGCACCCTGAGTCAGTTTGCGGTGGATGACGCGGGGAAACTGACTTATCTGGGGCAAATCACAACTGAAAAAGGCCCCAGGGGTTTTGCGATTGATCCCAGTGGCAGATATGTTGTGGTCAGTGGAGAAAAATCTCCGACTGTATCGCTCTATTCGATTGATCAGAATAGTGGTCTGCTCAAATACATCAACAAATACCCAGTCGGCAAAGGCGCCAACTGGGTAACGATCGTAGATGTCAAATAAAATTCAGCGCGATCAGGCTTCTGCCGTATCCAGCGCAGGATAGTCTGTGTAACCCTTGGCACCGCCGCCGTACAGAGTAGATTGATCCAGCTGTGCCAGCGGTGCGCCGGTTTTCAGACGCTCAACCAGGTCCGGATTGGCAATAAAGGGACGTCCGAAAGCAAACAAATCAGCCTTGTTTTCTTCGAGCCGCGTCTTTGCCAGATTCAGATCGTAGCCGTTGTTGGCAATATACGTGTTGCGGAACTGACGGCGCAGGGCATCAAAGTCAAATGGTGCGACGTCACGCGCACCGCCTGTCGCCCCCTCCACAACGTGCAGATAAACCAGCCCAAGAGCATCCAGCTCGGTAACCAGATAATCAAACTGTGCCTGAGGCTCGCTGGTGGAAATATCATTGGCGGGCGAAACAGGTGAAATGCGAATGCCGGTTCTTTCAGCGCCAATCTCCTGCACCACGGCACGCGCCACTTCGAGCGTCAGCCTTGCCCGATTCTCAACGGTTCCACCATAAGCGTCTGTGCGTTGATTCGCGCCATCCTTCAGAAACTGATCCAGCAGATAACCATTGGCCGCATGGATTTCAACACCGTCAAACCCTGCTGCGATTGCGTTGGCCGCTGCACGACGAAAATCCTCTACGATCCCCGGCAGTTCCTCAAGCGTCAGCGCGCGCGGTTCTGACACCGGCACAAACTCATTGTTGACGAAGGTCTTGGTGTTGGCGCGTATGGCAGAAGGCGCAACAGGCGCCCTGCCGTTCTCCTGGAGATCTGTGTGAGAAATACGACCAACATGCCACAGCTGCAGAAAAATGCGCCCATTCTGGCTGTGTACCGCATCGGTTACCCGCCGCCAGCCGTCGATCTGATCCTGGGTATAAATGCCTGGGGTGTCCTGATAACCCTGCCCCTGTTGAGAGATCTGCGTTGCTTCTGCAATCAGCAAACCGGCAGAGGCACGTTGCGCATAGTAGGTGGCCGCCAGTTCGTTGGGTACAAAACCGGCAACTGCACGGTTACGCGTGAGCGGAGCCAGGACGATACGATTGGAGAGCGTCAGTGCGCCCAGCTCATAGGGTTCGAAAAGCGATTTCTGGGTCATGTTTTTTATTCCAATTGAATTAATGACATTTGACATGGAGACGGACTTAATGATGATACTCATAATCTAATCTGTCAAATCTATCGATATAACTGGAATGAATGTTGATATATACGTTTATTACAAATAACTGCGAACAATGCTACATTTACCCAGGCTGTATTTCGGGCGCGATCACGCTAACGACAAATCCAACGACGAGACATTATTCATGAAACAACAAGCGATTCAAATTGGCCTGATTGGTGCAGGGCTGATGGGTTCCGGCATTGCCGCCAGCCTGCTGCGTCATAAGCATTCTGTAACGATTCTAGAACACGAAGGAAATCAGCCTCTGGATCCGCTGATTGAGGCTGGCGCAAAAACCGCTAAATCGGCGGCTGAGCTGGCAGGTAGCTCTGATATTGTTATTCTGTGTGTGACCGGCTCGCCGCAGGTCGAACAGGTTCTGTTCCAGGAAGACGGTGTGCTTGCCGGTCTTAGAAAAGGAGCCACGGTGATCGACTGCTCCACGGCCATCCCCTCTTCCACATTGAAGATCGCCACGACCGTGAAGGATGCCGGGGGAGAATTTCTGGATGCCCCAATGACGCGCACGCCAAAAGAAGCCGCCGAAGGACGGCTGAATCTGATTGTAGGCGGCGATCGTGATGTGTTTGACCACTGCATGCCGGTCCTGAAGTGCTATGCCGAGAATATTACTCATGCCGGCGCCGTGGGATCAGGTCATCGCATGAAACTGCTGCACAACTACGTGTCGCTGGGATTTGCTGCCGTGCTGGCCGAAGCGGCCGCCTGCGCGCACAAGGCCGGCACAGACCCGCAGACGTTTTGCGAGATTCTTGCCAAAGGTGGAGGTGCAGGTGTTGTCCTTGACCGAATGCGGCCGTTTATTGAGGCCGATGATCCCTCAGGCTTTCGTTTCTCCATATCCAATACCTTGAAGGACATCAGTTATTACTGCACCATGGCACAAGAGCAGAATGCGCAATCTCACGTTGCTCAGGCAATCAGAGCCCTTTATGGTGAGGCCACATCGGCAGGGCTCGATCAGGCCCCGCTTCCGGAACTGATACATTATCTGGAAGCATTCAGCCCGCCACCCAGTACTTTGTAGATTGTCACGCGGTTCATCAGATCACTCAGTTGCAGATTCAACTGGGTTTGCTGCGCGCTGTATAGCGTCCGCTGCGCATCCAGCGCGTCCAGATAACCATCCATGCCACTCTGATAACGTGCCCGGGCAAGCCGGTAGGCTGAGCTGCCCGCATTCACAAGGGCATTTTGCGCATCCATCTGCTCTTTCATGGTGGCGCGGATCGCGAATGCATCTGCAACTTCCTTGAATGCAGTCTGTATGGTTTTCTCGTAATCAGCAACGGCAATGTTCTTTTCCGTTTCCGTTACTTTCAGAGACGCACTCAGATTACCCGCCGAGAAAATCGGAATACTAATTGAAGGAACAAAAGACCAGGTCCGGTTCACGCCGTTAAACAGCGTTGACAGCTGGTCGCTGCTTTGCCCGCCAGATACTGTCAGTGAAATGGTCGGAAAGAATGCGGCACGGGCGGCGCCGATTTCGGCATTCGCGGCGCGCAGCGTATGTTCGGCGGACAGCACATCCGGCCTGTCAAGCAGTACGGTTGAACTCAGATTACCAGGAATCTGTGCCAGCGGAATCGCACCGGAGACACTGCCATCAGGCAGCAGGTTATCCGGCACCGTGGTACCCACAAGCAGTTCCAGCGCATTCCGATCCTGTTCAATCTGTGACTTCTGCTTGGCCGCATCAGCGCGAGCGCTCTCCACACTCATGCGAATCTGCGCCAGATCCAGTCCGGAAATGGCACCTTCCTTGTGACGCGCTTCACTCAATGCAAGCGTGCGTTGCTGGCTGGCCAGGGTGTCATTGGCAAGCTTCAGTAACTGCCTGTCATTGGCCAGCGTGAGCCAGTCGCCAGCCACTTCGGCAATCAGACTCAGTTGCGCGCTGCGTCGCGTTTCTTCCGTGGCGAAGAACGTCTCCAGCGCCTGATCATTCAGACTGCGAATTCGCCCGAAAAGATCCAGTTCATAACTGCTGAATCCAATTGCGGCCGAATACTGACGACCAACCTCAGACGTTCCTGTCATGCTGGTGGCGGCGGAACTGCGCGAAACCGTTTGCGATCCGCTGGCACTGATGGTAGGCAGCGATTCGGAGCGCTGTACCCGATATTGGGCACGTGCCTTCTCGATATTCAATACGGAGACGCGCAGATCCCGGTTGTTCTCCAGCGCCAGTGCGATGACCTTGCGCAGTCGCTCATCCTGGAAGAACGACTGCCAGCTGATAGTCGATAAGGGCTGGGCCTTGCCCTTTGCCGCATTCGCCCCATCGGTTACGGAGGACTGATTGCGCCATTGTGCCGGGACCGGATTGTCTGGACGCTGATAGTCGGGTGCCAGACTCATGCAGCCGGAGAGCAACAGGCTGGCAGCCAGAACGCTTAAAATTCGTGCTTTTCTCATAATGTGTCTTCTCGCGCAGTAGTAAGCTCAGCGCGTTTTTTACGCCCTGGGAACAGGGTACGGATAATGATGTAAAAGAGCGGGACGAAAAAGATGCCCAGCAACGTGGAAATCAGCGTGCCACCCAGTACGCCGGTTCCCAGAGAGTGTCTGGCGCCCGAACCGGCGCCGGTGCCCAGAACCATGGGCAGAACGCCCAGCATAAAGGCCAGCGACGTCATGACAATGGGACGAAGGCGCATTTTTGCTGCCTGCAGCGTGGCCCGCAGGACCGACCTGCCCTGCTGCTCCAGCTCACGCGCAAATTCCACAATCAGAATGCCGTTTTTGGCAGCCAGCCCGATGGTTGCCAGAAGGCCCACCTGGAAATAGATATCACTGTTCAGCCCGCGCAGGGTGGTGAACAGGACCGCCCCCAGTATTCCAACAGGAACAGCCAGCATGACCGCAACAGGGATGGTCCAGCTTTCATAAAGCGCGGCCAGACACAGAAACACAAACAGCACTGTCACCGCGTACAGCATCCAGGCCTGAGTCCCCGATGCTTTTTCCTGGTAAGACATGCCGGACCAGGCATAACTGTATCCACCAGGCAGATCCGAAGCCAGCCCCGAGACGGCATCCATGGCCGTACCCGAACTCACACCGCTGGCAGGTTCACCGGTAATTTCCATGGCCTCTACCCCGTTGAAACGATTGATGACCTGAGGTGCGTAAGACCAGCGACCCTTGGCAAACTCCGAGAACGGCACCATATCGCCATCCGAATTGCGGACCTGCCACCGGTCGATATCCTGCGGCAGCATGCGTGCCGTGACTTCACCCTGCACATAAACGCGTTTGACTCGACTATTGTGTACAAAATCATTGACGTAGCTCCCGCCCAGTACCGTACTTAGCGTACTGTTGATGTCGCTCAACGTCAGATCCAGAGCGCGGGCCTTTCTATCGTCCAGATCCAGCTTGAAGGTGGGCGCATCTTCAAGCCCGTTGAATCGAACGTTTGCCAGGTTTGGATTTTTTGCCGCATTTGCCAGCAGCTGCTGTCGGGCTTCGACCAGTTTTTCATGGCCATTGCCGCTCAGATCCTGCAGATGCATAGTGAAACCGGAGCTGTTGCCCAGACCGGGGATGGCCGACGGCGTAATCACAAAGACTTGCGCATCGCGCATAAGCGAAGACATCTGCATCGTCAGACCCGTGGAGATCTGTTCGGCCGTCTGATCACGGTCTTCCCAGTCCTTGAGCCGGACAAAGCCCATACCTGAGTTCTGACTGCTGCCCGAGGTACTGAATCCGGCGACTGAAAAGACACTCTCCACGCCGGGCTGTTTCTGAATATAGTCTGTTGCCTTTTTGATAGACTCCAGCGTGCGCTCCTGCGTTGCGCCAGGTGGCGTGTTGAACATGACCATCAGCATTCCCTGATCTTCCTGTGGAAGAAAGGAGGTGGGAAGTCGCATGAACAGTACTCCCATCAGGGCAATCAGAACGGCGTAAACCAGCAGCCCCAGCTTGCGGTGACGGATAACACGTCCCACGCCTTTCTGGTACCGACCTGTATTACGATCGAAAACACGGTTAAACCAGGCGAAGAACCTGCCCAGCGGGCCACGGCGTGAAACCTGGCCTCCCTGATGAATAGGTTTCAGAATAGAAGCGCACAGGGCCGGGCTGAGTGTCAGGGCCACAATCACAGACAGAATCATGGCTGCAGAAATTGTCACGGCGAACTGACGATAAATTTCACCGGTAGATCCGCCGAAGAAAGCCATCGGGATGAAAACGGCCGTGAGCACCATGGCAATACCCACCAGCGCGCCGGTGATCTGCGTCATGGACTTGCTGGTTGCTTCAATCGGCGAGAGTCCCTCTTCCGACATGACCCGCTCCACGTTTTCCACCACCACAATCGCATCATCCACCAGCAAGCCTATGGCAAGTACCATGGCAAACAGCGTCAGCGTATTGATCGAATAGCCCAGCAGCGAGAGCACGCCAAAGGTTCCCATCAACACCACGGGCACGGCGACCACCGGGATCAGGGTCGCGCGCCAGTTCTGCAGGAACAGGTACATAATCACAACGACCAGCGCAATAGCCTCGCCCAGCGTCTTGACGACTTCCGTAATCGACAGGCTGACGAATGGCGTCGTGTCGTACGCAATACTGTAGCTCAGCCCGCTGGGAAAATGCTCGCTGAGCTCCTGCAGCTTCGCCTTGACCGCTTTTGACACATCCAGGGCATTGGCGCCCGTGGCCAGTTCCAGTCCCATGCCGGAAGCAGGTTTGCCATTGAACTTGGAAACCGATGAATAATCCTGTGAACCCATTTCTATGGTTGCCACGTCTTTTAACGTAACGATCGCACCATTGCTATCGGACTTAAGGACAATTTCGCCAAACTGTGCAGGCGTCTGCAGACGGCTGCGCGAGCTTACCGTTGCATTCAGCTGCTGACCTTTTGCAGCAGGCACGCCGCCCAGTTCTCCCGACGAGACATCCGCATTCTGTGCCTCAATTTCGGTTATCACATCTGAAGTATTAAGCTTGTAATGACTCAGTTTCTCTGGATCCAGCCAGATTCGCATGGCATATTCAGACCCGAAGACGTTGGCATTGCCGACCCCGTCGATCCGGCTGATGGGATCCTGTATGGTTGAGGCCATATAGTCTGAAATGTCCGTCGCATCCATGCTTCCATCTTCCGACAGAAATGCCAGCACCATGAACATGCTGCCCTGATTGGATTTGGACACCGTAACGCCCTCCTGCTGCACCGACTGAGGGAGCATGGAATTGGCCTGAGAGACCTTGTTCTGTACCTGCACCTGCGCCGTGTCGGGATTGGTTCCCGATGCGAAGGTCAGCGTTAGCTGCGCGCTGCCGGTAGAACTGCTGGATGTCATATATAGCAGGTTGTCCAGCCCGGTCATTTGCTGTTCAAGAATCTGAGTGACCGAGTTCTGCACGGTATCTGCATTGGCGCCGGTATAGGTGGCGCGAATGGAAATGGATGGCGGCGCAATGTCCGGATATTGTTCGACGGGCAGCGACAGAATGGAAATCATGCCGGCCAGTGTGATAACAATTGAAATAACCCAGGCAAAGATGGGCCGTTTGATGAAAAATTGAGCCATGACTTTGTTGCTTACCTGTTATTGTTCTTGTTTAACGTTGCTGGCGACTTCGGTCGATGAACTCCCTGCGGGGTCCACAGCGGCAACTTTGTTGTCAACCTCTACGGTCTTGACAAGATCGCCACTTTTGATTTTTTGCGTACCTTCGACCACAACCCGGTCTCCCTCTTTGACGCCCGAGGAAACGACCCATCGATCGCCTACAGCCTGACCCAGCAGCAGGATGCGCTGCCCGACTTTGCCTGATTCGTCGACAATCCACGCGGTTGCCTCACCCTTGTTATTGCGGGTGACCGCCTTTTGCGGTATCAGCATTGCCTGGGCATTGATTGCCATTGATAACCGGGTCTTAACGTACATGCCCGGCAACAGGTCGCCATCGGGATTGGGAATGACCGCACGGATATTGACAGTACCGGTTTCCTCATCGACCTCGGAAGCCACCACTTCCAGCGTGCCGGCGTGCTCGTACTCAGTCCCGTCTTCGAGCAGCAGCGTCACAGGAATTTTGCCTTCGACTGACTTCAGGCTGCCATCCTTGACCATTTTTCGCAGACGCAGCAGCGCAGATCCGGATTGGCTGACGTCCACGTACATGGGATCAAGCTGGTTGATTTTGGCAAGTGCCGTGGTCTGTTCAGCCGTCAGAAGCGCACCTTCCGTGTAGCTGGACGTACCGATAATGCCGGAAATGGGCGCACGGATTTTTGTGTAATCCAGATTGATTCGTGCCTGCTCCACATCCGCCTTGGCAATCTGTACCGCCGCCTCGGCCTTCTTCAATGTGGCGGCCGCATCATCGCCGTCCTGCCGACTGGCGGCATCCATGGCCATCAGCCGTTTGGTCCGCGCCGCTTTTGGTTTGGCTGACAGCAGTTCCCCCTGCGCCTCGGCTAGCGTGCCTTTTTTGCTGTCATAGCTGGCCTGATAGGTCGCCGAATCAATCTCATACAGTACATCGCCCGCCTTGACGAGGCTGCCTTCCTTGAAGAGACGCTTGCGCAGAATCCCACCCACCTGCGGCCGAACCTCAGAAGACTGGTAGGCACGGGTGCGACCCGCCAGTTCGTTTGAAATGGGCAGACTCTCTGTTTTTACTGTTGTGACCCCAACTTCTGCCTGCTGCTCTGGCGGCATCTGCGATTGCTCCTTGCATGCCGATAGCAAAAACAGCGGAACAATAAGCAACGCCAGGGCGCGATGCCGGAACGAGTGGCTCGTGAATACTTGCATATCCTGATCTCAATTGGATTTGTGATACCAGTATCGTAAAAATCAAATGTGAGCAAAATATGAAGAATTGGTTTCTTTGGGTTTATGGGGCATCCCGGCGAAGTACTTCATCGCTATACTGAAGGCTCGTGTGGAAACGCACCCTTACCTTTGCAATACCATGAAAATCAGTCTGACCGTCAAGCTTTTTCTCGCCGTCCTGACCGTTTGCGCGGCCGTCATGGTCATGCAGGCCATGGCCATGCGATACAGTTTTGAACACGGGTTCCTGGGCTATCTGAACGATCAGGGTCGAGATAGCATGCAGGAGGCACGTCCGCTCATTGAAAAGGCTTACAGAAAACATCAGAACTGGGATTTTGTACGCCACAATCTCAAAGCCTGGTTTGACACCCTGCGGCCGCCCCTGGACTCCGATGAAAGGTTCAGAGGCCCTTCGGCCGCCGATCAGTCCGGTGCCATCGTACGCATGGGGCTGCTGGATAAGGATCTGACCTGGCTGGCGGGCAACCCGACGGTGAACAAGGATTCCCTGCGAGCGCCGATTGTTGTTGACGGCAAAACGGTAGGCTGGCTCGCCATGATACCTTTTGAAAATGTGCTGGCGCCCGGTGAATCCCGTTTCCTGGAATCACAGTTGCAGGTGATGGTGCTGATCGCCACCATTTCAATCATCATTGTGGCCCTCTTCGCTTTCCTGATTGCTCGGAGCATCCTCAACAGAATCCGCAATATGGCGGCGGCGACCCATGCGCTGGCACAGGGAAATTATGCCTCACGCATTCCACCCGGTTCACGCGATGAGCTGGGTGCACTGGCGGACGACTTCAACAGAATGGCGCAGGCACTGGAAAATAATGAGCAAACACGGCGCGCCTTTATGGCCGATATTTCACATGAATTGCGCACTCCCCTGGCAGTTGTGCAGGCAGAGATCGAAGCCATTCAGGACAAAATACGCAGTCCCAGCGAAGAGTCGCTGTCTGTCATGCATCAGCAGGTGCTGCAGCTGAACAAGCTCATCGGCGATCTGCATGACCTGTCGCTGACGGATGCCCCCCTGCAATACAAGATGGTATCGCTGGATCTGGGTTCTCTGGTTCGAGATGCCGCCGCAGGCATGCAGCGCAGATTCGAAAACGCCAATCTGACCCTGACACTTGACCTGCCGACAAGACCTTTATATTTCAAAGGGGATGAAAGTCGCCTGAAACAGCTGTTTTCCAACCTGCTGGAAAACGCCCTGCGATATACAGACCCCGGAGGCAAAGTAATGATCAACGGTGAGCAACAGTCGGATGCTATCACGATTGTGATCGCCGACAGCGCGCCAGGGGTGGATCCTGCCAACCTGGAGCGGCTGTTTGAACGCTTTTACCGCATTGAAGGATCCCGCAGCAGGGCCAGCGGTGGCAGCGGCCTGGGGCTGGCGATCAGTCGCAATATCGTTGCGGCCCATAATGGCACAATCCATGCGCGAGCCTCTGAACTGGGCGGTATTGCAATTCATATTTCATTTCCCGGCATCTGAATCCGTCCATGACATCGTTAATAGCATTTCCATGAACAATAATATCGCTTCGGCCCCTGGCCACATTCTGATTATTGAAGACGAACCTCGGCTTGCCGCCGTTCTGGGCGATTACCTGAGCGCCTCAGGTTACACCCATCACTGGATCAGCAACGGTCTTGATGCCTTGGCCGCGTTTCACGCAGAGAAGCCGGATCTTGTTCTGCTCGATCTGATGCTGCCCGGACGCGGCGGTCTGGATATTTGCAGGGAAATTAGACTGGGAAGTCAGACACCGATTATCATGATGACCGCTCTGGTAGAGGAAATCGACCGCCTGATAGGACTGGAAAGCGGTGCCGACGATTATGTCTGCAAGCCTTTCAGTCCAAGAGAGGTAGTCGCCAGAACGGCGGCTGTATTGAGACGGCATCGTTATGTGCCCGATGCAGACAAGTCCAGCACTCTGGTGATTGATGAAGACGCCTATCGTGCGCGGGTACACGGTAAGGAACTCGATCTGACGCCGATAGAATTCAATCTGCTGCTTTTCTTTTATCGATCCCAGGGACGCGTGCTATCACGCGATCAGGTACTGGCGCAGATATACCCCGACCACCGCATCGTTACCGATCGCACCGTAGACACCCACGTAAAAAACCTGCGCAGAAAGCTGACCGACGCCGGCGGCAGCGAAGACTGGATCCGATCCATCTACGGCGTGGGCTACAAAATGGAAGGGGTGGATTGAAAAAGCACTTTCCACCCACTCTACACTTCGTCGTTGTCTTATTTATTTCTGCGCAACGTATCGTTTGAATCCGTAGCGCTCAAAGATGCCAATGCCTTCGTCGGAACGAATAAAGTCCAGCCATCGTTGAGCGGCTTCCTTGTGCGCTGCATTCTTAGCGATCGCACCTGCATATATGGCAGTTGTGTTTTGCGCAGTTGGGATGTCGACGTGACTGATAGGGTGACCCGCCATTTCCTGAAATGCCGCTTCCGATTGCCAGGTCACTCCGGCATCGACTTTGCCCTGCATAATCCATAAGGGTGTCTGGCGGTGATGAATATGCGTCAGGGTTGTTGAGCCATCTTTAACTTTGTCTTCATAAACCTGGCTGGATAACGCTTTGCCACCTGCTTTGTCCAGGGAAGACTTGATCTGTCTGGCAACCCCTTCCCATTCAGGATTGGGCATGGCAAGACGCACATCAGCATCACCCAGCGACTTCAGATTCCTGATGGCTTTAGGATTATCCTTGGCCACCATAATCGTCAGCGTATTGGTCGCATACGGTACAGCCGGTGCCTGCAAAAGTCCCGCATCGATCTGGGTTTGCACGGCCTTCAGTCCGGCAAGATAGACGTCGGGTCTGACCGTCCAGGTCATATTGCCTACGGTCACTGTGCCACCGGCTTTCATTTGCCGAACAAGCAGACCCGGTGGAATTGTTTCCCAGTAAAGATGACCTTTGTATTCGGGGTGTTTGGCTTCGAACGCGTGAACCAGTGGCGCCATGGCGAAGAAATAATTACCTCCGACATAAAGCGATAATGCCGGATTCATGGGGCTGCCATGAAAGTCGGCCAGATTATCGGCATCGGGTTCTGTGAATTCCAGACCGCGAGGGGATGCATCGTTGTTCTTCCCCTGCTGCCATGGCGGGCTTACAGATGCGCTCCTGGCGTCCTGCGAATGTCCAACGAGCGGCACAATTGCAAGTGCAATAAGCGCAGTCAGTGTTTTCAGGAGGTCGGGCAGATAGGATGATTGCATGGCGAGTCCTTATAGCGGCATCAGGCTGTAGCCGTCATGCTCAAGCGTTGTGACAGTGGTCAGTGCCGACAAGGCAAGGGTTACGCTTTTATCTACCCATTCATACTCGTAATCGTGTTCCGCAACTGCCTGGGCGCACACCGCCACATCAATACCTGCATCACGCAGCTTCCTGATGAGCGGCAGATTGGGATTATTCATTTTGTATGCCTTCTGATAATGCGCATCATCCAGAATCAACGAGGTTGCCGCCCCCGAGGCGACGGCCACAAACTTGAGATGATCCAGCGGCACGCCTGCAGCCACATACAGATTCACCGTTCTAGCCAGACGGTTGAGCCCTGGATTGACCTGATCGGCAGATTTCGGCGGCGTTGTCATCGTAAAGACAATTTTGTACGTCTGATCCGGACTGGGCTTATAGGCAGAGTCCGCCAAATAATGAATCTTGCCGTAATCCTTTATCGTGGGCGTTTGCCAGAAATCTGCCGGCTTCTCGGCCAATGCGGGGGATGAGCCGACAATACCGGCAGTCGCAATCATAAGTGGGAGGAACCAAAAGCCACGCATAAAAACATTCTCCTTACTTGAAATTTCATTCGTAATACCGCAACAATACTGCCTCAGGCATCAGTCTTTTGTCTTCTCTGACGAATCTCTGAGTCGGCCACCCGATGGGATTGAATGTTCGCCCAGAATCACACCGTTGATATTCTGACCATACAGATTATCGCCGCCGTCATGATATTTCTTGCGGGTCGTCTCCACGTCCACGGTAAAACGCGGATCCTGAGGACGCTCGTGTGAATTCATAAAATAGGCAACGTCCCAGGCCTGCTGGTCGGTAAGTGTGCCCGGATTGCCAAGAGGCATATTGCTCTTGATAAAACCGGCAGCATTGGGAATCTGGTGCATGCCCGCACCCCAGTTGAATGAGTCATCACCCCACAACGCTGGAAACACAGTTTTGCCCGCTGTTTTGCGCCCTTCTCCATTCTCACCATGACAGACGGCGCAGTTGGCCATGAACACTTCTTTGCCGCGCGCCAGATCCATCTTCTGTTCAGGCTTGGCCAGCTTCTTGTAGCCCTGCCCTGCAAGTTTCACGCCGGTAGGCGCCTTGGTTGCAAGCCAGTACATATAGGTGGTGATCGCAACAATGGCTTCCGAATCGGCCGCCGGGGCCTTCCCATTCATACTGAATCGAAAACATCCCTGCAGGCGCTCGGACAGACTATTCACGTGACCGTTTTTTGCACGATAGGCGGGATAGACAACGTAAGCACCCCACATGGGAGCGGAATCAGCGCGTCGCCCTGCATCCAGGTGGCAATTCACACAATTGAGAGAATTGCCCACATAGTCAGGCAGCTGTTCCGACGTATGCGTAAAGTAATCCTGCCCTTTGCGAACCATATCGCCGAATTCATTCTCGGGAATCGCATCTGCTGCGGGCGGGGTAAACGATTCTGCTGCCCCGGCCACATTTATTGAAAGCACCAGCACGGCAGTCGCCACTGAGGAGAGCCAGACTGATGAAAGACTGATTTTCTTACGGTTCATTTGGCCTCTCCCTTATCCTGGACTTCAGCTTTGGCGACGGGCTGCAATATGTCTTTTGCGAAATAAGCGCTCACCTGGTCGATTTGTTCATCGCTCAGATTTTTGGCCAGATGGGTCATCAATTTATGCGCATCTTCACCACGATCGCCCGACTTCATCGCTGCCAGCTGCGCTTTCAAATACTGTTGAGGCTGACCTGAGAGTGCCGGAAATACAGGGGCTACGCCAATGCCTCCGGGTCCATGACATTGCACACAAGCGGGGACATACGGTTTCTCACTGCCACGATTGGCCAGCCACGCGCCTGGTTTTTGCGCTGGATATGTCTCCATTCTGTTCGCAAGCGCCTTGCGATCAAAGACTGGAGGAAGCGATTCGTAGTAGGCAGCCACAGCAGAGCGCTGTTCTTCGGAAAGCCCTTTGGCTATTGGCTGCATAATTGGCTGCTTGCGCGAACCATCGGCAAAATGCGCCAATTGCTGAGACAGATACTCGGCGGGCTGCCCAGCCAGAAATGGATAACCCGCGGCTGCCAGACCTTCGCCTTTGGCACCGTGGCAACTCACACAGGCCGGTTGACCGCTCGCCCCCTTGAGGGCAATCTCGCTGCCCAGCTTGATCTGCTCATTGTCTGCGCCGTAAGCCGTCCACGACGCTGAGACCAGACAGGCGAACAGCAGTCTGCGATACATGAAATTGCGCTGTATTTTGTGTTTAATCACCAATTGTCTCCTGTTTGCGCGATCCTCTGGAGAAGAGAATCGTCCCGTTTTTTCGCTTATGTGATTTGTTGTTATATGCTTATTATTTTAATTCATTAAAACTTAAAACAAGATGAATTGGAATTTCAATTACTTAGGGTAATTAGATTTTTGTGACCGGGATCGCATCATCAGGAAAGAATAGGCGGGTAAAGATCAGGATGGTGATCCTAATGTGATTACCCTCGAAAACAGGCGCTAGCGGACCACGCGCCAAGCCCCAGCAGTCGCTGTGCATTGCCGCCCATGATTTTCCTGCGGTTTTCTTCCTGAATCGGCAGTGACTCAAACCATTCTTTATACCCCTTGATCGGGCAGAACGGAAACGAACTGGCGTAAAGCATACGGTCTGCAAGAAAACTGTCGGCAGCCTTCAAATACTCTTCCCAACCAGCCATTCGGGAAAAGTACATATCCGGAGACAGGTGGACGTTTGGACGACGAAACGCAATGTGCAGAATCTGCGTCACCCAGGGCCAGCCGCCGTGGGCAAGCACGACTTTCAGATTCGGAAAATCAGCCAGCATCCGATCTGTACGTATCGGGTCTGAATAACTCAGATCCAGGCCCGCCGTGCCGCCCACCATCAAAATTATTGGAATATTGCGGTCCTCACAGTGCGCATAGATCGGATACAGGCGCCGATCATCTGCGTACATGGGCACGGGATAAGCGCCCGGCTCTATATTGATCAGCCGAAATCCCGCAGCCATCGCATCGTCAATACTGCGGCAGGCGGCGATTCGATTAGTGGGATCAATAGATGCCGCACCAATGAACCGATCACCATGTCCGTTCATCAGTGCGAGCACATCTTCATTTGAAATACTGCCCAGCATCCCGGCAAGCCGTCCCACCACGACGCCGTGATCAACACCTGCGTCATCCATTTCGGCAAGCGTCATGTCCATGGATTGCTGCTGTGCTGCCGCTGATGGCTCAAACCCAACGGTTCTGGTGAAACCATCACGCCGCTCTCCCTGCGCATACATCAACGTTGACAGGAACTGGCCAGCCGGTGGGCGCAAGCGAAAATCTATAATTGTCATGCATTATTCCTCTTACATTACTTCGTTTTTACGATCGCTGGTCTCGCCAAACCGGTGCAAGGCAGGCGGTTTGAGCCCGGCGTAAAGCGCATCAATTCGAGCATTGACCTGTTCGCCATGCTGATGAAAAAGCGAATTACCGTTGATATCACTTTCCACAATGAACGGACCAAAATCCTGAACTTCGAACAGCCACATGGCCTGCGCAATACCCAGTTCATCCAGCCAGAAGACATCGCGAACCCGCTTGATGCCACGACCGAGCAAGGCACCTGTACCGTAACCGACAGTGGTCAGGTATACGGCACCGTGCGGCACCATAATATTGGCGTAATCATCATGCGGCATGCCGCCCTTGCCTATCACAATTTTGGTACCCGTCAGGTCAAGCCAGTTCGCCATCCATTTGGAAAAGCGAAAACTGGCAGTCGCCGTCACGGCTCCCACGTTGTAGTCACCTGTCTCTGTCACGGCAGCCGCCGGAGAACAATGAAAATTGACATTACTGACCGTCTTCAGATCAACAGGCAACGCTTCGCCATTTCCCATAACCTTCTGATAGACGCCCTCCCTGGCGGTATAGACGACTCCGCTCATATACACTACCGACCCGATTTCAAGGCGGGCAATATCTTCGGGGGTGGCGGGCAGGTTGATTCTGAAGATTTTCAGATCGTCATCACTGCTGCTTTCTTTTTCCTGAGTGTTTATCGGTTCCATTCGACTGTCTCCCTTCTTGTATAGGGTGTAAACCATTGCGGATCGGTTCGATATTCAATGCGACCATCTGCGTGAATTCTGGCGGTAGCGCGCCGCGATGACAGGCAGAACGTATGGATGCTGACCGGCATTCCGCCCGTATGGGTGAAGCCCACTTCAATATGACAATCGACAACCATCGAAGAGCCGACAAAGCCCATTGCGCCCATGCCAATTGAATTGCCGAGTTTTTTCAGTTCCATTTCCAGCTCCGCGATTTTTGGATCCGGATTGCGGTCACCCACGGTACGCAGGCACGCTGCCTGCTTGCCCAGTTGCATACAGGTATCTTTGGAGCCGCCAATACCAATGCCAACAATCGCCGGCTGACAGGCCAGGCCACGTTTGCCAAATGCAATCAGACCATCCAGTACAAACCGTTTGATACCGTCTATCCCATCGCCCGGAAACAGCATGCGATAGTCGGTGCCAAACAGTCCGCCCTTGTGCACAGTTGTGATATCGATCCAGTCTGCATCTGGCTCGAAAGACCAGTCGATCTCCGGTGCATTGATGCCCACGTTGTTATTGTGCTCGGTGCGCCACAGCGGATGCACGCGGTTTGGCCGCAAGGGAATGCTTACCGTTGCATCGGCCGTCGCCTTGCGCAAAGCGCGCTCTATGCCAATGAAGCCAGTCTCGACGCTGGCGTTATTGCCCATCTTCACGTAGTAGCGTGGCACACCGGTGTCTGCACACATGGGGCGCCGGTCTTTGCTTGCCGCCTCCCAGTTGTCAACCATGGCGTGCAGCACGAAACGCGGCAACTTGCCCGTTTCGGTCTTTTGCATCGCCTCTATGCCCTGACTGTAATCTTCGGGGATATCGATGGCGGCGCGCTTCATGATTTCCAGCGCAGCCGCTTCGACCGTGTTTATATCAATTGCCATATTCTGCCTCCCGCATTTAAGTTTGCGATCACACGCATTGTTCCGCCTCTTCCTGGATCAGGGTATTTCCAGGCGAGACGATATCGAATTTGACCGGCACCATTTCAAGCCTGATTTCACCATCGCGCGCACTGACCTGCGTATACGCCGTGGTATTCAGATCGCCCGTCTCGGGATGGTCTTCCCTGAAGTGCGCACCGCGGCTGTCGCAGCGAGCCAGTGCCGACGTTGCAATCACTTTCGAAATCGCCATCAGACTGTCCAGATTGAGCCAGTCGTGCCAGCTCAGATTGAATCTGCGCTGGCCGTCCGCCACACCTATGGTTCGCAACGCCTCCAGGTGACCATCCAGACTTTGCAGTCCCTGCTCAATGCCGGCCTGGTTACGCAAAATCCCCACGTCATTCCACATCGTTGCCGAAAGCGCTTCGCGCAAGGGCAGCGTCGATTCTGCCTTTCTGGAAAATGGCAGCTCCGCTCGGGCAATGCCGGCCTCGATCACAGACGGATCAGGATCCTTCCACGCACCATGCTTTTTGACATACTCCGCCATGGAGTCTCCGGCAATGCCGCCGAAAACTGTGGAGTTGGCCACGCCATTGCCCCCCAGCCGGTTGGCACCGTGCACCCCGCCGCAGTCTTCACCTGCCGCAAACAGACCCGCCGAGGCCGTGGAACAGTCCACTTCGAACTCCACGCCTCCCATCAGATAATGCGCGGTAGGCACTACCTCAACTCGTCCGCCGGCCAGGTCAAAGCCACAATCGGCACAGCGCTGCACCATGCCGGGGAATGAACGACGAACGTGATCCGCCCCCAGATGTGACATTTGTATATAGACGCCGCCCATGGGGCTGGTTCGACCCGCGCGCATTTCTGCATAGATTCCGCGGCTGACCACATCGCGGGTAGCGCGCTCACCACGTTCGTGATAATTGCTCATGAATCGCTCACCCGCACCATTGATCAAATGGCCGCCGGCCCCACGCAGTCCTTCTTCCAGGACGGTGCCTGTCATCCGTGTACCCGGTCCGCCCAATAAGCCGGTCGGATGAAACTGAACCATTTCCATATCGCGCAGCTTCAGCCCATAACGCAATGCCATGGCCAGACCGTCGCAGGTCTTTTCTCCGGAAGGTGTGTGATACAGGTACATCGTGGGACCCGCGCCTGTACTCAGCAAAACGGCCTTTGCCTGAACGTAACGATACAGGCCCGAGCGCATATCAATGAATAACACACCTGCAATACCCGAACCGTCGCGCGCCGGAATCAGCTCAATCGCACGATGCTCTTCAAGCCGATTGACATCCAGCGCCCTGACTTTTTCCATCAGGCGATTGATAATCTCGATGCCCGTCAGATCAGATTTGTGCACGGTCCGGTCGAATGTCTGGCCGGCGAATGCCTTCTGATGCAGCGTGCCGTCCGGATTACGGTCGAAAAAGCAGCCAATTTCGTTTTCAAGTTCCTGTACACGCTCCACCGCACCATTGACCAGCCGCCAGGCAAGATCCTGTCGCGGTAGCCACTTGCCACCCTCGATCGTGTCCATAAAGTGCCGCTCTATCGAGTCACCTTCGGCCAGCGCAACGTTGTATCCGCCTTGTACCATTCGGGTACAGCCGCTTTTACCGATCAGACCCTTGACCGCTATGGTTACGTCCAGTTCCGGATTGACCTGTTTGGCATGCAGTGCGGCAAACAACCCTGCCCCGCCACTGCCAAGAATCAGGATATCCGTCTTCAAATTTTCAAATGTCATGATCCGAATACTCCTGAGAGAAAGATCGCGCCGATCAGAACGCTAAAAACCACACTCCAGCTGATCCAGTTCAGGCGAATGGATGCCGGAGTCGGCCACTGTACAAATTCGATAACCAGAATGCGCAAGCCGAAAAACAGATGGATAGCCAGCAGCAGGATCAGACCCCACTCGGCAATCTTGACACCAGGCAGTTCCGAAAATTTGAGAAAACCATCCAGTTTGTCGACCTGCCCCAGCGCCAGCCCTAGAACATAGAAATGGACTGGCAGGAAGATGCCCAGCAACAAACCGGAAATACGGTGTCCTAAAAAAGCGAAATAGGCTTTATGTCGATGAACGCGCTTGACCATTACAACCCCCCTACCGCAATCACGGCACGAAGTCCAAGGAACAGAAACAACAGGCCCAGTACCAATGCCACAATATTGACCGTCTGCGTAGGCATGCGAGCCCACTCTTTGAGGACCTTGCGGATACCGATAGGCGCATGAATGGAAGCGCTGATGACAAACAAGGTATAAAAGGCGATCCATAGCCAGTTGCCTTGTGTGCGCCCCAGAATTTCGCCGGCGCTCAGACCGCCGCGCACCGCGTAGACGATGACACCAATATGGACAAAAATGAACGGCACCATGATCATGGCCGTCAGCCGCTGCAGCAGAAACAATTTCATTTCCATGGCTACTTCCCGCTAAAGAGTTCAAACAACGAACGCTTTTTCAGCCCGGCGATACTACCTGTGGGGCTCAGGCCCACTGGACAATGCTTCATGCAGCTGCCCTGCGTATGACAGGAATTACATCCGCCATCGGCCATGGATTTTTTGAGTACCCCTTTTGGATCGGCATGACGTTCGTCATTGACCAGACTCCACGCCCGATTCAAGGCTGCCGGTCCCAGATAATCCTTATCCCATTCAACAACATCACAGGCGGCATAACAGACGGCACAATTGATGCATTCAATGGCCGCATCCGCCTGCTTTCTGGCCTTGCTTGCAGGATCTACCAGCGCCGGCCTGTCCTGACGGGTCCGGGTTCCCACGAACTCACCGCCGGCCCTTTTCCACTTATCAAAAAACTCGGTCATATCAACCACCAGGTCTTTGATACGTGGCATATTTCTTAGTGGTTCCAGCTGGATGACGCCGTTTTCGACAACGTTTTTTACATGGCTGCGGCAGGTCCATCTTGGTTTGCCGTTAACCGTCATGGCACAACTTCCGCAAACACCGACCCGACAGGAGAAGCGGTAAGCCAGCGTTGGATCAACCTGCCTCTGTATTTCCGTGACCACGTCCAGCACTGTCTGGTTCTCTCGCGACGGAATATGATAAGTGACATACTCTCCGCTCTCTTCGCCACGCCAGATCTTTACCGTTAGCATCTTTTCCATTTCACACCTTTCCAAACACTGATATCCGCCGGGTAACCCGTTTACATGGACTCGATCTTCTGTTCGGCAATCACTTTCTTCCAGAAAACCGATTCTTTTTCTACTCGTTCATTCATATAAGCTGGCCCTGCTGTTGCTGGTTCCAGCCCCAGCTCTTTGAATTTTTTCTTCATGCGCTCCGAGGCAATTGCAGTTGTGATGCCTTTTTCGATGCGCTGAACCACGTCCTCCGGTGTACCTTTGGGCACCACGATGCCAAACCATCCGATCACATCAAAATCCTTGCCCGTCTGCTCTTTCACCGTGGGTACTTTTGGCAGACTTTTTGAGCGATCGGCACCCGTGACAGCAATACCCTTGATTTCGCCGGACTGCACAAAAGGCAGCGCCGCAGACAGATTGGCGGTAATGGCCTGGATTTGTCCTCCGACCAGATCGGTCAGCGCTGCCGACTCGCCACCATAAGGAATGTGCGTCAGATTGGCACCCGTGGCATTCAGAATGGCTTCGAACGCCATATGCCCCTGGCTACCGACACCCGCTGAGCCGAAATTGGTTGCTGCACCGTTCTTTTTCGCGAAGGCTAGAAAGGATTCAAGATTGTCTGCCGGTACGTTTTTATTGATACCCAGAAGCAAGGGGCCCGTGGTGACTACGCTCACCGGCTGAAAATCTGCAACGGCATACGGCAGTTTCTTGTACAGATAGGGATTGACAGTGAACATGCTCCCGGAAATCATCAGCATGCTGTATCCGTCAGCTTTGCTGCGCGCCACCTGCGAGGCTCCTACCGCACCGCCGGCGCCCACTTTGTTTTCGACCACTACGCTTTGGCCCCATTGGTCGCCAAGTTCCTGACCCAGGACTCGGGAAATAATATCGGTGGCGCCACCGGCGGCAAATGGCACAACCAATCGGACCGGCTGTTGTGGCCACTGCGCGGCTTGCGCGGCAGTGGCCAGCGTACAGGCCAGAAACAGACCTGCACATCGTTTTAAAAATTGACCTCCATTGAATCGGGTATTCATCTTGTCTCGTCCTTTTCGTTTGACGCTGTGAGAAAAACAGGATTGGCAGATCAACCCTGCCACTTGAAATTCACTGTCCTGAAAACAGGAGCACATCGCGTTTTTGTTTGATTATTCTTCAAATTTAATTTAAAGTAAAAGCAATAATTTTTTATTTATTTAAAATTAAATTTTAAATATTATGATCACATTGCGCACTTTCAAGGTCTTCGTCGCAGTCGCAGAATGCGGCTCGTACACGGCAGCGGGAAAGAAAATCGGGCTTACCTCTGCGGCCGTCGGGCAGCAGATCAAAACCATGGAAGACTCGCTGGAAACGCCGTTGTTTCACAAGAACGGGCATCAGCTCGTGCTCAATCACTACGGTGAGAGCATGCTGAAAGACGTGCAGGAATTGCTGGTCAAGTATGAAGAAATTATTCGAAGTGGTGACAACAGGCAGGGGCAGCTGACCGGCACTGTGCATATTGGCGCGCTGATATCCAGTTTGATGGGCTCATTCTCCGACGCGCTGTGGGCGATTCGTAAGAACAATCCTGATCTGGATGTCAAAGTGTTTGCAGGTCAGTCCGGCGACTTCGCGCATAAAATTACCAGCGGCCAACTCGATGCGGCCATTGCCACCGAACCGCCGGAATACGCATACAAACAACTGATCTGGACCCCGCTCTACGCCGAGCCGATGATCCTGATTATTCCGCGCAAACCGTTTTTCACGCTGGCTGACCAGACGGACGAACCTTCAATCGATATCCTGAATCACGCGCCATTCATTCATTTTGATCAGATGACCTGGACCGGCATCCTTATTCGCCAAACGCTGAAAAAGCTGGCGGTCAGCGTGGACATTCAAATGGAGATGAATTCGATAGAAGCCATAATCGAATTGGTTCGTCAGGGGTACGGCGTTTCCATTGTTCCCAAGCTGGCCAACCTGGACTGGGAGCAGGACGAAAAACTGCAGTTCGTTGACTTATCACATACGAAAATCAGCCGCAGAATTGGCATTCTGGAAAGAAAATTCCATCACCGCAGCAATTTCACCGAAGCCATCAGGAATCATTTTCGTCACGCAGGCACTGAACTTGGGGGTGAGACAAAGGTGTACACGTAACCTTTCGCGCCCCGGATTCACACAGGAAAATGCCCAAACCCTAACCACTGCGCAATCCGCAAGCAACCGCAAGCAACCGCAAAGCGGATCGTACCGAGCGATTCTCCAAACGCTTGCATTTATCCTCGTGGTTCAAAACCTGACCATAAAAATAATTGCAGAAGGCATATATTCCGCTCGAAATATAACGGCTTTCAACACGCGTTGACAGTCCCATTTCACTGACGAACCCACAATCATTCCTTACCCTCCCCGCTTATTTCTGCGGGTTATTACCAATTTGATCCTCATTTTGTGAACTGTATAGTTCGTAAAAAAATAACTTACCGATCGTTCGGTAACTTCAAATTCGATAAGCGGTGGTTTTCTCATTCAGGAGACAGAATGAAAAAATGGATGCTTTTATTCGCTGCGTGCGCAGCTACGGTTGCTGCGCAGTTGCCAGCAACAGCCAAGGAGTCTGGCTTTCCGGAAAAGGCAATTCGACTGATTGTGCCGTTTGCGCCGGGTGGTGGCGCAGACACAGGAGCCCGCAGATTTGCCCAGGTGTTCTCAGAAAAGAGCGGGCAAAGCGTGGTCGTAGAGAACGTGCCAGGTGCAGGCGGTACGCTGGGCGCCGCTCATGTGGCTCATGCTGCACCCGACGGTTATACCCTGCTTTATACAACTCCCGGTCAGCAGATGACCGCGCAGTATCTCATTGCAAATCTGCCCTATGAACCGCTAAAAGACCTGCGCGCTGTCAGCAAGTTGACGGCCGGAGCCAATGTGCTTGTTGTGGGCAAGGACTTTCCGGCATCTTCCGTTCAGGAGCTGATCGACTATGCAAAGGGCCATCCAGGCATGGTCAATTTTGCTAGTTCAGGCATTGGCTCTACCAGTCACCTGGCCGGTGAGCTGTTCAAAAAGATGGCAGGCATCGACATTGTGCATGTGCCTTACAAAGGGACCTCGCTTGCCGCGTCAGATGTCATGGCCGGCCGGGTGCAAATGACCATCGATACATTGAGCGTCTACCTGCCCTATATCCAGTCAGGCAAAGTCAAGGCGCTGGGTGTGTCTACACCTGAACCCAGTCCCATCACGCCCGACATCAGACCCATCGCCGATACGCTCAAGGGATTTGATGCCTCTCCTGTCAACTATATTACGGCGCCCGGCGCAACGCCTGATGCCGTTATCAATGAACTGAACAGGCTGATCAACGAAGTGGTCTCAGATAAAAAACTGCAGAAAACCTTCGCTGATACCGGAACCATTCTCGTCGGCAGTACTCCTCAGGAAATGGAAGCCCTTGTTCGCAGTGAACAAAAACGATGGAAAGACGTCATTGACAGTGCTGGCATTGCTGTGACACGCAAGAACCATTGATCACTAATCTACTATCGGACCAAAACGAATGAGAAAACTGCTCACCTCTGTCACACTCGCGATTTCGGCACTACTTGCAACCGGCACCACGTCTGCGCAGACCAAGACCTATCCTGACCATCCCATTACGCTGGTCGTCCCGTACCCTCCCGGAGGCGTGACCGATGCATTCGCGCGTTCCATTGGCGACTATCTGGGGCGCATGTGGAATACGCAGGTCATTGTCGAGAATAAAGGCGGTGCCGGCACCATTATTGGTACCCAGCATGTCAGTCGCGCCAAGGCAGATGGCTACACTCTGCTCCTGACGAGCTATGCCTACACGTCAAACCCCATTCTCAGAAAAGATATGCCTTATGACCCGGCTTCTTTGACGCCAATCATGTTGTTGGGTAACAGTCGCAATATGTTGGTTGTTTCTGGCAGAGGCAATCTGCACACACTGAAAGATGTCATCGCCAAGGGAAAGATAGCGCCGGGAAATCTGAAATTTGCCTCATCCGGCAATGGTTCGAGCCCGCATATTGCAGCTGAATTATGGGCAAAGGCAGTCGGCGTCAGCATTACACATATTCCCTATAAAGGCACTGGCCCGGCAATGAACGATGTCTTTGCCGGATTGGTCGATGGCATTTTTGATGGCCCGGGCTCTATTGCCAATGTGCATGCCGGCCGCCTGCGTGCTCTTGGTATTGCAAGTGAAACCCGGCATCCGGATGCCCCTGAAGTTCCGACTTTCCGGGAACAGGGTATTGACCTGGTTTTTGGCAGCTGGTTCGGCTTTCTGGCACCTGCCGGAACGCCCCAGGCTGTCATTCAGAAAATCAATGAAGGATTGAACCAATCGCTTTCGGATCCGAAGGTGAAAGCCGTGCTGGCTTCTGCCGGTCTGTTTGTTGTCGGCGGCACGCCCGACGAATTTGCCTCGTTTCTTGACCACGAATCAAACCGCTTGCAGGGTTTGGTCGATAGTGGCGTGAAACTTCTCGTTAAATAACCATGGATACCAATCAGATGACTCTGAAGTTTATTGAAGTTGAACATAAAGACAAGGTAGCAATCGTCTACCTGAATCGCCCGCCTGTCAACGCACAACATGCAGAGCTGCGTGCCGAGCTAATCAGTGTATTTGATTCGTTTAACGACGATGATAATGTGCGTTGTGCCATATTGACTGCGCACGGTGATATTTTCTCGGCTGGCGCCGATATTTCGGAAAGACCGGCCATCAAGAAACGGGGTCCCGGTGCATACTGGAATCACAACCGCCTGGTGCGGGAATCGGCACTTGCGATCTCTGACTGCAGCAAACCCGTAATTGCGGCTATCAACGGACCGGCGCTGGGTGCCGGCTTTGGCCTGATGGCCGCATGCGACATTTGGATTGCGTCTGATAATGCCTATATTTCCATGCCGGAAATCAATGTGGGGCTTGCGGGCGGCACGGCGTTACTGCAACGCATTTTTGGCAAATCGCGTGCGCGCCGTATGTTCTACACTGGCATGAAAGTGACCGCAGATGAACTCTATCGACTGGGCCTGATTGAAGCAAGCCTCCCGCGTGACGAGCTGATGCCATACGCGCTGGCTCTTGCTGAAGAAATCGCCAGCAAAGCCCCATTGGCGCTGATGTACGCCAAACAAGCCTCTCAGGTCACCCTGAATATGCCTCAGCGAGAAGGCTACCGTTACGAGCAAAATATCACAGTTGCCTTGTCGGATACGGAAGACGCAAGAGAAGCCCAACAGGCATTTCTGGAAAAACGCGTTCCACAGTACAAGGGAAAATAAAATGCAGCAAACGTTGAACGAGCAGTACCTTGATCTACCTGCGGGCGCTGACAATGAAGATGAGCACTATCAGGCATTTCGCAAAGAAGTGCAGGACTTCGTCCGGCAACACTGCCCGGAGGAAATCAGGGAAATCGTGAGCAGCGGCAGGAAAATCACACGTGAAATATATCGCCGCTGGCAGCTCATTCTTTACAAACAAGGCTGGGCAGCGCCCGGCTGGCCGGTCGAATTCGGCGGCACCGGTTGGGATCTGCGCCAGCGCATGATTTTTGAAGAAGTGATTGCCGATCAAGATTGTCCGCCACTTTATCATCATGGCCTGGGCCACATCGGTCCGGTCATCATGCAATTTGGCACAAAGGCACAGAAAGAAACCTTTCTGCCACGAATCCTGGATGCATCTGACTGGTGGTGCCAGGGCTATTCCGAACCGAACTCGGGCTCGGACCTCGCTTCTCTGCAGACGCGCGCTGAACGCGATGGTGACGACTATATTGTCAATGGACAGAAAATCTGGACCTCACACGCCCACGAAGCAGACATGATTTATCTGCTGGTACGCACCTCGCGTGAAGCCAAAAAGCAGGAAGGCATTTCCCTGCTTCTTGCGGACTTGAAGAGTCCCGGCATTACCATCAAGCCCATTTCCACCATCGACGGCTGGCATCATGTGAACGAGGTGTTTTTCGAGAATGTCCGTATTCCGGTTGACCGTCGTGTCGGAGACGAAGGCGGCGGATGGCAATGCGCCAAATATCTGCTTGAGCGTGAACGGGTACCACCAGCCAGTGTGGGACAGCTTGTGCGTCAATGGCGGCGCGTATCACATCTGCTATGGGAATGCCAACAGGCGCGTCGGGATAGCCATGACTACAGCACGCTGGATCGGCAAATGTTCATGCTTGCCGCCCGCATCAAGGGTGCTCGCGAAATGCTGGCCGATGCGATTGACGATATGATGGCAAAGAAGCCACTGGGTGCCAAACCTTCTGCCTTGAAACTGCTGTGCAGCCACATTGCCCAGGCACTCAGTGAAATCGCACTTCAACTGGCAGGTCCCGCTGGCAGCCAGCGCTTTATAACAGAAGATGCCGGCTCAACCGAAGAGGGTCTGTGGGTACAGAACTACCTGTATTCCCGTTCTAAAACCATTGCAGGCGGCACAACGGAAGTCCAGAGAAACGTTGTTGCCCGTCAACTGTTTGGAGCATAAGCCAATGGCATTCGAACCAATTACACTCTTTCCAGGTGAACTGCTTGAGGGAGCTCAGCGCATTGCCAGAAGCGGCGGTACAAACGACTCGGCCATACCCGCATCCGTGATCCGCGACATGGGATGGAACAGTACACTCATCGCCGAAGAGCACGGTGGCTTTGGCGGCCTGTTCAATGATATAGGTGCCTTGCTTGAAGGCCTGGCATCAAGAGCCGTCAATCTGCCTGTCATCACGCGTTGTTGTGTCGTGCCGGGCATGTTGATGTCTGTATCTGAAACAGAAGCTGTAAAGTCGTTGCTTTCTCAAATCGCCGAAGGCGAGGTCTGCGTTGAGCTGGGAGCACCCGATTTACTTGAATCACATGATTCGCGCAATGAGCTTGCGGTTCCCCGACTTACCCGTTCCGGGAATGGCTGGCGCCTGACCGGTACGCTGAATGCAGTTGAATGGACAGCCGATTGCACACATGTGCTCCTTTGCGCGCGCGATACCAAAGACGACACACCTTATGTCGTCATACTGGAAACGGCACAGTTGCCCGAGTCAGGCGCGACCTTTTCGACTGTGGAGTGGCGGCAGGTCAGACAGATTGACATCGATAACCTTGAACTGGGCAACAATGCCGTGCTGGCTCAGGGTGAGGCCGCCCGCAAAATGTGCCAGACAGGATGGGCGCTTGCGCAGGCCGCCATTGCGACAGACATTGTGTGTACCATGAATGCCATGCTGGCGGAAACCATTCGCTATTTGCAGGACCGCAAGCAGTTTGGCCAGCCTTTGGCTGAGTTTCAGGTACTCAGGCACGATGTCGCCCGGCTCTATGTCGAATTCGAAACGTGCAAGAATCTGCTGATGTCTTCCTTGCGTTCACTGGATATCACAGCAGCAAATAGTGAGCGACTTGCCGCTTTCGATCTGCTTGGCCTGTATATACGCGAACAGGCCATCGAGTTTGCGCAATCAGTCATTCAGTTGCATGGCGGCATGGGTATGACCCGCGAAACACTGGCAGCAAGAATGGCGTCCAGAATGATCAGCCTTGCCTTCCGATTTGGCGACGCTTATGCCCATACCCGGGCATTGTCTGAATTTCAGAAAGGCAGGCAACAATGAGCCACGCACAGATGAATGTCCATTCCCTGAATCCCTTATTCAATCCAGATTCTGTTGCCATTATTGGCGCTTCGTCGGATCCGACCAAACTGGGCGGTCGCCCTATCCGGTTTCTGCTGGAGGCCGGATACGAAGGCGCCATTTATCCGATCAACAAACGGTCCGACACGATTCAGGGACTGAAAGCCTACCCTTCCCTGGCCGATATACCGGGTAAAGTGGATCAGGCAATCATTATTGTTCCGGCACCAGCAGCACTGGCCGCGTTACAGGAATGCATTGCCAAAAACATCAAAATGGTTCAGGTGCTCAGTTCTGGCTTTTCCGAAGACGGAACCGAGGGCATAGAACGACAACAGGCGCTGGTTGAGCTGGCATCGCAGCACGGCGTGCGTTTGCTGGGTCCCAATTGTCTTGGTATTGTCAGCGTCAGGAACCGCTATTTCGCGACTTTCTCGACAGCTCTGGACGCCTTGACACCACAAGCAGGCGGAATCAGTTTTGCGACCCAAAGTGGTGCGTTCGGTTCCTGCGCTTATGCCCAGGCCATACAACGCGGACTGGGCATTGCGCGTATCGTTGCAACCGGCAATGAAGCAGATATCGACGTGACGGAATGCATCGATTTTCTGGCTTCGGATCCGCAGACCCGTGTGATCTGTGCTGCCATTGAGGGATGCCGGGACGGTAACCGCTTGCGTCGCGCACTGCTGAAAGCGGCTGCTGCGAACAAACCGGTGATTCTGATGAAAGTGGGAACCTCAGAAACCGGACAACGCGCAGTCGCAACCCACACCGGCGCCATCGCCGGCAACGACAGAATATTCGACGTGGTATGTCAGGAATGTGGCGCCTGGCGTGCCATGTCCATCGAAGAAATGCTGGACATTGCTTATGTGTGCAGCCAACTGCCACTGCCGGTAAACGATCAGGCCAGCATTATTACCGTATCGGGTGGAATCGGCGTGTTGATGGCGGACGACGCCGAGCGTTTCGGTATCGCGATTCCGGCCGTACCCACCGATCTGCAGCAAAAAATTCATGACGTTGTTCCATTTCTGGTTGGTGTCAACCCACTGGATACGACTGCGCAAATCGGTGCCATTGAGCAAGGCTTTCAGAAAGTGCTTGATCTGGTGATGTGCGAAACCGACTATGCGATTCATTTTGTCTACCTGGCACAGATCCCCTGCGATCCGGGCCGCTTCCTTCCTTTATTGGAAGACCTGGCTCGCCTTCGCAAACAGCATCCCGAAAGAATGATTGTTCTGGTGGGACCATCAGATGACCGCCTGCGTGCTGAGCTGGAACAACAGGATTTGGTGATTTTTTCCGATCCCGGTCGGGCAGTTCGCGCCGTGGCCGCACTATGCGCAATCAAACGTCGATGGATGTCGCTGCACCCGGGGCTGCCCAATTCTTCGCGGCCAGGCAAATCCCAACCCGACGCAAACAACCGGACCCTGAACGAACTGCAGGCCAAACGCCTGCTTGCCCGGTACGGCCTGTCGGTCCCTGTTGAAACATTGTGCAGTACTGCAGAAGAAGCCGTTGCCGCTGCAGACGCCGTCGGCTATCCGGTGGTGGCAAAGATTGTATCGCCGGACATCCAGCACAAAAGCGACGTGGGTGGCGTTCGACTGAATCTGCAAACCCACGGACAGGTGCAGGACGCCTTCCGAGCGTTAATGGATATAGGCAAAAGCCTCGCTGGGAAGCCAGAGATAGAAGGAATCCTGGTCGCGCCAATGATCAAGGGCGGAATTGAAACCATCCTGGGCGTACACCATGACCCCACGTTTGGTTCAATGGTTATGTTCGGACTGGGAGGCGTTGCCGTGGAGCTATATAACGACGTGGCCTTCGCTTCGGTACCCCTGACAGAAGAGCGGGCCGATCAGTTGATCCATTCAGTGCGGGCGTCCAGGCTGATGACGGGCTGGCGCGGCCAGAAGGCCGTTGACATCGCACAATTGAAAACCGCCATTCTGGCCCTGTCGGCATTTGCAGAAGACTGGGCCGATGTCCTGGAAGGCGTGGATATCAACCCTTTTGTCGTCATGGAATCGGACACCGCCTGCCTGGATGCAGTCATCTCGGTCAGGTGAAAAATCGCTATAATCACGCCTGAACTTCTATTGAGGCTTTTATATGGCATCCAGAGACCCCGACCGGCGACAAAAAATCATCGAAGCGTCGCGACGTCTCTTCGCCCGATATGGTTACAGCGGCGCATCCATCAGCATGATCGCCGCTGAAACAGGTCTGACCAAAGCCGCGCTTTATCATCATTTTCCAAGCAAGGAAGCCATCTATCGCGCCAGTTCCACAACCGGCATGGACGAACTGCTGTTTGCCGTCACGCAGGCCATCTCGGTGGTATCGGGTACAGCCGAAGACCGATTACGTGCCTACATGCATGCCTCGGTTGATCGATACGAAAAACATCAGGATAGCTGGATGTCCGGATCAGCATTGTTCTGGTCTGCCGCGTCGGAAGAAGCTCGCGCGCAGATACTGCAAGTGCGCGACGCCTATGAAGATATGCTGAAGCAAATCATTCAGGATGGCATTGACGAGGGTCTGTTCAGGCCGGACATTGAAGTGAGACTATCCAGCAAATTTCTGCTGTCGGTACTCAACCAGTTACCCAAATGGTACAAAAGCGACGGGAAATATAGCGCGGTCCAGATTATCGATATTTATCTGGACACCTACCTGAACGGAGTGCGGGTCGGGAAGGTGGCGCCACGCAAGAGCAAATAGTTGCCGCAATGCCCTCAGCAGCTTAACATTGACCTTTATTGCAAAGGAAATATTATGCATAAAGGCCAATGCTTATGCGGAGCGGTAAAGGTATCAACCGCGAAACCGGTAGATAAAGTCAGAGTCTGTCACTGTAGTCTGTGCCAGAAATGGCATGGCGGCCCTGGCTTCAATGTGGCCTGCGGCAGTGACCTGCATATTGAAGGCGCGGACGCAATATCAACTTATGCGCACTCCCCTGCTGGTGAACGAACCTTTTGTAAGCACTGTGGCACGCATCTTTTTTATCACGCATTCAATCTGTCTACCTATTTCGTATCTGCATCCCTTTTCGAAGAAAGCAAACATGCGACGCTGACCATTCAATTCTATACAGACAGCAAACCAGAATATTATAATTTTGTTGAGCGAACGGGGATGCTGACTGAGCAGGATATCGCAAGGAATAAGCGATTCAGTTCCGATGATTCCTGCGATCACAGATGCGATTAAATATCAGCCCCCCGTTTCCTGTATCGCAGGGCGAATCCAGCCTCTGATATATTTCACATGACATGACAACGATTATCGCCGATGCTGCAAAGTTCACCGCCTCCCCAGCCGCCTGTTTTTAGCCTGACCTCACTTTTTCGATTGCGGCCTGCCGGCCGACGCTGGCCATTTGCCGCTCGCGCCGCGATATGTATGGGGGTACCGGTTCTGGCCGGATGGCTGTCGGGCAATCTGGCCGCCGGTCTCGTTTCCACGCTCGGCGCCTTTACCGTACTTTATGGAAGTGACCGCCCCTTTATTAACAGAGCAATCTATCTGGCTGTCATTGCCCTGTGCTTTGCACTGGCTGTCATGTTGGGGGTCTGGGCCGCGGAAACACCTCTCTTCGTGGTTCCGGTCATTGTCATTATCGCCATGACTTCAACCTTCCTCTGTAATGCCCTCAGGACAGGGCCGCCGGGCGCCTATATGTTTGCGCTTAGCTGTGCAGCAGGGACCAGCATTCCTACCGGTCATTTGTCGATACTGCAGGTGGGGCTGCTCGTTTTTGCGGGCGGCGCTTTTGCATGGCTGGCACATATGGTCGGCATGTTTTTTCACCCACAAGGCCCGGAACGCGCGGCTGTCATCACCGCTGCAAACACCACCGCCAATTTTGCGAAGGCAATCAATACCCCCGAAGAAGACAAGGTTCGCCATCATGCCGCCCTGGCGCTACACCAGGCGTGGGCGGCACTCGTCAGTCACCAGCCGTCCCGGCTGCGACCCAGCCCTGCTGTGCGCAGACTCCGTGCGCTCAATCGACAATTGCATCTGTTATTTGCCAGCTTATTGAATATTTCCGGACCAGGCGATGCGTCCATTAAGCACATCGCGAGCGAAGCGATCGACATCGCCGACAAGGCAAAATCAAAGAAAGAGAAAGATGAACCGACCCAACCTGATGTCATCCCGCTAGGTCATCACAGTCCGCTGGAAACCATACGAGACAATCTCAAGCTCTCTTCCCCACCTCTGTTGGCAGCCATTCGCGTTGGTATTGCAACTGCGATTGCCGGCGCTCTGGGCATGAAGCTGGGTCTGGAACGCGCCTACTGGGTAATGGCCTCAGCCGTACTGATTCTGCATCAGGGACTCAACTGGAAGCGCAGCCTGCAGCGCGGTGTTGAGCGGATGGTGGGCACCTTGATAGGTCTGTTGCTGGCCGGAGGCGTTCTTGCCATTTATCCACAAGGTCTGTGGCTGGTTATTACGCTCATGATATTGCAGTTCAGCATTGAAATGCTCGTCGTTCGAAATTATGCGTTTGCCGTCATCTTCATTACCGCCGCGGCATTGACCATTGGTACGGGAGGCGAACCGACACCAAACATCGCGCACCTGCTTTGGGTCAGGGCCTCGGATACGCTCATCGGCTGTGTGGTAGGCCTTGTAATTCTGGCAGTGAGTTCGCTGTTCATCGCAGAAACGCGGATTCCCCGGGAACTGGTGAGCACGCTCTCCACAATAAAAAAAGTGCTTTCCTTCGCTGCCAGAGGCGATGTCACTTCTGTCGACGCCCGGCGTTTACGGCGGGATCTGCAACACCGCAGCATCACGTTGCTGCAGACTTACGATACCTGCATCGATTCAACCCCAAAGCGCCGCAATATGGCAGAACACTCATGGCCCACTGTGATTGCTACGCAGCGCCTTGCCTATCGTGTACTCGCCGTGTGCTGGTCACTCGAGGCTAAGGCTGACGACACAGACAGAGTTCAAACCGCGCGCACTCTGTTCGGCCCTCAGGGTGAACAGGAGATCGGAGAGGCACTACTGGATTTGTCCAACGCCATTCGCTCCGGCACCAGAGCCGCCCCACTTGCGCGCTTACCAGACTTTATCTCAATTGAAATGCAGAATCTGAGGGATTCACTGGTTGCCGTAGGCAGAAATTCGCGTGACCCGTCGAAGACAGCGGAAGAACTCACTTAGTATTGAGGTTAAAGTTTGTATTGTCGTCGTGAGCAATTTATGGCTTTGGCCGCCTGTCACTGGCATGCGAAAGAGCACTTCTCCGACGACGTCGAGTAGACGCATTCTCTGCGGCTTTGAGAGATTGATCAATAAGATCCGGTTTATTGACGATCGACGCCGCAAATTGGAAGCTGAGGTATTGCCTGGTCTGACAGAACTCTTTATTCACACCGGCTTCAAGCATATCTGGGAGCCAGCGCTCGTGTATAGTTCGCGCGGATTCAAGTAGCCAGTCTGCAGACTCGGCAACATTCAGACCAAAAAATGGCGCAGACATTATCAGTTGCTCAATCCCTGCCTGTTGCTTCCCGTCTTTAGAAACAGACATCGCTAAAACAGGCCCCACGTCTGGCTGCAGTGTCAAAAGAGGAACAATATCAAAAGCGGGAGATAAAGACCAAGTATCTCCAATTCTGATGAAACCATGATTTTTTGGGTGATCATCGACGTTGTTTATCAGAGCGTTAAACGCCATACGGCGCCAAAGCTCACGAATATCTTCATCGGGCACCCCTATTCTTCTGGCATTGTCTGCCAACACGATATACGACCTTCCTGGGTCGCCTCTTAATATGCCAATATCCAATCCCAATACTGTCTGCGCGCTCATGTATGGAATGCGCTGCCCGGATACCCCAACGCGATCAAACCGTTTGACAAATAGTGCTTCGTGCTGATTTTGGGAACGAAATAATTCAACTTCTGAAACGGTCAGGCCACAAGCAGTAGCTAAACGCATGGCAACCATTTCCCTTGCCGGCATGTGAGGGGCATCGCCTCTGTCCTGCAGCTTGGCCAACCAAAGTTCACCGCCTTTTTCTATGGTTAATTTTGGGCGCTCGCCGCCCATACTTGTACCAATATCGTAAATTTGATGGATTGCATGACTAGCCTTACGTTCTGCAGACAAGCTAGATAGGGCACTGATCAGAATGTCAGAGCCTGGAGGTGAGGACGATGCTAATTTCGCTTCGATATCATCACAAATCTCGATGGCACCTACGCTATCTCCCATTGATCTTTCCAGAAGATCCATTTCATTCAAAGGGCCGTCGACTGTACCATAACGAAAATTTAAAAGATCACGTCCATACCCCTCAGGACAAACGTCCCTGAAAACGCCAAAAAGCCCACCTTTCAAACGTGATTTATATTGTTTATTCGGATGTGTCTGACTGAATTTGAGTTTTCGAGGGTCGAGACTAAACGCTCTATCGTGTTTTAAATAGCCTGAATCATAAGAGAAATATCCGACTTCTCCACCAGAATTTTGTCTGACTTCAAAGGTACCGGCGAGGACAGGATCTTTTGAGTCTGGCAACCATACCCACACGGGTTTAGTATCTGAACTCATTTCGCCCTCCGTTTTCTTATGCGCTTTGGAACATCATCAAGGCGGTCTAAAAGAATTGAGTCGTCGCTGCGTACTGAAGCAATTAAGCTAAGATCAGACAAGATATCCAACCCCCATAGCACCCTGGCAATGGCACCAATTGAAGTACCAGGCTCACCACGTTCAATTGCGGTAATCGTTGAAATGCCTAGCCCAACCTGTTCTGCCAATTCCGCCTGGGTCATGTCGGCAAGTCGACGACGTAAAGCGATCCTCTGCCCTAATTCGACGAGCATTTGGTCAACTTCAACAGGAAGAGGGTAGAATCGGGCGGCCATATTTAAACATTGTTATTGCAATAATAATATCACTTAATTATTGTTAAAACAATATTTACGAATAACATACATCATTATCAGCGTGGCCCTCTCACTAATTATCAGTCTCGCCCTCCCTCCAATCTCACTCTATTGAGCACGAGAGGATACAGCGATCACCCGTCATTTCGTTGAGCGCCGTAAAAATTTAGAATGCAGTTGTGCATTCACACCCGGATAGTCTATGCAATCAATCTGATGGACACCTAAGCTAGCTGCTGCTCGCGCAAAAACGCCGTAATCGTTTCCTGAAAAGGCGTGGTCGGACGCCCAATCAATCGGGCAAGTGCGCCGCCGTTATCGAACAGTGCGCCTTTGGCCACGCCTGCATCGGTGTCCGACAGAATCGTGGCAACGATCTCGGGTGTGCCGTCATTTAGCAGCGTTGTCTTGAACGCTTCCGGCGCCATGTCCTGATACGTCATCGACTTGCCTGATACTTCTTTCACTACCGCAGCCAAATCTTCCAACGTGAAAGAAGCATCGCCTGCCAGTTCATAGATACGGCCTGCGTGATCTTCACCTGCCAGTACGACCGCCGCGGCTCGTGCATAATCAGCGCGCGCCGCAGAAGAGATACGCCCTTCTCCCGCCGCGCCAATCAGGGAGCCTTTTTTGAAAGCGTCGGGCAAACGCCACGTATAGACTTCCGTATACCAACCATTGCGCAATAACACAAATGGAATACCCGATTCAGCCAGAGCCGCTTCGGTATCACGGTGCTCCTCAGCAAGGTACAACGGCGACGAGTCCGCACGAAGTATGCTGGTATAAGCGATCAAACCGACGCCAGCTTCCTTTGCGGCTGTAATAACGTTTCGATGTTGTTCCTTGCGACTACCCACTTCGCTGCCGGACACCAGAAGCAGACGATCGATACCCTCAAAGGCGCTCTTCAGGGTTTCCGGACGGGCATAATCTGCGATACGAACCTCTACACCCTTTTGACGGAATGCATTTGCCGCCGCCTCACTTTTGGCGGGATCACGCATGCCCGCGACGATATTGCTTGCTGGCACCGTCTCGAGCAGTGCATCGATGACATGCCCACCGAATTGGCCGGTAGAACCGGTAACAAAGAGTTTGGATGTGGCTGACATTTTCGTTTCCTTTAGTCTTTAATTGAGACTAGGTAGTATAATGAGACCGAATTCAAGCGTAAAGAAGGCAGAATTTTGGGACAAGGTGAGATGACAGTAACCACATGTGCATCAGTCAGCGGCGAACCCTCGGGCCGTAAGCAAGATGAGTCATTTGACTCCAAATGTCCGGTGCGGGATGTTCTGGATCGCATCGGCGACAAGTGGTCGACTCTCGTGCTGCTTACGCTGGCCAATGACCCTCATCGCTTCAGCGCACTTCAGCGGGCAATTCCTGACATATCCAAGCGAATGTTGACGCAAAGTTTGCGTGATCTGGAGCGCGACGGATTAATCGCGCGACAGGTATTCCCGACCAAGCCACCCAGCGTCGAATACAGCCTGACTTCTCTGGGTAAAACCATTCTTGACCCACTGGCCGTTCTGGTGCAGTGGGCTGATGACCACCATGCCGAGATCAAAGGCGCAAGGATGACATATGATGCGGCGTTGTGAGTACTTGAATTAGTTTAACTGTCTTCCAATGTTTGATGCGCATGCACCCTTGACGTAACAACCAGTACCTCGGCTTCCTCTTCACTTATTGTTGTGATTTTATGAGGCAATTCGGAATCAAAATAAATACTATCTCCGACACCCAGGTCAAAGCTTTTCGTGCCCACGGTGATACTTACGGTTCCACGAATGACAAACATGAATTCTTCCCCAGGATGAGGAAATGACACGGGTTTTGCCTCATTGATCTTCGGCGGATACATCACAAACGGATTCATCGATTTGATGACTCGTTTTCCTGCAACGGCTTCGTAACGGAACCCATGTTCCTGACCCCGTTGGTCCAATGGCGTTCGTTCATTATGTCGCACGACACACGCAATGTCGTCTTCTTTTTGATCAACGCCGATGAGTTCAGAAACACTGAGTTTATATGCATCTGCGAGTTTGAGTACTGTCGATATGGATGGCTCGCTGACACTACGCTCCAGTTTGGATAAATAGCTTTTTGTGAGTCCTGTTCTTTGAGCCAGCATCTCCAGAGATAACTGAGATTGTCGGCGAAGAGCCTTAAGTCGATATGGAAGATCCGTCATGGGGATTTAGTTAAGTCCGTCCAGAAATATGCTCATTAAAAAGCGTTCAGATGCAAAGGATTGCGTGATCGGCGATTTCAAAACCGGGGGGAATCGAAAAATGAACCGAAACGAAGATTAGCATATTCTACTTGACACGATCTCCATTTGAATGACACACTGTGTCCTATATGACAATTGTTATAATAAAAGACAGGAGATGTTGTGAGACTACATAATTTTCTTATATCCGTAAAAGGTGCAATCGTGACTTCCAGCCTCATGCTGGGGTTTCCTTCTCTGAGCGCAGCTGCCTATCCTGATGCCGCTGTACGTCTGGTTGTCCCCTTTGGGGCCGGTGGTATCACAGATATCATCGCCCGTCATCTGGGCAAAGGATTGTCTGACGTTCTGAAACAGAGTGTTGTGGTGGAAAATCGCGGAGGCGCCGGAGGCACAATCGGCGCTACTGCCGCCAGTCGGGCACCGGCAGATGGGTATACCGTATTCATGGGTACGGTTGGTACACAAATCGTCAACCCATTAATCATGAAATCAATCAAATACAGTCCGGACGATTTCGAGCCGATAGGAATGATTTCAGGTTCCCCATATGTCCTGGCTGTTCGCTCTGGGCTGAACATCAACAATTATGATGAACTTATCGATTACGCCAAAGCAAATCCCGGCAAACTGAATTTTGGGTCCGCAGGCGTCGGGAGCTCGCCCCACCTTGGTCTGGAGTTATTAAAGTACACAGGCAAGGTCGATATCCTTCATGTTCCATTCAAGAGTGGTGGTGAGGCAGTCAACGCTGCTGTCGGTGGACAGGTTGATCTGGTTATGGACGCCATACCGGTGATAGTGCCTCAAACTCAAGGCAACAGGCTTAAAGCGCTGCTATTGGCATCCGACAAGTCGTCTGATGCCGCTCAGGGTATTCCGACCAGCGCCGAGACAGGTAATCCGGACCTCACCATTAGCTCATGGAATGCCTTGTATGTGCCAAAGGGAACACCTCAGGAAGTCGTCAATACGTTGAGGTCGTCGTTACAAAAGGCGCTGGCCGATCCCACGCTCAGGAAAACACTGGAGGCTCAGGGCAGCCAGGTATACACAGGTACAATGACTGAATATGACGGTTTTATGCAGGCTGAATCCAGTAAATGGAACAAGATCGTTAAAGAAGCAGATATTTCATTACCTTAAATTGCCTCAGCCATCATGACAACAGATTCTCATCTCAAACCGCTGGAATTAATAGACACCGTTTTATCCGGTAATGGATGGAAGGTGCGATTGCTTGCTGGTCACCTTGAAATTCCGCTGATTCGCAGATCACTCTCTATTGTAGATGGTGATTTAGAGGAAGCATCCTTCGGCGAAATCAGTCCATTGAGGCAGGTCCCTGTTCTGAAAACGCGGGACGGTCATTGGCTGAGTGAGTCCTCGGCGATACTTTGGTATTTGGGCGAAGGGACGGATTTTGTACCATCCGACCCCACAGAACGGGCCCAGGTTATCCAATGGCTGATGTTCGAGCAAACGAAGCTAATGTGGAATCTTGCCCAGCCTCGATTGTGGATTGCGCTAAGGAAATCAATGAATGTCAATGATCCACGCGCGATACGCTGGAGACAGCGGGGGACGCAGCAGCTGGACATACTGGAACATCACCTGAAAGGCAAAAACTATGTTGTAGGTTCATCACCCACAATCGCAGACCTGGCACTCTATCCATACATTCGTATGTCTCCATTGGGCGGGTATGATCTGACGCCCTATCCCCGACTGAACGACTGGCTGCAAAGAATCAGGGCACTGCCCGGTCATGTGCCTTTGATCGAAGGTGATAACGAAACAGCTTGAGTAAGAATTGAATATCAGGATTAGAAGCCACTGAATCAGGATCAAATACTGAATATTCAATTCTCGTTTTTTATTATTTAAATGGTTGCAATGAATCAGGACAAAAGGAGTTGGTAATGAACTCGGTTGATAGTTTTGAGTTGGATAAACAAACGCTGATCAAAAAATCAAGCGCGATGATGGATCAGACGCTGAATACGAAGAAATACACGCCTCGGCAAAAGCTCGCTTTGACGTGTCGAATTCTGTTCGATAATGGGCACGACTCAGGGTTGGCAGGTCAGATAACCGCCAGAGCTGAACAGGACGGCACCTATTACACACAGCGCCTTGGGCTGGGGTTTGATGAAATTTCGGAAGACAATTTGCTTGTTGTGGATGAGCATCTGAATGTTATCGCCGGGGATGGCATGGCCAATCCCGCTAATCGCTTTCATTCCTGGGTCTATCGAGCAAGACCGGATGTCAATTGCATTGTTCATACCCATGCACGTTATACGGCTGCATTGAGCATGCTGGAAACGCCGCTACAGGTCTCTCACATGGACAATTGTATTTTGTACGGTGATGTTGCTTTCGTGGAAAAGTGGCCGGGCGTTCCTGTCGGTAACGAAGAAGGTGAATTGATCTCTTCAGCTCTTGGTGATAAACGTGCATTGATGTTATCGCATCATGGGCTGCTGATTGCAGCGTCATCGATTGAGGAGGCATGCGTTCTTGGTATCGCTTTTGAGAGAGCCGCTCATATGCACTTGCTCGCTGCTGCAGCGGGAGAGATCAAGCCGATTGACGAAGCGCTTGGCAAAGAAGCGCATGACTGGATATTGAGACCAACGCGCAATGCAGTCGCGTTCGATTACTATGCCCGCAGGAGTTTAAAAGATCCTCGGAATGCTGATTGTCTGAACTAGTACAACTAATGAAACCTCCATTCAGTACACAAACCAGTCATGATCGCCATGGGCTTTACCCTGAAGCCACTACGGTGGAGGACTTTCGCCACAACCTGGCGACTGTCCATGCCAGCATAGCAGCAGCCTGTCAGCGAGTCGGCCGAGATCCCGCCAGTGTACGTCTGCTGCCTGTCAGCAAGACCAAACCTGAAGCGAATCTGCGTCTGGCCTACGAGGCAGGCTGTCGCATGCTGGGTGAGAACAAGCCACAGGAAGCTTACCGAAAATGGGAGGCCATGCCAGACCTGACCGACCTGCAATGGTCGGTCATCGGACACCTGCAAACCAACAAGGCCAAACTGGTCGCGCGCTTCGCTACCGAGTTCCAGGCCCTGGACAGTCTGCGCGTAGCCGAGGCGCTGGAACGGCGCCTGCAAGCTGAAGGCCGTTCGCTGGGTGTGTATGTGCAGGT
>JAEWHK010000055.1 GCA_023387815.1 Pseudomonadota bacterium
GTGCTAAACATCAATAGTACCCCTACGGTTACTGGTCTTGTAAGTCGCCATTTTTTTCAGGATATGAAAAATGGCTATTCAAGTTGAAATCGCAGTACCGGAAAAAATCCGGCCCATTCTTATCAAACGATCCGAAGTGCTGAAAATGCTCGGCATCAAGTCGATCAATACCCTGACTAAGCGTATTGACGAATCGGACTTCCCTCCACCCCTGAAAATCGATGGCGTCAATTTTTGGGTCCATTCTGAGGTTCACGGATGGATTCAGAACCGCATCGAAGAAGCCCGCAAAGCCTACGAAGCAGAACGGGTGCACCTGGCAGACTCCAACGCATTCACTGCTAAGTGAGGTGCGGCCATGTCTGTCGATACACTCTTGTCCAGGCTGGACAGGGTAAGGCCTACCGGCAAAGATCGGTGGATTGCCTGCTGTCCTGCTCACGACGATAAATCCCCGTCCCTGGCGGTCACTATCAAAGATGAAAAGATATTGCTTCATTGTTTCAGTGGCTGCTCTGTCTATGATGTTCTGTTCTCTGTTGGGATGAAGGCATACGAGCTGTTCCCTGACTCCACCCCACGATCTGATCTGAAATCTACCCGGATGCCGTTTTCATATGCTGATGTACTGCGGTGCATCTATTTTGAAGCGCAACTGGCATCGGTGGCCGCCTGCAATCTTTCCAATGGCCTAGTACTCACAGCGGTCGATAAGGACCGGTTGCGATTGGCTTCACAACGTATTCGTCACGCATTGGAGGTATCAGGATGCAGTCACTAACGGAACAAGCACAAGCGCGAATTGATGCGACGATGAAGCAATATTCCGCGACACTTACCAGTGCTGCCGATATTAAGCCGCGTGGAATTGATTGGATCTGGGATCAATGGTTGCCTGCCGGAAAACTCACTATCCTGGCTGGTGACGGTGGCACCGGTAAAACCACGCTACTGCTTGGGATTATCGCGGCGCTTACAACAAAGGGTTACTGGCCCGACGGCACCAAGTGTCAAGAGTCCGGTAACGTCCTGATCTGGTCGAGTGAAGATGACCCGGCTGATACTTTGGTCCCGCGTCTCATGGCGATGAACGCAAACCGGAAAAAAATTCATTTCATTCAAGGCCGCATAAACGATAAGGGCGAACAGGAACCCTTTGACCCAGCCGAAGATATGCCACTACTCAAAGCCAGAGCGGCGGCAATCGGCGGCGTCAAACTCATGATGTTGGACCCTATCGTATCTGCGGTCAAAGGTGACTCACATAAGGCCAACGAAACGCGGCGAAGTCTACAGCCGGTAGTGGACTTCGCGATGGAAATGAAGGCCGCTGTAGTGGGTATCAGTCACTTCACCAAAGGCAGTAAGGGTTCTACTCCTGCTGAACGTGTTATCGGATCACAAGCGTTTACTGCATTGGCTCGCATGGTATGGGTAGCGGCCAAGCAGGAAGGTGGAACAGATCGGGTGCTGGCAAGAGCAAAGTCAAACATATCTATCGACGATGGTGGCATATCGTATTGCATTGAGGAAGCCACAGTAAGCGATGATGAAGCCAGACCGATCACTACAACGCGCGTATCGTGGGGTGGTCCAGTGGAAGGTACAGCGCGGGAAATTCTCGGAACTGTTGAAGCTGACGAAACTGATGATCCAGGCAAGTCTGCATTCGATGAAGTTAAAGATATGATTTTGGATATTCTGTGTAACGGTCCCCGGTCTGTTCAGGAAATTCAATCTGAAATCAAAGCGTCTGCGCAATCAATGCGAACTGCGAATCGTGTTAAATCCGCTCTAAACATTAAGTCGAGGCGCGGCAATGAGTCAGCAGGTGAGGACGTTAAGGTTTGGTATTGGGAGCTTCCGAAAGAGGCCGATCTTATGGCAAGTGAGCCAAGGATTTCAAGTGTGCCAAGCAAAATAGTTGGCACACTTGGCATCCTTGCCGGAGAGCCTTTATCCACGCCATTTGCGGCAAGTGTGCCAAGTATGCCAAGCAAAAACCCTGGCACACTTGGCATACATGAAACTGTCGAATTATCGGGTGAAATATGACAATTCAGATGAATTTCGTGATTCCCGAGGTGGTAATGATGATTTTTGAGTGCTACCGGTCCGGCGTCCAACTTGGCAATAGAAACGGGAAATTATTCTATTCCGGAGACAGGGAGGTCGTAAACGGGATGCTCAATCGACTGGCTGAAAACAAGCTTCAGATACTTGATCTACTCACAACGATTGAGGATAAGGTGTATCGGCTGGTGCAGGCTGGTGACTTTGACGCTGCTGATCTGGCGGACGTGTATTTGACCTGGAAATTGTCCCCTGAGTTTGTAGAAACATTGGTGTTCAGTCGAATCAGCAAACTGCAGATAGCGTAGTGATTCAGGTGGAACAATTTGTTCCGCCTGATTAAACTTTTTCAAACATTATCATAATAAAATCAGTAACTTATAAGCAACCATTTCATAGTATGGAACGTGATATATAGACAATACCATTTACGTAAAGGTACTGAATATGTCAACGATCCATGAACTACGCGAGCAACGTGCTCAAACCGCCGCGCAGATGCGCGCACTGCTGGACAAGGCCGCTACTGAAAAGCGCGATCTGTCTGGTGACGAATCAGCATCATTCGATGCGATGAAATCCACGATCAAATCACTTGAGCAACAGGAACAGCGTCAATCTTTCCTGGACAATATTGAGCGCGGCGCAAGGCCTGATCCATCTTTTCAGAAAGTCGAGCAACGCATTACCGTACTGGATGCGATCCGCAGTCAGATGGGGGGCGGCGTCACTGGTGCCCTGGCTGAATACCAAGCAGAAGCCGAAAAGCGTAATGGCCGCAAAGCTGAGGGCGTGTATGTGCCTCTGTCTGCTTTCGAGACCCGCGTATCAACAACCACGACCGCATCCGAAATCACGCCTGACGACTTCCGCGCCGATCAATACATTGGCCCCTTGCGCAATTCCCTGCTGATGCGCAACATGGGTGTACGCACTCTGACTGGCTTAAAAGGGGACGTGGTGGTACCAAAGCATGGCGCATCGCTGATTGCCGGCTGGGTGAACGAGAACGAAGCCTTGACCGCATCCGATATGTCATTCGATGATGTACGTCTGGAACCCAAACACGTGGGCGCACTGACCGAACTGTCCCGCCAGTTGATCCAACAATCCAGCCCTGACATTAACGGCCTGGTGCGTGATGACCTGAACGCTGTAATGGCTCAGGCGCTGGACACCGCCCTGATTATGGGTACCGGTGTCAAAGACCCGCTGGGCATCATTAATGTACCTGGCATCCAAACCGGCACTATTTCATCCGAACCGACATGGGCCGAACTGCTGGAACTGTCCGACATGCTGGATGTGCTGAACGTGACTGGCTATCGCTACCTGACCAGTCCCGGCGTCATGAAGCTGCTGCGTGGTACACAGAAAGAAACCGGCACCGGCAATTACCTTGCCACGACTGGCAGTATCGGTGATGTACCGGCCAGCGTGACAAACCAGATGCCAGCCGGCACGCTGCTGCTGGGTGACTTCTCACAAATGCTGCTGGGTATCTGGTCAGAGGTCGATATCTTGGTGAACCCATACGCTGAAACGGCCTACTCAAAAGGCAACGTGCTGGTCCGAGCCATGATGACCGCAGGCGCTGCTGTACGACACCCTGAGGCTTTCGTCAAAGTCACAGTGGCATCTGGCGCCTAAGGAGCAACGCGAATGCTGGAACTACGCACAACCAATGAGATTAAGGCTACACGGTCCCGCGTTTGGGGTTATGCCGCCTTGTTTGACCAACCAACTGATTTAGGCGAATTTCGGGAAGTGGTCAGAAAAGGTGCCTTTCGCCGCTCATTGGTTGAGTCCAGCATTCGCGCCCTATACGACCACGACAGCGCAAAGCTGCTGGGTACGACCCGCGCCGGTACGTTGTCATTGCGTGAGGATGACAAGGGCCTGGCCTTTGAATTGGATTTGCCCGATACCACGCATGGCCGCGATGTGGCGGAACTGATCCGGCGTGGTGATATTGCCGGATGCTCATTCGGATTTACTACTCGATCCGACCACTGGACCGCAGGCGATAAATTCACTCGCGAATTGCTTGATGTGGATCTGGCCGAAATTACATTGACCGCGAACCCAGCGTATCCGCAAACCACGGTGGCCCTGCGTAGCCTGGATGCGATGGTCAAGCAATCAGGATGCGCGCACCTGCGCAAGCTGTGGATGGAAACACTATGATTAAAAAACTACTCTCACACTTCGGTTTCGAGAAACGTGCCGATGGTGACAATTATTGGGAGAACTGGAAGGCCCTGCGATCAGGTCCAGTGAATGACAAGACGGCGCAATCAGTAAGCGCCGTTTACGCTTGTGTGTCCGCCATTTCCGAGACTATTGCATCATTGCCCCTTCATTTGTACGAACGGGACGATGCCAGGACCAAGGCCAAAGACCATTCCTTGTACGGTGTGCTCCACGACATTGCAAACCCGAATCAGACCGCGCTTGAGTTTCGCGAATACCTGATGGCCTGCGTACTACTCAAAGGCAATGCCTACGCTCGCATAGAACGTGGATGGGATGGCCAGGTCACTGCCTTGCACCCGATCCACCCGGACCGCGTGTCTATCCTGCGCACGGCTACCGGCCTGATCTACGAATACAGCGACCACAAAGGCACCGTACACAAGCTGCTGCAAGATGAAGTATTCCACCTGAAACACCGCGCCGGTGATGATGTGCTGATGGGCGTGTCCCCAATACAGGCCAGCCGGGAAACGATCGAACTGTCCATTGCTGAACGAGATCACGGTAACGCGACATTCAGTAACGGCACCCGGCTATCTGGCATATTGAAATTCCCGCAGCACCTGAAACCCGAACAGCGCACCGGGCTGAAAACGTCCTGGGATAGTCAATACAGTGGTGGCGCCAATGCTGGCAAGACTGCCATTCTGGATCAGGGCGTCGAGTACCAGACCATATCCATGTCCCTTGAGGATGCCGAATGGATCGAGGCCCGGAAGTTCTCAGTCATTGAGGTGGCTCGCCTATTCCGTGTCCCACCTGTGATTATCCAGTCCATGGAATCAGCGAACTACTCAAACAGTGTGGAGCTTGCCAGACAGTTTGTGACCCTATGCTTACGCCGGCACCTGGTGGCATGGGAACAGGCGATCAGTATGCAACTACTCACACCCGCAGGCCGCAGGCGATACAAGCCCGAGCATAGCGTGGAGGGTCTACTGCGTGGTGATAGCACGACCCGCGCGCAGTTCTATAGGGAAGGTATTGATGCTGGCTGGCTGCTGCCAAGTGAGGCACGCAAGCTGGAGAACCTACCAATGATTGAAGGAATTGATAATGCCAAGACTCAAGACATTACAGCCTAGATTGAAGGTGATGGGAAGCATTGTGGAAGAGAAGCTGAAAGCCAGCCGCTCAGGACGCGATGCTGACCCACGGCGCACCATACCCCTGAACAGTAGCAGATGGCAGCGCCTGCGTGATGTGGTGCTGTCCCAAGAGCCATTGTGCCGCCATTGCAAAGAGCGTGGCATTGTGACGCCTGCCACTGATGTGGACCATGTATCAGGCGATCCAAGCGATAACAGCCGGGATAACTTAGCCGGCCTATGTCATTCGTGCCATTCGATTAAAACGGCCCACGACCACGGCAAGCGCGTTGCAACGGGATGCGATGTGGATGGGCTGCCGGCGAGTTGGAAAAATCACGAGCAACCGATGGCGCTAGACCGCAGCCCCAGAGTTCCTTTAACGCTTACTGCAAAGGCCGATCATGAAAACGACTGACAAGCGCGCACGCACAGATACCGCTAAGGCTGCTGTAGAGGCCGCACAGAACGCCGCATTACCGCCCCTGGACCCGCCCGAGTGTGTCACGTTACGACCCGCGGACCGCCCATTTTGGGACCGTATTGTCCTATCCAAAGCACGGGACAACTGGACTGATGTTGATCTGGTGAGTGCTGCGCAACTGGCACGCGCACAATCCGATATTGAGGAACTGCAACGGCAGATTGATGTGGATGGCTACGTGGTCGACGGCAAAATCAACCCGGCTGCGCAGATGCTGGAGACGTTGAGTAAGCGCGCCATTGCATTGACCCGCGTATTGCAGGTACATGCCCTGGCTACGGTCGGACGGTCTGCTGATGTGGCGCCTGCTGCCAAGTTAGAGCGTGATGCCCGTCAAGATGATGACGACGACCTTATCCCACGCCTGAGGGCCGTTAAATGACACGGGCTGAGAAAGTCATTCAGTTTATCGAGAAATACTGCGTGACGCCGGACGGTGCGCATGTGGGTAAGCCTCTGGTGCTGGCGGACTTTCAGAAAGAATTTATTAAAGCGGTCTACGATAACCCCGTAGGCACCCGCCGGGCCTATCTGTCCATTGCGAGAAAGAACGGCAAGAGCGGCCTTATTGCTGGCCTGCTGCTGGCGCATCTGGTCGGACCCGAAGCGGTACTAAACAGTCAGATCGTATCGGGCGCCATGTCCCGCGATCAAGCGGCGCTGGTGTTTAATCTGGCGGCCAAGATGGTGCAACAGTCTCCGAAGCTATCCAAGATCGTGCGCATCATCCCGAGTGGCAAACGCTTGCTGGGTCTGAATATGAATACGGAATACAAGGCCCTGGCTGCTGATGGTAAGACCGCCCACGGCCTTTCCCCGGTCCTGGCGATTCTGGATGAAATGGGTCAGGTTCGCGGCCCGCAGTCTGACTTCATTGATGCCATTACGACCAGTCAGGGCGCACACGCAAACCCGCTGATGCTGGTCATATCCACTCAGGCGGCCAGCGATGCCGATCTATTGTCTATCTGGCTCGATGATGCGAAAACGTCCGACGATCCCCGGATTGTGTCCCATGTGTATGCGGCACCGGAAGGCTGCGACCTAATGGACAGGTCTGCTTGGGAATCAGCAAACCCCGCACTACGGTTATTTCGTAGTGAGGATGATCTGGCTGAACAGATGAAGCAGGCGCAGCGGATGCCATCAATGGAGAACAGCGCCCGTAATCTGCTGCTTAACCAGCGAGTGTCCACAGAATCCCCATTCATTTCCCCCGATGTGTGGAAGTCGTGTGGTGGCAGTGTCCTTGATTTTCAGGACACCCCTGTCTATGCCGGCCTGGACCTGTCTGCTCGCACTGACCTGACCGCACTGGTCATTATCGGCAAGGTAGATGGCATTTGGCAGACAGTCCCGCACTTCTGGACCCCGGAACAGGGAATCGCAGATCGTGCGCATAAAGACCGAAGCCCGTATGACGTATGGGCCAGACAGGGATTGCTTCACACGACACCGGGCGCGACCGTCGACTATGAATATGTGGCGCAGCAGATTGTGGAGATACTGGCTGATCTGAATGTACAGGCCATTGCGTATGACCGCTGGCGAATGGATCTGATGATGCGTGAATTTGAACGGCTGGGAGTGACGTTACCGCTGATGCCATTCGGGCAAGGGTTTAAGGACATGTCCCCGGCGCTGGATGCCGTGGAAGCTGAATTGCTCAATGGCCGCGTGGCTCATGCGATGCACCCGGTCCTGACCATGTGCGCAGCGAATGCCGTGGTAACGAAAGACCCAGCCGGCAACCGCAAACTGGACAAGGGCCGGGCAACGGGCCGCATTGACGGTATGCAAGCAATGGCGATGGCTTTCGGTGCTGCTGGTGGCGCAGAAGTGGAACAGACATATGATGCGATGGAATTTGATTTTGCTTGAGCGGCGTGAGCCGTTCGGCGGTCCCCGCCTGTCAGGGGTCAGTCTGTATGGCTTTCAGACTGAAGTTAGGCAGGGAAGGATTAGACGGTGAGTGCCTTCTCATGAAAAACCCCGTCAGGCGGCGCGATTTTTTCCATAAAACCCGCTGGTACGCTTTGCTGTGTACTCGCTGGGGGACCTCCCTTAGGATCGGTGGCCGCCAACTAACATTTAAGGAATTGCGATGGATATAGGAAAGCTGAAACACCGGATCACGATACAGAATATGCAATTCGTGAGCCAGGACCCGGTAACGGGCGAGGAAAAATACGATTGGGTAACAGTAGCACAGACCTGGGCGCAGATACAGGGTATCAGTGGTCGGGAGTTCCTGGCTGCCAGTGCTGAACAGGCCGGCACGACATGGAGAATCATCATGCGGTACATACCGGGCCTGAAATCATCCTACCGCATTCTGCTGGATGACCAGATATTCAATATTTCGGCCATTCTGCCAGACAACAATAAAACCATGATTACTGTCATGGCTGAGAGTGGAGTAAATAATGGTTGATGTAATCCAAGCAAAACAGCATCTGCGTGTCGATATTGATGATGACGATACGCTGATCCAGCACTACATTGACGCGGCCACTGCTGCTGCCCTGGACTATCTGAACCTGGCTGCCATGCCAGTTCCGACACCGGCGCCCGTTACCGCGGCGATCCTGCTGGCAGTGGGCGATCTGTACGAGCACCGGGAGGGTAAGACAGACAGCCGCCTGATCGATAACCTGACGTACCTGCGCCTGCTTAATCCGTACCGGGCGATGGGTGTGTGACTTCCACCAATGGTGGATGTCAGATTTGAAATCGCACTTCCACCATTGGTTTAACTTCCGCGTTTCAAATGCCGAAGTTCGGACGTTCCCGAAAAGTCGGGAGTGTCCGTCCCCCATTGGTGGATGTACCTCCATCGGGGGATCATTCAAAACTGAATCATCTCATTTATCTGAATGCAATCTGGTTTTGCTCAAGAATGAGCGAAAGTTATCAATGGGTTACGGTTGTCCTCAATTTGAGGAATACCCGTGTTTGAACTGCGCCCCTTTTGGATTTGAAATCCAGAGGTTTCACAAATGGTGGTTTACCCCAGTAACATAATGTCATATTTGCCGGATATGATGGGCACTCATTTAACAAGGAGGATGTATGTCTAGGAAAATTATTCAAATATCTACGGTTGCACCGGGAGATGGTGGTGGAAATTTTGTCATTTTTGCTTTAGCGAGCGATGGCACAATATGGAAGAAAATTGAGACAAGAGGCGATGTTGCTACTAAGCCCTGGGCAGAAGTCGATGGTATTCCTGACGCAATGTCTGACGACGATTTCGATGAAATGATAAATAATCCCATTAATCGCTGATCTGTGGTTTTTCGTTTACGGTTCGGTAAATATTTTCCAACCGTATAACGGACCGTATAACTAGTAAAATAGGGCAATCGGGGAATAAACTGGAAATCAGCGTAAGTGCTTGATTTTATTGTGGTGCCCGGGGCCGGAATCGAACCGGCACGCCTTGCGGCGGGGGATTTTGAGTCCCCTGCGTCTACCAATTTCACCACCCGGGCTAGGTATGGAGGGTATTGCAGATAAGAGCGGAATTATACCGATATTCCCAAACCTGCGCCATTCGCACTCCCGCGCTGTCAAAAAATCCTCTTTTCTCACTCCAATTCCCACATTCCCCCTTGAAAACCCTGCCGGCGTCCCCACTAATACCGGATAAGTGGGCAAAATTGCGCAAAAATTGGCTGTTTTGCCCCATTTTTCACCATTTTCCAATCAAATTTACCGAAAAATCACTATGAGTCAGTCCGATACTACCGTGAAGAAAGCCGAGGAGACCCTGGGTTTCCAGACAGAAGTGAAGCAGCTTCTGCATTTGATGATTCATTCCCTGTACAGCAATAAAGAGATTTTCCTGCGCGAGCTGGTGTCCAATGCGTCGGATGCCTGCGATAAGCTGCGTTTTGAGGCAATCGATAAGCCCGAGCTGCTGGAAGGGGGCGCTGACCTGGAAATTCGTGTGAGTTTCGACAAGGAAGCGCGCACCATCACCATTTCCGACAACGGTATCGGTTTGACCAAGTCCGAGGCAGTGGCCAATCTGGGTACGATTGCCCGTTCCGGCACCAAGGAGTTCTTTTCTCAGCTGTCTGGCGACAAGCAGAAGGACGCCCAGCTTATCGGTCAGTTCGGGGTGGGTTTCTATTCTTCCTTTATTGTTGCAGACAAGGTCACGGTGGTCAGCCGTCGTGCCGGCGAGCCTGCCGATCAGGCGGTGTTCTGGGAGTCAGAAGGACAGGGCGAGTTTACGGTTGCCGATACAGAGAAAGCCGAGCGCGGCACGCAGGTCACGCTGCATCTGCGTCCAGAGGACGATGAGTTTCTGAACGGCTGGAAGCTGCGCGAGGTGCTGCGTCGCTATTCCGATCACATCTCGTTGCCTGTGCTGATGCAGAAAGAGGAATACGATTCCGAGAAGGGTGAGCAGGTCAAGAAAGATGAATGGGAAACCATCAACCAGGCCAGCGCACTGTGGACGCGTGCCAAGAATGAAATCACAGATGAACAGTACACCGAGTTCTACAAACATGTAAGCCACGATTTTGAAGAGCCACTGGCCTGGACTCACAATCGTGTTGAAGGCCGCAGCGAATATACACAATTGTTATATCTGCCAAAACACGCGCCATTTGATCTTTACGATCGTGATGCACGTCGTGGCGTGAAGCTGTATGTCAAACGTGTTTTCATTATGGATGACGCCGAGCAGCTGCTGCCATCCTATCTGCGCTTTGTGCGCGGTGTTATTGATTCTGCCGACCTGCCGCTGAATGTGTCACGTGAAATTCTGCAGGAAAGCCGTGATGTGAAGGCTATCCGGGAAGGTTCTACCAAGCGTATTCTGAGTCTGCTTGAGGATCTGGCAGAAAATCGCCCAGAGGATTACGCGGGTTTCTGGACGGAATTTGGTCAGGTAATCAAGGAAGGTACGGGCGAGGATCCAACCAATCAGGAGCGCATTGCCAAGCTGCTGCGTTTTGCTTCCACGCATAATGACGATGCGATCCAGAATGTAACATTGACCGACTATGTTTCACGAATGAAAGAAGGGCAGGAAGCCATTTTTTACGTGACGGCCGATACGTTTGCTGCTGCCAAGAACAGTCCGCATCTGGAAATCTTCCGCAAGAAAGGCATCGAGGTATTGCTGCTGTCTGACCGTGTGGATGAGTGGATGCTGTCTCACTTCCGTCAGTTCGATGGCAAGTCGTTTGTGTCTGTGGCCAAAGGTGGTCTGGATCTGGACAAGCTCACAGACGAAGCCGAGAAAAAACATCAGGAAGAAGTGGCCGAGTCCTTCAAGCCGCTGCTGGAGCGTCTGAAAGCGTCTCTGGGTGATGCGGTCAAGGAAGTGCAGGTCACGAACCGTCTGGTGGATTCTCCCGCTTGCGTGGTTGTGGGTCAGCACGATGTGAGCCCGCACCTGCTGCGTCTGTTGAAGGCTGCAGGTCAGGAAACGCCCGATATCAAACCGGTTCTGGAGATCAATCCAGAGCACGCGCTGATTGAAAAAATCAAGGGCACGGAAGGCGAAGCGTTCGATGATTGGGCACATGTCCTGCTGGATCAAGCCATGCTTGCCGAAGGCGCGCAGATTGCCGATCCCGCAGCCTATGTCAAACGTCTTAACGGACTGTTGCTGAAGGCCTGATTGCTTAAGTAATCACAAATGAAAAACGGCACGCTGATTCTGGTTGGCGTGCCATTTTCATTTGTCGCTCACCAGTGCGAGTTTCCACTCCACCGTTTACAACGGAATCAAGCATGATGCGCCAGGAGTGATCTTGTCTTTGCGCACTCTGCTGCCAGGTTATTCTTTGCGCCGGATCCATTTCTTTCTCATCACATCACTGCATGAACAGACAGAATCCAAATAGGTCATAAAACCATACTATTGACATAATTCGAATGGTCAGCTATTCTCCGAACAATAATTAGAAGTGAATCCAATGGGGACAGCGCGCGCTTCGAAGTCTTTGAAAATCGAAGAAGGGGATCGCGAGTTTTTGATTTTTTGTCCACGCTTCCCCTTTGAATCCCAATCGTTCTTTCACTCAAATTCGGAGACCATAGACAAAATGAACGCAAAGATTCTATCAGCTGTGTTTTTTACGGGTGTTGTTGCAATGGCAAACATTGGCGCTGTCCATGCGCAGGAGCCCGAGCTTAAGTCGGCGCAAAATGGGGACGCGACGATCAGCTATCGTGCGCAGGGAAAAGGGCCGTTAGTTGTTCTGATTGCCTCTACCGGACGCGGTACGGAAGAGTTTGGGGAACTGGCGGAAAGGCTGGCGCAACGAGGTTATCGAGTGTTGCGTCCGGAACCGCGGGGAATTGGGAAAAGCCAGGGTCCAATGGAGGGCGTTTCTTTTCATGATTTTGCTAAAGATTTTTCGGCTGTCATCAAAAATGAAGGGGATAAGGCCGTTCTGGTTGGGCACGCATACGGTAACTGGATTGCACGCACCATCGCTTCGGATCGCCCGGAACTGGCGCGCGGCGTGGTGCTTCTTGCTGCCGGCGCCAAGTCCTGGCCGAAGGAGCTGAGCGATGCGATCACGATGATCAATAACCCTACGTCTACGCGGGAGCAGCGTCTTGAGGGATTGAAGCTGGCTTTCTTTGCGGAGGGCAATGATCCAACTGCGTGGCTTGAAGGCTGGCACGAAGATGTGACCAAAAGCCAGCGTGCCGCACGGAAACTCACGAACCGTGATGACTGGTGGGCGGGTGGCAGTGCACCTATACTTGATTTGCAAGCGGGTGCCGACCCTTTCCGTCCGGCTGAATCACGCGATGAGGTTAAACAGGAGTTCGGTGACCGTGTCACTGTCACGGTGATCGATGGCGCCAGTCATGCGTTGCCGGCAGAAAAGCCTGTAGAAACGGCAAATGCCATTGCAGACTGGGCTGATACCCTTAAATAACCGTTACCCTGAAGAAATCACAAATGAAAAACGGCACGCTGATTTGGTTGGCGTGCCGTTTTTCTATCAAACCGGAACAAGTCGTCGACTTGCAATGCCCGGTGGCATTTCGCGCCACGTCCAGCCGGTCAGCCTCTGATACCAATGCCAGTCGAAATACGGCCCCGGATCGGTTTTGCGTTTGGGGGCGATGTGTTCATGTCCGCGCACGGCATTCAGCGTGTATCGGCTTCTTAATACCGTTGTGAGCGCCGCCAGCTGCAGGTATTGTTCGTCGGTGAAAGGTTGGAAGTCCGTACCTTCCATTTCTATGCCAATTGAAAAGTCATTGCATCGATCACGTCCGTTATGACGCGAAACACCGGCGTGCCAGGCGCGTTTGTGCGTGCTCACAAACTGGATAATGCGTCCGCTGCGACGAATGAAGAAATGCGCGGAGACGCGCAGGTCGGCGATTTGTGCGAAAAACGGATGTTCTTCGGCCCGCAGAGTATTGGTAAAGAGTTGTTCCACATAGCGTTTGCCAAACTGGTTGGGTGGCAGGCTGATGTTGTGGATGACCAGAAGTGAGATGTTTTCTAGCGGTGGGCGGCGATCCTGATTGGGCGATTTCACATGTCGAACCGCGGGGTGAGGGCAAAGCCAGCCGTGTCTGTCAAGTTTCAAGTCTTCTGTCATAGGCAAACCTATTTCACGCCAAATCTGGCATGTTCTTCGCTGCACCATGGCTTGCCATCCCGCATAATGGCTTCCGAGGCGGGCAGATATACCCCGCAACTGGCGCATTGCACCATGTTTTCCTCGATACGCCCTGGCGCGGGGCTGGCGCGATTTGCCTGTGCAGCAGCGTTGTTACTCAAATTACGAATGAAAAGTCTAAGGAAGTGACGGAGCACCAGGTACAGGACACAAAGAAAAACGATGGTGATGATGAACCGCATTATGCGCCTCCTTTGTGCAGCAGAACGTCAAAAATGAATCGGGTACCTGTGTAGGCGATCATAAGCAGGCCAAAGCCCACCAGTGTCCAGCGCAGGGCGAATCGACCTCTCCAGCCTCGCATGGCACGGCCAAGCAGCAGCAGGCCAAAAACCACCCAGGACATGAGGGTAAAAAGGGTTTTATGGTCAAAGGGCAGCAGAACGCCATTGATTCTGACGGAAACGACCACACCTGTAACAATGGAAAGCGTGAGCAGCACAAAGCCGATCCAGATCAGGCGGAACAGGATTTTTTCCTGGACCAGCAGTGGCGGCTGTTCTTCCAGGGCGCGAGCAAATACCGTGCGCTCGGCCCGCGTCTGTACCGGCTGATGCAGGTAGCGATCCAGCGAGGTCATCAGGAACGCATGAATGGCAGCGATGGCAATCAGGCTATAGGCCCCGATGGAAATCAGCAGATGGATCTGGAAATAGGCGTCGTTGACGGGAATAATGAGGCTGTCGTGGCCGGGAAACAGGGCTGCCAGCAGACAAATGAGGGCTGCAATGGGCAGTAACACCAGTTTGAGGCCGTCGATTTCGCTGACCAGGTTTTCCAGCCAGAAGACGATCATGCCCAGCCAGATGGTGAGCGACAGGCCCACAGACCAGGACAGACGCAGCGAATCTTCCTGCAGCATGGCCATATGGACGGCCACCCCGTGCACAATGAGCACGAGCGCCAGCAACCATCGGGAGGACCCCACTGTGAGGGCAGGACTGTTTCCGGCCAGCAGGGGCCGCCAAATTAGTAAACTGAGCAGCAGATAGGCCACTGTGGCCAGAGAGTGAAATACAATGTCGTAAGACATAAATAATGACGTGTGTTCCGGATAAGCAATCAGCGGGTCTGCATAGCGCGATCTGGCCTGCAGGCATACATAGTATAGCCGTTTTGCCCATCCCCATTTACTTCAGTGAAATTCCATGTTTGATAATCTGACCAACCGGTTAAGCCGGGCCATGAAAACCCTGCGCGGCGAAGCGCGCCTGACCGAAGCCAACACCCAGGAGATGCTCCGCGAAGTGCGTATGGCGCTGCTGGAGGCCGATGTTTCTCTGCCTGTGGTGCGTGAATTCGTTGCCAAAGTCAAGGAGCGCGCGCTGGGTGCGGACGTTGCCGGCAGCCTGAGCCCCGGCCAGGCGCTGGTTGGGGTGGTGCACAAGGAACTGACCGCTGTCATGGGCGGCGATCTGGGTGAAAACGCCTCGGAACTGAATCTGGCGACTACGCCACCGGCAGTGATCCTGATGGCCGGTCTGCAGGGGGCGGGTAAAACCACCACGACGGGTAAGCTGGCGCGCCTGCTGGTGACTGGCGAGCTGATCCAGAATGGCCGCAAACTGCCCAAGAAAAAAGTGCTGGTTGTGAGTGTCGACGTGTATCGTCCGGCGGCCATTGAGCAGCTGCGCACCGTCGCTGGCCAGGTGGGGGCAGATTTCTTCCCGTCTTCTGCCGACCAGAAGCCCCGCGAGATTGCCGAAGCTGCCATCGATTATGCGCGCAAGCATCATTATGAAGTGCTGATTGTGGATACGGCCGGTCGCCTGGGTGTGGACGAGGCCATGATGCAGGAGATCAGCATGCTGCACGGCGTGATCAAGCCGGTAGAGACGCTGTTTGTGGTCGATGCCATGCAGGGTCAGGATGCGGTCAATGTGGCCAAAGCTTTTGGTGATGCGCTGCCATTGACTGGTGTCGTGCTGACCAAGCTGGATGGTGATGCACGTGGTGGTGCTGCGCTGTCAGTGCGTCACGTGACGGGCAAACCATTGAAATTTATCGGTGTGTCCGAGAAACTGGACGGCCTTGAGGTATTTCACCCCGAACGTATGGCGCAGCGTGTGCTGGGCATGGGCGACATCGTGTCGCTGGTGGAACAGGCGCAGCGTAATATTGATATCTCTGAAGCGCAGAAGCTGGCTTCCAAAATCAAGACGGGCGATCGTTTTGATCTGAATGATTTCCGAGAACAGCTGCAGCAGGTGAAGAAAATGGGCGATATGAGTTCGCTCATGGAAAAACTGCCCGCGCAGTTTGCTCAGGCAGCGGGACAGATTCAGGGTGGTCAGGCAGAAAAACAATTGCGCCGCACTGAAGGCATTCTGAATTCCATGACGCCACAGGAGCGCAGCAAGCCCGAACTGCTGAAAGCATCGCGCAAGCGTCGTATCGCAGCTGGTGCCGGTGTGCCTGTACAGGAAGTGAACAAGCTGCTGAAGCAGTTTGAGCAGATGCAGGGCATGATGAAGCAGTTCAAGAAAGGCGGCATGGGCAAAATGATGCGTGCTATGGGTGGCCTGAAAGGTCTGCGTGGCGGCATGGGCGCATTCGGCAATTTCCGGAAGTAAGGTTATTTTCAACAATAATTTGATAAGCGGCTGGTTATAAAGAGGCCTGCGCGCAGTGTTTGCGCGATGCACTTTATGAGTAGCCTTTTATGTCTCTTAGCGAAATAACCGATAGCCCGATCTCTGCCACTCCTGGCTTGGGTACCGGTCAACAATCCGCCTCCGGACCACGCGCAGCACCAGCCGCCGAGGATTCCGCCGTTTATGCCCGTCTCAAACGGTTAAGCCGTGTGCAGCGTCTACGCCGTGTTCTGTTGGTGCTCTGTGGCCTGATTATTGCCGGTCTCTGTTTCTTTACCGATTCTGCCTGGCGCCCAGAGAGTCTGGCTCATGATCTGATACAGGCTACAGGTCTGATCCTGATAATGACAGGCGCGCTTGGTCGCATCTGGTCGTCCCTGTATCTGAATGGCCGCAAGAATACCGAGCTCATGACTCACGGTCCTTACTCCCTGACACGTAACCCGCTATATATGTTTTCTATTGTCGGTGTGGCGGGTATGGGTCTGCTTTCCGGAACGCTGTTTACCGGTATCGTAAGTGGGGCGTTGATTTACTTTGTGTTCAACTGGGTGATTGCGCAGGAGGAAGGCACGCTGGAGATGATTTTCGGTGAACCCTACCGCAATTACAAACGTCATGTCCCGCGTCTGGGTATCACATTGCGTCAGTGGAACAATCCGGATCATCTGGAAATTTCCATGAAGGCATTGGGCCGCACCGTACGCGAAGCCTTATGTTTTCTGCTGGCAGGTCCGTTTTTTCTGTTGATTAATTATCTGCACAAGGATGGTATTTTGCCGGTGCTGGGGCATTTGTTTTGAAGCGGGTGGTTCTATGACTATCAGATTGAAGGCAGGCGAAGGGCAGTTGCAAAGCAGTTGCAGAGCAGGTGAAGAGCAGGTGAAGAGCAGGTGAAGAGCAGGTGAACGGCCGCAGAACAATGAATGCCGGATCGTTGTCCGCAATCCTTTGCTGTCCTCCTGTTCAAGGATAAATAGGCTGCAATAAGCCAGCAAAAATTAGCCAGCAAAAAGCCCCGCGGTTTTTACGCCGCAGGGCTTTTTGTTCATGACGCATCGTCAGTTATGAAACGATAAAACGAGCGTCCTGCAATACGCTTCGGAAAGCTCGCTGCTGTTGAGTTACTTAGGAATACGCAGAACCTGTCCTGGATAGATTTTGTCAGGATGGCTGAGCATAGGACGGTTGGCTTCGAAGATTTTCTGATACTGGTTGGCGTCACCGTACTGGTCTTTGGAGATTTTGGACAGTGTGTCGCCGGATTTGACCGTATAGAAGTTAGATTCTTCTTCTGTTGTGGCGGCAGACAATTGGTTGTCTACTGATGCCACGCCCTGTGTGTTGCCGATTGCGATTGCAATTTTTTCTGCATCGGCCGTACTTGCAGCATTGCCTTTGACCGTTACTTTGTCACCATCAACGGCGATATCCAGACCGTCAGCATTCAGGCCGTGTTTGGCCAGTTCTTTTTTGAGATCTTCCGGTGTTGCGGCCTGTGCTTCGCTGCCGCCAAAAACTTTTTCACCGACTTCTTTGATAAAACTGAGAATGCCCATTGTTATGACTCCTTGTTATCGTTGAATGACAACTTCAATTTAGCACGGTTCGTGCATATTGCTATTATTCAATGGATACATGACAAACGAAAGTACTGGAAAGTTAACAAATGTTAGATCACGGCAACTACCGTTCATTTGTGATTATCGTCTTTCTTTACTCATCAACGAGATGATAATTGTCATAATATGAACAAAGCCGCGCCGGTGGGTAGGGCGCGGCTTTTCTCATTTATCTTTTATCGTGTCAACTTTGCGCGAACTTGTCTGTCGCTTCCAGCAATAGCTTCAGAATGCCGGGTTCGTTAAAGGCATGGCCAGCATCGGGCACGATGTGGAATTCGGCTTCCGGCCAGGCTTTATGCAGGTCCCATGCGGTGCGGGCAGGGGTGCAGGCATCGTAGCGCCCTTGAATAATGACGCCTGGAATGCCTTTTAGCAGATGCGCATTGTTCAGCAACTGGTTTTCTTCCATGAAGCCTGCGTGCGTGAAGTAATGATTTTCGATGCGCGCGAAGGCCAGGGCGAAATGGTCGGACACATAATTCAGTGTGTTGGAGTGGTCAGGATACAGCGTAATGGTGCGGCCTTCCCACTGACTCCAGGCGCGGGCCGCTGCAATCTGTTCTTCGCGGTTGTCGCCCGTCAGCCGTTTGCGATAGGCGGCGATCAGGTCGTCACGCTCTTCCTGTGGAATCGGGGCCAGGTAATCTTCCCAGTAGTCCGGGAACATCCATGAGGCGCCTTCCTGATAGAACCAGCGCAGTTCTTCCTTGCGCAGCGTGAAGATGCCGCGCACGATCAGCGCGCTGACACGCGAAGGATGGGCCTGTGCATACGCCAGCGCCAGCGTGGATCCCCAGGAGCCGCCAAAGACCAGCATCTGTTCTGCTTCCAGCACCTCGGTGCGCAGTCTTTCAATATCACTGATCAGATGCGTAGTCGTATTGTTTTCCAGACTGGCATGCGGCGTGGAGCGACCGCAACCGCGCTGATCGAACAGCAGGATGTTGTAGAGTTCGGGATTGAAAAGCTGTCGGTGATGCGTGCCGCAACCTGCGCCGGGACCGCCGTGCAGGAAAACAGCAGGTTTGCCATTGGGGTTGCCACAAAGTTCCCAGTAGACCTGGTGGCCGTCGCCGGTATCCAGTTTGCCGGTCTTATAGGGTTCAATTGGAGGATACATGCAGATGTCCTTGAAATAAATCAGATACGGGTAAAAACCAAATCACGAATGCCATGCCCCAGACGCAGACCGCGGGTTTCAAACTTGGTTTGCGGACGGTAATCGGGCTTACTGGCGTAATCTGTGGCCGTGTTTTTCAGTTGTGATTCGCCGCTGAGCACTTCCAGCATTTGCACGGCATAATCTTCCCAGTCTGTGGCGCAGTGAATATAGCCACCTGGTTTGATACGGCTGGCGAGCAGGGCGATGAAATCTGGACGAACCAGACGACGTTTGTGATGACGTTTTTTGGGCCACGGATCCGGAAAATAAATATGTACGCCGGCCAGGCTGTCTGGCGCAATCATGTTCTGCACCACTTCCACTGCGTCGTGCTGAATGATGCGAATGTTGGTCACACCGTTCTCTTCGATTCGCTTAAGCAGCGCACCTACGCCGGCATTGAAGACTTCGACACCCAGGAAATTATCGTCGCTGCGAAGCTGGGCAATTTTCTGTGTGGTCTCACCCATGCCAAAGCCAATTTCCAGAATGGTGGGCGCCTGTCTGCCAAACACATTGGCGTAGTCCAGCACTTCATCGCGGTAAGGAATGGCCCATTTGTCCATATGCTGCTCAACGGCCTGTTTCTGGCCGGGTGTCATATGCGAGCGGCGATGGACGAAGCTGCGAATGTGGCGGGATTTGAGCGCGTCGGTATCTGCGCTGTCGTTGCTGTTCTTGTCTTTATCGGAAATGGTCATGGTAAACAATGAAAAACTGGCTTGCCAAATTGCAAAGGCCCATATGTTCTGCAATAGGTCTGCAATGGCGATCCGTGAATTACCCGCGGGCATGCCGCAGGATACGGGAAACCTGCATTGTAGTGTATTCGGTCGCTGGACGCCTGTGGCTTAGCCCGCGAAACGGAATGTCATGACACGGGCCGGCGGCACGTTCGCCCATACAATTTCACTGCTGTAATGGCGGGCTTTGACGGCCGATTGCCATTCGGCCGGCCGTAGGCTGTAGGTGAACTGTATCGCACGCCCCTCGTTTTTGAGCAGCGTCTGCCAGTGGTGCAGGATACGTCCCCGTACTTCTGGTGGCAGAGAGATCAGGGGCAGGCTGGAAACGATGGCGTTGATCCGGATGTCTGGCGGCAATAGCGCGTCAAGATCGGCGGCATTGCCGTTGATGATTGTCAGATGCGGAAAACGCCGCCGCAGATGCTGCGCGAAGACATTGGAAAACTCAATGACAATGAGTTTATCGGGATGAACGCCATGATCCAGTATGGCTTGTGTGATAACGCCGGTACCGCCTCCAAGCTCGATCACAACACCGTCATGATTCAACGGAATGTGCTTTGCCATGTAGCGGCCGAGCTTGCGTGAGCTCGGACAGATGGCGCCGGTAAATTTAGGCTGGTGTACCAGCTCGTTCACGAACATTAAAGGTCGCGAAGACTTTACCGTTTTCTTCAGACGAACAATGCCGCCTCTGCACCAAGTTCCAACCATAAATGACGTCCCATTGTTATTGTTTACCTGGTGAAGGGCGGGCAAATTGTCCATAACATCTATGGCGGCCCTGAATGGCCGATGCAGGCATCAGGCCTGCACCATAGATGAATAAACGTCAATTCAACGAACACGCATTCCCGGTTGTGCACCTTCCCACGGCTCCAGGATATAAATTCCCGGATTGGCTTTTTCATTCGCGTCGCTGGCAGCCAGTACCATGCCTTCAGAAACGCCGAACTTCATTTTGCGCGGTGCCAGATTGGCGACCATCACAGTGAACTTGCCAATCAGAGCCTCGGGCTCGTAGGCGGATTTGATTCCGGAAAATACGTTGCGGGTCCGACCCTCACCGACATCCAGTGTAAGTCTTAGAAGCTTACCGGAACCTTCGACATGTTCACAATTAACAATTTTAGCAATTCGCAAATCAATTTTTACAAAATCATCAATCGTAATGACGTCTGCAATCGCTTCGCCTCCGGGCAGGGCAGCGGCAACGGCAGCAGCGGCGGCCGCCTCGGCTTCGGGGCTGGCACCTGCAGGTTCAGCGGGCTCGAACAGTTTATCCAGCATGACCGGTTCAACGCGCTGCATCAGATGTTTAAACGGAGCGATATGATCGGGCAGTTCTGCTGCATCGGTCCAGGCGAAATTGCGGTTCATGCCGAACAATTCAGTTGCAATACGTTCTGCCAGGGCAGGGAGTACCGGAGCCAGCATCACAGACAGGGCCTTGAAGCCGGCGATGGCGCGTGAGCAGACATCCTGCAGTGCGAGTTTTTGCTGCTCGTCTGCCGTGCTGATTCCTTTGGCCATGACCCATGGCTGTGCACCATCAAAAGCCTGGTTGATCTTGTCGGCCTGCGCCATGAGATTGCGGATCGCACGCGCATATTCGCGATTTTCGAAATCCTGCTGCACACTGGCGGTGAGTGTGCGCAATTCATTTGTCATTGCGTCGACATCGCCGGCATACCCCAGTTTGCCATCGAAATGGCGAGTGATGAATGTGGCGGCGCGGCTGGCAATATTGATGTATTTGCCGATCAGATCGCTGTTGACGCGGGCAATGAAATCATCGGGATTGAAATCAATGTCTTCGACACGAGCATTCAGTTTGGCAGCAATGTAATAGCGCAGCCATTCCGCATTCATTCCGATATCCAGATATCGAATGGGTGATATGCCGGTGCCGCGGCTCTTGGACATTTTTTCGCCACTAACCGTGATAAAGCCGTGTACGTTAAGCGCGTCCGGCACCTTGCGGCCGGAGAATTTGAGCATGGCGGGCCAGAACAGGGCGTGGAAATAAACAATGTCCTTGCCGATGAAATGAACCTGCTCTGTACTGTTGCCGGGTTCCAGCAGCTGGTCGAAATCAATGCCCTTGAGTTTGCAATAGGACTTGAGCGAGGCGAGATAACCCACAGGCGCGTCCAGCCACACGTAGAAGTATTTGCCCGGCGCATCTGGGATTTCAATGCCGAAATACGGTTCGTCGCGGGAAATATCCCAGTCGTTAAGGTTGCTTTCCTTGCTGTTTTCGTCGCCCAGCCACTCACGGGTTTTGGCCAGCACTTCTGTCTGCAGGCGTTTATTGCCCTGGGCATTACTGCCGGTGGTCCATTCCTGCAGGAATTCGACGCAGCGCGGGTCTGACAGGTTGAAGAAAAAATGCTCAGATGACTTCAGGACGGGCGTGGCGTTGGTGAGCGTGGAATACGGATTGATCAGGTCTGTGGGGGCGTAAAC